>CAWIVA010000031.1:0-119793 GCA_963839225.1 uncultured Acidobacteriaceae bacterium
CGCCTTCGCCGCCAATCGCCTGACCAAACCCCAAATCGAAGCCGCCATTGCCGCTGCCCACAAGCTAGCCGGCGTCCTCGGCTCCTTCGGCCTGACCAAAGGCACCGCCCTGGCTCGTGAGCTGGAAATCATGTACTCCCGCGATGGCGGTCCCGACCCAGTCCTCAGCGCGCGATTAAACTCCCTCGCCGAAGAACTACGCAAAATTATCGAAACCCGCAAGTAAGGCCACCAATTACACTTCATAAGGGATGCTCCAGCCCGACCCATTCGCGCCCCAGCTCGACCTGACCTTCAACGACCCACGCGCTACCCGCCGTATTTGGCCGGTCCGCGATCTGGTCGCCCAGGTCCGCGAGCCTCATCGAGCAGGAGTACGGCGACGTATGGGTTGAAGGCGAAATCTCCAACTACCGCCCCGCTCCTTCCGGCCACGTCTACTTCACCCTCAAGGACGCCGACGCCCAGCTCCCCATCGTCCTCTTCCGCCGTCAGGCCATGCTCCTCCGTTTCCGCCCTGAGGACGGCCTACACGTGCTGGTTCGCGGTCGCGTAAGCGTCTACGAGCAGCGCGGCCAGATGCAGTTGGTCGCCGAAACCATGGAGCCCGTCGGTGCCGGCTCGCTCCAGCTCGCCTTCGAACAACTCAAAGAGCGCCTCAAAGCCGAAGGCCTCTTCGACGCGCCCGCAAGCGTCCCCTGCCCGCATTCCCCCGCACCGTTGGCATCGTCACGTCGCCCAGCGGAGCCGTCATTCGCGACTTCATTAATATTGTCTCCCGCCGCCACTCCGGCCTCAGCGTCCTCGTCTTCCCCGTCTCCGTGCAGGGCGACCAGGCCCCCGCCGAAATCGAATCCGCCCTGGCCCAACTCAATGCCTCCAATCTCGTCGACCTAATCGTCATCGCCCGGGGCGGAGGCTCTCTCGAAGACCTGGCCGCATTCAACTCTGAAACCGTTGCCCGTGCCATCGCCGCATCCAGGCTCCCCGTCGTCTCCGCCATCGGCCATGAGACCGACTTCACCATCGCCGATTTCGCCGCCGACCTCCGCGCACCAACCCCTTCCGCCGCCGCCGAGCTAATAACCGAAGCCCAGCACAAGATCGCCGAGCATCTTGCCACCCAATCCCATCGCCTCGAGCGCGCCGCCCGCTTCCAGCTCCTTCAAGCTCGCCAGCACCTCACCCGCCTGCCTGTCAGCCGCGCAGAGTCACGCATCTCCACGCTTCTGCACCGCCTCGCCCAGCGTCTCGACGAGTTCTCCTTCCGTCTCGAATCCGTCTTCACCGCCCAGCTCCGCCTCCGCCAGGCCTACATCGCCGATCTCGCCGCCTCCGTCCTCAGCCACGATCCCCGCCAGGCCCTCGCCCAAACCCGCGAGCGCCTCGCGGCCTGCCGCGCCCATCTCGACCGCTCTCTCGAGCGCCGCATCCAAACCTCCGCCGCAACCTTCAACTCTCTCTATGCTCGTCTCCAGTCGCTCTCGCCTCTCGCCGTTCTCGACCGCGGTTATGCTCTCGTCCTCAATGCTGAAGGCGGCTTGATTCGATCCACGGAGCAGGTGGCAAAGGGCGACCACGTCACCACGCGACTCGCTGACGGCGCCTTCACCAGCCGCGTCGAATCCACCACGGCCCATCGAACATCCAAAAAGAAGAGTACCCGGAGTTGATTCGAAAGAAAGAGTCTATGACCCTCCCCGCCTACGCAGTCTGTTCGGTACTGACGGCATCCGCGCCACTGCCGGAGAAGCCCCCCTCGATCCCATCACCATCTTCGCCACCGGCGTCGCCCTGGCCCACACCCTGCGCAAAACCTGTGCCGAGCCCGCCGTACTTCTCGGCCGTGACACCCGCGAATCCAGCCCCTGGATTGCCGCTGTCCTCGCCGCCGGACTCCGCTCCGCCGACGTGCGCGTTCAAAGCGCCGGCATCGTCCCACCCCCGCCGTCGCCTTCCTGGCCCGCACCCATTCGTTTCAAACCGGCGTAGTCATCTCCGCCTCTCACAATCCCTGGCAGGACAACGGCATCAAATTCTTCGGCGCCGACGGCTACAAGCTCCCCGATCCCGTTGAGTTGGCCATGGAAGACGAAATCCTCCATCACGCTTCCCTCATCGCCTCCCAACTCGCCGAGCCCGATCCCGCTTCCATCCCGCCAATTGAAGACAATCCCGCCCTCCAGGCCGATTACATTCAGTTCCTCATCGATTGCGTACCCAGCCTGCCGCTCGCCCACCGCAACGGCCGCATCGTCGTAGATTGTGCCAACGGCGCCGCTGCAGTGATCGCACCCGAGCTCTTCCGCCGTCTAAGAATTGACGTAAACCTCCTCAACGTCTCCCCCGACGGCCGCAACATCAACGACAAATGTGGCGCTCTCCACCCCAACCACGTAGCCGCTGAAGTCGTCTCCTGCGGTGCGGCTCTCGGCATCAGCTTCGATGGTGACGCCGACCGTTGCATGATGGCCGGCGAAAGCAACAACGTCCTCAACGGCGATGCCATCCTCTACATCGCCGCCCTCGATCTCAAATCCCGCGGACTGCTCACCGGTGATCTCGTCGTAGCCACGACCATGTCCAACATGGGTCTTGAAGAAGCCCTCAATCGCAGCGGCATCCGCATGTTGCGCGCTCCCGTAGGCGACCGTTACGTCCTCGAGCAGATGCTCGTCCACAATGCCGCACTCGGCGGTGAGCAGTCCGGCCACATTCTTCTTCCTCATCTCGCCACCACAGGCGACGGCCTCCTCACCTCGCTCTTCGTTCTCGATCTCATGGCCCGCACCGGGCAATCCATCGCCCAGCTGACCGCCGGCCTGAAAGTCTTTCCCCAGGTCACCATCAACATCAACGTCCGCGAAAAACCGCCTCTGGATTCCATCCCCCCCATAGCCCAGGCCATCCATGCCGCCGAAGAAGAGCTGGCAGGCTCCGGGCGAGTCGTAGTACGCTACTCCGGCACGGAGTCCCTGGCCCGAGTCATGGTAGAAGCAGCGACCGAAGAAGCCACCCACCACCACGCCACCGCCATCGCCGACACCATTCGCGCCGAGCTAGGCGCTTAGCTTGGAATAATCCCTGAATTAATCTTTGACAAAGCATCTGGTCAATCCAGAGCCTCCGGTGTTACTGTTTTCCTCGTGCGGCATCCGGCACGCACCGCTCCCGGAAAGTAGCCATTTTCCCCCGTTTCACCTGGCTTCCGGGCTTGCGGCTCCAAGCGGTTCCTTCCGCTTCCGCGTGACTGGTCGCATTCGAGGTTAAATCCATGGCTACTCTTACCACTGCCCCCATGGTCAGCAGTAAAACCGCTGACTTTGTTTCCCACGATCACCGTCTCTATATTGACGGCAAGTTTGTTCCCGCGGCCTCCGGTAAAATCTTTCCCGTCTTCAACCCCGCCACCGGCGACGTAATCGCCCACGTCCCCGAAGCGGAGCAGGAAGACGTAGATCGCGCCGTAGCCGCCGCGCGCCGCGCCTTCGACGACGGCAAATGGGTCCGCCTTGCGCCCTCTGCTCGCGGCCGGCTGCTCTGGAAACTCGCTGACCTGCTCGAGCAGAATCTCGAAGAATTCGCTGAAATCGAGTCCTATGACAACGGCAAGCCCTTTGCCGTAGCGCGCGTTGCCGATGTCCCCCTGGCCGTAGATATGTTCCGCTATATGGCCGGCTGGGCCACCAAAATCTCCGGAACCACTCTGCCGCTCTCCGCAGGCTATGATTTCCACTCCTACACCATGCGCGAACCCATCGGCGTGGTTGCGCAGATCATCCCCTGGAACTTCCCTCTGCTCATGGCCGTCTGGAAGCTGGCTCCCACCCTGGCCTGCGGCTGCACCATCGTCCTGAAACTAGCCGAGCAAACTCCGCTCTCTGGCCTGCGCCTGGCCCAGCTCATCGATGAAGCAGGCTTCCCGCCGGGCGTAGTCAATGTGCTCACCGGCTTTGGCGAAGGAGCAGGCGCGCCTCTCGCTGCCCACGATCTTGTCGATAAAGTCGCTTTCACCGGCTCAACTGAAGTGGGCAAGCTCATCGTCAAGGCCGCAGCGGGAAATCTCAAAAAGGTGACCCTGGAGCTTGGCGGAAAGTCGCCCGTGCTCATCTTCCCCGATGCCAATATCGATCAGGCTATTGCCGGTTCCTCCAGCGCCATCTTCTTCAACCACGGCCAATGCTGCTGCGCCGGCTCGCGCCTATACGCGCACGAGAAGGTCTTTGACCAGGTAGTCGAAGGCGTCAGCCGCATCGCTGCCGATATTCATCTCGCGCCCGGCCTCGACCCCTCCTGCCAGATGGGTCCGCTGGTTAGCGACGAGCAGTACCGCAAAGTGGTGGGCTACATCGAATCCGGCATCGCCGAAGGCGCGCACATCGCCGCCGGCGGTCCTGACTCCGGCTTGGAGCGCGGTTACTTCGTCCGCCCCACCGTCATCACCAACACCAATCCCGAAATGAAAGTTGTACGAGAGGAGATATTCGGTCCGGTAGTTTGCGCCGTGCCTTTCACTGATGAGGATGTGGAACAGATCGTCAAGCGCGCCAACGACACCATCTACGGCCTTGCCGCCTCGGTTTGGACCCAGAACATCAGCCTCGGCCACAAAGTTGCCCGCGCTCTGCGTGCGGGCACAGTCTGGGTAAACTGCCACAACGTTTTTGACGCCTCGCTCCCCTTCGGCGGATACAAGCAGTCCGGCTGGGGCCGTGAGATGGGCTCTGAAGTCCTCCACAACTACACTGAAGTCAAAGCGGTCACTGTAGCCCTTTGAACTTCGATCGTGAACCGGGCAGTTTTTTCGCCGCTCTCGAATCAATGCTTCACCGTGCCCCATCCATTTCGCGTTCTTTACGAAATGGATGGGAAACCACGGCATCAGATATCTAACTCTTGCGAAGCGTTGCCATCCGGCATGTTCCCATCGCATCCAGTTTAAAATCAAATTAGAGTTTGAAGTTCCCCGCTTTGATACATGCGGAAGCGCCTTCAGCTTTCGCATCAGGAGAAAGAAAGAATGGCACTGATCAAAACATCCAATCCGGCACTGAGCGAAAACACCTTCCGCAACCTGGCCGGCGCGGGCTTCGGAGGCTCGGCCGAAGCCACCGGCGCCATGACGCTCAACGGCACAGTCAACAAGACCGGCCTCCTGCTCGTCTGCGTCATCGCCGCCGCCGCATGGACCTGGCATCTCTTCACGCAAACGCGCGATTATGCCGACGTTATGCCGTTGATGCTCATCGGACTGATTGGCGGATTCATCTTCGCCATGATCACCGTCTTCAAGAAGGAGTGGTCGCCGGTTACGTCGCCCATCTACGCGCTGCTTGAGGGCCTGGCGCTGGGCGGCATCTCCGCCGCGCTCGACCTCCGCTATCCCGGCATCGCCATTCAGGCGGTGGGCCTCACCTTCGGCACGCTCTTCGTCCTTCTGCTCGCCTATCGCTCCGGACTGATCCAGGTGACGCAGAAATTCCGCCTTGGCATTATCTCTGCCACCGGCGGCATCATGGTCTTTTACCTGCTAGAAATGCTGCTCGGCTTCTTCGGCATCACCGTCCCGGCCATCAACGGCTCCGGACCCATCGGCATCGCATTCAGCCTCTTCGTAGTCGCCATCGCCGCTCTCAACCTGGTCCTCGATTTTGACTTCATCGAGCAAGGGGTAAAGTTCGGCGCACCCAAATATATGGAGTGGTACGGCGCCTTCGGCATCATCGTAACCCTGGTCTGGCTCTACCTTGAGATCCTTCGCCTGCTCTCAAAAATGCGCAGCAGAAACTAGAGCGTTTTTGCTTTTACTCTGGATTTCCGTGCCCCATCCATTCCGCGTTTTTCTGCGGAATGGGTGGGAAACCGGCAAAATTCCATTCTGCACAATTTGCGAAAATGCTCTGAGGCACAATAGAAATGAGCTTCGCATCGGGGCTCAACTTCACTCTGCGCCGTAGGCGCAATGGTCGTTAGCTCCGCGCTTTAGCGTGGGGAACTGATTGGCCAGGAAGCCGCAGTCCTGTAACGACGGCATTCGGCGAGTTAGCGCTTGAGGAAAATACGGAGGGAGGCGGGGGTTTCAACCCCCGCATTGCACAATCAAATTCAACGTGGGCTTTAGCCCCGGAATAATCTCAACCGTCCATTTCCCAATTAATTTTTAAAACGCCCTACGGCGCCCCCGCGCTCTTCCGCCGCGAAAGCACAAACGACTTCCGCCGGTCCTTCGAAGCGTGATCGATCTTCTTCCAGAACCCCACAAAATAATCCACCGCGGAGACCACTGAAACCAGCACCGTAAAATAAATCGCCGCAATGGCAATCCACTTCACCGGAATAATCAGCACGCCGATCTGCCACTGATCCCAGCGATGGGCCAGGATCGCCGAAACCACTGTGATAATCTGAATCACCGTCTTCAGCTTGCCCAGGTCGCTGGCCTCGATGGTGAAGCCCTCCGAAGAAGCGATGGAGCGCAGCCCTGAGATCAGAAACTCGCGCCCGATGATGACCACCACAATCCAGACCTTGACCACCTGCGGCGTATAAGCCACCAGGGCAATCAGCGCCGCGGTCACCATCACCTTATCTGCAATCGGGTCCAGCAGCATGCCCATCGTGGTGATCTGCTTCCGCCTGCGCGCCAGGTATCCGTCCAGCCCGTCGGTAATCGAGGCCAGAACAAACAGCACTGAAGCCGCAATCTCCTGCTCGCCGTTCGATCCCTTCCACGGAAAGTGCGGCGACAAGATCCAAAGCAGAAGCGGGATCATGATGATCCGGCTCATCGTAATGGAATTCGGCAAATTCAATGTAAATCCTTTGAAATCAATGAATTACCTTCTTACCCTCTGATTCGATTTCGAATTGCTGAGATTCTGTTGAACTCATATAATCCCATCAGGCCTGCAATTGAGATCGCTACACCAACTATAAGCGCGTTTGCTCGGCGCTCGCCAGAGTTTCCTCATCGCGGGAAAGCCGATTATAAATGGCGACAGTCAGGCTCCCGAATCTCAACAAAAGGGGTCTGCGAATTTCGCGGTCCCCCATAATTGTGGTCGCGGGGCGGGCTGTCGAAGCACTGGCCCAGCCTGAGAATGAGCCTGTCGTCCTGTATCGCATCAGTTCAGTTCATCTTTGACAAACTTCTCCTGGTAGTCCATTTCGTCTGGTTTTCCCGGCGCGGTTACGCTTATAGTCATTTGCCCTGTCCTGAGACCAGGTGGTACGCAGAAATCACCGCCTCGCCGGAGCGCGAAGTGGCACGGAACGCCGCGCGTGTTCGGCCGTCGACGGCATTCCAGGTGTAGCCGGTACCGTGACCAAGCCACGTCTGTTTCAGAAGTTGACCAGGGCCGTAGGAGGTGAAGGTAATTGCTGAGTGGTCGCCTGGTACTATCACGCCGTTCTCATCCGTCACTGAAGCAGTCAGGTAAGCAAGGCTGTCCAAATCGCCCGGGACAAGATGGTGTGTATCCGCAGTTAGAACAATCTTGTAAGCAGGCCCTGCCGTTTGCCGCTCATCGTCAATCTCCTGAGACCCAATTTTTGCTATCGCACGCAAGATACCCGGCTCGTACGGAACCTGCCACGTGAAGGGGGCGTGACGCAAGCCCGTATCATCTCTCCTCATTCCGGCGCCAAGCGATTTTCCATTCAGGACTAACTCAACATTTTCAACGTTGCTATAAACTTTCACCTCACGCATCTTTCCTTCCTGGCCGGGCCAGGTCCAGTGGCCCACGATATGCACCATCGGCTTCTCGGTCCATTGGCTCTGATAGAAGTAGTACACCTCTTTAGGAATCCGCCAAATATCCTCCATCCCAAAGGAAACAATGTGGGGGATAACGGGGTCATAGGTTTCTCCATCGTTGTCGACCTGGTCCCAGATGCAGCCGCCCGCCTTCCATGGTCGTCGATTCAATTCGCCCAGGTATTTTTCGTGGCTTTCGAGTCCGCGTTCTTCGCTCTCCGGACCCGACCCGTAAATGCCGCGCCCGATAAGCGCAGCGCTGTACTCTGCATCGATATAGGACCGGTTCGGATGTTGCAGGTGCTCTGCATCCGAGCCTCCTCCGACAATATCGACGAGCTCTTCAATCTCTTCGCCACGCGGAGAATGCATGCCGACGGGCCTTGTGGGATCCATCGCGCGATAGTCATCAGCCACCGTTTTTATGACCTTCTTGGCGATTGAAAGGGGCGCATTGACTTCTCCCGCAATCCCCCATACAAACACCGAAGGATGGTTGCGGTCTCGCTGAATCATCTCCCGGGCCATATTTAAAACATTCTGTGTGTAGGCGTCCACGTCTCCAATCTCTTTGTTGATCGGTAGTTCTTCCCACACCATCAAACCGAGTCGATCGGACGCCTCCATTGTGGAGATATCGTGCGGATAGTGAGACGTTCGCCAGAAGTTGACTCCCATATCGTGCATGGCTTCAATATCCTTGATCTGCCGGGATTTCGGCATCGCATTGCCCATGCCGGGATAGGACTGATGCCAGTTAGTTCCTTGCACTTGAATTCGCTTGCCGTTGAGAATAAGGCCGCGCTGCGGGTCGAACTTGTACCACCGGAGACCCAGCGGAGTCTCCAGGTCATCGACTCTTCGCTGCCCTTCAGTGAGCAATGTGCGTATCCGGTAGAGATTTGGCGTTGCCGGCGACCAGAGCTTGGGTTCCTTGAGTGAGCTGCACCTTTGAGTAATAACCTTCGTCTCGCCGGCGCCCAGAGAGATAGATGTGTCCACTGATGCGGCCAACTTGTTATCCGGGTCGAATATCTGTTGATTCAGGTTCAGGCTTATAATACGGGAACTCTGGTTGGTGACTCGGCTGTGAAGCTCCACATCAGCCTCGGTCTCACTTACCGCTGGCGTTGTCCAGTACATCTCAGATACATAGGTAGGATCGGTAATAATTAGCGCGACAGACCTGTAAATGCCGCCGTAGAAACTGTAGTCGGTCTTTACGGTTGGCGGCACGGTGCTGTCGAACAGATTGTTCACTTCCACCGTGAGGACATTGTCCTCGCCGAAGCGAGGAGAGATTTCGAAGGAAAAACCGGTGTAGCCGCCTTTATGTGTGCCCAGCAATTTTCCATTTAGCCAGACGTCGGCTCTTTGATTAACTCCTTCGAATTCAAGAACGATCCTCTTACTCGCGAATTTCTTGTCGATGAAAAAGTGCTTCCTATACCAACCGATACCCCGCCAGTAGCCGGGCTCTTCGTCACTAACGTCATATGCATTCCAGGTATGCGGCAGATCGATGGTATCCCATGTGGAGTCGTCGTACTCCGGCATGGGCGCTCCGGCAAACCGGGGCTCTATCTTTGCTCCGTCCATGTTGTCGCGATCAAACGATCCCAAAGCTCCACTGCCGTGAACCTGCCGCTCAAATTGCCAACCCGCGTTCAGGTTTTCGCGGATTCTGACGGACGGGTTCTGAGCGCACGCGAATGGAACTGTCAGGCTGATAACAATTAGCGCGATTAGACAGCGCGCTGCCAGTCCAGACCGGCGACCCAGGAATTCTCTTGCGGATAAAGCTTTATACATGATCATCTCCAAAAGGTATTTGGATTCGATATCTTCCCGGCCATTCAAAGAGCACATAGACATCTTAAAGGAACAGAAAAATATCTGCGGGAGGTGTTTTGACACACCTTGCAAGTTGAACTGGCGCCTTTAGCGCGGCTGATTTAACGCCCAAAAGGCTTTGAATTGAAAAATCGTAGGCCTCATATTTAGGGCAGATGCAATTTTTCGCTTGACCCAGGCATCCTATCGATCAACATTCAACTATTCTCAAGAAAGGAGGACGAATGAATCGCAGACAATTTTTTCAGACCGGTACGGTAGCCGCATCTGCTTTACTTCTGCTCAAGCCGGAAACTACATTCGGCTACCAGGCTAACTCCGCCGTGCGGCTCGGCCTGCTTGGTTGCGGAGGAAGGGGCACTTATGTGGCTGAATCATTTTCACAAAACACATCTGCCCAGGTTGTGGCGCTCGCTGATCTCTTCCCCGATCAGTTGGCAGCCGCGCGGAGCCACTTTGATAAACTCAACGCCAGCCTGGGCCACCGGCCCATCGACAGCAAGCTTCTCTTTCTTGGGCCCCAGGCCTTCACGCAAATAGCTGCATCGCCGCAGATTGACCTGATTCAGATTTCCACGCCGCCCTTCTTCCATGTGCAGCATTTGGAAGCAGCGGTCGCGTCGGGAAAGCACGTCTACTGTGAGAAGCCGCTGGCAATCGACATCCGCCAGGCTCATCAGTCGATGGAGATTGCCAAACGCGTGACGCCCAATCAAAGCGTTGACATCGGATTCCAATGCCGTAGCGGACCGCCGATCGCCGCCGTTGCAAAAAAAATTCAGGCCGGGGCGCTGGGCAAGATCGCCAGCGTGGTTGGCTGCTTCTGTACGTCGGCTCTCCCTGAAAAGGCGCCCATGGGCGCCTCGGCCGTGGAGTATCGACTGCGAAACTGGCACTGGGATCGTGCGCTCTCCGGCGACATCCTGGTCGAGCAAAATGTCCACATCGTCGATCTCTGCAACTGGATTCTTGGCGCTCATCCGGTGAAGGCGACCGCGACTGGCGGGCGTTCCATCCTGACTCACGCCGGTGACTGCTGGGACAATTTCCAGGTGGACTTTACCTATCCCGGCGGCGTTCACCTTGCCTTCTCTTCCACCCAATTTGGCAAATACGATGCACCCGATCCAAGTCTCCGTTTCTATGGCTCTGACGGTTATGCTTTTGTTGGTTACACCGGCCCTATTGAGATTAAGGGAGCGCATCCCTGGGAGTGGCAGGATCCATCCGGCGCCGATCAGGAACCGGATCAGGATAATTTGACTTTTGCCGATCGCGACAAGGAACGCGCCTTCATCGATAGCATCACATCCGGTCCCAGGCACAACCAGATTGCTTCCGGCGCCGAAAGCGCTCTCAGTTGCATGTTAGGCCGCATGGCCGCATACCGGCAGCGCGAAGTGACATGGGAGGACCTGCTCGCACACGGCGAAACATACCAGCTCGGATTCAATCTGGACCGGTTCGCCTGAGAGATTTCTCCTCCTGCGCGCAAGAAAAGAACACCATGACTCATCGTTCCCAGCCGCGGGAGATGAGCCATGGTGTGTGATTCCGCAAGTAATTCGGCCGCTCTTCACCCCACGGCGAATGAATGAAAGTGGCCCTATTCCGTTGAGAACCTCTACCAGAGGAGCTTCAACGCGAGCTGAAGTTGCCGGCCGTCTCCTCCCTCATTTCCAGCGGGTCCTGGCTGAGTGGCTACAAGCTGACCGAATCCGCCGCCAAGGGTAGAGTTCGGAATGGCAAAGTTCACCTGGTTGAAAACGTTAAATGCGTCCGCCCTGAACTGAAGCTTGAAGGGCATATGCAGCGTAAAGTCCTTCAGTACCGACGCGTCCGTATCGGCATAGGCAGGGCCGTAGAGTATTCCTCTGCCGGCATTTCCATATTGTCCCGGCGCCGCAAGGGTGAAAGCGTTTACGTTAAAAAACTCATTCACCTCGGCTGCCCGGTTGGGATGGCTTATTGCGATGGGCTGCCCGGTTAGCTGAGCAAATTGCTCTTCCCCCGTTCCATCCAGAGCCACGTCCTGGCCGGCGAAAAAGCTGATGGGAAGTCCGGTCTCCAGGGTGTGAATGGCTGAAATTGTCCAGCCGCCGACGAGATTATTCGCCAGCTTGTTTTGTAAATGGATGGGAAGAATGTACACCCACGAAGCCGACAAGGAGTCTCTCCGATCGAAATCGGAGGGGCCGAAGCCTCGTCCCAGGTTGTACGGATCGGGAATGTTGGCGTTATTGTTATTGGTGGAATTCATGTCCAGCGACTTTGCCCGGGTATAGTTGCCAAGAACAGTTAAGCCGTGACTCAAGCGTTTGGTTACCTGGATTTGCAAAGAGTTGTAGTCGCTGTGAGCGAAGTTTTTCATGATCGTATTGGTCGGGTCGATGATGCCCGGCTCATAGATCACGCGATCGTCGTCGTTGCTTGGAGAAGGCGGTTGGCCCGTAATTGGGTCGGTCTCATACTGGGCTGGATTGAAGGGGACGCGCCCATGAATCTTGTAGCCGTGATTTCCCACATAAGCAACTTCTATCATGATGTTACGCGTAATTTGTCTCTGAATCGAAAGGTCGTATTCCTCGTAATACGGCAGCCGGAATTTTGTGCTGATGGCTAGCTCTCCGTCGAGCGGCAGCGGGAAAAGTGCGCAACTGTAATACGGAAATGTTGCAATCGGCGTGCACCCGAACTTGCCGGTCACAGTCGTAGGCGGAGCGGTAGTTCCCGTCGTCCCGAAAGGATTGGATATGTTGCCGTCGTCATTTGTGAATGACCCTTCGTAAGGCGCGTTTGATATCGCAAGCTCGTTGGCATTGATGGAGTTGTAAAATATCCAAAGCCGCCGCGAACGCTGGTTTTTCCATCTCCGAATACATCCCATGCAAAACCCACCCGTGGCGCCAGGTTGCTCTAGATTCGGAGGCGCGATACCTTTGTAAATGCCTTTATCACCAATAAACAGGACGCCCGGAGGCGCGGTTGGATCTACCGTCGATTGCCTGTTCGGAATGATAGTATTCAGCTCTCCATTCCCGTCCTTCCATTGAAGAAACGGTTCATAGCGCAGCCCGTAGTTGATGATCAGGCGCGGCACGACTCTGAAATCGTCTTGAGCGTAGAACGAGTTATAGGCTGTGTAGTCATCGTTGGTAATAAGTCCGAAGTTGCCGGTGAATCCCGATGAGCTGCCAAGGGCGCCCAACATGAAGTCGGCCATCGCATCACCGGTGCGTGATCCATCGAAATTAGCGCTGGTATAACCGATATATTGTTGGAGAAAGTGAAGCTTTAGCAGCTCGTAACCGAATTTGAGGCTATGCTTTCCCTTGATCCACGACAGATCGTCGGATATCTGGTAATTGAACCCATTGAAAGTGACCGGGACTCCGGACCCCAGATCGAAATCGCTTCCGCCGATTCCAACAGACAAATTGATAGAACCCGTGGCGACATATTGCGGCACACCGGTGATGCCCCAGGATGCGGTGGAGTACGTATTCGTGTTGTTCTCGTAGGTGGTGCTATTCAAAACGTTAAAGGTCGCTCGATTGATGATCTTCGGCGTGAATGTGTAGATGTCGTTGACGACGCCGTCGTATACCCCTATCTGGACCGCGGTGCCTACATATCCAGCAATGTTTGGGTTGTTATAACCGGATAAGGGGGAGGTATCCTTTGTGTTCTCCTGGAAATAGTGGCCGAAGAGCAGGTTTTTCGCACTCTGATTCCAGTCCATGCGGACGTTATAGGTGTTCACTGAAAACGGATTTGGGGCAGGAGTAACCAGAGGTCCGGTTGTGTCGGTCGGCATCGGCGGCAAAGGAACAAATTTCAGAAAGTTGACGGCCACCGGACTGATGCAGTTGGGGGCGATAACGTTGGCCACTACGCATGGGGCGTTGGTTGTTGGATCGGTGTAAGGAGTATTCGTGAGCGGGTTAATAGGGTCTACAAGCGTAATAGGGTCCGCCGTAAAGTTTCCGCTCCTTTCCGCCGTACCGGGAACAAAAGCCTCAGGAGGCACCACAGCATAGTGATTCGTTAATCCCTGATAGGAACCGAAAAAGAACAGCTTGTCCTTGACGATGGGACCGCCGATTGCCCCGCCGAATTGGTTCTGATTTTCAAACGTTGCGCTCGGGGCGAAGTAGTCTTTTGCATTCATGTCGCTGTTGCGCCAGAACTCCCATGCTGCTCCATGAAACTTGTTGGTGCCTGCCCTGGAGACAACTTCAACTTGCGCGCCTGAGCTATGACCGTATTCCGCCTCAAAATTGGTGGTGAGCATGCGGAACTGGCCAACTGCATCCGGGGGCGGGAAGTTCATGCCTGTATTGCGAGATGGATTCTCAAAATATGCGCCATCGAAGGTATAGACCGTTGCATTGGGCAGGCTGCCATTCACGCTCATTTCAGGTCCTTGACGCGAATCTGACAACATCTCCGGCGCTGAGACATTTGTGACTCCTGGCACAAGTTCAGCCAGGTTCATCACGTTGCGGCCGTTCAAAGGCAGATCGACCACGCGGGCATCGTCAATCAGGGTGGACAATGCGTTCGATGTTGTATCCACGATCGTCCCCGCGCTTACGACACTCACCTGAGTTTGCACCTGGCCCACCTTCAGTTGCGCATCGAGACGCAGATTTTGTGCGACCGTCAATTCAACATCGGTAAGCGACTCCGTTTCAAATCCCGGAGCCCCGATGGTGACGATGTAATGCCCCGGGGGCAGATTGATTAAATTGTAGAAGCCGTCCTCGTCCGTCGATCCGATGCGTTTTAGATGCTGTTCGCTCATCTCCGCGGTAACGGATGCTCCTTTTACGGACGCGCCGGCGATGTCGCGGACATGCCCGGAGATAGCGCCGGTTCCCTGTGCGAAAGTTACCGGAACAAGCGCCAGAATCATTCCTAGCCACAATGCGGCTACTGTCAGCGATGAGCACCGGATATTTCGCCCAGTGCCAGGTCTCGTGCGAAATGCCTGAAAGTGAAACTTGCTGCTGATCATTTGCCTCCTCCTAAAGGGGTTATTAGGATCATTGATTCCACATTCTTAAACTCGTAAGCGGGGCTGGTTAAGGGGTTAAACGTTTCACCATTTTAGTGATATACTCCCCATGTTGATCGTTTGTCAAGCAGTTTTCACCACGCATTCGTGGGAATGGGGGCAAGAGAACGTGGTAACGATTCGCGACGTCGCCAGGAAAACCGGATTTTCGGTTGCCACCGTTTCCCTGGTTCTCAACAAGGCAGAGCACCGGATCCCCCCTGCCACGCAGCGCCTGGTGGAAGAGGCCGCGAGAAAACTGGGCTATTTCCCCAACTTTCAGGCCCGCGCCCTTCGCAGCAAGCGAACACGCAGCGTGGGCCTGCTGATGTTCGATGTGACTGATCCGTATTGCACCTCGATTTTTCGCGGCATCGAAAACTCTCTAGGCAACGCCGGATATATGTCGGTGCTGGCTGACTTGCAAAACACTCCGCAACGCCTTCGCCAATGCGCACAGATGTTGATGGAGCGCCGCGTGGAAGGACTGATCGCAATTGCCAATCCACGGCGCCTCGGGACCGAACTTTCGAGAGTCATCCAGGGCTTCAACATTCCCGCGGTCATCATTGGCAGCAAGTCTTTAAACAAGCGTTATGCATCGGTAGTGGTGGATAACCGGGCCGGGATGTGGGCGGCCGTCGAACACCTCTGTGCTTTAGGCCATCGCAGAATCGCTGTAATCAAAGGTCCGAAAACAATGAGCGACAGCTTGCCACGCTGGGATGGAATTCAGAAATGCGCTGCCGCCAGGGGCATTCCCATCGATCAATCGCTATTGGCTGAGATTGAGGGCCGCAATTCCACCTATGAAGAGGGATACCAACTCACAAAGCTGCTGCTCCGCAAGAGAAAGCGATTCAGCGCGTTGATTGTCTTCGATGATTTGACGGCATTCGCAGCCATCGGCGCGCTCAGCAATGCAGGACTCCGCGTGCCCGAGGATTGTTCGGTAATCGGATTTGACGATATTCCGGGAGCGGCGTTTTTTAATCCTCCCCTCACCACAGTCAATCAGTTCATGGAGAAACAAGGCGGGATCGGCGCTGAAATGATGTGCAATCTGCTCACCGCCGAGACCGGACAGCCGAGAAGGAAAATGCACGAAATTATTGAACCGCGTCTGGTGGTGCGCAAAACTACCGCGCACGCCAGATGACTGAGTATCAAAAGCTCCAAAACAGATTAGTGACCGGCGGGATCAATCGCATCGCCGCGCAATTCAAACCGCGGTGCAATGTAGTCCGGTTCGATCTGCACCGCTTTGGATACCAGCTCGCGACCCTTCGCGGGATCGCCGTTGTAACTCGCGATTAAGCCGCGCAAATAATGTGCCCTGGCATTACGAAGAGGTTCATTCGAGCCTTGCCGCGATTCGGCAACTGTCTGGAACCGCTTCGCCAGATCGGCAGCTTCCAGATGCCGGCCCAGATGTTCCAACGACAGAACAATAAAAAAGTTGTCAGGGCTCCAGTCATCGCCACCGCCTCCGGCTAGCTGGTCGGCGCCGCGAATGCTCTCCTGATACGCCTGTGTGGCTTCCTGCTTCCGTCCCAGTGCGTCTAACGTGCGTCCGATATAGTAATAGATCCTCGGGGCAGACTGGAGGTCGAAATCGTCCGTGCCCAGAGAGGACGGCGGCTTTAGCGCCGCTTCGAATAGCTGCAGCGCCTGTTCATAGTTGCCTTTGTTGTAGGCCTCAGAACCTCTGCCATACTCCAGCTCGCGGTAATCGTCACGCAACTCATAAGTGCGATGGACGGGAAGAAACTTGTGATGATCGATAATCTCCTGGGCAGCATCGAACTTACCTTCGATCAGGTCGGCAGCCAGAATACCTTCCACCAGGTGATCGTTGTTCGGCGCCCGTCCAACAGCGGTTTGTAACAGGGCCAACTGTGCATCGAATTTTCCCGCGCGCGCATAGCTTCTCGCCAGGTCGTCCAGAGTTTCCGCATCATCTGGATCGATTTCGACCGCCTTTTGCAGTTGCGAAATGGCCTTCTCCAGCTGATCTTCTTCTTCGTATGCCAATCCCAGTGCCCGCCGAATTCCGAATTCCCCTGCATTCACCTGATTGGCAGCTTCCCACTGAGCGATCGCCTCAGCCTTGCGCCCGCGATAATAGAGCAAACAACCCAAATCGAACCGCGCCACTGTGTCATTCGGATTGTCTTTCACCGCATCGTCGAGGGGCGCTTCACTCTCCGCGCGATAAGGGAACCGCTCCACGGTACCGGCCGCGGCCTGCGCCTTCTTGCGATAGCCGGCTGCCGACTGCATATCTCCGGCCTGCTTCACGGCGTAAGCCAACGTGTAGTAATAGATTGGCGGCGTACCCCACGGGTCTTGGTTATGAGGCGGTTCTACCATTTTGAGAATTGCCGCCGCTTCCTTCCAACGATCCAAAGAACTGTAGAAAATCGAAACCTCGATGGCACTCTCGCTTTGCGCCCCCATCAGTTCGATAAGCTTATTCCTGGCTCCCTCATCTCCCGTGAGAAAATACCTCTCCGCCTGGACCAGGTGGTCTGCTGGATCGATGTCCTCCACCTTTGCCAGTTGCTGCAACGCCGCATCTCTGTCTCCCTGATCTCGCTTAATTACCGCCAGCAAAAGATGTGCGTTGAGGTCCTGCTCATTGGACTTGATAGCTCCGGCCAGGTGCTGCGCAGCCGATACATCGTCATGCCGTCGGTAGTTCAGCAAGCCGAGCTGGTATTCGCGCGGGCCGTAATAACTGCTGCCCGGCCAAACAAAATAAAATTTGTCTTCCGCCAGCTTTTTTTCGCCCAACTTCATCTCGCTCGTCGCCAGGTAGTACCAGCTTGCATCGGCATAGGGGTTGCGATCGACAGCCTGCTGGAATTCCGTCGCCGCCTGCTTAAAATGATCCTGGCTGAATTCCAGAATTCCCAACAACTGATGTGCCGCAGAGTACCCCGGATCTCTCTGCAACGCCAGCTTCGCCAATGTTGTGGCGTCGGCTACATTCAGATCCTTCTGCTTGAATTCAGCCGCCAGCACCAATTGCTCTGCCGTCATCTTGTCGGGTGGAATCGGCGCGTCTTCCAAACCCTTTGCAAAGGGCGTGATGTGACCGCCCGGGTCGCCATCGGGGCGAATATAATCCATCAGTACTTCCCCGTCCGGGCCGGCGATAACGACTTCCAGGTCTTCAAGGCCCCCGCTCTCCGCGTGGATACCTGCAATCGTCCGCTTCACCGGCGTTCCAGGAATCAAATCTAAAGTGGTGCTCAGCAATTCGCCTCTCCTGGCCTTCACCATCAGCTTCGCGTTACGAATCGGGCGCACCGGAGACAGCGCCAAATCTACTGAAGAACTTGCTCCGGCCGAGTCGGCACGCACGTTCAGGTTCAACGCCACGTCTCTGCTCATGGTGGTTAACCCGTTGATTCCCGCTACTGGAACCCACCATTCAAGCCAATGCTCCACCTGATGCGGATACACCCATTCATAATGGCCGTCCCAAACCATGCGCCCGCTTTGCCCCTCCCAGTATGGTCCGGCTTTATCGGTGTATCCATGTTCCATCTCCGAGGAATCCGGCCCAAAGCCGAACGTCCACATCTTCATTCCCTGCACATCTCTGCGATCCGCATAGCGAAACACACCGTAGTCGTGATCGAACTGGTAAGAGCCTCCATAGTTGTCATAGCTATCGATCCCGAAGACGCCGAGCATGTTCATATTGTTGTGGGCCCAGCTCAGGTCCACACCGTTATAAATAGGCCACGGCGAAACCACGCCTGTCGTATGGCCCACCGTTTTCGTCATTGGATAAAGAAAGCGCGTTTTGGGAGTCACAGAAAATGCTGCGTTTGACCAGAACATCTGCGGCTTCTGGCCGTCGTTGCCGTTGTAGCAGAAGGTGCTGATCTCGAGCGCGTCAATGTCGGGATACAGGGTCGCCGTGAAAGTCACGTCCATTTGATAAATGGGGTCCAGCTCTCCAAGAAGAACCGAAACACTCCCGTCCTTGTGCCTCAGGACGAGATGCGACCAATATGGCTCGCCATGCCAGGTAAGCGTGTGCTCATCGTAGGGCCCGGTCAACTCGATTCCAGATTGTGGCCACGTGAAGCGCGGATTGAATTGAGTCGGCTTGATAACATCGTTGCGGTAAAACGTCTCCCGTTGGTGCACCTTGTCGTACAGCGAGAAAAAACGCCCGCCTAACTCGGGAATATACGTCAGCTTGAAGTATTGGCTATCAACGAAGATGGCATGGTATTCTTCCGGGAACGGAGTACCCTCTTTAAACTCTCTCTTAAACGTCGTGAATGGGTAGAGACCCGTTAAAGTCGAACCCGCAAACAACGGCGGCTGCATATACCTGCCAACCTGCTCGTACGTTGGAAGCGTGATCTCCCCCTCAGACACCGTGATGGGAGCTGCCTTCATCGTCTCGCCGGGAGTCTGAGCCGAGCATATCGCCAGTCCTCCCGACGCAAGCCCTAGAGCAAAAGCTATCAATACCGATTTCATTCAAATCACCCTTTTCAATCCTAAATCCTTACTCGCGGTTCTCTTCTCTCTATCCATAATCCACCATTCCTCCGTGGTTATGTCTAGCTCCGCGATTCTGGAGATGAAACGGTCGGGCAAATTGACGGAAAATAACCCGGCGCTTTTACCGCAGTTTCACACGCATTTTGAGTGCAAAATAGAAATAGGCCGGGCGCATTCTTCTTTGGCTAATATTTTGTTGTTTGATCGGAATACCTGCCCCCTTTCTCTCCTTTCTTTGCGGTCGACACGCTCAGGGGGAAGAGAGAAATAAGATAATTGCCCTGGTCGCTGTCGAGCGAATCGAGCGCCAGCAACTCCACTGATCGAGACGTCACCAACCGTGTGCGGAAGTAATACACCTTTCCTGCTTCCGCGCTGAAATGCGCCAGCTCCGTGCGATCCTCATAAAGCGAGGTCTGCAAATCGGCGCAGACGTGGTGCTCTCCCGGTTCCACGGAAACGTAAAAATAAGAATTGCTGTGATTGGCGCCCACCCATGTCCCGTCCACTCCCATTCTCGTGGTTGGATAGGCAATCACCGCTGAAGTACCGGAATCATGGATAAAGTAAACCAGTGCTTTCCCTTGGGCGGGCTGCGCCAGACGGTGGTCTCTTTCATCCAGCTTCACTTTGAAAGCGACGTTTTCAGGCCCGCAGGCGGATGCAATTCGGGCAACCTGAGCTTGTCCAAATAAAGATGCTGTAACAAACAATGCGAGAATAAAAACTTTCATTCGCTTTCCTCCGAACAAACAATCCTGCTGTTCTCAGAGACAGCGCCGCGTACGAAATAGTTCCACTTCACAAAAACAAAAGCGGGACAGGCCCTAAGCCCATCCCGCCTGGATCGTTTGCGAGCGAATAGCGAGCAGTTGCCCCGCCGCAGGTGGTTTGCCGCGCGCGCAGGTGCCCGCAGGTGGCTACGCGTAGATGCCCCTCTGCTTGATGGTGAAGGCCACGCGATCGATGGCCAGCATATACGCCGCAATGCGGTTGTTCACGTTGTGCGCCTCGGCGTAGCGCACCACATCGTCAAAGCTGTCGCGCAAGATGGTTTCCAGTTGCTCGTTGACGATCGCTTCCTTCCAGAAATACCCCTGCCGGTCCTGCACCCACTCAAAATAACTCGCCGTCACGCCGCCGGCATTCGCCAGAATGTCGGGCACAATGAAGATGCGCTTATCCGCCAGGATCTCGTCGGCCACGGCGGTTGTCGGGCCGTTGGCGCCTTCCACCACGATCTTCGCCTTGATATCGCCCGCATTGCGGCTGGTGATCACGTTCTCCGTAGCCGCCGGAATCAGAATTTCGCACTCAGAAATCAGCAACTCTTCGCTGGGCGTTGCTTCGGCGCCGCTGAAGCCCAGCGTGGTGCCGTTGCGGTACTTGTACTCGATCAACTGGTGAATATCGATTCCTTTGAGATTTGAGAGCCCGCCTTCCCGTTCGGCAACGCCCACGATCTTGTAGCCCCGCTCCATCATCAGCCGCGCCGCATTCGAGCCCACGTTGCCGAATCCCTGAATCACCACCCGGCAGCCGTCCACAGGCATGTTCAGGTAGCGCAGAGCCTCATCGCACACCACCAGCACGCCGCGTCCGGTAGCCTCAACCCGCCCTCGCGACCCGCCGATGTTCAGCGGCTTGCCGGTCACCACGCTGGTCACCGTATGCCGCATGTGCATCGAGTAGGTATCCATGATCCATGCCATGGTCTGCTCGTTGGTATTCACATCCGGCGCGGGAACGTCCTTCTCCGGCCCGATGAAGTCGATGATCTCCGAGGTATACCGCCGCGTCATCCGCTCCAGTTCACCCTGGCTCATATTCTTCGGATCGCAGATCACCCCGCCCTTGGCGCCGCCAAAGGGAATATTGACCACCGCGCACTTCCAGGTCATCCAGCTGGCCAGCGCTCTCACCTCGTCCAGCGTCACATCCGGCGCGTACCGGATGCCGCCTTTGGCCGGCCCGCGGGCCATCGAGTGTTGCACCCTGAAGCCGGTGAACATTTCAATATTCCCGTTATCCAGGGCCACGGGAAAATGCACAATAATCTCGCGGAAGGGCGAGCTGAGCACCTTCCACAAGCCTGGGTCGAGATTCAGCTTGCGTGCCGCAAATTCAAACCGGGCGCTCTGCGCCTCCCAGGGATTAATCTCCTGGTCTAATGTGACTGCCGGGGGTACCGTTGACATTGATTTCTCCAATTCCAGTTTTTCTGCCGGTTGGGCATGCCGATCACGTGGCACAAGCCCAAACCAAGTGAGTCTAGGCTGACCGGCGAGCTCGAGTCAAGCCGTCTGGAACTTCTCCAGGCAACCTTCCCAGCCCGGTCTCACTCTTCCAGTATCGGCCCTGTTGCGGCAATTACACTAGTCTGAAGTGAGAGCTTCCAGCCAACCCGTCCAGCCCAGCCGCAAAGAGTTCCTGGCCCTTGCCAAAGAGCACACCCTCGTCCCCGTCTGCCGCACCCTCACCGCCGACCTCGAAACCCCGGTCTCGGCCTTCCTTCGCGCCGCCTGGCCGGAGCGAGAGTGCTTCCTGCTGGAGTCGGTCGAAAACGGCGAGCAGGTCGGCCGCTATACCTTCATCGGCCTCGACCCCTTCAAGCGCATCGTAGCCCGAGGCCGCGAAATCACCATCACCGAAGGCAAAAAAATCAGTCCAGATCGAGGACGATATCTTTGCCGTTCTGCGCCGTGCGCTCGCCGGCCATAAGCCCGCCCGTCTGCCCGGCCTGCCGCCTTTCACCGCCGGAGCGGTGGGCTTCTTCGCCTATGACGCCGTCCGCCAGATTGAGCGCTTGCCCAAACTTGCCACCGACGAGCTGGGCGTTCCCGATGCCTGCCTGCTCTTCTTCGACGAAGTGCTGGCCTTCGACCACGTCCGCAAGGAGATTTGGCTGGTAGTCACCGCTGACGTCACCCGCGGCAAAGCCGCGCGACCCGTCACGCCTATGACAAAGCCATCGAGCGCCTCGACAAACTCGAAAAACGCCTCGCTCAGCCCCTGCCCAATCTGCCTTCACACAAACGGCAAGGGCAAGCTGAAGGTGAACCACCGCACCTCCAAAAAGGACTTCCTCGCCGCCGTCGACCGCACCAAGGAGTACATCGCCGCAGGCGACATCTTCCAGGCCGTCCTCTCGCAGCGCTTTGACGTCCAGCCGGAAGCCGACAGCTTCCAGGTCTATCGCGCCCTGCGCACCGTCAATCCCAGCCCCTATATGTACTTCCTCCGCTTCGCCCCCGAGGGCCCGCTGGGCAGGGCGGCCGATAAATCAAACCGCTCCTCCAATAAGAAAAAACAGCCCGCGGCTCAGGCGCAGACCCTCGAACTGGCGGGCTCTTCACCGGAGCTGCTGGTCCGCGTCCACAAGGGCAAAGTCGAATACCGCCCCATCGCCGGAACCCGCCCCCGCGGCGCAAACGAGAAGGAAGACCAGGCGCTGGCCGACGAGATGCTCACGACGAAAAGGAGCGCGCCGAGCACGTGATGCTGGTCGACCTGGGCCGCAACGACGTCGGCCGCGTAAGCGAATTCGGCTCCGTCAAAGTCGACCGCCTCATGTTCGTCGAGCGCTACTCCCACGTGATGCACATCGTCAGCACCATCGAAGGCCGGCTCAAGCCGGAACTCACCGCCGTCGACGCCCTCCGCGCCTGCTTCCCCGCCGGCACGCTCTCCGGCGCGCCCAAAGTCCGCGCCATGGAGATCATCGAAGAGCTCGAGCCCGCCCGCCGCGGCACCTATGGCGGCGCAGTCCTCTACGCCGACTTCTCCGGCAACCTCGACTCCTGCATCGCCATCCGCTCCATGCTCGCCATCGGCGGCAAAGGCTACGTCCAGGCCGGAGCCGGCATCGTCGCCGACTCCGTCCCCGAACTCGAACACCAGGAGTCCATCAACAAGGCACAGGCCGTAATCCGCGCCATTGAGCGCGCGCAGAGCTTTAAAGAAATCTCTAGGTGAGAATGGATCGTTATCGCGGAGCCATTGAGGACTGCATAAGCAGGGTCCGCAAAACCGTGCCATAAACGTGGGCCTTGTTGAGAACTGCAAACGCGCCGGAGGCGCACAGTTAGTTAGCCCCGCGCTTTAGCGTGGGGAAAATGGATTACACAAGTTCATTACGAAGTCCCGTAGGGACGATGCAAGCGAATTAATTATGCATGGACCAATAAATCAATTCCATTTCGGTCCCAGTGAAGTGAACTGGTAATGCCCGGAACCCACCTCGTGCGTGCCGCCGTTCTTCCCCGGCACTACGATGGTTGCTGTAGTGTTAGCCGGGACCGTCACGTCCATTGTCAGTTTGTCCCCTTCGATCTTCCATTCGCTCGCAATCCGCCCGTAAGGCGAATCGAAATGAGCCTTCACCCACCTCAGATCGCCAACCACATTCGGCTGGATGAGAATCTTTTTGAAAGCCGGCGCAGCGGGGCGAATGCCGGCCAGCGTTTGATAAAACCAAGCATCCAGATTTCCGGCCTGAATCAGCAGCGCCTCGCTGTTCATGCCCGGATCGCGCGTGTCGTAATCCCACCGTTCCCAAATGGTGGTGGAGCCTTTCGAGAGCATGTAGCCCCAGCTCGGACGCGTGGTTTGCGTGGCAATGGTCCACGCAACGTCGGGCTGTCCAGCATCGGTAAGCGTCTGCATCAGCCATTGCATGCCGATCAGCCCCACCGATAAATGGCCGTTATGCTTGACCATAATATCGTCCACCAGATTGGCGATGATAGCGTCGCGCTGGTCCTCAGGTGCCAGCCCGAAGGCCAGCGCCAGAACGTACCCGGTTTGCGTTTTTCCCAGGTAGGTGTGAGTCTGCGGGTCGAGAAATCTCTTGTTGTACGCAATCTTCAGTTTGTCCGCCAATTCCCTGAAAGTGCGCTCGTCGTCCGCGCGCCCAAACCGTTTCGCCAGCCGCTCCATGATCCGCTCGTTGTGATATTGATAGGCGGATGAAACCAGTTCCCCGGGCGTGGAGCCTTTGTCGGAAACTTTCCCGCCCATCGTGGAGGTGTCGCACCAGTCGCGGTAACTGGTCGCTTCCAGCGTGCCGTCTTCCACCTCGTGCATCCTCATCGCCAGAACCCACTTCTTCATCGCGGCATAGTGTGTCTCCGCCAGGCGGCTGTCGCCATAGAAATCAATGAACCAATCCGGAATGATCGTGAATGTACTGGGCCACTCCACACCGTTGCCAAATAGCCAGTACATCGTTACATCGGGGAGCGAACCGTCTGCCCTTTGCGTGCTCTCCTCGTCGTCCATCCATGTTGCATAGAAAGGCTCAACGTTGAAGTTGTAGGCCTCGCTCTCCGCATCTTTCGCCGGGTCGCCTGTCCACGGCATCCGCTCGTCGCGGTCGGGATCCACCGGGGCCGAGCGCAGAAATACCTTCGTCCCCCACCATAGTGCGCTGTGAATTTTATTCACCAGCGTGTTCGAGCTCTCGAATTCGCCCACCGGCTCAACTGCCGTATTGATCACCAGTCCCTCAAAGTTGTCAGCCGTAGGCGTGCCGGGAAATCCCGTTACCTGCACCCGCCTGTATCCCTGCCCTTTGAATATGGGATTCCAGGCCTCCACGCCTTCTCCCTTGAACGTATAAACATCGGTAGAAAGCGCTTCACGGTTGTCCGCGGTCTTCAGCGTCCCGTCCGGGTTCAAGCTGTATGCGCTGGTCATGCGAACCTGCGTTCCCCGCGGTCCGCTCGCCTTCAACCGCACTGTTCCATAGAAACTCTGCCCCATGTCGACGATGTAAGTCCCCGGCTTGGGGCTGGTGATGCTCACCGGATGCACGATTTGCGTCACCATCATCGGTTCAATCATCTGCGCCTTGAGCGCGCCGCCCGGAGGATGCACAACCTCCACCGGCCTCCACTTTTTGTCGTCGAATCCCGCACGATCCCAACCCGGCATCTCCATCCGCGCGTCATACTCTTCGCCGTCGTATTCATTGTTGGCGCGGATCGGTCCATCCGTCGTCAGCCGCCAGCTTCCGTCGCTGACCACGGTAGTTTTCGTCCCGTCCTCATATTCGACTTCCAACTGCAGCAGCAGCTTGGGATATCCAAACCGGGTGAATTCCACCCCCTCCGGAAGCCTGGGCCCGTAGAAACGCCCATTCCCCAGAATCACTCCCAGCGCGTTGGCGCCCTCGTTCAGCTTGTCCGTCACGTCGAACGTCACAACGTACGCGGCTTTGTCATATTCCGATAATGCCGGGTCCATCACGTCCTGCGAAACCTTTGCCCCGTTCAGATAGAGATCGAAAAAACCAAGTCCGCAAACATAAGCCGTCGCCCGCGTAACTTTCTTTGTGACTGCAAACTCACGGCGAAGGTAACGCGCAGGCAACGGCTTCTTGTCCTCCCAAAGCGAGTTTCCATCTCCATCGTGACCGATCCACTTTGCATGCCACTCCTTCAGGCCGGTGCTGAACGTGGCCGGTTTGCTCCATTCTGAAGCTTTTCCCACTGCATCCCATACCCGCACCTTCCAGGTGTAGCCGGTGGCGGGAGCCAGTTCTTTGCCGCCATATTCAACTTGTATCGATTGATCGGACTCCACGCGCCCCGAGTCCCACACCCCGTCCACCACAACCTCATAAGCCGTCTGCTTCTCATTGGGGCTGCCGGATTCGATAATCCAACTCAATCGCGGCCTCGACGCATCGATCCCCTGCGGGTCAAGTAGATTTTCGCAGCGCAAATGCGAAACGGTCACAGCCGCATTTCCCTGCGCTGCAAATATCCCCGCCAGAACCGCAACAGGCAAATACCATCCCGCACTCAATCGGCGGATAAAACTAAAAATGAATTCGGTCGGACTCATTTTGTCAGCCTTTCCACAGCATTATTTATTTTGGACAGATCGGCGGAATACTTACTCCGCCCCAAAAAAGTGCCTGAAGAACTTTCCGATACTGCCGAAGAAGCCAGTCTTTTTCTTGGCCGGAGTCGTCTTTGCAGCCGGATTTGCAGCCGCATTATCCGGTGTCGCCGCAGCCGGAGCCGCAGCGGGCGCGGCCGTTTGCTCCGGGCTCTTATAGACCAGCGGTTCAACCGGCACAGCCTGCGTTCCGCCCGCATTCGCAGCGCTCGGAGCCGGCTTGGCCAGCGGAGCGAGCCCCTCGCTCTGCGCTAGCGGAAACTCATTTCCCTTCGGCTCGGCAGGCGGGCATCCGCACGGCTCTTTCTCATCGTCCACTACCTCGTGCAAACTTCCATGCTCAAACATCACCCTCTGTCCCGGCTGCACGCGGTAAGCTCCGCCCTCAAAAACGCTTGAAACCAGCACGTACGGCGCGTTGATTCCCGCATTGTCCACGCAAGTGTCGCCGTGCTCTCCCAAACGAATCTTCACGTCCGCCGCTCCCGGTCCGCCGATCAGGATGCGGAAATCCGGCGTGAGCAAAATGTCGGAGTTCTGCCCGGTCGCATAGCTGGCCTCCACGGCGCCATGCTCCATGGCAATCATCAATCCCGGAATCTCGCCCACTGGAACGCTCGAGTCCGCCGCCAGCTTCACGCTCGTCGATGCACAAACCCGCAGCACTCCTCGATGCGGCAGAATCACCTGCGTAGTCTCGGCCCCGGAAGTAATCGTTCCGCTGCTGGCAATGATGGCCTTCCCTTGGGTAACCTCAAGCGCCCCCGTAACCTTGGCCGCCTTGTCAGGGTTCTTGCTGTCCAGCGGCACAATTGCAATCGGGCTGGACTCATTTTCGCTGGCTTGATTCGCCACCGGAGCCTGCGCCGTCACAGGAGCCTGTGCACACAATGCGGAACCGGCAACCAGAATTGCCGCCAGCGCGAAGAAGAGCAGGGCTACGCTGGTCGCGGAGAAGCTCTTCGAAATTAGCAATCCATCCGTACCGAGCAATCCATATGTTTTGAAAGGGCGCAGCTTTAGCTGCGCCGCAAGACGAGCAAATGAAATTGTGGGCTTTAGCCCCTGAGGGAACGTTTCTTCAGAAATATGCCTTCTCTCGGAAGCAAATGCGGGAAGCATGCACATATCTCTCCGTCTCGCTTGGCGCATCTTCGAGTCGTACCCCATCTAACATAGCGTTCACATTTTCAAAAAATTACCAATCATCTGGTGCCCACCTTCAGTCAGAACGCTCTCGGGGTGAAATTGTACGCCCTCAATCGGCAAGCTGCGGTGGCGCAATCCCATAATCACCGATCCGCCGCCCGTGCCCGCTCCATTGACCTCAGTCGTGCGAGCGGTAACCAGCAGCTCAGCCGGCAGCGACTTCTCCGCGACGATCAGCGAGTGGTAGCGTGTGCAGGTAAGCGGAGTATCCAATCCGGCAAAAATTCCCTTCCCGTCGTGCTCGACCTGGCTTGTTTTGCCGTGCATCAGGTTGTGAGCGCGCACCACCTCGCCGCCAAACGCCTCGCCGATAGCCTGGTGTCCCAGGCAGACGCCAAGAATCGGAGCCTTCCCCGCCATATGCCGGATCAGCGGCACCAGGATGCCCGCCTCGCCCGGAGTGCAAGGCCCCGGCGAAAGCAGAATGCGCTCCGGCTTCAGCGCCTCCACCTGCTCCACCGTAAGCTCGTCATTGCGATAGACCTCGACCTCCGCCCCCAGCTCCCCAAGGTATTGCACAAGGTTATAGGTAAACGAATCGTAGTTGTCGAGGACAAAGACCATGGTGAACTCCAGTGTAGCGCGAAGGAGCGACGGTCCGGGTGCCCCACCCTCGGCCCCGTTTTTGTCGCTAGGGTGGGATACGCAAACCTCAACCCACCTCCCTGATCGATCTCAATCTAAACCCGGTTGCTCCACCAACGCCGCATCTGTAAAACTCCATACGAATGGTTCTACATTTTCTGATACAAGGCCGGGTGCAGGGCGTAGGTTTCCGCTGGTTCGTAAACAGAGAGGCCAGCGAGCTGAACCTGCGCGGCTGGGTGCGCAACACCGAAGAGGGCGATGTGGAGGTGCTGGCCTCAGGCAAGGAACCCGATCTCGCCGAGCTTAGAGCCAGTCTCCGCCGAGGCCCCCGCGGCGCCCGCGTAGACCGGCTGGTCGAGCATCATCTAGACGAATCCGAAGCCGCCGACCTAAGCTCCTTCAGAATCGATGGCGCCTGGTAAAGGACAGGCAACGCGGAAAAGGGGAATAGGAAATAGGGAATAGAAAGTAATGAGTCGTGAATAAATAAAGCCATCAACCACACAAATCCGGCCAACCTGCCAACTCGCCGCGCGGCGCGCTAACCTGCCGCTAAGCCTTCATGAGACCTGCTCAGGGCCTGCTCACACTTAAGTTAACTCCAGACAACTCGTTCTAGCCGGAAGGAGCAGCGGTCTCCCACCTCTGAATCGTTCTCGCCGGAGGAGCAGGGGTCTTCAGACCCCGAAATAAGTTGGAATTTGAGTGGAGCTTGAGCCCGGAGACGTTTTCCCAAGCTTTCTACCCTCCAAACGCTTTTTTGGCCCCGGCGTTTTGCATAATATATCCCCGCAAAGGCGCACCATCATTTCATAACACCACCCATAACCGGAAAACGCCGACAAGCTCCCGTAACCCCTTTGCTGTCTATATTCTGCAAACAACTTCATCAAAATGAGGATTTTGCAAAAACAGGTAGGGGGGGTATGGGCACGAAGACACGGACCGGGCCTCTACTAACCCCTAATCCCTAACCACTAACCCCTGTCTTTACGAAAGGAATGAAAATGATACACAAATGCCGCCATATCATGCCCAACGGATCCAATTGTGAAGCACCGGCTCTGCGAGGCAAACCGTATTGCTACTTCCACACCCGCCTTCACCGCTTCACCGCCCAGCCGCCCATCGGGGTGATGGACGACTTCCGGCTTCCTGTCCTTGAAGACCGCAGCGCCATTCAGATCGCCCTCGCCCAGGTCCTCGACGCCCTCTGCTCCAGCCGCATCGACATCCGCAGAGCCGGCCTTTTCCTCTATGCCCTCCAGATCGCCTCGCAAAATGTCGAGCACAAATACGACATCATCCCTATGTTTGGCGTCAAATCCATCACCCACTCCGACACCGGCGAGGAACTCGCCCCGGCGGAGCGCTACTGCAGCCCGAATGATTGCGCCACCTGCGCCGACCGCGATACCTGCGCAGACTCCTCCCTCAAAGAGCAAGATGATGAGGATGCAGAGGCGGAGGCAGAGCAAGATTGACCCCGTTCCCTGATCCCCTTTCCCTGCTGCCCTATAATCTGAAGGAAAGTCCACAATCAGATTCCAAATCCCAATCGAGGAACCCGTCCCATGCCCGAAGAGATCAAGCCCGTCAACGTTGAAGCCTTGAAGGCGCTGGTGCGCACCGTCCCAGATTTCCCCAAGCCGGGAATCCTCTTCTATGACATCACTACATTGCTCAAGGATAAGGCCGGTTTCGCGCAGCTGATTGACGCACTGGCCGCACACTACATCGCTCGCAAGATTGACCTGGTCCTGGGAATTGAGGCCCGCGGCTTCATCTTCGGCCCTGCCCTTGCCTACCGCCTGAACGCAGGTTTCGTCCCGGTGCGCAAGCCGCGCAAACTCCCCGCTCCGGTAGCCCGCGTCACCTATGAGCTGGAGTACGGATCCGACACTTTAGAGATTCACCTGGACGCCATCGCCCCCGGCCAGCGCGTGGTGCTGGTCGACGACCTGCTGGCCACCGGCGGCACCATGGAAGCCACAGTCAAGCTGGTCAAGCAATTAGGCGGAGAGATCGCGGGCCTCGCCTTTGCCGTCGAGCTCGACTTTCTCAGGGGCCGTGACCGCTTCACCGGCTACGACGTCTTCAGCCTGCTGCATTACGACGAGTAGACGAAACTGGCGCCCCTTTTGCGAGGGTCGCGCTCTCAGCGGTAAAGATAGCACGCTTTAGCGGCCATAGGAGCGGCCGGCCCTGCCGGCACTTCCACCGTATCCTGAACGCAGAACTGGCTGCCCCTGGGCTTGAAGAAACCGCAGAGGCAGCCAGTCGACGAAGAAAGAGCCCGTGACATCAGGCGCATTCAATCTGCGCCGGACGGTAAATCATCCTCCCACTGAGCGGCCCCGGAAGACCGAAGCCGCTGGGAAGGGGCTGCTAACGAGCCTATGCTAGAAGCCTGCTGCGGAAAAGGCCGAATGCAAGCAGGCTCAGGCCGGTGCCGAGCAGCAGAAGGCTGCTGGGCTCAGGGGTTGGGGCTGACCCCAAAAAAATCTGAGGGTCATCGTTCCCGTATTGGCCGCTGATGGTGTCGGTGTTTCCATCCCATATATACACCAACACATTGCCAGGGCCGGCTACTGGGGCGGTTGGGAAGTACACCGATAACAGACTGGCAGCGCTTGCGTTCTCTCCCGTGTTATCGAAGAGGTACCAAGCCAGCCTCTGGTAGTCAGTGTTGCTGGGGTCGGCTTCGGCCCAGTCGAAGAGCCACGCCGCTTCGATGAAGTCTTCCCTGGTTATTCCCGAACCCGATACTGGTTCGCCTGCTGGTCCCCCTAAAGGAGCAGTTTCCGGCGTATAGACATCCGCATTCCACTGTTCGCCGTAATTGATGTACTGGAAATCAGTGACGCACATCATGCCCTGGACGCCGGGATTGGGGCCACCGGTGACTGTGGTGGTGTAGGGGTAGCCGTTGTTGGGGCCCACTGGACCCGTGAAATGCAGAGTGGCCATGTCCGCATAGGCGGGCAGAGACACAAGGCAGACCGCGATTACAGCAAGAAACGTTAGCAGACTGAATTTCTTCATAGGTTGACCCTTTCTTCGTTCTTATGCGTTCTCATGTTTTTACTGCGTGTGCTTTCCAGGCGGTCGAATGTTTGTCTCACCGGCAGGATTTCCGTGCCTTCAGGAAATTCACACCGGGAGGGCACATTCCCCGTTTCCTAGGGAAGCAGCGACCCGCCATTATGATTGCAATTGAAGGGCCAAAATTAGTTCTATTGTAATCAGTAGTTTACGGAATCGCAGATCATCGATTGCGCAAATAATTGCACATCAAGGCTGGCTTTTTACAACTTTTGAGTAATCGCCATAGCACTCCGGCGTTCAAACGCTCTCGCATCATGCGCGGTTCGCCGTCGGTCCGAGTCCGGCCGCATCCTTCTCGGCCTCGGCGCTATCCCGAAACATCTGCACATCCGCAAAACGGTATCCCACGTACACATCCGTCAGCAGGTACAGCGGATTCGACGGGTCGTCTTCAATCTTCTTGCGCAGTTGCCGCACAAATGTTCGCAGATACTCCACTTCTTCGCGGCAGTCCGCGCCCCACACCGCCGTCAGCAGCTTGGCATAGGTCACCACCCGCCCCGCGCGGCTCATCAGGCAGTGCAGAATATCGAACTCCTTGCGCGTCAGGTGCACCGGCTGGCCGCGCTTTTTCACCCGCCGTTTTGCCGGCTCCAGCCGAATTTCGCCGATCTCAATGGGCGCATCCTCGGCGCGAAACGGCGCCCTCACACGCCGGATCGCCGCGCGAATGCGCGCAATCAGCTCCCGCGTGCTGAAGGGCTTGGTCACATAGTCGTCCGCGCCCAGGTCCAGCGCCAGCACCTTTTCCTCTTCCCGGTCGCGCACCGTCAGCATCAGGATCGGCAGCCTGGGCGCCATCGCTCTAATCCTGCGCAGCGTTTCAATGCCGCCGATCCCGGGCATATTCACGTCCAGCAACACGGCGTCGTAAGCGCCGGTGCGCAGCAGTTGCAGCGCCTCTTCGCCACGCGACGCCTCGGCCATATGAAAGCCGAGTTCAGCCAGCGGAGGTCGAAGCGCTCGGCGGATGGCCGATTCGTCGTCGACCACAAGAATGCGAATCACAGGCTGGTCCATCAGGAGCACCTCTTTGGTACCGGAGCGGGAATCGCCGCATAGAATGTTGTTCCCTCGATCTCGTCGCTGGTAACCCAAACATATCCGCCATGAATCAGCGCCACCCGTTTCGCCACCGAAAGTCCGATTCCCGTGCCGGAGGCCCGGTTCGAATAAGCTCGAAGCTCGATAATAACGGTCGAAGATGCGTTCCCGGTCGGCAATCGGAATCACCGGCCCGTAGCTGTGCACTGAAAAAATCGCCTCCTTGTTCACATGCGCCACGCGGATCGTAATCGTAGTTCCAAAGATCGAGTACTTGCAGGCATTGTCAATGTACTGCGTCAGCAGCATTACCATCAGCTGCCGGTCGCAGCAGAGAATCATGTTATCGTCCTTGCAGATCGATCGCCACCTTCATGGTGCCAACCGGTCCCTCAGGCTGTCCACCACCTCTTCAATCAGCGAGCCCACGCCCACCGGCGTGGCATTGATCGTCACCTCGCCCGCATCCAATCGCGCCGTGGTCAGCAGCCGCGTGGTCAGGTCGCTCAGCAGTCCGGCCTGTTCGTCGATCAGCGCCACCAGCTCCGCCTGTCCCTCGCTCAGGTTGCCCATCTCGCCCAGCCCCGTGCTGGCCGCGCGAATCGCCGTCAGCGGCGTCTTGTACGCGTGCGCCAGGCTGTCCAGCACCGTCGAGCGAAGCTGCTCGGTCTGCCGTTCTGTCTCGATGCGGCTCTCGTTGGCGAAGGCCCGGTAGCGGTCAAAGGTAATCGCAATCAGTGACGCAATGGCGTTGTTGGTCAGCGGGCTGGTCTCGCCCCGCACCACCAGGCTGCCCACCGGCACCGTTCCCAGCCGCACCACGCGCCGCCCAATCCCGGTCTCCGGATCGTCGTCCGAAGTCTCGAAGTAGTAGACGTTCTGCGCCATCTCCTGCGGGTCCACGTTCCAGATCCCGGCCTGGTAAACATCATGCAGGTCGGCATCGAACACAGCCACCGCCTCCAGCGCGAAAATCTCATGCACCAGTTCGGCCAGTTGCGGGCCCGGCTCGACATGCAGATTCATCTGCAGCGTCTGCCGCGTGAACTCATACAGGTCGTGCATCTGTCCGCCCCAGGACTCGGCCTCCCGGGCGTGCTCGGTCACGCGCGCTGAAAGCCGGCTCACCGTCAGCGCCACCAGCAGAAATGCCAGCAGCGTCACCGTGTTGGCCGGATCGGCCGCCAGGTTAAGCTGATGCTGCCGCGTGGTAAAGAAACTCATGCGCCACAACCGCCGACAGCGAAACAATCGCCGCCTGCCAGAATCCGCACAGCAGCGCGGTAGGAACCACAATCAGCAGGTAAAGCAGCAGCGCCACCGGCAGCAGCCATCCCGACCAATGGGCAAGAGCCGCCACCAGAATCACGGCCACAATCCCCAGCGCGCACTCCAGCGTAAACAAGAGCACGCGCATCCATGAACCCCGCACGCGCTTGGCACTGAAAAGTGAACGTAAGGAAATGTTGCTTTCCGCCAACTAACCACCAGCCTTTCCATTTCAAGGACATGGGAGGAAGAGCCAGACGCTTTCGCTCAAGCGCTGAATTACTTGAATCATACTTCGTGGCCCGAACTCCGCACCAACCCTGTCCATGGGGCGAACTGGGGTGGGATACCGCACAACTCAATTGAAACCTACCCAAATCTCGACGTTGAGTTGCAATCCTGAACCCTCCCATCGTCCAATGCCTTTTGGGGTTGATTTTCCCCCACCCGCTAAGGTGCGGTTATCATGTGTTTAACGATCCAATGACTCGGAACAGTAGTTAGGTTCCCCGGCGTTCCGCAGGGAGGAATGAATGATCACCAGAAGAACATTTTTTAGTTGCGTTGCAGGCAGTGTTATTGCCCATGCGATTCGCGTGCACGGGCAGCAATCTTCAACGGCGGCGCTCAAACCGGTCGACACTTTGCCGGGTGCGGAGAAGAATCGCAAGCTGAAAGTTGTGTTCGTGGGCGCGCACGTCGACGATTGGATATTTTGTGTCGGATCCCTCGCACGTTATTCGCGTGAGGGACATGATGTCCTGTGTTTCTCTTTCACGCCGGGAGACTCGCAGGCTATAGCCGACGCGTTTCACATGCCCCTCGACAAACTCGCGGCGTTGCGGACGGAAGACGCGATGAGAGGAACCAAGCTCTTCGGCGCGCGGTTGAAAGTCCTCGATCAGCACAACCAGAAGATGCGGGTCGATCCCGAAACGTACATCGAGTTCGACAAGACCCTGGCCGCCGAAAACCCTGACGTCGTCATCGGCTTGTGGCCCCTCCAGTTTCATCCTGACCACCGTGCCGCGGGCAACCTCGCCTTCAACGCCTGGTTGCAAAGCGGAATGAAATTCGATTTTTACTTCTGCGAAACCTTGCCCGGCAGCGAGGAGACGCCGCAGCAGTTCGCGCCCAATCGCTGGGTTGACGTCGAATCGGTCTTCGATTTGAGCCGGGAAGCGATTATGGCCAACACTTTGGAGGGCAAGAGTTTGTGGGACGATTACGAGATGTGCGCGAAATTTCGCGGCAGAGAGTACGGATGCCAATATGCTGAAGCATTCGTCCGCATCGTCACCGTCGGATCTATGAAGGCGCCGAAAAACCCTGTACCGGGGCTATGGTATTCCGGATTGAACCTCGCTCACGACGAGTAACCGCCGCTCACAACTGCCAGGCTGCTGGAAAAAACACCTCACCACTCGATGGAGCAGCCTGGCTAACCGAACTGCAACGTGGCAGGAGTCCGTAATTCATTCTCGTATCTCGCATTTATTTATACCATCCTTATAACTTGAGCCTTCCTGGAGTTACCGATTAGATAGACGATCATCAATGTTTCTATCGTTATATACGCCGGGATAGATCGCAAGCCTGCATCACTCTGTGGATAACTATCTCCGCACCAGTGGAAAATCGTCTCGCCTCTTCCTAACTAACTCGATTATTTCCTTCATTTTATATGTTTCCCTGCACATTCTTTGCGAATCCCTTACGCCGCGTGGCCTAACAATGGGAACGAAGGGTGCCGAAGGATAGCCATCTGTCGGACAAGAAGACCATTCTCAATTCCCAGCCACCAAGCGCTAAGGAGCCCGCAGTGATGAGAAAGAATTTTAAGAAGGCCATCATTTTAGGATCTGCAATCTGCTGCCTTGCTGCCCAATTTGCATGTCGTGCACAAAGCGCAGCGTCATCGCAATCGAGTTCTTCGCGGTTTGCCGGCAGCACAGTGGAAACGCTCGCCTTCTCGGCAATCGAACAGCCCGCGAATCCGCCCGCGGAATCCGCGAGCCCTCCCGCAGCCAAGCCTGCCTCAAACACCTCGGTAGGCCAATCCAGCACCGACCTTCACCTGGCCTTGACCAAGGAGCTTCTCGTGCTGTCGAAAGACGTCGACGCAATGCAGAAGCGCATTGCCCAGATTGAAGCCGAACTGAAGGCCAGCGAATCCAGCCTCAGCGAGACAGGCGCTGCCACCGACGCAGGAAAACTCACCGACGCATTGAAGGAATTGAACTCGGGCATCTCGTCGGGCCAGGCCGTCGCCGCTCCTCCGCCGGCCGCAGCTCCGCCGCCGCCCGACATTCCCGCCCAAACCACCACCAAGGGCGAGCCCTTCCCCGGCGACTGGACCTGGCTCAACAACAACGGCCACCAGGTTGACAGCCCCATGGCCACCAAGTACTTCACGCCCGAGTTCCGCGCCGACGCCAACTACACCATCGACATGAACCACCCCGAAGACGACACTCTCGGCGGTTCCACCGAAACCTTCCGCTCCGATGAGTGGCAGCTTGAGCAGATCTCGATCGGCGGCGACATTCGCATCGACAACGTGCGCGGGCGCTTTCTCTGCCTCTGCGGCGGCCTTTGGTCTGTCACCACCACGCGCAACGACGGCAGCGTCGTCCGCGGCAGTTGGGATCTCTCCGGCGCTTACAAGTATATCGCCGAAGGCTGGGGTGGTTACCACTGGGACGTGCAACACGGCATCAACCTCGACGCAGGCATCTTCGTCTCCTACATCGGCCTCTTCAGCTATTACAACTTTGACAACTGGACCTATCAGCCGTCCTTCGTCTCCTCAAACACTCCCTGGTTCTTCAACGGCATGAGGCTCCAGTGGTTCCCCACCGCCAAGCTGAAGATCGAGCCCTGGTTCATCAACGGCTGGCAGACCTACGCCCGCCCCAACGGCAAGCCCGGCCTTGGCGGACAGGTTCTGTGGCGCCCCAAGCCGTGGCTTGACATCGTAACCAACAACTATGGCCTCGGCGAAGACGATGCTCTCGAGCAGCAAAGTCAGCTTACCGGGGGTACCGGAGCCACCCGCTCGCGCATCCACACCGACGACAGCGTCGAGGTCAAGTACTATGACAAGCCCAAGAAGTTCCTCGACAAAATGGCCTTCACCGTAACCGGCGACCTCGGCTGCGAATACGGCGGCGGCCCCGCCTCATTTGGCACCTCGAACGGCGCGATCGATCCCCATGGGCTTTCGCCTGAGATGGGCACCACCGACACCTATAACGGCGGCGTGAACTGCCACAACAACGCAAACGGCAAACCCAGGCAGTCCTTCGAAGGCTGGATGATGTACGACCGCACTTGGTTCGATAAGGATAAGTGGGCCATCACCCTGGGCGGAGGCCAGATGTCCAACCCCGGCCGCTACCTCACGCTGCTCCCGCCCATCAACGCCGCTACAGCCGTTACCGGCACGCCCTACTACACTGAGAACCCCGGCGACCGCGCCCAGATGCACGACGGCACCATCACACTGGACTACATGCCTAGCCAGTTCATCACTTTCCGTTGGGAGGCCGGCTATCGCTACTCCGATACTCCCTACTGGACCGGTCACGGCGGCATCACGCCACCCGGCGGCGATAACGGCTCTCCGGCGCAATATGCCTGCGCCAACGGCGCTCCCTCGGGCGTCGGTTACATTGCCACTTCATCGGCATATCCAAGCGGCCTCGCACAGGCGATCGCAAACTGCGTCGCCAGCGGTAACAGCTCTGTAGGAGGAAACGCCGCAATCTGGTGGCCCGACCTGCGCACCAACCAAACCGTCGCCACCATGGCCATCATGGTCCGCTTCTAAACCTCAGCGCCGCGCCTGCTCAAACTCGATCCGTCGCTTCCCCGGCACCGGAGTTGCCTTCAACTTCGGTGCTGACCTAAAATCCCTCTGTCTGCAAAAGGAGTCAAACGATGTTGACACGTAGAAACCTCGTATCGGCCCTCGCCGCAATCGCAGCCGCCTGGTCCATGCCCGTAAATGCGGCTCAAGAAAAAGACACTCTGCCAAGGCCGCCGGATAAGCTGGTGCTGGCCGAAGACGACGTCAAGCGTTTGCTGCTCCTCATGGACGTCAACAAGGATGGCAAGATATCCAAGAAGGAGTGGATGGACTTTATGTCTGCCGAGTTCGACCGTCTGGACAAAGATAAAAGTGGCGCGCTCGACGTCCGCGAAATCTCGCACTCCAAAGTGCGCGCAACCCGTTTCTCCGATGTAGGCAAATAGGTTCATTAACGCCATTCTGTGCGGAAGATGCTGATGCCCCACCCCTCAGGGCGTTGTCGTTTTTGTGGCATCGGGTTCCCATGGACAGGTCCACGTCCATGCGGTGATCGAGGGTGCGATACCACAAAACTAAAGCGAAATTACATCTCTGGTTCCGCGTCTTTTCCGTTTCCTCATTCCATCTTTATTACTCTCCTTCTAGCATTCAACTAACTCATGCGGCTTTCCCCGGGGCCTTCAGAATAAAACGGAGACGGGCGAGTTCAACCGCCTCCGATAACGATCCACCACAAGCAGCCATAAGAGACGCAATTTCCAGGAGAATGCTCAATGGCAGATCAAAACGCACCACAGATGAGGTCCACCCTCGGCCTTACCGGCCTCACCAGCAACGCAATGGCCCTCATCGCTCCCGGTGCATTCCTGTGGCTCACCTTCATCATTCAGGCCGGAACCGGCAGCACCGCGCCCACCATGTGGCTGGGCATCGTTGCCGCCCTCCTGCTCTGCCTGGCCACCGCCGTGGCCTACGCCGAAATCTCCAAGCTCTATCCCGGCACCGGCTCCAGCTACTATTACGCTGAACAGGCCCTGCTCTCCAAAGACAAAGCTTTCAAATACGCCCGCATCGCCAAGTTCATCGTCGGCTGGGGCTCGCACCTTTACTACTGGGTCTATCCCGGCGTCATGGTCGCCACCACCGGCATCTTCGTCGGCTACGTAGTCGGCTTCCTCTATCCGAATATCATGAGCGGCTCCAACCCCGGACCTGTCTTCATGGCGCTCGTCGCCGTCGTCTTTTCCTTCTTCGTTGCATGGATCGCCCAAAAGGGCATCGGAGCATCCACCGCCGTCAACCTTTCCATCAATGTCATTCAAATCTCCGCGCTCATCCTCTTCAGCTTCCTCGCCCTCGGCTATCGTCTCAACCACCCCACTGGAACCACCGGCCCCACCGCCTTCCAATACGATTCTCAATCGCTCTCAACTTACACCTACCAATTCAAAACCGATCCCAAGGACGGCTCCACTGTCCGCGATTCCAGCGGTGTGCCTCTGCCCCTGCTCGATGCGTCCGGCAAACCCGTCCCCTACGTCGTCACCTACCCCGATAAAGACGCGAGCGGAAATTTCCTCACCCACCGCAACGCCGCCTCCGTCATCTCGCCCCACAAATTCAGTTTCATCTTTATTCAGGCCACGGTTGCCATCCTCATTCTGGTCGGCTTCGAATCCGTAACCTCAATGGGAGGCGAGGCAAAAAATCCCACCAGGCATATCCCCATCGCCGTCATCGCCTCGCTCCTCATCCAGGGCGTGCTCTGTTATCTCTTCGAATATTTTGCTGCCAATTACTTCCTCAACTCCGGCTATACCATGCAGAGCGCCGTCAGCTCCGCCGCCCCCATTGGCGACATGATGATCATCGTCGGCGATTGGCTGCTCGGCCCCGGCCACGGAAAATACTTCATGCTCGCTGAAGCCGTCACCGTCTTCCTCGCCCTCATCGGTACTACCCTCGCCTGCATGAACACCGGCGCCCGCGTCACCTACGCCATGGGAAAGGACGACGAAGCTCCGGAACACTTCGGCATGCTCAGCGCTAAATCCCTCACCCCCCGGCGCGCCATCTGGACCCTCGCCGTCATCTCCGCCATCATCGGCGTCGTCGCCGTCACATTGGTTTTCGCTGACGCTGGCGCGCCCACAGACGCTACCATCGCTTCGCTCCCCCACGGCATCCTCTCCAGCTACGGCTACACCACCCACGATCAACTCGCGGCTCTCCCCAATTCCCTGCTCACCGTCACCCTCACCTCCAACTTCGGCACGTTCATCCTTTACGCCCTCAGTTGCTTCCTCTGCATCGTGGCCTTCCACAAGCGTCCTGACTACAATCCCGTCATGCACCTGATCATCCCCGGCTTCGGCCTGCTCGCCAACCTGGTCCTGCATGGCCTTCTACCTCATCAGCCCTGTCTTCGGCCTCGGCACATTCAAGGAACCTTTGCTGGCGCTCGGCATCTCCGCCGTCTGGGGCATCTATGGAGCTATCTACTTTCTTCGTTCCTCAAAAGCCAAAGGCAAGGCCATCCTGCTCGAATCACGCTGAACTCTCCAAACCGGAACGCAACTGTTGCATAATCTCTGCAAGAGCATCTTCCCGCCTCCCAGCGGGAGACGCATGAGGCTGCGGCGCCAATGTTGGATCTACAGTTCGGCCAGGCAAGCGATCCCGGAAGAGTTCGCACCAACAATGAAGACGCGATGGGTTCCTTCATTCCTGCCTCGCGCCACCAGGCCCGCACACACGGCTATCTCTTCGCCGTCGCTGACGGCGTGGGTGGCATGGACCTGGGCGAAGTCGCCTCGGCCACTGCCGTTTCCCTGATCACCGAAGAATTTCCCAAAGCCCAGGCCGGCTCCATGCTCATTAGCCTTTTGCCGCGCCTCATTCAGCAAGCCAATGCCGCCGTGCACGACCTCACGCTCGATGAAAAATACCGCGGGAAACAAACGGCCACCACCCTCGTTGCCTGCGCTCTCCGTCACGATCAGGCCATCGTCTCCCACATAGGCGACTCCCGCTGCTACCTGGTTCGCGGCGGAGTAGCCCGGCAAATAACTCAGGACCACACCTGGGTCAACCAGCAACGCAAAATGGGCCTCATTTCCGCCGGGGAAATGACCGACTCCGAATCCCGGCACATGCTCATCCGCTCTCTCGGACCGCAGATGTTTGTCTCCCCCGATACCACTGCCCTGACCCTCCTAGCAAATGACATTCTGGTTCTGTCCACCGACGGCCTGCACGACGAGATGAGCGAAGAAACCATCGCCGCCACCGTCTCCCAGAAAAAAAATATCGACGAACTCGCCCGCGAACTCGTAACCCGCGCCGTCGAAAACGACGGCAATGACAACACCACCGCCCAGGTCATCCGCGTCCGCTCCGTCGAGCAGGTAGGCATGTACCGCGGCCGCCCCTACCGATTACCCTCAGCGTAAGTGAACAAATGAAGCAGTAAGGAAGTGAAATGAGTAAATTGGCTAGGTACAAGCTGTTCACCTCTTCACTTATTCACTTATTCACTTATTCACTTATTCACTTTCTCACTCTCGTTACAGATTCCTTACCTCACCCGCCCCAATTCTAGATAAAGTAAACGAAGAGGCCTGAGTGGAGCAGGCTCGCCCAATGGGATTTCACGACGCCCTCGAAACCGGTTTCCAACTCGATTCCTACCGCATCGAGGCCCCTGTAGCCCGCAGCGGAATGGCCACCATCTATCGCGCCACCGATCTGCGCGACAACCGCACCGTCGCCTTAAAAATCCCCCATCCCGATCTCGAATCCGACCCCATCCTCTTCGACCGCTTCCAGCGCGAGGCCGGCATCGGCGAGCGCCTCAACCACCCCAAAGTGATGCGCGTCTTCGGCGGAGAAGATCGCTCCCGCGTCTATATTGTCATGGAGTGGTGCGAAGGCCGTCTCCTCCGCCAGATACTACAAGAGGGCAGAATCCCCCCGGACTGCGCCATCCGCATCGCCATAGGCGTTCTCGATGCTCTCGAATACATCCACTCGAATGGCGTAGTCCACCGCGACCTCAAGCCCGAAAATATCATGGTCGACGCTGATGACAATATCAAGCTCATCGACTTTGGAATCGCCGGCGACACCGCAGCCCGCCGTCTCACCTTCGCCAAATTCACCGCCGCCCTCGGCACCCCCGACTATATCTCCCCCGAGCAGGTCAAAGGCAAGCGCGGCGACGGCCGCTCTGACATTTATTCTATGGGCGTAATCCTCTATGAAATGCTCACCGGCAAACTTCCTTTCACCGGCCCCTCGCCACTCGCCGCCATGAACGAGCGCCTCTTGAACCATCCCCTCCCGCCCCGTGTAGCCGACCCGTCCGTCTCCCCACAGATGCAGGAGATCCTCTATCGCGCGCTCGAACGCGACCCGAGAAACCGTTATTCCAAAGCGCACGAATTCGCCTGGGATCTTGCCCACATCGATCAGGTAGGCATCGAAGACCGACCGGAATTGCGCGACTGGCAAAAGCGCAAATCCCAACTCTCCCGCAAAATTCTCTATTACGGCGGCCTCGCCTTTATCCCCGTAGCAATCTTGCTACTAATGATCCTGATAGCCCATTACCACTAATGCTTCTCCCGCTCTGTCTAAATATCCCGACAACTGCAGGTGCCCCATCATTTCGCTTTCTTTGCGAGAAGGTGGGAAACCACAAAACTCAATGATCTGAAACCGGGAAAAAGTACTCCATCGCACGAGAGCTCGGGTCCCCACGCTCGCCACGTTTTTGTTTTTGTGGCCAGGGTGGGAATGTACCAATCTCAATGCCCCGCACTCATCTTCTCCCGCATCCGCTTCTCCGCATCCGCACCCCAATACTTGCAATCCAGCCGGAAAAACACTGACGAATAAGGCACCGTCATCTTAGTCTTCAGCACCAGCACATGAAACAGCTTGCTGGTCTCATCAATACTCGCCAGCACCTTTTCGTGCGGTATTGACTCGATCGAGTACCCATGCAAAAGATCCCCTATCTCAGTCCGGTAAGCCGAAGCTCCAGGCGCATCCGCATCCGGCACAAACGGCAACTCCGCATCCATATAGATCAGCGGCCGCACATGAATCGATCCGTTGATAGCGTCCAGAACATACCGAACCACTTCCAGTTGATCCGCATTTGTCTCGATCGTCTCCACCCCCGGTGACGACTGCAGCGGATAAGCCGAATCGACGACAAGAATCCAGTTCCGATGGCCGAGCAAAGGCAGGTTTTCTTGAACCCTTGCCCTCCAATTTATAGGCGTGGCGGCATGCATCGTTGAAGCTCCGATCAAGAGACTGAGTACAAAGAGAATTTTGCGCATCTGATAACTGCCTTCCTGCCGCGAAAATCAGTAGAAACCAAATCGCGGCAATCGTTCCCGCCGGCATCAGCAGTTCAAATTCAAGCGCCGCAGAGAACGGGAACAGTATACCGTCCCCACGAGGCAACGCGCCTTCAGTCCCGCCAACAGCGTAAAATCAAACGCAAGGAAATCTCCCGTGCGATCGTAACAAGCAATAGGTGGTTGGCCCCGGTCTGACCCTTCTGAAAAGAGTGGGTGCCCCAGGTCTGGATTTTCAGACCAGGGAGACCACGAAACTTAAGGACAAAACTCCTGCATGAGCCCCAGCGCAATTCCAGCCGTTCAAGGAGCCTGACGATGAAAGTCATTCCATTCCAAATTATTCTTCTCACACTCGCGCTGAGCACCGCCTCCTTCGCCCAAACCCGCACCGCAACACTTACGCTCGATTTCGCTAAAGATCTTGGCCCCGTGCAAATGGATCACATCTCGCTCGGTCAGGGTGGTCTGTCGCCCGACCCCATGTGGGATAACCGCATCGCCGAGGTTCGCGCTCTCCATCCCCATATCATCCGCCTCTTTGTGCAGGAGTACTTCGATCTTCTCCCCGCCAACGGCCGCTCTCACTTCGCCACCCTCGACCCGTCCGTCGATCAAATCGTCCGTGCTGGCGCAGTGCCTCTGATGACGATTTCCTTCAAGCCCAAACTGCTCTACCCGAAAGTCGATCAGGACGTAGTCGATCCCACCGACTACGCAAAGTGGGAGCAGCTGATCTTTCAACTTACGAGTCATTACAAGCAAAAGGGCCTCACCGGCCTTTATTGGGAGGTTGGCAACGAAGGCGATATTGGCGAGTCCGGGGGATCACCCTATCGATTCACCCCGGAAAACTATGCGCGTTACTACCGGCACACGGTTTCGGCAATTCTGCGTGCCGATTCAACTGCACATGTAGGCGGCCCCGCTCTGGCCTATTGGAAATCCCCCATTCTTCCAGCACTGCTCGCCTTCTGCGAAAAAGAAAAAGTTCCCTTAAGCTTCGTCTCATGGCACATCTACGATAGCGATCCAATCAAGATTCAAGGCACAATCGAAGGAGTAAAGGCCCTCCTCGCGCAGCACCCCTTGCTGCATCCTGAAACCATACTCGATGAATGGAATATGGCGCTGACCGTTCCGCCCACCGACGTTCGCATCCAGCCGGCCTTCATCGCAGAGACCGCCTGGCGTATGAAAGCGACCGGCCTCACATACTCGTGCTACTACCACATCCGCGACTACCATTTGGACCGCGATCAAGTCGCTCCCTTCTTTTCCCCCGGCGGTGCAGCCTTCTTCGCCAGTTGGTGGAACAGAATGCCGCAATACTCCGGCCTCTTCGACTATCAGGATGTTATGCGCCCGTCCTATTTCACCTTTGAGTTATTAGCCAGAGTAACCGGGGAACGATTAGAAGCCGATACGAACGATGATGCCGTCCATGCATTTTTTTCTTTTGATAACTCATACAAGACCTACAATCTTCTCTTCTGGAACTTCTCAAATACGCCGATAACAGTGAGCCTGGACGCCCGCGGCCTCACGCAAACTCTGTTGGCAAAGCGCAGAATGCTGGACGCTGAATCTCCCTCTGAAGACGAGAATGCGCGCCTCCGCCCGCTTCCCGACCTCAAAGTTATTCCGGGAGCCCGTCCGATCGAGTTACTCCTGGAACCATATGCGATCCAATCCTGGGCCATGGAGCCGTTTGATTGGCAACTTCAATTAGTGGGCCGCTAGTTATGCCAGGATAAGTCCATAACTCCGCCGTGAGGATTTAGTTATCGCCTCACTCATTCGTGCGTTACTCAATGCGCTTGTTATCCACCCGGCAGACGGCTTGACGGGTCGTATAACGCAACTATATACTTAACCAAGCTTTAGCTACATTTTGCTCGCGGAGGTAGTTCTCCGCTACTATTAAGTTACCCATTCCCGGATGGAGTTTGCATGTCAATCGAACATAAAGCGCCTACCGCGCCCCAATACACATTCGAAGAAATCTCCCGCCAGCCGATTCTCTGGCCCACTACGCTCAGCAACGTTCGTTCTGCATCGGAGCGCCTGCAACTGCCGGCCAAGCTGAAGAATGCACGCGTCCTGTTGACCGGTGCTGGAACCTCCGCCTACGCGGCCAGTGCCGCCGCGTCGGCGTGGCCCCGCGCCACCGCCGTTCCCACCACCGATCTTCTCATCGATGCGGAGCGTTATCTGCTCGATGTGGATGCGGTCGTCTCCCTTGCCCGTTCCGGCGACAGCCCTGAAAGCGCCGCCGTGGTCGAGCGGGTGCGCGCCCTTCGTCCCGAAATTCTGCAGTTGGCGATCGTTTGTAATAAAGACAGCGCCTTGTCCCGCTCAAATCTTGACGGGCTTATTCCCCTCGATCCGCACACGAACGACAAAAGTCTAGTGATGACAAGCTCGTTTTCTAACCTCGTTCTCGGCGGAATGATTCTCGCCCAGCCGGATACCGTCGCTTCCACAGTGGAAGAGCTCAGCAACCGGGCAGCCGCATTGTTCCCCGAAATCGATCAGGCATGCAAGCGCGCCGTCGCTGCCATCCACGACCGCATCGTCGTTCTATCTTCCTCGCCCTTGCTAGGCTGGGCGCGCGAAGCCGGACTTAAATCCCTCGAGATGACGGCCGGCCGATTCCCTCTGGTCACTGAAACCTATCTCGGCCTTCGCCACGGTCCCATGTCATTTGTCAAATCCGATACGTTTGTTCTCTGCATTCTGTCCAGCGATCCAACTCGTCGCCTATACGAAGCCGATCTTCTCCGCGAGCTTCGCGCAAAGAAAATCGGCCGCCTGGTCGGCGTCGCCAATCCTGCCGATGCTGAAGATTTATTCGACGAAGTGATTCCCGCCGTCGCCCCTGATACCGACGATGCCCTGCGCACCCCGTTTGAAATCCTGGGTCCGCAGTTGCTCGGTTATCATCTCAGCCTGAGCATCGGATTGAATCCTGACAGCCCCAGCCCCGACGGTGTCATCAACCGTGTGGTTCAGGGCGTCATCATTCATCGTGTGTGAACGCGCGCTTTCGATCGCCTCAAGCCAAGACCAATGATTAATCTCTCGCAGGTTATTGTGAATTGCCGTGTTCGCCGTTACGTTCCACGAGTTATAGAGATTGCTAAAAACACCTATCGAGTGCTGTGCGACTTATCGCAGCCGCCACCCGAACGGGTAGCGGCCGCGATAACCAAGTGCAGGTACTACTGAACCTTTAGAGTGATGTAACCTGTCGAACTGGTTCCGGCGGAAGTGCCGGTTACGGTGATCGAGTAGAGTCCCGGAGGTGTACTGTTACTTGATGTTCCTCCACATCCCGGAACAACGCTACAGATAGCAAGAAGCAGCAATGCCATTCCCAGCATCGTGCGCCAGTTGCGCCGCCGCGCCGGGATGCCAAAGAGAATCACCAGGGCGAGAGCAACTTCGCCGGCCGAAGGCCAGAATGGCTTATTTGATGGGTTAAGTGAAGAAGTGGTCCCCGTAGTGTTGGCGGTCAGGGTTGTTGTTACTGCCGTGGTGCCGTTGAGAGTAATGGAAGCGGGGTCAATGCTGCACGTCGCGGGATTGTTGGCGGGCACAGGAGCAATGGCGCAGGTGAGGTTGATTGTGCCGCTAAACCAGCCCGCCGGAGTTACAGTGATCGTCGTGGTGTTTCCGGTGGTTGCGCCGGAGACAACGTTGATCATCGAGCCGCTGATTGTGAAACTGGCCGGTACAACCGTGACGGCGGCGCTGCCAGTCGCGTTAAGGTACGTGGACGAACTGTTGGCATCAGGCAAATAGTTAACCATCAGCGGGTAATTCCCGACCGCCAGCGATCCGAGAGGAACGTTGATCTGTGCGGTTCCATTGACAAGCGTGGCCGGCGCTGATGTGAAGTTGCCGCCGCTGAGTGTCACTGAGCCGGTAGCCAGCGGAGTGCCGGGGCCCTCGCTGACTCCAATTGTGGCAGTCATCGCCTCCGCCGTCGTGATGCTGGAGGGCGACAGGGTGACATTGACCGTGGGCGTGGCCAGGGTTCCGCCGGTGGCGGTTCCGGTAAGCCAGAGTGTCTGTTGCGCGTTCGCCACGTTCAAATTGTTGTCGGTGACGATGGCCGCTTCATCCAAAACTCCTCCGTTGTTTGGATCGAAGAGATACGTCAGGCTGCAATTATTGCTGGATGCAAGAGTCTGTCCGCTACTCGCGGTTACCGCGCAGCCTGCGGCCTGCAATGGATAATCTGCTGCCACGCTCACGCTGCTCAACACCAGCGACTGGTTGCCGATGTTGGTCAAAGTGTATGACTGCGCCGCACTGCTCAATCCCACGTTGGTATCCGGGAAGCTCAAAGGCATCCCCGCTGAGCTTACCTTTTCGATCATGTTGCCGCCGTTGCCGATCGTCTGGCCGTCGGCGATGTAGATATTTCCAGCGCCGTCCACTTCCACGCCTTGGATGGCGCCAAGCTCCGCGCTGAGAGCGGATTCAGGGGTTGCGCTTGGAACTATGCCGCCGCTCCCTGCTACCACCACCAACTGTCCGGCAAGATTTACCTGCTCGATCACCTCGTTGAAGATATCCCCAATATAGAGGTTTCCGGCTCCATCAACCGCCAGGCCTCCTGGAGCGTTCAGTCCAACGCTGAGGGCCGGTTGTGGAATGGAGGAGGGAGCGGCACCGCCGCCCCAAGGAACGCCAGCAACGGTATAGATGTTCCCGGCGGCATTTACCTGCTCAATCAAATCGATATTTTGGTCGGTGATGTAGAGGTTCCCAAATTGATCCACGACCATGCCGGTGGGTCCATTCAGGCTCACACTGGTAGCCGGTACCGGAGTGGTAAAGGGTGCACCACCGTTACCGCCGCTGCCTGCCACAACGACGATCTGCCCGGCGGGATTCACCATATCAACCACGTTGTTAAAGAAGTCAGAGATATAGAGATTCCCGGCTGTGTCTGTAGCAAGGCTATTGGCGGCCCAGATCGCTACATTGAGGGCGGGCTGCGGAGTTGTCGTTGCCGTGAGGCTTGAGTTGACGTTGCCGGCAATCACCGCGATCTCGCCGGTAGCCGCCGAGACTTCCTCGACTACGCCCGGGAAAAGGCCATTGCCTGGAACGTTGACCGTGATATTCGAATCCACGAGGTAAATATTGCCCGCTCCATCAACCGCAATGGCGCTCGGACATGTGTTGGAGCCAATCGCCGGTTCAGGCGTCGTGCTCGGTGTGACAGCGTTTGGGGCGCCAGTGTAGTTGCCCGCCACGACCGCGATCTGGTTCGTCGCCGCCGTGACTTTATATGCAAGGCAATGGGCGTTGTCGGAGATATACAGGTTCCCCGCTCCGTCCATTGCCAGGGCGGCGAAATTGCTGGTGGCACCGATGTTCACGGCCGTGACCGATTGCGGAGTTGAGGTTACAGCATTGACTCCGCCGCCGATTGCCATAGCTAATGATCCGGGAGTGACCGCTATCTCAGGTCCCTGGCCGATGCCGGCCAGGCCCGCGGTTCCGATCACTTCGCCGTTATTGGTGAAGGTTAAAGCACCCGTGCGGATGCCAGGATATTGCGGACTGAAGGTTATGGGCACGGTGCAGACCGTACCCGATGGATTGCTGCCTCCACCCACCGTGCAGCCAGTGACTGTGCCGACGATGAACTCTTGTACGCCGTTCTGCGCCGGGGGGACGGTGATGCTGCTGATAGGAGTAGCCGACGCTAAGGTTAACTGAACGTTCTGAGAGGACGAGGTCGATCCCACTGCGGTTGACGGCAGGGTCGTAAAGGTCCCACCCGCCACGGCGGCGGCGTAGGAGAACTCGTCAGCGTAAACGGGTGCGCTGGCGTAAGGGGGAGTAAATACAGTGACGTCTACCGTGCCGCCACCTGCCGGCGAAGTAGCCGTAATCTGAGTTGCGGAGTTGACTGTAAAGCTGGAAGCCGGATTGCCGCCGAACTTGACTGCTGTTGCTCCGGTGAAGTCTGTTCCAGTGATGACTACCTGCGTTCCGCCGGAGGTTGGGCCCGTTTGTACGCTCAGGCCGGTCACCGCGACTGGCGAAATGTAGGTAAATTGATCGGCGCTGACCACGGCGCTGGTTCCATTCACCGTGGTTAACAGCACATTGACCATTCCACCATAGGCGGATGAAGCCGCCGGCGAGGTCGCCGTGAGGCTGGTGCTTGACGCGACGACCACATTGGTGGCCAGATTTGCGCCGAAACTGACCGTCATGCCACTAACAAAACCTGTTCCGGTGATGGTCACCGATGTTCCACCTGCAACCGGGCCGCCTGAGGTACTGATGGTCGCAAACGTTGGAGGCGGTTCATAGGTATAGATATCTGAATTGTTCGCCTCGCTGGTGCCTTGCAAGGAGGACACGATGACGTTGACTGAGCCGCTGCCTGCCGGCGCGGTCGCTGTAATGCTTGTGGATGAGTTTACGATGACGTTGATCGCCGGGATGCTGCCGAACATCACAGTGGCGCCCGACGCGAACGATGTTCCCGTGATTGAGACAGGGGTTCCACCCTCGTCTGTGCCCAAATTCGGGCTGATACCCGTTACCGTTACCAGCGAGTAGTCATATTGATCGCTGCTGTTGGGCGAAGTGGTGCCGGCCGGCGTGAAGACCTGGACGTCGACTACGCCATTTCCCGGGGGCGTCACCGCCGTAATGTTGGTGGATGAATTCACCGTAAAGCTTGCCGCTTCCACACCGCCGAATTCAACTGCGGTGGCCCCAGTGAAGTTTGTTCCGGAAATCTGGACTGTTGTTCCGCCAGAAACCGAACCGTTGGTTGGACTCAGGCCCGTTACGGTCGGAACTGTAGCCGATGCAAAACCAAGCGCCTCCGCCAACTGGATACGCGCCGATTCATACGCGTAGGGATCCGGCGACCACAATCCTTCGCAGCCCTCGTAGCCAAGGGAGGGACCGGAAGAACCTTGCCCGGTCGGTCCGTTGGGCAATCCAGCGGGAAGACTGCCAAAGATTGGAGAGTTAATCGGATTGGGGTCGGTACAGTTGCCACTATAGGCGGTCCCTACCGGCGTGACGCCATACTCGTACCAGGCACCGTCGATATTCTCCCAGTCGTAGGTCTCCCAATCCGCTAATCCCTCGGCGGCTACGGATGCCACAACCGCATTGGCCGCGGCTCTGCCGGCCTGTTTCCCATACAGGTACAGATATTCATAATCTTCGTATCCACGGCGCCATTGCTCCAATTCCCTGGTTGCGATCGGGCCGCTGATACCGTTACATACGCTGTAGTTATTCGCCGTGCAGTTCGTATTGACTGCCGGGCTCGCGGTCAGAACAGCCGCGCCCACCGGGTTGCGCGTGTAATAGCAGCCCAATTCGTTCCCAGGGAAGAGATAGGTGTCGCCCTGGTCTCCGCCGTTCAGGACAAACGGGGACAGCCAGTTGCACGAACCGGGGGATGGGTTTCCGTTGCCCCCACCCCACCAGTCGCCAATCCATGACCATATTCCGCCTGGTGCCGGTGCGGCCGGATTGGGATCGCCGATGCTGGGAACCGTTATGTCCTGTCCATATTTGTAAGCAGCCCAGTAAGTCATACGCCGGTACATGCCGCCAGAACCGCCGCCGCCATTGTTATAAGTCCATCTTTCGATAGGCACTGGGGCTGTCGAGAGCGCAGGAACGCCCTGAGTAAGGTCCAGAGTGTACTGATATCCAGTGCCGGCAATGATCGTTGGGTCCACGCCATAGGACAACCCTGGTCCTGGCTGGCCGGTCATAAAGATTCCTGAACTCGGAGACCAGGTGGTCACCCAGGAGTTGGTGTAACCCGGTGTCGCAAGCGCGCCGCCGGGATAGGAAAGATTGAGGTGATCCGCGCACACGGAAGGGAGGTAATCCGGGCTGTCGCCGTCCTCCATGCAGGCCGGTTCGTCGGTCGTAAGTTGGCGCATCGGCGCCGTCGACGCGTCCCACGTCGGGGACAACGAGCTATTGGACGCGTTGATGGCCTGCATCACCTGCGACATGATCTGATACACCAAGGGCTGATCGGGCAATTGATAGCTGTGACCCCAGGGATCGTTGTACTCCTCGTCAAAGGTATAGCTCATCAAGTCGGGAATGACCCAGCCCTTGGTGGTGTGGTTGGTGGAAAAATGCTGGGAGATCTGGGTCGCAAAGTTCTGCGTCAGCGCAACCAGCGTATCAGGCATTAATGCACCCTGGTTTACGTTGTTATACATGTTCCAGTTGGGATACCCATAAACCCATGCGCCGGCGCCGCCATTTGCCATCGGCCCATCAAAAACCCGCATGGCGGTGCCGTCCGCGAACAACCCGCCAGGCGTCAGTGCCGGCCCGGCATACAAATCGTATGTGCTCCAATCGATCGAGCTTGTTGTGCCGTCCGTCGTTAAGCTGGTCGGATTCGTTGACGGGTAGGCCCCATTAATCGTGACATTGAGGGGGTCGTATTGGGCGTCGATGTCATAGTTGTGAGCCATGACCTGGTATTTCTGAAAGAGTGGAATATCCGACCCTGATATGCCCTCGCCCCCAGCCACACTGTAAAGAGGAAGCCACACTTTCAGCATGTCGGCATAGCTGGGTTGACCGAGCCGGCGTCAAAGCCCGGCAGGTTGCCGTTCCATACCGTCACATTCACAGGAATCGTTGTGGTTGAGAAGCCAGTGCCGCTCACTGTGAGGGTGCTGGTATAGGCTCCCGCAGCTTGATTGGCGGGAATAGAGATATTCACCCACACTCCCTGAGTCGTTCCCGGTTGCACATTGAAGGGGGTCGCGACCGCAGGGTTCCCCGAGTCGTAGGGATCGTAAAACGGAATCAGGGGATCAGGGATGCTCCCTGAAGCCTGCACGCAACCAAGAGTCGCAGCGCCAGTACAACCATAGGGAACATAACCCTCCAGATAGCGGGTCACTGCCGAGGTTCCGGTATTGTCCGAGGTCAGAGTCGCTCCAGGACCGGCGAGCGGGGCGATCGTCACCGAGACATCGCTCAGCGCAGTAGCCGCGGGAGCAGTGATAAAGACCTGGAAAGAGACCGTCTCGCGCCCTGCCCCGGCTATGGAAATCACCGGCGTACCCGAGGGGCAGGACCAGTTGGTATTCAACTGCGTTACCGCCTGCGGATGCTGCCAAATCCCCACGGGAGTGTAAGCGCCATCTAACAGCATAACGGGAATCGTGGGCTGATTCGTGGCGGGGTCATTGTTTAACATCACCACGTCGCTGACAGTGGCGGCCCAGATATTGGGTGTTGAAGCGGTCCAATTCTGGGCTGGGCAGGCTTGGCCTGATGCCGGCATGCTGCACATAACCAGCAGCGATAACACGCCGAGGGCGACGAACATTGAAAATCCAACCTTCGAAATCAGCTTTGTGTTCCGGTTCATGTTCTTCCCTTTCATCGATAAAGACATTTGCTCTCACCCGAGATGCGAAGAACCCACCTCGGAGTAGCGCCGCAATGTGGGCCCACAGACGCCCAACAGATTTCATTTCTGAAGATCGGTCGAATCTTAGCTTGCGCCGTCAGAAATTGTCAAGCAAAGGTTGAGAAAAATATCTCAAAATCATTCGCTTTTGATCGGATCGGAGAGGAAGTTGCTGAATAAATCGGGCCAAGATGAAAAGATTATGCGCTAAGTCAATATTTATCATAGTGTTGCAGTACTCATGATGCCGTTTTCCGTTTTTTCAAATAACAAACCGCCTCGTCGCAAATCTGCATCTTCTCTATTTTCCAGCAGTTTTGATAGCCGGAGTCAGTCTTGAGCATCCCAGCATCTCACCGTATTTTTGACAACTTTTCTCCCCATAGGGACCACTATGAGAAAATTTACACATTCAATTTTCCACAGAGCTGGATCACCCGCTCCTCGTTGGAATATTCGCGTGGCCATGATCTCTTGGTGATGCGGAGTGAGCTCTTCGGACCCTGAGTTCCTGAGCTTGCAATGGAGTAAAAGCAGAGCACGCCGGTCAGCGGAGTTGTTTTGATTGGTTGGTGGACGCGGTAGGAATCGAATCAACAATCAAACGTATTTTCAACAATATGCAGGTCAGCGGATGACACCTTAGACCATGAAAAGCAGTCGTAATCCGATAAACAGAGCGCATTTAGAGCGCGGAAAAGCCTCTTTCAATCGCCTACATAGTCTTTCTCGGCCCGCGCTTCCCGCTCTTGTAGGGTCTTGGGAACCTGAGCGCTCGAAGACCCCGCGATCTATAGTACGCGAGCAGCCGAAATCGTTGAACATGGATATTCTGGGGTCACCGAAGTTGCGGCTGCGCTGGTGCAACGCTGAAATTTAGAGCAGAGACGGATAGGAGCCAAAGGACAATCTGAGAAGGACCAGGCATCTCTTAACTATCGGTCTAAACGCTGCAATCCGATAGATTCGATTTCGCGTCGAGAGACCCGCACGCCTTTTATGGTAGACATTCGTCTCTGTCTCAGGCGTTTGCGAAGAATAGACAACACTTCTCTGGGGATAATCCAACCTGTGAGTTGAACGATCCATCGCTCGCATTGCGACAACGATCCGAACCCCTCATAAATAGATTGTGCTTTTGAGGTCTCGACTAACAGCACTCTCACCGTAGGGTCGTTCTCAGGCCCATGAAGGCGGATGATATAAGCGCGGAATGAAAGCCGGGCATCGGGAAGAGCACTATCCATTGAGGGAACCCCCGCCATTCTTGCTTTGAAGGTTCTCTCCCGCTGAGCCGATTATCAACTTTAATTCAATCGAAAAAGCCATGTCTGTCGTGCTGCTCCGGCTGCGATCTGTTGCGGGGAGTGAGCGTTAAGGTTTGCGCGGCTCGCCCGTGGGCAGAAACGCAACGCCGGAGATGCCTTCTTCCGAAGCCAGTACATTCCTGAGCCGCTCCGAATTTGCGCCGCTGCGGCATTCTGCTGCCACGAGCATCCGCAGCGCAGTGGCTGGAGTAGTATCCGGCTGCAACCGGAATATCCAAGGAATGTTTATTGAAGTTAGTGTTTTGTCGGCGGCCAGCGCCACCACCGGCACAAAGCTCTTCAGAGCAAGTTGCTCTGCCAGGTGGCTTGAGTCTCTATCGAGAGCGAGTATTGCCAGCGCGTGGCCGTCCATCAAGGCCTGAACCAGTTCTGTAGATGCCGCACCCCAGTTCTGATCGCTCTCTACCGGTAGCAGCTTGAACTCATGTCCCTTGATTGCGCTCGACGCGAGCTCCGCCTGCATCTCCGGCGAAGCGGCTACCACAGCCGCCTTCGGCCCGAACAGCACGATACTTACCGGCCCTGCCGGAAGATCCTTTTGATGCGGCCCCGCGTAGTCAACGCCATCCTCACCCACCCGTGCATAGGGCGCCTGCGGCGTCTGTGATGCGGCGGAAGATGGTTGCGGCGAAGCGGAAGACACTGGCCGCGCCGCAGGCGCTTCCATCGTGGCAACCTTGTAAGTGATCGCGCCATTGTGTACCGTGCCCAGGTACAACGGCGCCGTGTTCTTCTGGTTGGGATCGAAGACCATGTGCCCGGTTACGCCATCGTATTCCTCGATATCGGCCAGCGCATCGTGAATGCGGGCGCGATTCAGGCCGGCCTTGCAGATCGAATCCAGCAGCAAATTCATCGTGTCATAGGCCATCGAGGCAAACTGCTCCGGCTTTTCGTGGAACCGGTTCTCGAATCGGCGGTTGAAGTCCAGCCAGCGCTGGTCGTTGCGGGTGGGATCGTAGGGATAGACGGCCTCGAAGCCTTCGGCGGCATCGCCAGCCTCTTTCAACAGCGTGTCGCCCAAGGTGCGAAATGCGCCAAAGGCGCGCTGCTTCATCCCTGCCGCCCGCATCTGCTTTAGAATCGCCGCCGCCTCCAACTCGTCTCCGACGATGAAAACGGCGTCCGGGCGCGAGCTGCGGATCACCCTCAGTTGCTTGGCGTAATCCGTGTCGCCGGGCTGGAAGATCTGCTCCATCACCACCGGATGGCCCAGACGGCGCGAGACATCGAAAAACTTGCCAAGTCCAAAGCGGCCGTATCGACTGCTCGCCCTGAGAACCGCCACGCGCTTCAAGCCAAGCTCGGTATAGATGTGCCGAGCCAGCGTCAGATACTGTTGCCGGTCATCCTGCATGGTCCCGAGGTACCACGGAATGGTAGTCTCGGGAACGGTGGGATCGCTGTTGGCCGAGCTGACGACCGGAAGCTCCGCGCGCAGGGCCACGCGCAGCGCAATGTGCGTTGACTCGGAGCTGATCGAGCCGAATATCGCCCAGACCTGTTCGTCGTAGGCCATCTTCACCGCTTCATCCGAGGCCGAGCCCCAGATGGCCGCGTCGGTGGGCCGGACATCGCCATAGACCGCCTTCGCCTGCCAGTTGTTGTAGTCGTTATGCAGCATCAGCTTGAAGGGCTTGCCCCCGTAACCGCCGCGGGCATTGGCCTCTTCCACCGCCAACTGCGCGCCATGCAGCATTCGCAATCCAAGAACCGATTCCGAATTGTTCTCGATTGGCCCGAAGAAGCCAATGCGCACCTCGGTCAGATCCTTGGGCTCGGGGATATTTCTTGCTGCGCCCATATAGATGTTGGGACGCGTGTAGTTGGTGTCGTAGGGCGCCGTAAACTTGGCATAGGGTCGCATGTCGGCCGGCTCTCCTGCATAGGGCACAACTTCGCGATCACGCGGAGGGCCTGGCGGATGCGCGCCACACTCGCACACTTTCTTTCCTGTGTTCGTGTCCATATTCATGGCCGCATCCTGGGCACCGCAACGAACCGCTGCACCAGTAGCCAAGATGCCTGACATAACCAACAACCATCCCTTGCGCATCACAACAACTCCTTGTTGATTTCAGCCTGTTTATCCATCCAGAACGTCCATTAACTTCGAAAACCCGAGCCCATGCCGTTATCGCGATTCTGTGCCCTTACGGTTGACGAATCCCGTGACTCAATCCTTGCGCCGTGGCAACCCAGATATCATTCCCTTGAAAGTCGATGCCAAGCATGTAGTTATGCGCCGGCGCGGTGGTGACGGCGACGGGCGTCACGATGCCCTTTGCATCGCGCACCGTCATCTCCGGCTTGCCGTCGGTGAGCGAAGGGCGATAGACGGCCCAGTTCACGCCGTCGTAATAAGCAAGTCCCTTGTCGGTGCAGAACCATGCACGCGTGCCGTCCACGCCTTTGACCTGATTGGTAAAGTTAGAGGGCAGCCCGCTGTCCTTGACGAGAAAGTTGTGCCAGTAGCGTCCGTCATAGTGACTGTCGCCAAAATATGTGGCCGCCCATAAAACATTGTCCTTCTCGATATAGCTGACCGATGTGACGATCTCGTGGATCAGGCCCTGATCCTTGAATAGCACCGTCTCTGTCTCTCCGTCGGGATCGTCGTACCTGTCCCACTTCCCGGTCTTCTGGTCGTACTCCAGAACGCCGCTGCCCCAGATTCCGTAGTAGACCTTGGTCGGCGTGGCGGAGACCGAATAGGACCAGATCTCGAACATAGGCGTGTTGCGCTCGTTATAGAGCGACCACTGATTCGTGTGCAGGTTCAGCCGGCAAGCGCCAGCGGCCGTGGCGATCCACACGTTCTCGCCTTCGATGGAGACGCTGTAGACCACATCGTTGCTCAGCCCCGAGTTCAACTGCGTGAAGCTGTCGATGTGTCCGCCGGAGATGCGGCTCAGCCCGCCCATTGTTCCAGCCCACACATCGCCGGTGCGCTTGTCCAGCGCCAGCGAGAGCACGGCCCGATGCGCCAACCCGTCGGCGGTCGTGTACACCTTCCAGGCATGGTTCTCGTAGACCGCCAATCCGTTGTCGGTCCCCGCCCAGATGCGGTCTCCATCCACAAGCACCGCAAAGACGTGATCGTTGGGCAAGCCATTGGCGGTAGTAAAGTTTTCAAAGCGGTATAGCGGCATCCTCGGCGGCGCGGCAAGCGCCAGCGAGACAAAAGCAACTGCGCTGACTACCAATAGCATTGCGATCATACAGAGCTTTTTCATCACGTCCTCCTTATCGAGTCTTGAGGTACTCGATCAGATCGTTGAGTTCATCCTTGGTTAGGTCGTTGGTCCGGCCATGTTTGTCGTCCGGGTTGTAAACCGTCCATATCTCTTCCAGCGAGCGCGCCGACCCATCGTGCAGGTAAGGGGCTGTGAGCGCAATGTTGGTCAGCATTGGCGCCTTCAGCAGTCCTGTATTGTCGTTGGACTTACGCGTCCCCACGTCGAAGATTCTCTGATTCGTGCCTTTGGGTCCGCTGTGGCAATAGGAGCAACGATTGCTTTCCGGGATCGGTTTCTTGAACTTATCCACCGTGCGCTCGAAGATCGCCTTGCCTCGTTCCTGGGCTGGCGTCAACTCGCCGTTTGCCTGCCGCCAGCGATTAGGACGCGGAGCCAGACTCCGAACATAGACGGCCAAATCGGTAAGCATTCGATTATCGTAGTTCTCAGAACGCCAGAAGTATTTTTCAGTCCTGGGTCCGCATTCGGTGGGAATGTTAGGGTTGGTTCCGGTCCACTTATATGGCTCCGTGTCCGTGATGTCTTCAAGTAATTTATTGTCCACAGTGTTGCGGCCAAATCCATCAGGTTCCAAGTTCCATTGGATTCCGTCGAAGGTGGAATCGATGTGGCAACTGGCACAACCGATTTGGCCATGAAATGAGTAGCGCGAGGTATAAAATATCTGTTCGCCACGGCGCTGAGGCGAGATTGTTTTCGATCCATTTGTCGCGAGATCGGAAACCGATAAATTCTTGTGCTTGCCAATCAGGTTCTGCAAATCCTCAGAAGTGGAGGCATATTGACTTTGCGTACGGCCATCGACGTGGCATTTTGAGCAGGTGATCTTTCCATCGGCGACGCTACTGGCTATGTTGAGATCGCTCTTTCTTAGATGTGGCGACGGGGTTGTTATTGATCCGGCCAGGGTGATGGTGGAGGCAACGCGATTGGTGCGCGTGTCGATTACGCTTACGGTGTCATCCAGACGGTTGGCAACAAACAGCCTGCGCCCATCACGAGAAAGTGCAAGGCCCCTCGGATTCAGTCCCACGGGAATGCGTGTCACAACATAATTGGCGCTGGCAGATAGATCCTGCGCGAAGGGACCATTGTGCGTGTGAATGAAGCGGAGTAGGCGCGGCACGTTGACCACGGTCACTATCTCCGAACCGCCGCAGGAGACGTAAATACTCGACTTGTCCGGCGCTACAGCGACGCCGAAAGGCTGCGAGGCATAGCGCTCCAGTTCATCCAGCGGAACTTCGACAGGCGTCTTGCCCACATCCGCGCCAAACAGTTCGAGCGAATAGGTGAAAGCTCCACCGTGTTCCACGTGCGCCAGCGGCACAAGGTTCTTGGGGTGATATTCGGCCGCAACGCCCAGCCGTCCATCGGCGGAGAGCGCCACGTGAAAGACGCCTGCAATCCCGTGCAGTTGAACGCGATCCACAACCACCGCGCGCCCCGCATCGATCACCGTGAACTCCGACTCAGGCGGGAGCCGATTTTCCAATCCGGTCTGACGCGGAATTATCTTCGGGTAAACATGAGTCACATAGATGCGGCTTCCATCTGGCGAGAGTGCAAGATAGCTGGCGCCGCGCCCAGCCAGCAGGCGCTTCTCCTCCACGCCGGTTTGGGCATCCAGAACGGCGATGTCGCTGCTGATTCGATTGGCCACAAACAGGCGCTTTCCCGACATATTCTCAACCACGCTCGACGGCTCTGCTCCAACCGGCCATGTATGGATGACTTCCAGCGTCTTTGTATCGATTACCGAGAGCGTGTCGTCCCAGGTGTTGGTCACAAACAACCTGTCTCCCTTGGGAGACAGCGAGAATCCACGCGGTACACGGCCCACTGCAATGTTCTTGATCAACGCGAAGCTGGTCGCATTCAGTACGCGCACCTCGTTGCTTTGCTGGCAGAGCACATAGAGCCGCGCGCCGTCCGGCGAAAGCATGACCTCAAGCGGCGAAGCGTAGTCTTCCGACGTGCTCGTCTCTATCTGCGCGGCTGCGCGAACATACCCGCCGGTCCACAGTGCGGCCGAAAGCAACGCCGCGCCCAAGGCGACAAAACCCGCACATACGCCAAAGCGAAATCCATTTTGCGCTTGCCGGCTCATTTAGGCTCCTCCACAGTAAGCACACGATCCACGGTCAGGTTTTCGAGCGTCTGTTCGCGTCCGCTTGGCCAATGAACGATCAGCTTCTCCACCGCCGACGCCGCGCCCAAACCGAAGTGCAGGCGCTCGTCGTTCTGCGACATATAGCCCGATCCAGCCACGCGCTCCGCCGTTTGGCGCTTACCTGCCGCAATGACTTCCACCTTTGCGCCAATACCGTCGCGATTGCTCTTGGTTCCCTTCAGTTTGATCGCGATCCAATGGCCAGTATTCGTCGAAACGTTGTGCAGCAGCGTTCCCTTCGATCCCAGATTCACCACGAAAGCATCCACTTTCCCGTTGTTATCGTAATCGGCGAAACATGCGCCGCGTGCCGTGGTGCGCACGCTCAGCACCGGGCCGGCCTCGCGCGAGACATCTTGAAACTTGCCGCCGCCCAGCCCGCGAAACAGCGTGTGCTCCTCCGGGATCAGGTGAATCAGCCCGCCGTGAAAAATAAGAATGTCGAGCTGGCCGTCGTTGTCGAAGTCGTATACGCCCGTGCCCCAACTCGCGTATTGCGCATTCGCTTGCGAGACGCCGTTGGATGCGCCAATGTCCTCAAAACTCATCTTTCCCGTGTTGTGCAGCAGCCGGTTGTAGCGCCCGTCAGTCACCCAAAGATCAAGCAATCCTCGGCCTTCGAGATCGGCAAAGACCGGCCCCATCGACGAAGTGGACTCGCCATTCTGTCCGTAGGCCGTGTTCGTATCGCTGCCAATCTCTTCAAAGGTTCCATCATGCTTGTTGTGAAAGAGAAAGTTCTCCGTGCGGTCGTTGGAGACATAAATGTCGTCCCACCCATCGTTATCGAAATCCGCAGCCGTCACACCCATCGTTCGGCCCACATAAGCGCCAATGCCCGACTTGTCGGTTACGTCCGTGAACGTGCCGTCGCAGTTGTTGTGGAAGAGCTTGTTGGTCTCGCCCTCGTAATCCAGCGGTCCCGGATAATTGGTCGGCGCATAAAATGCGCGATAGGTTGGATCGAACTTGACGTAACGGCCCACGAACAGATCGACGCAACCGTCCTTGTCGTAATCCAGCCAGGTCGAACTGATCGCCCAGCCGTCCACATTGATGCCGGCCTTCTTGGTCACGTCGGTAAAGTGCCCATTGCCGTCGTTGTGATAGAGAATCGTTTTGCCGTATCCGGTGACCAGCAGATCGACAAAGCCGTCGTTGTCATAGTCGGCTGCCGTTACGGCCATTCCATATATGTCCGGGTCGAGTCCGGCGCTCTCTGTCACGTCGGTAAATGTTCCGTCGCCGTTGTTGCGGTAGAGATGATTGTGTGGCAGAGGATTTGGCTTGACCTTGAGAGGAAACGGATGCACCGAATCGTCCAGCGGCCGTCCGTTCAACACATAGAGCGACTCCAGACCGGAGTTGTTGTAGTCGAACCAAACGCAGCCTGCGCCAGTATCTTCGAGCAATGAACCCATCTGACGCGACCCATAACTGTGCGTGAAGTTAATGCCAGCCTTATCGCTCGCATCTTCAAAGCGAATCACCGGCGGCTGTGATGCGGCCGAAGGTGCCTTCGGCGCAGAAACCGGCCGTGTTGCAGCGGACTTAATCGGCGGAGCGGTTTGAGCCGTTGGAGCCGTCTGCGCGATCGCCATGGAGGCGACGCCAAATAAGACAAAGAAAGCGATAGTTCATTTAGTTGCCTCCTGGCGTTCCGTGTTGCGCATCGCGCGGTTCCTTCACGCCGGTAAGATCGATGGGCGTTGTGGTGCGTTGCAGCACGGTCGGCAAGCGATTCTCCGACGAGCGTTCCGGCCCCGTGTGGCAGCCCGTGCAGTAGCGCTGTTCTCCGCGACGAAGCCAGAACCATCCGTGCTCCTGCCGCAGTACTGCGCCCTTTTCATTAAGCAACGCAAAGCGAATTGGCTTATCGGCAGGAGTTTGCACAAAGAAGGAACCATCCGCCTCCACCGGGGCTGTGCCTGTGACGACGGCGCGGCCTTGAGCGTCCTGCATTTCCAGCCGCACCGATGCAGGCGCAACGCGAAGATCGCCTTCGCGCGAGAGGCGCGTGTCGAGGGCAAGCAGATTGGCATAACTCCAGTCGTGCAGCCCAGAGGGATGTCGCTTGGGAGTTGTGCGCGTTGCAACAAGAACCGGCTCGACAATACTCGTCGCCGCTCTGTGCCAGCAATGTTTGCAGCGCCGCCGCGCCCGGTTTCCACTGCTTCAATGCGTAGTGCGTTCCAGCGCCGATTCGCACGCTCACCAGCCATGCGCCGGAATCCGTCTCTTCAATCGCGCCCGCATACTCCACGCGCGGCGCAACAATGGGTAACTCGTGCGCCAGAGGCGAAGTGAATCTCGCCAATGTTGCGCCGTGCGTGAACACCACATCGCCAGAGGCTAACTGTGTCCCCCCCCAGCGAGCCGTGACGTGATCGCAGCGGTAGGATTCAACGCCACTTCCGTCCGATAAACCAGAAACAGTTCCGGCGTCGCTCCGGAGCCTAAGGGAAAGCCGGCTTCAAAGAGAATGCGTCCATCCCTCAGCACATATGCGGGTATTGCGCTGGCGGGCAGGTAGCTGAGTACCTGGACTGCGGTGCCATCCAATTGTGCTGCTTCAAGTCGATAGCCCTTTTCAGTGCGGTGCGCATGGACCAGGCGTCCGCCAGGCAAATAGAGCGGACGGATGGCGTCGTTTGCATCCGCGACAATCTTACGCAACGAATGGTCTGCCAGCGGCTAGTTCCCATATCTGCCATGGGTCGCCTGCATCTTCTTACCAGCGAATAGCACCGTCTTGGCATCGAAGGAAACGTTGGCGTCCGCGGTAGCAGCAAAGCCCGTCACCAGCGGCTCCGGCTTGGATCCGGCTTGTTCGCATGAATCGCGAGCAATTGCGCGCCCTTTGGAAAGCGTTCTTCTCCGCGCAATGCCGCCAACGGCTCATAGACTGGCGCGGCAGTGACAAGAATATCTGCTGCGGGTCTTTGTGCCGGTTCGGCTGTAAAACCGCAAACCAGCATCAGCGCAAACGGAGCGGCAATCGTCATAATTCTTGCAAGGTCTCTCATCCAACTGTCTCCATGGCCAGCAACGACACACTATGGCCCCGATAAACTGCGAACCACGTGCTAGCGGCACTAGAACAGATAGCGCGCCGTAAAAACCAGGTTGTGATTGGTGGCGTGATAGGTGCTGGTGGCTATCTGCATACCAGCGCCAAAGGCCAGACCGATGCGGCTCGTCTTGTCTTCAGGACGGAATTTGAACTTGCCGAACATGAAGCCCGGCGTCACGAATGTCTGAATCTTGCCGTCGTTCTTGCCGCCGCGATAGAAAGTGGAGTTCTGTTCGATCTCCGGCCATGCATACTTGCCCAGGTGGTACTGCAACACCGCGTTCCATGTGACCGGGCGGCCCAGCTTGGAAGTGTCGCCGGTAGGTAGGACGATGTTTGCGCACGACTGCACATCGAAATGGCCAATGCCTTTGCCCACTCCGATGGTCGGCGCGATAGTGGCGTCGGTGCTGCCGTTCGAGTAGCTGCCTGTGGGGATCGTAGCAACTGCGGCGATACTGGCTACATAGCTGCCATGCTGCTCGTTGCCCGCGAAGGGGCGGTACTTGAGCGCGAAGGAAGTGTCTCCGGCGCCGTCTTTCGCGGTGGCTACATTGTGCTGAATGTAGGGTGGAAGATTGAAGTCGATTTCAGTATTGGCAAAAGGAATCAGGTTAAGGCCTTTGCTGTTGTCGTAAATCCAGGTTGTGGTGCGGGCGGCGGTGATCTGCCTCACAAAGTCTGTGCGCGCCACCTGAATCAATGAAGGATATTGCGTGATAAGAGGAACGCTCCATCCAGGCTGTTTGGACTGGGTTTGTGAGGCACGGGCCTGCCACTGGCTGAAAATCGAGCCCTGCGCATAAATCGTCGCGGGTACGACAAAGAGAGCAAGAAGGCTTACAGTTCGTATGTTCATTGGACTGTGAATGAGCATCAACCGTGCGGGCCGTGGACGCAACAATCCGTAGATGGAGAAGGGGCTACAACTTGGGATGTACGGAGTCGCTCATCCCTTGTGTTGAGTTTTATTACCTACTTTCGATGGAGTCTCGCCTCAACCCTTTGGCCGTCGAAGATTCTTTCTGCTTCCACGATACTGTTTTGCAACTCATACTCATTCGAATCAAGACAGGACGTCCATGAGCGATTTGTCCGCAGGGTCACTGGGAAAAGAATCGATTCGCGTGCTGGTTGTGGAAGACCACCACATGGTGCGACAGGGGCTGGTGGCCTTGCTCAATGTTGCCGATGGCCTTGAGGTTGTGGGCGAGGCCGAGGACGGCGCGGAAGCCATCACTCAATTCCGCAAGCACCAGCCAGCCGTTACGCTGATTGACCTTCGACTTCCGCGGCTGAGCGGCGTCGAGGTCATTGAGCGCATCCGCATGGAGACGCCAAACGCACGCTTCATCGTGCTTACCACCTACGACGGCGATGAGGACATCTATCGCGCCTTGCAAGCCGGCGCGCGCGCCTATCTGCTCAAGGGGATGACCTCCGAGGAGTTGATCGCGACGATACGCACAGTTCATGCGGGCAGATCGTACATTCCATCGGCGATTGCCGGAAAGCTAGCCGGGCGCGTGGATACAAAGGAGCTAACGCTACGTGAAATCGAAGTGCTGGAACAGATCGTGCATGGTAAGAACAACAAGGAGATTGCGGCCGAGGCTCGTTATTTCAGAGACCACGGTCAAGACGCACATCAACAGGCTGCTGGGCAAGCTGGGCGTGACGGACCGTACTCAGGCTGCCACATCGGCAATTCAGCGCGGCCTGGTCCCGCTCGAATTCCTCAGAACTTCTCAATGAGCTGAGCAGAAACACAGGCATCCTCCATGCCTAATGCTTCCTCTGGCGCACTACGCAGTCTTTAGCCAGTTCTGTTTTCTCCATCCCCTTCACGGTTCGATTTGTTGGTGTATTCGGCTTGAATCCCGCGCCTCTTCTGCAATGATTCCACTACTACCCCCCGGCGTTCCTCCACGCGAACTCCTTTGGTTACTGCTGGTTAGCGCATGATCTTCCAGACGAATATACATATGATGTAAGATATATCTGAAAGAGGAAACCACATGCCCACTGCAAAGAAAGCTGCTTCTCGACCGAAGCGCAAAGTCGTTTCTCCCGCAGAGACGCGCACTCAACTCCGGCTCACCGTCGATTCCAAATTCACCAAGAGCCATTTCAGCCAGCTTTTCGCTGTGCTCAAAATCCGCAGAAAGAACGCCCTCGCGGAACACATCATCATGAATTTCAAAACCAAGGCCGCACAGGCGCAGCTTGTTGCGTTTTATAACGGACCGTGGCTGAACATTCCATTTCAGAGCATAGACACCGCGTTCGTATTCCCATTGACACACGAGATAGCCGATGAACTGGATCGAGTCGGCGGAGAGATCCTCGGCGGAGTGAATCGGTCCAAAACATTCCGCGTGATGGTGGCCTATTTTGCAGCAGTCCACAAACTCAAGACTCCAGTTCAACCCACATTCGCATAGTCCCGTCAGGTCATCTTACTGACAGTGGCCGCATATCCGCGATCATGCGCTACCTGCCGCCTCTTTCCTGCTGGCGTTGGCGTGGATTTGCCAAGCGTTGAAGAAGACGCAGGGCGTGCTGCATCTCTGGGTCAGTGAATTGGACGGAGATGCCTTGTTGCGACGCAATCTTCGTGACCATCCGCTTCCACTCCACGCTGCCGTCACACGCGATGCGCGGTCCGTATTTCTGGACGGCCATCTCCAATCCAAAGAGGACGGCAGCCTTATCCTGGTTGAGAACAGTGACGATGCGTCCGCGGTCGATGACGGAAACTTGCCCGTTGAGTGCGTAGGACACGTCGCCGGTCTTGCGGTCAATTGTCCAGATGCGTGTCGCGGCGATCTGGTTGGCGAGCGATTGCTCCTTCTGTTGGTTTGCAAGCCGCTGCTGTGCGAGATCGGCCCAGTCTGTGCTGCCATCATGATCGGGCGCCGGGCCGATGTGCATCGCGTTTGCTTCCAGCCTAGCATCGAGCCGCCGCTGATTTCGCTGATCCGCATAGCGCCAGCCACGCAATTGTGCCGCCGCACGCGCATCGCCCTCGGCGGCGCGTGCGGCAACCCATGTGCGGAGGTTCTTCGGGAACTGCGCCTGGCGCGTCCTCTGCGTGGACATTTTGAGCGCCTGTGACTCGATGACGGAGGCGGCTACAGCCTCCGACAGCAATATCTTCTTGGCGGGCCACGGTTGCGCCAATGCGCGAACCTCAGTTTTGCGTTGCTTCAGCCGTGCGATTGCCTGTTGCCGGTCCTCTCTGCCCTTCGCAGTAATGCCCTTGCAGACGGCTCTTTGCTGATTGCGGTATTGATTGTACTCGGCCATGAGAGCTTTTCTCTCCCGGAGTCGTTGCTCTCTTCGTTCGTCGCGTAGCGCCTGATTACGAACGGTAGTACGACCCATTTGTGTCGGGAGAGGTTGAAGCGATGTCGATGGTTCCCTCCAAGAACCGAGAAGCTGTTCGGTCGCCTTACGATTCTCTTTACCAGCAAAGTTATGACGGAATACATCCGATGCTTTCACGCGGATGGTGTGGTCGATGGCGAGGACCGTGTACCCGCCTGCTTCCCCCTTCTCCATGCGCAGATGATATTTCGCAAGAAGTGTATGCAGAGCGTCCCACGAAGCGCTCTGGCGAGTTAGCAGCGTCCGTATACACGGAGCAACTTCTCGACGCACATAAGTTTGCAAGGACTCTTCATCGTGATAGTGCTCATACTTTGCGGCAGCGCCGGTTGGTTGTTGTTGAGCGGACCATGACGCATTGCGTTCTGCTTTCGATACCCGCACGGCCATTTTCCTATCCTCGTCCCATCGCATTGGGCCAGCCGTGTGCGACCAGCCATACTTGGCTTCCAGATGGCGTACTGCGCCGTCGAGTGTGAGCCAACTATATGTTGGTGTAAGCGCTCTGTAGGTTTCAGGGTGAACCTTGTTTACCATGGCGTGAATATGAAAATGCTTCTTGTCGTCGTGGGCAACGAGAACGTACTGGTGTTCCTTGAAGCCAAGTTGGTTCAGCGTATACAAGGCGGAATCAACCCACTCTGCGCGCGATGGACGTTCGCCTGGAGGCCATGCCAGTTCATAGTGAAACACCGCGTCGTTGCAGCGTGGGTTCAGAGATTCGACTCCTTTCATCTCGGCTGCGGCGGTGTCGATACCGACAAGGTTGTGCGACATTACGACATCTCCCCGGAGAAGAGTCTTTCCGGTTTCCGGGTCGAGTTCTTTGGTAAGGTAGTTCAGCAGTCGCTTGAAACTACTTCCCGACTTCCGCTTGCTCGGTTGGACCTTGGCGATCATTCTGAATCCTCGTCGTTCTTGACAACAGTTCGTAGCGTTGCGGTGATCCCTGCAAGAATCGAATTCAGCTCACTGCGAAGTGTTCCTTCCTGTGGAAGGCCGGCTATTTGCATGAGCAGATGCTTTTGCAGACCGCACAGGCTGCTTAGGCGGGCAATTGCCTTGTCGCTTACACGCGAATGAATTCGCTTGTTCAGCGAACATCTTCGCAAGTATTCGCTCACAGTGAGTCCGGCCTTCTGCGCTTGTGTATGCAGAATTTCCTTTTCGTCACTTGTGAGACGAATGTGGATTTCCGACGTGACGCCTTGCGCTCGTTTTGGTCGTGGCATTGCGCATTGTCCTTTCCGTGGGGTCTCGGGGCGTAGCCCTGAGCGAGATGCGCAACCATTTCTCCGAGTAGCCACAGGCGGATTGGAGAAATGGTGGTGGAGACGCGAAACCCCGCAGGGGTTTTGTGGATACAGCGCGCACCTCGCCGTGCCTCCTAACGATTCCGATTTCCAGTATAATACACATCTACGCGTAGTTATATGCTATTATCTACATGTGCCGTTCGTGAGGATAAGGATGGGAAAAGGGATGGGGAAAGAGCGACGTAAACCGCAAACGCTCACCGTAGAACAATTCGAGGTCTTTCGCACTCGCCTGGATGAGAGAGGGAATGAACCTCCTCCGCAACCTGAAACTTTCATGATGGGGGAGATCGTGCGGGGCGTGTACCCTCAGTTGAAAAAGTTGCGGGAGAACGGCTACACACTGAAGATGCTGGTCCGTGTTTTTGAAGAGAACGGCGTCACAATCACAATCCACGCTCTTTCTACCTACCTGAAGAACCTGGCGCTGCCAACTGAACAAGCTCCAGTAAAAGCGGCCAGTGAGAACCCCGTGGGGTCATCAACCGTTGAAGTAAGGCGCGGGCAATTCCAGATGAAACCGGACGTAACGCTGTAAGAAAGGACAGGGGTAAATGGCGAAAATTTTCTTTGTAACGGACAGTGCTGGGCTGGTTGGCTATCTGCAACATCGGAGCACCCTGCGGAAATCGATTGGTTGTTCCGGCAATGTTCTCGACACATCTTCGACCAGGTCTGTGGAGATGATCGCGGCAACCATATTGAGGAACCTCATTCGTTTCCGGCTCAAGACACGACATAACCGTCCACGCAACCTCCGGCTTCCTGCGTTGCCGGAACGAGAAAACCAGAACATACACGGGTATTGCGTACTCCCGGTCGCCGTGAGCACTTAAAAGCGCGCAGTCCATTCTTACACGGACAATAAGGGATTTCTTCTTGTGAATATAACTGAAACCAAAAGAGTTAGGATGCGGGAAGGGCATCCAGGAATGGGGCTGACATGGAAACCGAATGGATCACCGCAAACGAAGCTGCCCAATACCTGAAGGTGAAGCCGCGCACGTTGCTCCAGTGGGTACGCGAAAAGAAGATTCCCGCGCACCGGCTATCCGGCTTGCGGCGCTGTGTCTGGAGATTCCGCAAGCATGAGCTGGATGCTATCCTGTGTTCGTCATCCGCTGAGCCTGCTGAAGGGAGGCAGCAATGAGGGTCCAGCGACACGCAAGCGGGTCTGTGCGCTATGACAAACGGCGCAAGACCTGGAATTACCTCTGGTACGACGGCCCAACTCGCCGGTCAAAGCGAATTGGGACGAAGCAGGAATTTCCAACCAAGGCCGCCGCATGGAAGGAAGTCGAGAGCCTTGAAATCCAGGCAAAACCACCGGACGGAGACAAAGGAGACACGGTGCGGAGTGTGGTTGCACGGTACGAAGCGGAGCGGATGCCCTCACGTCAATCGACGGTGCGGGTGTATCGCTCTTTCCTGAATAACCACGTTCTGCCGAAGTGGGGAGAAACGCGGATTCAGGACGTACAGCCGCGCCCGGTTGAATTGTGGCTCCGTGAACTGCCCTTGTCGCCCAAGTCCAAGACGCACGTACGGTCACTGATGCACGGGCTTGTGGAGTTTGCGATGTGGTCCGGCCTGTTGGACATCAGCCGCAATCCCGTCTCCCTCGTCCGCAATATCGGGGCAACGCGGAAAGTGCGGAAAGCCCGGAGCCTCACAGCGGAGCAGTTCCACGCTCTGTTGCGAGAGCTGCAAGAACCATTCGGGACGATGGCCTTGCTCTCTGTATGCTTGGGCCTTCGCTTCAGTGAGACGCTTGCGCTTCGATGGGGTGACGTGGATTGGCTAGGCTCAAGCCTGAGCATCCGGCGTGGCATCGTGAATCAGATTGTGGGCGATGTGAAGACGCAAGGGTCCGCAAAGACGTTCCATCTTGCGGGTGAATTGCTGGAGCGTCTGAAGTCCTGGAAACAGTCTTCCCAATTTTCGGGGACTGAGGATTGGATATTTGCCAGTCCGTTCAAACTCGGCAGACTTCCTTACTCCTACACCGGCACACGGCAAGAGCTGGAGCGAGCATCGAAGGCCGCCGGAATCGGGCACATCAGTTCGCACGCTTTCCGGCACACCTATCGCTCTTGGCTGGACGCTGTGAAAACTCCGATTGCCGTGCAACAAAAAATGATGCGGCACACGGACATCCGAACAACCATGAACATTTACGGGGATGTGGTTACGGATGAGATGAGCACGGCGGGATTGAGAGTAGCCGAGCTGGCATTCCAGATAAACGGAGCGCAAGCAGAGCGCGAATCTAGCTAAGTTATTGATTCTATGGTGGACGCGGTAGGAATCGAACCTACAACCTGTCGGTTAAGAGCCGAATGCTCTGCCAGTTGAGCTACGCGTCCATGGAATCGATAGTAAGCCGTGGAGCGGGAGTCGTTCCGCACGGCCCCAGGCAGGTGCAGAAATCACTGCCGACCCTTGAAAAATATAGCACACAACGGCGATCGGCAGCCAAAGCGCGCTTCACCCCAATCGCCTTTTCCGCTCGCATACAGAACTCAATGGATCGGGAATCTCTCGTCCTAGAACGTAAACGCCAGCCCGCCGCGTAATGCCGCGCTGGTCCTGAGCAAAGAACAGCAGCGACCCATCGCTCAGAAGATAGGGCCTGTAGCCCTGCGCGAGCAGATTCCGCAAATCGATCAGCGCCTGCAATCCGCCCGTTCCATCGCTGCGGGAGTGAATCGCTGCCGCAGCCGAATGCTCAAGTAAGGCTCCGCGGCATTCAACGCGAACGGCGCAACGCTGGTAAATGTAGACTTCCGGCTGCCAGCGATAGCTGGCCTGCCAGTGCGTCCCGTGCCGTCCAGCGTGCCTGAAGGCTAATGGAATAGCTCTGCGCGTAGCTCGGATGGGCCGAGGCCAGCAATTGCGCCAGTCCCACCGGCCCCGTGCTCTCGCCCATGCGTCAGCGCATTGCCGTTCGCGTAGCCCATGCGATCTGATTTCCACCCGGCAGCCGATGATCCAAACTCGCCAGCATCCCCGCACTCGTAAAATTCGGCCCCGCCGCATGCATCAGTCCGCTCGTCGGGTCGTAGAGCAATCGGCGGCGCGGATCCCGAACTGCTCGCCCGCGAAAGTGCCCCATAGCCTCCATCACCGGGTTGTCGATGTTGTCGCCGAAAACCAGCACGGCCATACCCGATGTTTCTGTGCGCCGCTCCCAGCCAAACTCCTGGTGCAGGCCGTGTTCCATAGCCAACTCGCCGTCACGCAGTGAAAGTTGCGGCATCCAGTTCCGCGCTGTGCTCTCATCGGCTTGTTCCGGCCCGGCAGCATGCTCGCCAGCCGGTAGCGAAAGGTTGAATTCCCATCGTGCCAGCCCACAGTCGCAGACGGCAGCGCCGCCACCACCGTGTTCGGCGAATTCTCCGCAAAGCGCGCCAGCACTGCGTCGAGCCCACCTCCGCATCGATTTCGTCGCCCAGGTTCATCGTCTCCCAGGTGCGGATCGCCGCCTCGTCCAGTCCCTCGCTCCCGTCGCCGCCCGCCATCCATCTCCGGATGAATCGCTACGGCAGCCACCGACTGCACCGATCCCGCAAATCCCAGATCCTGCCGGAAGCCCAGCATCGATTCCATGCCGGCATCCGTGTCCGGTGCGAAATCCACTCGCGCCAGCAGCTCGCGGCTGTTGGACGGCGTATCTTCCACCATCGCCGAAAACCGCTCGCCGCTCTCGCCAAAGGTGCCCTCCTGCCCGGTAGCCATCAGCCGCGCCTTCAGCTTGGGCGCGCACCCGGAGCCGTCTGAGACCACCACCAGCGGACCATCCTCAAGCCAGCGCAGCAGCGGCCGGTTCGCGGCCGAGCGCAGCGTCCACGCCCAGTCGTCCTTCTGCGCGTTGCCGGCGCGCGGCTCTGACGGCAGCCATTGCATCACTTCGTACAGGCTGTTCAGCGTCAGGTTCACAACCGTGCTCGCCCGCACCCGCACGTTCTCCCGCAGCGACGGCAGAAACGAAGTGCCCATGGCCTTCACGCATAGCGGCCCGGCAGCACGGACGGAATGGTAAATCGGCCTCTGGCGTCGGTGTAGACGCTCGCAATGACGCTCAGGTCGGGCCGCAGCAGCTGAACCACCGCGCCGATCTGCGGCACTCCGGCCGAATCGCGCACCACATCCTGAAACCGATCCCGGAGCCGCTCCGCAGAGCCGGAGCGCTTCCCACGGCAATCAGCGCCGCAAATGGCAACGAGATGGACCCTGCGCATGTATCACATTGAGTGACTTGGCGGCGTCCCTGGCAATAATCCTGCAAATTGCAACCCGCGCAGGCTCCCGAATCTACTGCGTCCGGTAAGCCTTGCTGCGCGGGATAACTACTATTCCACGACAAAAGGCGCCGATTGCGCAATCTCTTGTTTTGAGATTGTGTCGTTCACCTTGATCGTAACCTTATACTTTCCAGGCTGCAGGCCAGCCATCGGCAGTGACTTCTCCACCGTCAACTGGTCGCTGTGCGCGCCCAGATCCTTTGATTCCAGCTGCTTCTCAGAATACCACCGTGTTGTTCGCGGTATCGATGATCTGGTAGGTCACCGTGGCCTCGTTGCTCTTGGTGGCCTCGTTGATGCTCAGATTATAGACCTGCATCCAGAAGTTCAGCTGCTGGTTGCGCTTGAAGCTCATCGGCGTAGCCGGGTTGGGGCTCACCCGCGGGCAAATGTGCGTATTGCCGATCACGCAAGTTCCGGCGCCGATATCGTGCGATGAGACCGAGTACATCTGGTCGGCCAGGATCAGCGTCGACGTGCCCAGTTTCTCATCGTGGTAAGTCGGCACTTCAATCCCGCGCCCGTAGAGCCCATATGATCCGGATTGTTCACGTCCTTGATCACAATATCCAGGCGGTAAAGCCCCGGCAGCAGCGGAATGCCTTCCAGTAGACCGACTTCTTGTCCAGCGTCTTCTCCAGCAGTTCCGCCGGCTCGTCCACCTCCACCGTATCCTCAAAGCTCTGCACCGTCTTGTGGGTCAGCGTCGTCACTTTGCCCAGAATGTTCACCACGCCCTTTGAAACGCCGTCCTTGGTCACAAAGGTGATGTCGCGGTTCTTGATCTTCAGCGTAATCGGCACCAGGACCGTGTTCTCCGTCACCTTCACAAAGTCCGTGCGCACATCGAAGGGAAAAACCGGCCCGGTCAGCAGCTTGTGCTCGGAGATGAAGGCGTCAAGATCGGTGAATTTGATCGGCGGAGGAGCAAAGATCTTCGGCGCCAGCTCGATGCGGTCAAACTCCTTGTTCTGCTGCGTGCCTGGAGCATCGGCCCGTGCCCAGGTTTTCCAGGCCGCCCTTGAAGCGGTCTGCCTTCTTGGCCTTGCCCATCTGCTTCAACTGCGGTCAGGCCGGCGCCGGGAGTATGCAGCAGCGCATCTTTCTCGCTGCGGTCGATCGTGAAGTGGTAGTCGCCGCACTGGCAGGTGTCCACAAACTCCAGGTCGACGTTTTCGCCGATGCCCTCAATATACCGATAGTGCCATATCTCGAACGGGAACGTGGATGTCTCGCCGCCGCCCTCTTCCACCGGCCGCTGATAGTTGCCGCCGGAGGGATGCGCTTCAATCGAGTCCGGCGGGCCAAAGGAAATATAGATGTGTCCGCGGTCGGTCTTCCACCCCGGCTTGCCCGCGGCAAAGTGCTCGTTGGCATAAGCAATGCGCCGGTAGTGCTCTTCGCGGAATTCGTTCTCCGGCGAATCCGGATTGGGATTGCGCCGCAGCCAGAACTGCTCGATGAAGGCATCCCGCTCCTCATCGTTGCTCAGCTTCTTGAAGGACTTGCGCTCTTCGTCGGTGATGATCCAGGCCACATCCTGATTCAGCCAGGTCTTGTAGGCGCCCTTCAAGTTCCTGCTTCACGGCCTTCTGGGCGGCAAACTTTTCCTTGTCTGAGCGCTCCCGCTTCAGTGGGTCCGACTTCCTGCGCCTCGCCATGTCCCTGGCCGCCGCCTGGCCTGCCCCGGTTCTGTCGCCGCTGTCGGCGAATTGTCCGGCTGTTGGCCCCAGAGCCCGCCGACGGAAGTGAAAACCAGCCCGCATCCCAGTGCGGAAACAAGAAAAATACGGCCTTTAAGCATCATTGCCTTAAAACTCCTGCAAACCCTTATTCTACGGGTCCCGACAGCCCTGAGCAAACTTTCCCAGTGTATTTATGGACGGCCAGGTTGCACGGGCGGCGTCCGGCCAAATCCTCTGGCTGCCCAACCTCGCGACGTTTATGGGTTTGTCGCTCGAGCGGGAACCCGTATTCATTGGACTCCGGATTCCCTCGAATGTAAGCCGTCGGCGCCACCCTCTGAACCACCTTCATTACTTTTACACTGTGCTTTTTACATCAAACCGGAACCCACCCGCCCACAATTGCGTAAACTGAAATAAGAGCCTTTCGGAGCACGACCCGCACATGAAGAAGATTCTCTTAATCATTCTCCGCCATCGTAGTAGCCGCCGTACTGATAAGCGTCTTCATCTACAGGCAGCAGTCCGCCTACACCAAGGTTCTGACCGCCAGAATCGTGCGCCAGGATTTGTCTTCCATCGTCAGCGGCACCGGCCAAATCAAGCCCAGAACCTACACCAACCTCGGCGCCACCGCCATGGGCCGCGTCACCCACCTTTTCGTCAAAGAGGGCGATCTGGTCAAAAAGGGCCAGACCGTGGCCACTATTGAAAACGTGCAGCAGGAAGCCAATGTCGTCAGCCAGCAGGCTGCTGTCGCTGCCGCAAAAACCGACATTGACGCCGACGTCGCCGCCGAAAAAACCGCCCAGGCCAACGTCGAGCACGCAAAAGCCGATCTCGAGCAGAAAAAGCTCGACTGGCAGCGCGCTCAGAGCCTCTACTCGGCCGGAATCATGGCCAAGCAGGACTTCGACGCCAAAAAAGCCGCCTACGATACCGATGTAGCCTCGCTGGCACAGACCGTGGCAGCGCTCAATCAGACCAAAGCCCAGACCGATTCCCTCCGCGGCCATCTGCGCATGCAGCAGGCCACCCTGCGCGCCAACCAGAACGCTCTCGACCTCACCATGGCCATCGCACCCTTTGACGCCATCGTCACCAATCTCCCCGTCCGCGAGGGCGAAACAGTCGTCGAAGGCATCGAAGGCTACCAAGGCTCAACCCTCATGACCCTGGCCGACATGAGCGTCATAACCGCCGAGGTCAAGGTGGACGAGACCGATATCGTCAATATTCGCGTAGGCCAGCCCGCCGAGGTCAGCGTCGACGCTCTGCCCGGCAAAATCTTTAAAGGCCACGTGACTCTGGCCGGCGATCAGGCCCTGCTCCGCTCCACCGGCGTTGCCACCTCCCAGTCCACCACCGGCACTGAAGAGGCCAAAGACTTCAAGGTCGTCATCACACTCGACGAGCCTTCCACCGATCTTCGGCCCGGCCTCTCCACCACCGCCAAAATCACCACCGCCCGCAGGATCGGCGTCCTCACCCTGCCCATCCAGGCCCTGGTCATGCACAACCCTGACGACGACAAGCCCAAAGGCGGTGTCCAGGCCGCATCCCACTCCTCCTCAACCGCCAAAACCCCACCCGTGCAGGGCGTCTATGTCGTCGACAAGTGAAAAGGCAAGCTCCGCACCAGATTTGTCCCCGTCACCACCGGCATCACCGGCGCCACTGACACGGAGGTGTTCAGCGGCCTCACCGAGGGCCAGGAAGTCGTAATCGGCCCCTACAAAACCCTGCGCGCCATCAAAAACAACGCATTGGTAAAGCGCGACACCGCCAAACCGGAACCACATCAACCAGCGGAACCTCATAGGGCATTTCCGAATAAGTCAAGCTCTGAAAAGGCTCGTGAATCGGAGCTTAATAAGGGCACGACTTCACGACTGCGGACACCGGACAGAATAAACTTAGCCAAAGGACAAGCATGGCTCTGGAAAGCATCGGCATCGAACCACGCGCGCAATCGGCTCCCCGGCCGAAGGTGAAATCATCGTCGTGGAAGATCTCTGGCGCACCTACGATATGGGCTCCGAGCAGCAGGTCCAGGCCCTGCGCGGCGTCTCCATGACCATCCGCCATAACGAATACGTGGCCATCATGGGTCCCTCCGGCTCCGGCAAATCCACCCTCATGAACCTCATCGGCTGCCTCGATACCCCCTCCAAGGGCCGCTACTGGCTCAACGGCCAGCTGGTCAGCGAGCTCGACGACGACCAGCTCGCCCGCATCCGCAACAAGGAAATCGGCTTCGTCTTCCAGACCTTCAACCTTCTGGCCCGCGCCACCGCCCTCCACAACGTCGAGCTGCCCCTCATCTACAACGGCACCCCCGCCGCCGAGCGCATCGAGCGCGCCAAGGAATCCCTCGCCGACGTAGGCCTCGACTCTCGCATGAACCACAAGCCCAACGAGCTCTCCGGCGGCCAGCGTCAACGCGTAGCCATCGCCCGCGCCCTCGTCAACCGTCCATCCATCATCCTCGCGGACGAGCCCACCGGCAACCTCGACTCCAAGACCGGCCTTGAGATCATGGCCCTGCTCGATACCCTCCACGCCCATGGCAACACCATCGTCGTGGTCACCCACGAACCCGACGTCGCCGAATACGCCCATCGCGTAATCCACATCCGCGACGGCCAAATTGCCTCCGACGAACCCTCCAAACGCTTCCAGCTAGAAAGAACCAGGTCCTTGGGTTGCGATTTGAAACCCGGCAGAGAATCAGGCTCATCGGCACACTTTGTGCCCTATCCTTTGCGTTCTTTGCGAAAGAGTGAGATACCACGAACCTGTTCAGTCCATGGTTCCTCGTCCCAAGGCCACCCCAGTTCATGTTTTCCCGCACCCCGCCGATAAGACCTCTGTTGGCCCCTACCTCAATTAGGGCCAGGGAGGCGGGCAAGTTGAGATCGATGCAGAGCGCCGCGCAATTCCAGCCTCAACCCTCCGCCTCCGGCCTCGCGCTGGTCGAGCTGGATTCCCCCCACGCCTACCAGGTCGTAGGCGTCAGCGCCGCCTGGCGCAAGCTTCTCATGCAGGCTGAAATGGCCGCCCCCCACGTCCAGGTAGCCTCCATTGAGGGCGAGCACGGCAGCGGCAAGCAGACCCTGGCCCGTTATCTATACAAATGCTCTCTGCTGGCAAATTCCAGCCTTCCAGCGCCGCGACGCCCGCGAATGGCTGGTAGCCGACGCCGACCCCTCCAACCTCGTCGGCTTCACCTATCTCGATCGCGTCGACCTGCTCGCCCCTCCCGGCCAGGGTCTGCTCTTGGGCGTCCTCAAAGCCCTGCAGGACCGTCCTCCCGGCCGCGCCGTCGTTCTCGCCTCCTCGCAAACCCCGCTCCGGCAGATGGCCGGTCAGGGCCTCCTCATGCCCGACCTCGCCTTCCGCCTCTCCGCGGTCCGCTTCGCCATTCCCCCGTTGCGCATGCGCCGCGAAGACATCGCCCCCCTGGCGCAGTCCATCCTCGATCGCATCTGCGCCCGTTACCAGCAGCGCCCTGTAGTCCTCGGCCCCGGCGCACTCGCCCGACTTCTCCAGCACAACTGGCCAGGAAACGTCCGTGAATTGGCATCCGTCCTTGAAGCCGCCCTCCTTGAAGCCGTTAACGGCGTCATCCGCCCCGGCGACCTCGCCCATCCCCACTGCCTTCGAATCCCAACCCAGCCAGCCCCAGCCCACCCGCACAGATAATCTTTCCCTCGACTCCGTAATCCGCCATCACGTTCAATACGTTTTAGACCTCAATCGCGGCAACAAACTTCGTGCCGCCCGCCAACTCTCCATCAGCCGTTCCACCCTCTACCGAATCCTCGGTAACGAAATCCTCCTCTCCCACTAACCCCGCCCGCCAATCCCCGTCCGCCCATATCCTGTAAAATGGCACTAAATCCGGGAAACTGCGCATAGCCTCCCCAAACCGGAAAGACGCGGAGCCGCGCAGCGGCATCGGACCCCAAGGTGCGAAACGTGCGAAGGCATTTAGCGCTGGCGGCGATAGCAAGTGCCACCCTTCTCATATCTGCGTGCAGCAGCGTCAGCAACCCTACCGCGGCGACTTACGTTCTCACCATCGACTCCACCAACCCCACCTCCGGCGTCTCCGTCGCTTTAACCTCCGCCGCCAACAACAACACCACCTACCAAACCACCAGTTCCTCGCTCACCTACGCAGCCGGCTCCTCGTTCACCCTCACCGCGCCCGCAAAATCTGGCTCCAACGTCTTCTCTTCATGGTCCGGATGTGCAGACACAACCACCGTCACCTGCGCGGTCACGTTAAATTCGAACACCACCGTTACGGCCAATTATGTTGCCCCCGCCATCACCACGCCAACCGTCACAGTAGCCCCCTGGTCGTCGAGCATCACCACCGTCGAAGGCCTGGCGGTAACCGTCACTGTCGTCGAAGCCGCCGGCGGTCCCACGCCCACCGGAACCATTACTTTGACCAGCGGCAGCTATAACTCCACGCCCATCCCCCTTGAGAGCGGAAGTTACGTCGTCAACGTTCTCGCCGGATCGCTCGCCGTCGGCACTGACACGCTTGAGGCCAATTACGTGCCAGACTCCACCAGCTCCCCCGTCTACACCGCCGCCACCGGTACATCTTCTCCCGTCACCGTCACCACCATCGTCGCCGGACCCAATACCATTGCAATCGACCAGTCCACTAGCGGCCCTTCCGTATCCGCCGGTCTCATGGGCCTGAACATGGTGTATTGGTATGACCCCTCCACACCCGCCATCGTGCCCGCCTTCAAGGCGGCAGGCATCACATCCATCCGCTGGCCCGGCGGAACGGCCGCGAACCTCTACCACTGGGCCACGAATACCGTTTGCTTCAGCACCACTTCCATCCCCACAGCTTCAGCCTTTGACACCTTCCTCGCCGATGCCGTTCAACCCGGTAACTTCGATCTCGCGCTCACATTAAACTACGGCACCAACGCCGCCTGCACCGGCCCCGGCGACCCGTCGGAAGCCGCCGCCTGGGTCCAAAATGCAAAAGACAACGGCAACAACGTGAGCCATGTAACGGTCGGCAACGAGGATTGGGGAAGCTGGGTCACCGATCTCCACCCCATACCAAACGACCCCACAACCTACGCCGTCGCCACCGCCAACGGTTACTATCCTCAAATCAAGGCGGTCAATCCCAGCGTTCAGGTCGGCATTGGCCTGAACCCCTGGAACACCCCACCGTGGGATCCCATCGTTCTCGCCCAGGCAAAGTACGACTTCGTTGAATACCATTTCTATCCCCAGGGCCCGCGCCATGAAGACGATACCTTCCTCGTCCAGCAGGGCGCGCAGCAGTTAACTTGGGCCATCATCGCCATCAAGCAGGAACTGGCCACCGCCGGCGTTCCCAACACTCCCATCTACATCGGCGAAATGGGCTCCGTCTACGCCGAACCCGGCAAGCAGACCATGTCCATTACCCAGGCCCTATATGCCGGCCAGGTGCTGGGCGAAATGATGAATCAGGGAGTCTCTCTCGCCGCCTGGTGGGTTGGCTTCGGCAGTTGCGACAGCGACCCCAACAATGAAAACTTCTCCAGCTCGCTCTACGGCTGGCAAAACTTCGGCGGCTACATGATCTTTTCTGACGGCCTCCCGGAACAAGGCTGCGACGGAGCCGGAATCCCCACCATCCCCGCCGGAACCCTGCTCCCTACCGCGCAAGCCTACAAGCTCTTCAGCACAGTAGCCATCAACGGCGAACACGTGCTCGACGCAACCGTGGCCGGCGACACAACCGACCTGCGCGCCTATAGCGCCACCCACAAAGGCGGAACGGCCCTGGTCGTTTTCAATCTGAACGAGACCACCAGCGAGCCGGTAACAATCTCTCTCTCCAACCAAACTACCTCTACTGACGTAACCATGGCGACCTACAGCAAAGCCATCTACGACCAGTCCCAGAACAATGTCTGGGCGCCGCCCACAAGCACTGACCTCGGCCCAACCACCTTCCCGCTCCAGCTAACCGTCGATCCGTGGAGCATGAACGTGCTCATCGTGAAATAAAGAAGATTCTGTCTAATAAAGCACATTCCTCATCGCAACCCCCAAAACATATCGCATATAAAAAGCACCGCAACCCCGCCGCAATCATCTGATGAGATGTCGCCGGACGTTTCACACCCGGTACAAATCCGGCCGCTCAAGTTCCAATTGCGGCTCAAAACAAGGAGACTAGTATGTCCTTCGGAAAAGTCTTTGCATTCTCGTTTCTGGCATTAGCCCTGCTCGGCGCCGCCTCCAAAGCCCCTGCAGCCCCATCCCAGGTTGCCGTCGGCGTGGACATTGGAGTGCCGCCCGATTGCCCATACGGCTACTTCGACTACCCCCCCTACGACTGCGCCCCCTACGGCTACTATGGCCCCGACTGGTTTATAGGCGGAGTCTTCATCGGAGCGGGCCCCTGGTTCCATGGGCCGCACGGCTTTCATGGCCACGTCGATAACCGTTTTGACCCCCATCACGGCTACAACGGCCCGCTTCCCGGTCGTGGAGAGCAGCGCTTCAACCACTTCCACGCCAACGAAGCTCGGGACGGCCAGGGTCACGTAGGCGACGCCGGCCACAGCGGTGCTGGTGAGCACGCCCTCCCCGGAGCGAGAGGTTTCGGCGGCGGCGGGCGGCACCGCTAAAATTCAAATCCACTCCGAAGCTAGAAATAAAGCCCCGTGCCCCATCCTTCCGCGCACTTTGCGGAAGGATGGGAAACACGAAGCTATCCCAATCACATGATCGGTACTCTAAACTCAAGGTGGAGCGATCTCGCTGGAAGGATTTCCACCCTTGAAAATATCTGTCCGCCAAACCGTAACCATCTCCGCTTTCCTGCTCCTCGCCATTGCGCCAGCCTTGCGCCCTCAACTCCCGCTAGCCCAATCCGCACCCACCTCCCTTGAAGACCGCCGCAAGGCCCTCAACTCCATCCTTCATGACTACTCGGAAGACCTCCTCAAGCACAATCCCGAGTACGCCTCCGAACAGGGTGACAAGCGCTATAACGACCAGATCTCCGATTACTCCGTGAAGGCCTTCAACGACAAGCTCGCCCGCGAAATGAACTTCATGCTCCAGCTAGCCGCCATCGACCCCGCTGGCTTCACAGAACAGGAAACAGCCAGCCGCGACCAACTATTGCGCAAGCTTACCGACGATCAGGAAGCCTCCGAGCTCAAGCCGTGGGAGATGCCGATCAGCTCTTCCAGCGGCATCCAAACCATCTATCTCGATCTCGTCACCAAGCTCACCTTCACCACCGTCAAGGACTACGACGATTGGATCGCTCGCCTGCACTTGATCCCCACGGCCTTTGACCAGGTTACAGAAAACATGTCCATCGGCATTGAAGACCACCACCTGCCCTCCGCCGATTTAGCGGCCAGGGTCCTCGACCAGGTTAAGCAGCTTGCTGCCCAAAAGCCCGAAGACTCGCCCTTCGCCCTGCCCCTCAAAAGCTTTCCTGCAACCGTCAAGCCCGATGAACAAGCCCGCATCAAAACTGAGACCTTAGACGCCATCGGCAAGGAAGTTTTGCCTGCCTACATGCGTTTTGCGCGCTTCCTTGAAGTCACCTACATTCCCGCCTGCCAGAAACAACCCTCCGTTTCGAAATAAGATTGACCCCTATAGTACCGGTGGACGGCATCAGTGTTCCCGCAAACGCTGAGAATTGTTCAGGGCCCGTGGCGCCGGAAATTGATCCACTCCCGCAAATACAATCACGGAAAACGAACTGTGCATCGTGATAGGCTGGATAGTTCCTTCATCAGCGCCTGACTGCCGATGCGAATTCGACCTGCATGCCGGGCGGATATCAACAGGAGAAACTCACGTGAAACGTCTTCTAGCTTTGATGGGTACCTGCGCCCTTTCCTGCTGCCTGCATGCTCAGGTGGTCGATACCACCGTCTGCGCATTCTGAAGGCCCCCCAATCGTTCAACGGAAAAATCGTGCGCGTCAAAGCCGCCGTCGCTGCCACCTTCGATCAATTCGTGGTCAAAGGCGCCGGCTGCGGCCTTTCCAACAACAATCTCTGGCTCTCCTATCCTGAAGGTACAAAAGCCAAGGCAGGTCCGACGGTGATGGTGCGCGTTCAGCCGGCCCGCAACTTCGCTGCAGAGGTTCCCGCCCTCCAGCGGACCCCGGTGCAACTGGACAAAAGCAATAAGGTCTTCAAACAGTTCGATTCCCTGCTTGCCGCGACCTTCAAAAAAGGCGGAATGTGCCTGGGGTGCAACCGGTACGAAGTCACCGCCACGCTGGTAGGCCGGTTGGACGGCGTAGACGATGCGGCCATCCGCCGCGACGATGCGGGCAAGATTATCGGCTTCGGCGGCTTCGGACATATGAATGCTTATAGCGCGCGCCTCGTGCTCGAATCGGTCTCCGATGTGACCTCGAAAGAAATCGACTACTCGAAAACTCTCGCAGACACCAAAACCGACACCTATGACGATGCGGCAACTATCGATTCATTGGCCGCCGCGCGAAGTGCGGTGAAGGACTTCAGTCCTGCCAATCCCTCAGGTCAGCAGCTCAAGCGGGCCGTCGAAGCTTTCCCTAAGGAGGGCGAAAACAACGGAGTGCTGATTACATTCGGAAACGCCAACGAAGCCGCTGCCAGGGACGAGGCTAAGGGAACTAAGGATTCTCCAAACGGCATATTTTACATCTGTACCTTCAATACAAATCGCATCACCGGGGATGCCGAGACCAGAGCAATAGTTTTTGCCGGCGAAAATGCGGCCAACCTTCGTACCCCCATTCCGGGGGCCGCTGAAGCTTCACTTTTTCAGTTGGACAATCGCGCTTGGGTCACAACGATTCTGGACGCGGTAGCCAGCAAGCAGAAGACGCTGACTCTGCCCGGCGGCTACCTGGTCTGGAACTCTGCGTGGCCACCCGCCGATTCCAACCAGAAGGTACAGGACGCCGTCACCAGCTTCCTCGCCAACGAAGAGCTTCTCGGCAAGTAAATCGACTTCAGCGGAGGTTTGCGTGGCGGCCGCGCTTCGGCGCATAGGATCGCCACCGGTTCGCTCCACAAGAACCCTGATAATCGCGGCCCGCGCGCGCAGATGCGAGTATCCTTGATAGTTGAACCAACTTTATAAAGGAAAAGGAAAAATATGACGGAGATAGCCGTTGAGGCCACCGAAATACCTGCGCAGTTGCCCAAGGTCCGTGTTGCCGTGCTGGGAGCCGGCAAGATGGGCGGAATTCTGCTGCAGGCCTTCCTCAAGCAGAACCTGTTTGCTGCGGACCAGATTCACGCGACTGTTGCTCATAAGGAACGGGCGCTGGCCCTGAGCACGCAATGGGGCGTGGACGTAAGCACTGACAACCTGAAAGCGGCCGGAAAGGCTGACTTGATTCTGCTCGGCGTAAAGCCCCTCCAGGTTCCCGACCTGATCGCCGAAATTCGCCCCGCACTCACTAAGACCAAGACGCTGGTCTCGTTCGCGGCGTCGGTGAAAACCCGCGCCATTGAAGATGCGGCGGGGCTGGAGATTGCCGTCATCCGCGCCATGCCCAACACCCCCTCTGCGCTCGGAGCTGGGGCTGCCGCTCTCTGCCGTGGACGATTCGTCAGCGCCAGGCAAATGGAGCTGGCCGAGCGCATCTTTGAGACCGTAGGCCGCACCGTCACCGTGGACGAAAAGCACATGGATGCTGTAACCGGTCTTTCGGGCTCCGGGCCGGCCTACATTTACATCATCATTGAAGCGCTGGCCGAGGCAGGCGTGAAGGTGGGGCTGCCTCGCGATATTGCCACGCAACTGGCTGCGCAAACTGTCTTCGGAGCCGGCAAAATGGTGCTCGAAACCGGCTATCATCCTGCGCTGCTGAAGGACGCCGTAACCACCCCCGCCGGCTGCACCGTCGACGGCATTCTTGAACTGGAAGAAGGCGGCCTGCGCGTCACTTTGATCAAAGCTGTCATGCGCGCCACCGAGCGGGCCAAGCAACTCGCGTCTGGATAATGACCTCCTCACTTGCCTCAATCCCAGGTCTCTCCGCTGTGGCGCACGAGACCTGGAATACCTGACTAACTTGCTAACTCGCTGACTCGCCAACTTGCCCATCCAACGCCCAACCTGGCTTCCCTCCTACCTGCCGGAACTCGACGGCCTGCGCGGCCTGGCGATTCTGTGGGTAGTCCTCTATCACTGCAATCCGCGCCTCAAAGGCGCCTGGATCTACTCGGCGTCCCTCTGGGGATGGGCAGGAGTGATTCTCTTCTTCGTCCTCTCCGGCTTCCTGATCACTTCCATACTGTTGACGACGCGCGACAAGCCGCATTACTTTCACAACTTCCATGCGCGCAGGGCGCTGCGCATCTGGCCGGTCTACATTTTGCTGCTGGCGGTGGTCTACCTCAACGCACCCTGGTTCATCGGCCCCAGCGTGGTGGCCGCAATCAAGACCGCGCCCTGGCTTGCCTACCTCTTCCTGGTGCAGAATCTCTTCCATCTGTCCCTGCCTCCAGCCATTGGTCCCACCTGGGCCCTGGCCATTGAGGAGCAGTATTACTTTCTTTGGGCGCCGCTGGTTCGCTTCCTGCGGCGGCCATGGATGCTAGCGGCCGTTCTGGCTGGCGCGCTCGTTGCCCCGCCGTTACTGCGAATGAGTCACTATGACTGGCTCACACCGACCCACACGCTGATTCATCTGGACGGCATTGCACTGGGCAGTCTGTTGGCGCTCGCGATTCACACAATCCCGCTCAGCCGCCGCGCCTGGCTGGGTATGGGACTCGGAGGCACTGTGGCCGGCTTTTCTGCAGCCGCTACCGTGGCCGGAGGCACCGCCTTTCTTGATTCAGCATTGGCAGTCGGCTTTTCCGGCGCCGCGCTTGCCTTGATCGCCTCGACTGGCGCTCGCAATCCCATCAGCGCCGCTCTCCGCCGTGGACCGCTCGCTTTCTACGGCCGCATCAGCTATGGCCTGTACATGATTCACGTTACGGTTTTTGTCTTCTTTGGCTGGTTTGATTTACGCATGGACCGCTACGGCATGACCGGCAATATAGCTATAGTGGCCTTGCGATTTGCAGCTTCCACCGCCGTCGCCACCGCGCTGTGGTACGGTTTCGAGTCAAAGATCCTCAAGCTGAAACGTTATTTTTAAAAAGGTTCGCGTCTGGCCGTGCGGCATAGCGATCATCCCCCCGCAATCAAGGAAGGGAAGCACGGCAGCGATTCACTTGGTTTTGCTTTTGAAACGACCGCGTTGGTTCTGCAGTTTGCACCCGCGGGCCGACAATTTCCGTGTACTTGTTTTCAAGCTTAAGATTCCTGTCCATGGCGCACCCGGGAGCATTCGCATTGTAGAATAATCCCGTTTGCCGAAAGGTGCTTATGGCAGAGCTGAATCGCAGAGAGTTAATTCGTCATTTTGGACTTGGTGCAACGTCCATCTTCGTCGCTCCCGTTTTCATGAATTCCCTGTTCGCGGCGCATGAAATGTATGCAGATGAGCCGCATGTGACCGTTTCTCCCCTGAATATGCTCACCGATGAGGACGGAATCGAGCTGGGCAAGCGATTTTCTGCAGCATTGGAGAAAGAGCACCCTCCTGTATCCAACGCGCTCATCGACCGCTATCTGAGCGGGTTGGTTGTTAAACTAGCCGCTCAAAGCCAGCGGCCCAATCTTCCCTACGCCATCAAATTGATGAATAGCACTATCCCTGCCGCTTATTCCTTGCCGGGCGGATTTTTGTACGTGTACCGCGGCTTGATTCAGTCGATGAGCAGCGAGTGCGAACTGGCGGCCCTGCTGGCCCACCAGATCGGGCATGTGGCTGCGCGGCATGCAGACAACCAGTTGCTGCGCTTCTTTATAGATCGCCACACGCTCAAGCCCTTGCTCGACAACCTCGACAAACAGAATGGCGTAATTGAAGAGCTTATCCTCCGGTTTGGAGGGGCGGTTTCGATACTGTCTTCGTTGAGCTTCACGCTTAAGGACGAGGAACAGGCTGATCTGCTGGGGTTCTATGAGATGCTGCGCGCGGGCTGGAACCCAAATGGGCTCCTCAGTCTATTCGCATATCTTGGCAGCCTAAACAACACCTCGGCAAGGGCGGAGGGATCTTTTCTCTTCAGCCATCCAATCGCCCCGGAGCGCGCTGACGTCATCCGGCGCGAACTGGCCCAGGTACGTGTTCCGAATGGCGCCGTCACTGACTCGATAAAATATCAACAATTCAAATCGGCCCTCAGTCGTTTGCCAAATCCAACTAGGTAACCGAACCAGCCGGTTGCTTTCCGCTCTTTTTCGCGGAAAGAGTGGGATACCACGAACCTGTCCCTAGTCCCAAGTCCCTATTCGCTTAGTCCCTGGTCCTACCGGGGCCAGCGGCCGACAATCACGAAAAGCGCCAGAAGAAACAGCGCCACCGAAGGCGCGGCCGATTCCTGACGCCGAATGTGATAGATGCCGGCGGCTACCATCAGCAGCCCCAACCCCGCCGCCGCCGCCCGCAGAAGTATGTAAAGGGGGCCAGGGATCCACTGGCACCACCACTCCCACAGCCCCTATGAGCTCCGCAATGCCAACAACAGCGGCCTGCGAGCGCGACATGCCGATCTTGCCGCCTTTTGACTTGGCCTCCACCGCCTTCACCAGCTCGTCATAGGCCAGAATCTTGCTGCCCCCCGCAAACAAAAACACGCCCGCCAACAGAATCTGCGCAATCCAAAGTAAACCGTTCATCGTCCCGCCTGCCTTCCTTGCTCATCCGCTCGGCCATTGATTCAAAGCAGCCGAGCCTTTGGCAGTAGCAAATGATTGAATCCCGAATCAGAGGTGAATGTCAAGCCGGTTCTGCTCAGTGTAAACGGAGGGTTCTGGCGAAGAACCAAGAACTCATCAGCGTATCACAAAATGGGCCTAAGTCTCACAACTTGTGACTCGAATCACCTCTCCCTGTAACCTTCCGCTGCTAGGCTAAAGATGTCAGGCAATTCAACTATAAGGTGTCAAATGAGCAATAAAGCGGAAACAAAAAAAGCGAGCAAAGAACCTCTTAGTCCGGAATTGTTAGACAAAATGAACGCCTACTGGCGTGCTGCCAACTACCTTTCCGTCGGCCAAATCTACCTGAAAGACAATCCACTGCTTGAGCGGCCGCTCACCCTCGACGACGTAAAGCCCCGCCTGCTCGGCCACTGGGGCACAACTCCCGGACTCAACTTCCTCTATCTCCACTGGAACCGCCTCATCCGCGAACGCAATCTGAATATGATCTACATCATCGGCCCGGGCCACGGCGGTCCGGGCATCGTGGCCAACACTTACCTTGAGGGTTCCTACACCGAGATCTACCCGCCCGTCGAGCAGAACCGCGACGGCATCAAGCGCCTCTTCCGCCAGTTCAGTTGGCCCTACGGCATTCCCAGCCACGTTGCTCCTGAGACGCCCGGCTCCATCCATGAGGGCGGCGAGCTGGGCTACTCGCTGGTCCATGCCTACGGCGCGGCCTTCGACAATCCCAACCTGATTGTGGCCTGCGTGGTCGGCGATGGCGAGGCCGAGACAGGCCCCCTGGCTACAAGCTGGCACTCCAACAAGTTTCTCAATCCCGCCACCGACGGCGCGGTGCTTCCCGTCCTCCATCTGAACGGCTACAAGATCGCCAACCCCACCATCCTTGCGCGCATTCCCCACGCCGAGTTGGAGAGCCTGATGCGCGGTTACGGCTACGAGCCTTTCACGCTGGAAGGCGACGATCCGATGGTGATGCACCAGCAGGCCGCTGCCGTCTTCGATACCATGCTCGACCGCATCGCGGAGATCCAGCAGGCAGCCCGCAAAGACTGGACCAGGATACGACGCTGCCGCGCCCCGCCTGGCCCATGCTCATCATGCGCACGCCCAAGGGATGGACCGGACCCAAATTTGTAGACGGCAAGCCGGTGGAAAACACCTGGCGCGCCCACCAGGTTCCCTTCGCCGAGTTGCGCGAGAAGCCCGACCACCTCCGCCTGCTTGAAGAGTGGATGCGCAGCTACAAGCCCGAGGAACTCTTCGACGAGAAGGGAAAATTCCGCGACGATCTGGCCGATCTGGCGCCCAAGGGCCGTCTGCGCATGGGCATGAACGAGCACGCAAACGGCGGCCTGTTGATGCAGCCGCTCATGGTGCCCAACTTCCGCGACTTCGCGGTAAAGATTGAAGGCCGCGGACAGCAAAATGCCGAATCCACGCGCGTGCTCGGTCATTTGCTGCATGCGGTAATGCAGGCCAATTGGGAACGAAAAACTTCCGCGTATTCGGCCCCGACGAAACGGCTTCAAATCGCCTCGACGACGTGATTACAGGAACCGGCAAGGAATGGATGGCGCAGACACTGCCGGTGGACGAAAACCTGTCGCAAACCGGTCACGTGATGGAGGTGCTCAGCGAGCACATGTGCCAGGGCTGGCTTGAGGGCTACCTGCTCACCGGACGCCATGGCTTCTTCAACTGCTACGAGGCCTTCATCCACATCATTGACTCCATGGCCAACCAGCACGCTAAGTGGCTAAAGACCACGCGCGAGATTCCCTGGCGCAAGCCCATCGCCTCGCTTAACTATTTGCTCAGTTCCCTGGTCTGGCGGCAGGATCACAACGGCTTCAGCCACCAGGACCCCGGCTTCATCGATCACCTGCTGAATAAAAAGGCTGATGTTGTCCGTATCTACTTACCGCCGGACGCCAATACCTTGCTCTCAGTAGCCGACCACTGCCTGCGCAGCAAAAATTACATCAACCTGATCGTAGCCGGCAAGCAGCCTGAACCGCAGTGGCTCACCATTGACGAGGCTGTTGCCCATTGCACCACCGGACTCGGCATATGGCAGTGGGCTTCAAACGATGAAGGTGGCCCCGAGGTGGTGATGGCCTGTTGCGGCAACGTGCCCACAGTTGAAGCTCTGGCCGCGGTCACGTTGCTGCGCGCCGTGGATCCGGATCTCCGCATCCGCGTAGTCAATGTCGTGGATTTGATGGCCCTCCAGCCGCAGTCCGAGCATCCCCATGGCCTCCCCGACGAAGAATACGATCAGATATTTCCAGCCGCCATCCCCGTTGTCTTCGCCTACCACGGCTATCCATAGCGATTCACCGCCTCACTTACCGGCGGCACAACCACGACGGCCTCCATGTGCGCGGATACAAGGAAGAGGGAACCACAACCACTCCCTTCGATATGTGCGTGCTCAACAACATCGACAGGTTTCAGTTGTCGCTCGACGCCATCCGCCGTGTGCCGCGCATGGCTTCCAGAGTCGACGCAACCGAACAATGGTACTCCGAGGCAATCCAGCGCCACCGCCTTTACGTTGCGGAAAACGGCGAAGACATGCCGGAGATAAGAAACTGGCGCTGGCCAACAGCGTTACTCGCTAACGAACTGGAAGCCCCAGGTCCGAAATTTCGGATCTGGGATTCCACCAACTAACTCGCTGCATTCTTCAGCCCTGACTTCAAGAGGTTTTTTGTACATGTCTTCTTTGCCTGTATTGGTTTTGAACAGCGGTTCTTCTTCCATCAAGTTTTCAGTCTATGAAGCCGGCAACGGCGAACGGCGCAAGCTTCACGAAGGCGCGGTCGACGGCATCGGCACAGATCAGGGCAGTTTTTGGATCAAGGATGCCGACGGCAACAAACTGGTGGATCAAACTCCAGCTCTGCCCACACGCGCAGTTGCATTCAAGCTTGTCGCCGATGCGCTCCACTCGGGCGACTTCCCTGCTCCGGCAGCCATCGGTCACCGCATGGTCTCCGGTGGTCCGACCGTGCAGGAAAACCAGCGCATTACGCCCGAGTTGATTGATGAGATGGAAAAGTATACGGCCTTCGCGCCGTTGCACACGCCTATCGCCGTTTACATCATGCGCGAAGCGTTGCGCCTGTTTCCTGGCGTACCCAACTTTGTCATCCTTGACACCTACTTCCATCGCACCATGCCGGAAGTCGTTACCCACATGCCCATCCCGGAGGAGTATTCCGCCATGGGCGTGCGGCGTTACGGCGCCCACGGCATCTCATACGAATCGATCGTCTACCAGTTGCAGCCCAACGTGCCTGAGAAGTTAATCGTCGCCCATCTCGGCAACGGCGCCTCCATCTCCGCCATTCGCAACGGCAAGTGCCTGGATACTTCGATGGGCCTCACGCCCACCGGCGGCATCATCAGCGGCACGCGCACCGGCGACATCGATCCCGGCGTGCTGCTGTTTATCCTGCGCAAGATTGGCGAGACGGCGAAGAACGCCTCAGAGGCCGCAGATCGATTGGAAATAGTGGCCAGCAAGAAGGCCGGCCTGCTGGGCGTTAGCGAGCTATCCAACGATATGCGCGATTTGCGCGAAGCTATCAAAGAAGGCAATGCCAAGGCGCGCCTGGCCGTGGATAAATTCAACTGGACCATCGCCAAGTGGGTCGGCAGCTATGTGGCTGAGCTGGGCGGGCTGGATATGCTGGTCTTCACCGGCGGCATCGGCGAAAACGACATCGCCTGCCGCGCGGAAATCTGCGCCGGGCTTGGCGTATTCGGCATCGTGCTCGACCCTGCACGCAACAACGTACGCGGCGAAGCGGTGATCTCCGCCGAAAACTCGACAGTCATCGTGCGTGTGATTCCGCCTGCGGAAGACCTGATCATCGTCAACCACGTAGCGCGATTGCTGGCGGAGTAACCGTCAGATGATTCTCTTGTTTTGCGGCTTGCCTTCGATCAGCAAAGGCAAGCCGTAAATTTTTCAGCACACCTTCCGATTTGTTCTACACTAATGGGTTCCTTATGGGGTCTTCCTCTATGCCTGCTGATACTGCACCTGCCGCTGCACTTCGCCTTCCTTCGCCCGCACTGCGCCGCTTTGCCTGGGGCGTGCTGATCTACTTTATTGCCGTCATACTATGGGGCACGCTGGTACGCGCCACCGGTTCGGGAGCCGGCTGCGGCAACCACTGGCCGCTCTGCAACGGCACCGTCATTCAGCGCTCGGCCAGCGTAAACACGATGATCGAGTTCGTTCATCGCCTCACCAGTGGCCTTTCGTTTTTCTCCGTCGTAGCGCTGCTGGCATGGACATGGGCTGGCACGGTGCGCGGCCACCTGGCACGCGCGTCCGCCGTGGCCTCGGTAGTTTTCACACTGATTGAGGCAATGCTTGGCGCGCTGCTAGTCAAACTCGGCCTCACGGCACAGAGCCAGTCGCCGCTGCGCCCCGCCTACCTGGCGCTGCACCTCACCAACACTCTGCTGCTCGTAGCCGCGCTCACTTTGACCGCGCACCTGCTCAGCCGCAGCAAGGGCTATCTGCGCGGCAGCATCCGCCTGGTTGCTCCTTTCGGCACTGTTGCCGGCATCCTGGTGGTTTTGATCGTGGGCGTCACCGGCTCGCTGGCCGCGCTGGGCGATACGCTTTTTCCAGCCTCGTCGCTCGGACTGGCGCTGGCGCAGGATTTCTCGTCAGCCGGCGGATGGCTGGTGCGTTGGCGCTGGATGCATCCCACGGTCGCGTTCGTGTTCAGCATTCTGCTCATCTGGCTGCTGATTCGCGTAGTACGGCGCGGCAGCTACTGGGACAATCGAGGCCTTTCCGCCCTGGTGCTATTGCTGCTGGCAATTGTTTATACGCTCGGACTCCTCGACGTAATTCTGCTAGCCCCGCTGTGGATTCAGGTGGCGCACCTGCTGGCCGCCGATTCATTATGGGTCGCGTTGGTAGTTCTCACTGCAAGGCTCACGCTGCAGCCGATAGAAGCACAGTAGTGCAAAGCTTGGCAGGTCAATCTGTCAGCGATGTGCCTGGTCCGTACCCCTGTTGTCCTGCCCATACCCCCTAGGCTATTTGCGGGAAATTCTTTGTATTCATATGGATAGAGCGTGATATCCGCGGCAAAGTGGCCTTTCTAAAGAAGTTATTGCCAGAAACTAGACAGCAAAGGACTTACGGCGTTTTTGCTGTTTTCCCCGGGATGCGGAGAACGCCATATAACGATTGTGCGCTTCCGCAGGGATATATTATGCAATTCTGATTGGGACGACAGATAGAAAAAGGCCCCGTCATAGCGAGGCCTTTCCTATTCCCTATTCCCTATTCCCTATTCCCTGTTTCTCAGTCCTCGAGCGCAGGGTGATGGTGGCTTTCCCAGCCCAGGTAGCGCGCCGCCTCATGCACGGCTTTGGAAACCTCGCTGAAGTTGGCAGCCACATGGTGCTCGAAACCTTCGCGGCAAATATATTTCAGCAGCTTCTGCAGTTGCGGAATTTCGGCCACGCCTGCGCCGCCGAATGTCTCGAGCGGATCGTCGGTGAATTTACCCGGACCCGTATAGCCGCGAACCACGCCGCGTCGATCGTCGGTGGAGTAGCGGGCATAGGTCATGGCGCCGGACTTTACGCGACCCACACAGGTCCCGAAGGTGTTTTCCTTGCCGACTGAGCCGGCGATAATCGCCTGGTAGTCCATCTTCGCTTCCTTGAAGAAGTGCTTGGGCAGGTTGGAGCAGTGGAAGCAGACGCACTTGTTGGGATCGGCGCCGTAGTTGTTGTTCCAATCCAGCAGCGCCGAAGGAGTGCCGCTGGCCAGGGCCAGCATGTACATGCTCAGCGTGCCGGGCACGTCCACTTCACAAGCTGAGGGGATGAGATTATTGCTCATCATACTCATGATGGTGCAAGGCACCACGCCGAAGAACTCTTCCATGGAGGTCCAGCACTGCACCGCACTGATGGTCACATGGGTCTGTTTCATCCATCCGTCAATCACCGCGCCCAACTTGGCCATCTTGAGCAGCGCCGCATCGGGTACGCCTGAGGTGGTCACATAGCTTTTGATGGCAGCCAGCTTGGCCTGGGCGGCGTCATCATTATCTTTGAGCCGGTTGATGCGCCCAAAGATCTCAGAAAGGTCAATCGTCTCAACGGAGATGCCGCTGGTCTCAAAGATGCGCTCAGAGTAGCGCACGGTGTTGAACGCCGTCGGCCGCGCGCCGATGGAACCGATGCGCAGATTCTTGAGCCCCTTTATGATGCGGCAGACCGCGGAAAACCACTCCAGGTCAGCTTTGAACTCCGGCGAATCAAGGTTCTCAGTATGCAGAGTGGTCAGCGAGTACGCGAATGCCGTACTGCATCATGTTGTTGCAGGCGCTCATTTTGCCGCAAAAACTATCGCCACGCGTCGCGATGGTCATCGCGTCAGCGCGGTCGGGCGTGGCCTGCACCAGCACCGGAACCTTCAGCCCGGAAAGCCGGATGGCATCCACGATGCCGCGCTCCTCGCCAAAATTGGGCAAGGTGACGATGATGCCGTCAATCTCTTCGGCATGTTTTTTGAACAACTCTGCGCAACGCTCAGCCTCAGTGTAGGTTTCCACCGCGCCGTGCTTCGACTCCGCCGGGCTCAACACCACGGCCCGCGCTCCCGCTGCTTCGAGAACCGAAATGATTTTTTCGCGGCCTGCCTTGGCCAGTTGATCCGGGAAAAACCCGCGGTTGCCTACGATCACTCCAAACGTCATTGTTCTTTGCGCTTCCATTTTTTCACTCCCTCAGGGCCGCTGCGGCGGTCACCAGTTCACATTGTTAAATCTGCGGCACAACGGAATTCGTGCTGTGATGCAAAACTTGGGTTTCAAACACGCTACTTGCCGGCGCGCCCCGGGCGGAACTTGATTACGTAAAAAATTCCCAGCAGCGCGAGGATGCCGCCCCACCACACCGGCGTGTGCAAATTGGTCAGTTGCACTAAGGGCGGATAGTTTCCAGTGTTCCACTCATAGATGCCATAGCCGAAGATCATCAGCCCGTAGATCGACAGCAGCACTCCAATGAAGAACCAGATGGGAATTCCGGAACCACGCATAACACTTAACCCTTTCCTCTCTTTATCGACCTGAGAAAACAAACCCCTGTTACCAGAACAAAATGTTGAGCACTGCAAAGATGATGACTACCAGGATCGCCCACGTCCACTCGTTCTTGTAAAACGGAACCGGATCTTCTTTGGGCAATGGAGTCACGCCATAAACCAGCCCTTCCAACTCCGCGGCAGGCCTCGGCCTGGTAACCATGCTCACCAGGAAAATCACAATGGCTGTGAACAGGCACGCCCACAGCGCGCGGAAGACATTTTCAGCCATCGGCTTGGCATAGGGCGAAAGGGCCACGTACCTAAGATTTGCAGGGTTGAGATGGACCCACACGAACAAGCTCACGGAAAAGACGATGCCGAAGAGCAGGCCCAGAAACCCGGCTATTTTTGTAGCGCGCTTCCAGAACATGCCCAGCAGAATGGTGGCCAGCAGCGGCGCGATAAAGATGCTGAAGAGCGCCTGCACGTAATCCATGATGCCGTGCGATTTCTGCACCAGGTAGCCTGCGCCGATGGAAACCAGGACGCCTAAGACGATGGATATTCGCCCCACCATCACGTAGTGGCTATCGGAGCCTTTTTTGTTGATGAGAGGCTTATATAGGTCGTAGGTCCACACCGTAGAGAAGGCGCTTACGTTTCCGGCCATGCCGCTCATGAAGCCGGCAATCAAAGCCGTTATGCCAAGACCCAGCAGGCCGGGTCCCAGGTAGCGGACCATCATCAGCGGCAGGGCCTGGTTATAACTGCTCAGTTCCGTCCGGGAGCAGCGCTCAGCACCTTTCGCTGCGCTTCGGCGGTGAGATTGGTCTTCGAAACCATGGCTCCGGAGCATGCCGCGGAATCTGCGAGCTGACCTGTGGATGCCACTGCGCATGCTGCGACCACATCCTCTCCCACCAGTTGGCGGCGGCTGCCGTCCGGATTCTGTAAGAGAACCAGGCCAAGCAGGCCGGGCAAAATGACGATGAACGGAACCGCCATTTTGAAAAATGATCCAATGATGGGGGCCATGCGCGCGGCACGTAGATTGTGCGCCGCCAGAACGCGCTGGACTACAAGAAAATCGGTGGTCCAGTAACCGAAGCTGATTGCGAATCCCAGTCCGAAGACGATGCCGGTCCAGTGCACTCCCATGGGGTTGGCGGCAAAGCTGCCCGTATCGCGCCACAGGTGGAAGTAGCTGTCGGAATGCATATTGGCGATGATTCTGGTCTTCAGGCCATCAACGCCACCGGCTTGAATCAGCCCGAGAATAGGCACCAGCAGCGCGCCGCCCCAGATGAGCACGAACTGCAGCACCTCATTGAAAATGGCCGAGCGCAACCCACCCAGGGCAACATACAGCGTGACCGCAAAGGCTGAGACCAGGATGCTGAAGGTGATGCTCCAGCCCAGCACGACCTTCATGACCACGGCCATGGCAAACATATTCACGCCGCTCATCAGTATCATTTCGAGAGCGAAGGAGACGGCGGCCAGAACGCGAGCGTGCTCGCCGTAGCGCAGATTCAGATAGCCCGGGACTGAGTGAGTCTTCGAGACATAATAGAAAGGCATCATTACCAGGCCGAGGAAGAGCATGGCGGGAATGGCGCCCACCCAGTACCAGTGAGTGGCCAGAATGCCGTACTGGTAAGCCGAACCGGCCCATCCCATCAATTCCAGCGAGCCGAGGTTGGCTGAGACGAAGCTAAGGCCTGCGATCCAGGCGGTCATCTCCCGGCCGGCCATGAAGAACTCTTCGCTGGTGTTCGATCTGCCCTTCAGGTAAAAGCCGATCCAGATCACCATCCGAAGTAGATGGCGATCACGGCAATATCGAGCGTACTGAGGTGCGCCATGGGTGCAACGTTGAACGCCAGGAGAGCCGGCGCTGATGAGAGCAGGCCGGTGGAAATGGAAGCTGGAACCAAACCAAACATTACGTCCCCTGAATAGGTAAATTCGTCCGCGCACCTATTTGACGTGCGCCCTTAAGTAAATGGCTTTACTGCTATGTTTGTCAAGCGGCTCAGCGCCGCGCCGGAAAAAAGCGGCCTGTGCTCCAAGGCACTGCCGAAGGTACAACGCGCCTTAGTTTGGTAAGCGTTTACCGGACGAAGTGTACCATATCCAAGCCACTTCGCAATATTCCCTACCCCCGATCATCCCGCCCGTTAGCCTGATAATCTCTAGCCTTCCTGATTGGCCACATTTGCGTTGATTGGCGTGCGGACCAGGAGCAATACGCTTGCGGTAGCGAAGAGAGGCATCAGTCCTGCAACCAGAAACGCAGGGCCGTAGGAAAAGCGATCGACCAAAACCCCAACGGCAATGGTGAAGACAAAGCCCACCAGGCCTGCCGCCAGTCCGCTGAGTCCGGTAACCGTGGCCACAACATCGTGCGGAAACAGGTCAGAGGGCAGCGTGAGGCCCATGGTGGACCAGCTCGCGTAACCCCAGAGAGCAAAACAAATCAACCCCAGCGCAGTATAGACGCTATGCACACTGGCGGCAGGAATCCCGGCAAGAATCGGCAGGCAGCTGAAGACGCATACCCAAAGGCGTGCTCGTACCACGGGAAAGCCACGGCGAATGCAATAGCCGGAGATGAGACCGCCGGTGAAATTGCCAAGATCGGCGGCGACAAACGGCATCCAGGCAAAGAGGGCGATTCTTTGCAGGCTGAAACCGCGCGCATCGCTCAGGTATTGAGGAAGCCAGAACACATAGAACCACCAGATGGGATCGGTAAGCGCGCGGCCCAGAACGATGCCCCATACATTTCGCTGCCCTAAGAGCTTGAGCCAGCGCTTTGGACCGCGCTCGGGAGAGGCGTCGGGCACCTCCTGACCGGCGCGAATATACGCGACCTCTGCCGGTGTTACCCGTCGGATGACGGTCCAACGTATGGTAGACGCGCAACCACATTAGCAGCCAGATGAAACCCAGCATGCCTGTAACAACAAAAGCAGCTTGCCAGCCAAATTTGATGGCGATCAAAGGAATTGACAACGCCGCCACGGCTCCTCCCACACTGGAGCCGCTATCGAAGATTGCCACTGCGAGGCTGCGTTCCTGGCTGGGAAACCACTCAGCAACCGTCTTGCTGGCGCCGGGCCAGTTCAGGCCTTCGCCCATACCGAGCAGAAATCGAAAGGATGCGAAGCTAAAGACAGACGAGGCGAATCCGGTGAGGATATTGACCACGGACCAGAAGACAACGGCCAGTGCCAGCCCAAGCCGGGTTCCCACAGCGTCAAGAAAAATGCCGCCGAGAAGCCATGTGATCGCATATGAAACCTGAAACGCCCCAAAGATTTTAGAAAGGTCAGTGTGCGACAGATGATATTGCGCCGAGATCATCGGCGCCAAAACGGAGAAGGTCTGGCGGCTGATGTAGTTGATCACCGTCGAAAAGAAGAGCGTCCAAACAATCCACCACCGCACTCTTCCCGGGCTGGTGCGTTTGGGTTGTTTCCCCAGTTGCTGCGTATCGATTCATTTGGTCTCGCTGTTCCGATTCCCTGTTTATGGGAGTTGCTGAATAGATTCAGTGTTCTTAATAGACGTTGGAGCCGCGATCGCTTGCATCGAATCTATATCGAAGTACTTGTATAAATCGAGACAGAAGAGATCGGGCGCGGAGTGAAAAGCCACGGGCGCGTCTAGCAAATAATTCAGGCTTTTCATGGCATGGCGGCTATTTACAGCTGAAAATGTATCCGGCTCGAGAGCCGCAGCCACCTCGGCAATCACTGCTGAGCGAATGCCGTCTGTCTCAATCTGAATTTTCTGTTGGGTATTGCCGGCTTGCATCCAATGGGCAACCGCAAGCAACTGCGCAGCCTCGATGCCAAGCGGGCGATCGCCGGCGGTTGAAACCATCATCTCCCAATCAGTTGGATCGGAAGTGTGCGGGCTGGTGAAACCATTGAAGAGAAGATCAAGGCCCAGGACTTGTTCGCCGTGATTCACATGCCAGGATACTGCCTCGCCTGAAGCTGCATAACCCTTATCATTCAGGATGATGGTTGCCGGAGCATCTTTGCCCGCATCGTTCGCTTGCAACCAGATGCCGGTGGCGCTCAGTCCATTGGTAAGATCGAAGCGGTAGGACAATGTTTGAATCGCCATGCGCCTGGTATTGCTCATCCTCCAGGCATTCTCCACGGAGACGGGAGTGTAGCGCGTAACTTCCTTCAGTTTCTCCCGCTGGGCTGCAATCCATAAATTGCGCGCCTTGTCTTCGGTGGGAATGGCCGGCCTTGCGACAGAGCCAGCGAGCTTTTTGGCCAGGCCAAGAATGGTTAGATTATCGGCAGGAATGCCGACGGCAAGCTCCTCTGGAGTTTTTACCTCGGTAGAACTGGGGATCTCCTCGGTAATCGCAGGCATGTGAAAGTGCTCGGCGAAGAAACTGTAGGCATGCAGACGGTTTACCAACTGATAGTTATGCGTGCCAGGATCGGTGCTCTCATACCATGCCAGGGCATCGGGCTTTCCATATAAGTTGAAAAAGGGAATGATCTTATCGTAGTTATCCGGCTTTACGAGGGCTGCGCGAAAACAGCAGTTATCTTCGGCGTTGTGAATCAGCAGCGTAGGTCGCGGCGCGCGCATTGCGGCTAGAAAAGGATAGTCAAATCCAACAGCAAAATCAGTGGGATTCTCTTCGATTTCGTCAGTTTCTGCAGGACGATTGATATTGAAAGCAAACGATCCAAAACCTGCCACCTCCACGCTGACCGCCACGCGTTGATCCAGTGCGCTCAGCACGATTGTTTGCCATCCCCCCCCGGACAAACCCGTCATTCCCAGCCTGCTGGCATCCACCTGCGGCAATGAGGCCAGGTAATCCAGCCCGCGCCGCATGCCGAGATAAAAAAAGCCGAGAGCATTGGAACCAACCAGGTCGAGCGCGGCGGCATCGTCGTGATCGTCACCTTTCAAATGCATCTCACCGAATCCTGCCCATCCAAGGCTTAGCGCAATGATGCCTCGCTTGGCAAAGTTGATGCATCGCTTCTGTTCATACTCCGCCGCATTCCCTTTGGGTTCATGGCCGATCACGTTTAGGATTGCCGGAGCACGCCCGCCGAGTTTCTCCGGTTCATACAGAATGGCAGGCGCGTCGAAGCCAGGCACAATTTCATAGCGAAGTTTAGTTACGCGATAGCCGTTCCGCGATTCTGTCGCTCCCACTTGCTGAAATTTCGGCGCCGATTCCACCCATTCGACGGGCCACCCGTGAAATGCGACGTCGTGCAGAATGTGCTTGCGCAATTTTTGCTGCTGGTCGGTCCAGTCGTTTGCATTCCGGGGCGATGGCAAAGGTGGGATGCGACGAATCAGATATTGTTGCAGCTGAAAAGCTGTAACATCCGGCGATTGTATCGGATCTGCGAGCAAGCTTTTGAGAGCGGCCGGCGTCGTTTGGCCCTGTCCGAGGTTGCGGTCAACATAAGCAGAACCGCGCAGAGAATCGAATAACTGCGTCCAGTCAACTTCAATTGGCAGCTCCTTCTAATCGAGACGCATCGCGATCCTGCGGCACGGTGAGTTTGCCTCCCTGAGGATGGTCGGAGCAACTCTCGCACCATGACAGTTGCAGGTTTGCCCGGAACGCCTGATTCACGCTCCGCGATCGGCTCGCGTCGGCAGCATTCCACCGCATCAGCACCCTCGTTTACTCAGTGAATTACGGATGGACCGGGCCAGTATAACAGGCCGGTACGATTCCGCGACGTGCCATCAAAAGTGCAGCCTGCTCATCAGGTATACATGCGCGGGGCAAATGCTTTAGCCTTTCAAGGTTATGAAAACCTTATCAAAATCTGCATCTTATTTCGTTCGTAATTGTGCCTTCGCATGCCTCCTGGGGGTTCTGCTCGTTTGCATAGTTGCCTCGGCTCAGGCGCCGGTACCGGACTCGCCGGCTATTGAAGCCAGAGCACACGCCATGGTGGCCAAACTAACACTCGAGCAGAAAATCGAGTTGCTCGGAGGCGTGGACGGAATGTTTACCAATGCCGCGCCCGCCATCGGCCTCCCGCGGTTGAAGATGTCCGATGGTCCTGAGGGTGTGCGCACTTGGGGACCCACTACTGCATGGCCCGGCGGCGCAGCGCTGGCTGCAACATGGGATCCGGCTCTGGCGCGCAAAATTGGCGAGGGCCTGGGAAGAGATGCCCGCTCCCGCAGCGTGAATTTTCTGCTCGGACCGGGCGTGAACATCGCCCGCTCGCCAGTGGCCGGCCGCAATTTCGAGTATTTTTCCGAGGATCCCTTTCTGGCCGTTAGCATGACGGTTCCATGGATTGAGGGCGTCCAGTCTCAAGGCGTAATTGCCACGGTCAAGCACTATGCTTTGAACAACCAGGAGTATGACCGGCACAACGTGAGCTCCGATGCGGACGAGCGGACCATCCGTGAAATCTATCTGCCGGCCTTCGAAGCTGCCGTCACCGAGGCCCACGTGGATGCGGTGATGAATTCCTACAACCTGATCAACGGCGTCCATGCCACTCAGAGCGAGTTTCTCAATCTGAAAGTGCTCAAGGGCGACTGGGGCTTCCAGGGGATTCTGATGTCCGACTGGGACGCCGTCTACGACACAGTGGGCGCGGCCAACAACGGCCTCGACCTGGAAATGCCCAGTGCGCGTTTCATGAATACAAAGGGATTGCTGGCCGCGGTCAAGAATGGTTCGGTGAAGGAGTCTACCATCGACGATAAGGTCCTGCGCCTGGTCGCGCCTTGTGCTGCGCTATGGCTTCCTCGACCGCCCCCAGTTCGACCCTGCCGACGCGACTTACTCCGTGGCCGATCGTGCCGTCGCTCTTGAAGGCGCCCGCGAGAGCATCACCCTGCTGAAGAACGAAGGTTCGCTGCTGCCCCTCAACGCGGCCAGAATCAAGACGATCGCAGTCATCGGACCCGATGCTTATCCTGCTGTTACCGGCGGCGGCGGCTCTTCTGAAGCGCACGCATTTGAACCGATCAGTATCCTCACCGGCATCGCCAACGCAGCGGGGCCCAACGTCAGCGTGCTATACAGCCGCGGCCTGCCCGATACAAACGAACTCTTCAGGAATACGCACTGGGAAGGCGCAGTCCGCGTGGCCACTTATCCGAGCAAGGATTTTACCGGCACTCCGGAAACCACCGCCCCGCGGCAAATCGCCGACTGGAAGCCCGAAATGTGGGGCCCGGATGACATGACCCCTCGAAGCATTCGCTATACGACGGCATTCAAAGCTGACAAGGCCGGTAAATACCTGCTTCTGGCCGCTGCTTCTGGCGAAGATTCTTACAAGGTGATCGTCGACGGAAAAGCGGTGCTTGATCAGCCTCACGCCGAAGGCCAGTCGCCCCAATTAAGGCCGCTCGACCTCGCAGCTGGCCAGACTGTCAATGTCGTGGCGGAGTATCAGCCCATCGCGTCCGGTGTCCGATTCGGACTTGGCATCGCCTATGAACCGGAGTTAATCTCCGCCGAAGCAAAAACCATTGCAGCCGCTGCGGACGTGGTGGTTGTGGCTGCCGGCTTCGGTCCCGCGACCGAGAGCGAGGGATTTGATCGCACCTTTACGCTGCCCTGGGGTCAGGATGCGCTGATCGAAGCCGTGGCCGCGGCCAATCCACACACTATCGTCACTCTCAACGGTGGTGGCGGCACCGATACCCGTCGCTGGCTCAACAAGGTTCCGGCGCTGCTCTACGCCTACTATCCCGGCCAGGAAGGCGGCACGGCTATCGGCGAAGTCCTCTTTGGCAAGCACAATCCCGAGGGCAAGCTGCCGGTGAGCTTTGACCGCAGTTGGGACGAGAACCCGTCGGCCGCCTGGTACTACCCGGTAAGGGAGGCGATACCACGCTGCACGCTACCGAACCAGGCGCGAATCCGGTGGATTACGTCATCGGCCATGTGAAGTATGGAGATGGCTTGATGGTCGGCTACCGGTACTGGGCCACTACAGGCAAGCACCCGCTGTTCCCCTTCGGCTTCGGCCTCAGCTACACCACGTTTCGCTTCTCCAATCTGCAAGCGCCGGCAACGGCAGCCTCCGGCTCAACCGTTACCGTAACCTTCGACGTAACCAATACCGGCAGCGTCGCAGGCGCCGAGGTGGCCCAACTCTACGTCTCTGACCCCTCAGCCAAGGTCACCCGTCCGGAGCGCGAACTCAAGGGATTTGCCAAGGTTCGCCTGGATCCCGGCGAAACCCGGCACGTCACCCTGGACCTGGATGCGCGGGCCTTCAGCTACTGGGATTCGGCGGCCCACAAATGGACCATCGATCCCGGCAAGTTTGTGATTCGCGTAGGCGACTCCAGTGAAAGCACGCCGCTCAGCGCGGATCTGACGCTGAACTAGAACTCATCGTTGCCGAACGGCCTGGCTCATGCCTGCGGAAGGCAAGTCGATTTTCAGCAGGCAGATGCAAAACGGCCTCCGCGCTGAGCAGAGGCCGTTCTGGTGTGCCCTGGGTTGTGGGGCTTACTTCAGGTTGCCGTTTGCATCCATCGTGATTCCGCCAGGACCCTTGTTCTTCTTCTCTTCGTTGGCCTTGCGCGTACCCATCGCCTTGGTGCGCCAGTCCTCGGCCGGCGCCACATCGGCCTTGACCGCGGCGGCGTCGCCGTAATCCACATCCGCCTTGCGCCGGTAGATCAGGTTCAGATAGGCCATGGCATCGTCGTAGTTGGGCCGGTTGGCCACCGCCTGATTCAGATATTCCAGGCCTTCGTCCACCAGCGGGCCATTCTCTTCCTTGAGCGGCTCCATGATCTTCTTGGGAGCCTTGACGTTGCCCTCGCCGTCATCGTTGAAGCCGTTCGGCAACAGCGCCTTCAGCGTATTCTGGTGCGCCTCTGTCCAGTCGATCACGCCTACGGTGTAGGCAGCCTCGGCATCCTTGGGATCTTCGGCCAGGACCTTCTTCTGCCAGTCCTTGGCCTCATCCAGCTTCTTGATGCTGAAGTAGATGCCGGCAATCTGCTTCATGCTGTTCACATCGTGCGGATCCTTGTGCCAGAACCTCCTGGAAGATGTCGATCGCCTGCTGCGCGGTCTTCAGGTTGTCCGGTGTAGTCAGTCCCGGCACCACATTCTGGGCCAGCGCGGTGGCCAGATAGCTCTTGGCCATCGGCAGGCTTGGATCGAGCTGCGTGGCCTTCTGGAAGTGGTCGATTGCCTCTTCGTACTTCGTGCTCTTGTAAGCATCCACTCCCTTGTTCAACTGGTCGCGGGCTTTGAGGTGGTTGCACCCGCTCATGGAAAGAACCATGCCGGCCAAAGCAACCGCGAGCACCGTAATACGTGCGGGTCCATTCATTTTCTTATCCTTCTCCTTCAGGTCGGTGCCTGTAGATTGCGCGCCTGGAATCTGATGCAGCCGGCCGCGGGCAGGAGGTACCGAAACCAGGATGGAAAAATTGTACTCCTGTTCCACCCGGAAAACCTTGCAAGAGGCTTGCCGGGCTGAAACGCCAGTCCTGGCCGCACCAAAACGCGGTTCCCGGCCAGATGGCCGCCTACCTCGCACAAGGAAGCGGCGATACGCTACTGGCCGGCCATGATCTTCGGCGTCATCAGGCCGATGTGGTCCACGTTCGCGGCGCGGCCGATATCGATCACCTCGGCCACATAGCGGAAGTCCACATCGTCGTCGCCCTTGACGAACATGATGCGCTCGGCGCGATTGGCATAGATCTCGGTCAGCCGGGCAGCAAGCTCGCCTTTGGTCACGTCGGTCTCGTTGATCTTGTATGCGGCGGCTGCCGCCGGGCGATACAGAACCTGCACCACAATGGTGCGGTCGTTTCGGCTGCTGCTGCTGCGGGTCCTTGGGCGGCTGGGGCACCAGCGCGTCCAGGCCCTTGGGCGTGACCGGCACGATGACCATGAAGATGATCAACAGCACCAGAAGAACGTCGATCATGGGCGTAACATTGATGTCGGACGAGTAGCCGCCCCCGCCTCCCATAGACATTGCCATGGCTTAAAACTCCTCGTTTCATTCGAAAATCGTTAACGTGACAGCGCAAGCGCAGAGTTACTACTCGCCGCCCGCAGAGCTGCCGCCTTCGCGCTTTTGCGTCAGCAAGCCCACGTCTTCCACGCCCGCGGTGCGCACGGCGTCGATAGCGTCTTCGACTGCCCGATACTGCGCGCGCGCATCGGCGCGAACGTAGATGGTCTTGCCGGGCTTGTCGGCCAGCTTGTCGCGAACCTGAACGCCAAGCTCGTTGGCAGCGACCTTGTTCTGTCCCAGAAACACGCCCCCGTCCCGCGTGATGGCCACGACAATGGCGTCTTCCTTGTCGGCGTCCGGCATGCGTGGCGTTATCCACCTTGGCCATGTCGACTGCACCTTGTTCTGCAGCATGGGGGTGATAACCATGAAGATGATCAGCAGCACCAGCATCACGTCCACCATGGGCGTGACATTGATATTGGAATTGACTTTTTTGCCTTCGTCGCGTATTGCGATTCCCATTGTTGGGCTCCGTGCCTGAAATTTTTGATTCCGGATCGGCTTCCGGCATTGCTCGTGAACCACCTGGCCTGGCGCGAGCTTGAAACCGGCGGGCAGGAGAGCGATTCAACTCTCCCGCCCACCGCAGATTCTCGCTCGAGCCGGCAGACGCCTCGCTTAGCGCTTGTGGCTCTGCTTGATGAAGTAGTCGATCAGCTCGCTCGATGAGTTATCCATCTCTACGTCAAAAGCCTCGACACGTCCGGTGAAGTAGTTGAACGCCATGACGGCGGGGATGGCTACCAGCAAGCCGAAAGCCGTGGTGACCAGGGCTTCCGAGATGCCGCCGGCCACTGCGCCGATGCCCGAGGTCTTCTGGGTAGCGATCTGCTGGAAGGCGTTCAGAATGCCGATGACGGTGCCAAGCAGGCCAACGAAAGGAGCCGTTGCGCCGATGGTGGCCAGAACCGCAAGGCCCCTCTTCAGCTTGGCGTGAACGATGGCTTCGGCCCTCTCCAATGCGCGTCCTGAACTCGCAATGGTCTCTTCGGTCGGCAATCCGGATGAGGCGCGGAACTCCTGCAGGCCGGCGGTGACAACTTCAGCCAGATGCGACTTCTTGTTGCGGTCGGCGATCCGGATGGCTTCTTCCAGCTTGCTGTCCTTCAGCGCGCCGGCGACCTTGGGAGCAAACTCCCGCGACTGGTTGCGGGCGGCGCTGAAATACAGGTAACGGTCGATCATCACGGCCAGAGACCAGATCGACTCGATGAAAAGGATGATGGCGATGATGCTTGCGGGCCATCCCATGTGGTCCCACAGCCCCATGGGGCTGAAGCTGACCGTCTGCTCTTCCTGGAAGAGGGCAAGACTGCTGACCGTGTGCGAAGCGAAATGTGCGAGCTGAGCGAGAATCACTGAATCGTTCCTCCTAAGGAGTTTCTTGTGAATTGCGATCCGCCGCGGCGGATTGCTGGGAATGCGGCTCGTTCTGGATTCGCATTCAGGTCAAAAGTAAACCCCTTCGCATAAGACAGGAAGGGGCCAGAAAAAATCATCATCCGCCCAAAGTAAAGATCACGTTGACCGTGGTCTCCACTTCCACTGGCTCGCCACTGAGCAGGTAGGGCTTGTAGCGCCAGGTCCTCACGGCGTCCATGGCAGCCTGTTGCAACATGGCGGGTCCGCTGACAACGTGTAGACCTTCAATGGCTCCCGTCTTGGAAATCGTGGCCTGTAGCACCACCGTGCCTTGAACGCGAGCGGCCTTGGCGATCGGCGGATAAATCGGCGTGGTCTTCTGGAGCAAAATGCCCGCCATGACGCCGCCTGATATGTTCACCTTCTTGGGCGCTTCAACCTTCACGTAGGAGCCTCGGAGCCTTTGAAGATGCCGCCGATCACGCCCCCGGCACTGCCGCCAAGACCCTCCATGCCGGCCACGCCAAAGCCGCCTTGTGCAGGAGCATTTCCGGCGCGGTCACGATCTTGATCTGGTGAGGAATCTTGGTGGGAGCCATCAGCTGGTTGTTCATCATCTCAGACTGCACCTTCACGATTTTCACTTCAGGAGGTGGCGGCGGAGGAGGAGGCGGTGGCGGCGGAGGAGGCGCGGTCAGTACCGTCAGCATCATGGCCTTGGGCAACGCCTCAGGATAGATCAGCGGAATGAGAATCATTACAATCAGAACGGTGGCGTTGATGATGCCTGTCACAATCATCCAACGACCGCTCTTGCTCTTGATTCTGTTCGCGGATTCGAATGTGGAATCTTCAAACATGGCCGGCCCTCGATCAGGTGTCGATTACCTCTACTTAGACACCGGGGGAACATCGAATGTTCCCAAGCATTAAAAACGTTATCACAAATGTACTGTTCACTTTAGTACCTTACAGCACATCAGAAGCTAAAAACGACGCAAAAACAAAATTGCCGCAAATGTCAGCCTAAAAGCTAAACTTCACACTCTGGCTCGTTTAGCAGCGGGAAGAACGACCGTCTTGCCTCGCCGTGTGCGCCACTCCTGCCATGCCACTAACATTGGCGCGGCGATGGCAATCGATGAGTATGTTCCGATGAGAATTCCGACAACTAGCGCAAATGAAAACCCGCGCAGAACCTGGCCGCCGAAGATGTACAAAGACAGAACAGTCAGGAAGGTCAGGCCCGAGGTAAGAACGGTTCGGCTCAGGGTCTGGTTAATGCTGCGGTTGACCACGTCCGGAAGGGATTCGCGCCGGCTCAGGCGCAGGTTCTCGCGAATGCGGTCGAAGACTACGATGGTGTCGTTCATGGAGTAGCCGACCAGTGTCAGGATGGCTGCAATCACGGTCAGGCTGATCTCCTGGTTGGTCAGCGCGAAGGCGCCGAGGGTGATCAGCGTGTCGTGGAAGCAGGCCACAACCGCCGCCACGCCGTAGATCAACTGGAAGCGAAACCACAGGTAGACCAGCATGCCCGCCATGGAATAAAGAGTAGCCAGCAAAGCCTGCTTTTCCAGCTGCTTGCCCACTGTAGGACCCACTACTGCCACATCGCGCACAATGAAGGGATTGCTGTAGTGCGCATGGAGCGCATCGACAATTTGCTGGCGTCCGGCATCGAGTGCGGTCTCGACGTGCTGCTCTGGCAGGCCGATGAGCACCTCATTGTTTGACGGAACATCATAGGTCACCACGCTGGCATCCTTGATGCCCGCTGCTGCAGTGGCGTTGCGGATCATGTTCAGATCCGGTGTCCGATCAAACTTCACGCGCACCTGCGTGCCGCCGCGAAAGTCCACGCCGACAAGCACCGGGGTGCCGATCCGGCCCATGTTCACGCCCATTTTGACCAGCCCGAGCACGCTGAATACCAAAGAAAAGGCAAGGAAATACCACTTAAGCCTTAGCCAATCCACATTGACGCCGCGAAAAAATTCCACTGATTCTCTCCGCTTCCTGTGAGGCTGGAGCTCCCGCGGGTTCCAGCCTGTTTTTCCTATGCCGGTCAAGCCTGGCCTGCCGGGTGAGATCCTACCGGAACTAAATGGAAACCAATTCCCCCGGCTTCATCTTGTTCAAATGGGCATCGAAGATGACCCGGGAAACGAAGACCGCCGTAAACAGATTGGCGGCAAGGCCGATGGTCAGCGTAGTCGCAAATCCCTTGACCGGGCCGGTGCCGAACATGAACAGGATGGCCGCCGAGACGATGGTAGTAACGTGAGTGTCGACGATGGTGACCCATGCGTGTGCAAAGCCCTGGTCCACGGCCGCCGAAGGCGCTTTACCTGCGCGCACCTCTTCGCGGATACGCTCGAAGATCAGTACGTTGGAGTCAACGCCCATGCCAATCGTCAAAATGACTCCAGCGATGCCCGGAAGAGTGAGCGCGGCGCTGCTAAAGCCCAGAAAGCCAAGCAAAATCACAAGATTCAAAATCAGCGCCACATCGGCGTTGATGCCCGAACCCTTGTAATAGATGAGCATGAAGGCCATGACCACTAGCACGCCCACAATGGCCGCAGTGACGCCTTCCTTGATGGAGTCGGCGCCCAGCGACGCGCCCACGGTGCGGTCTTCAAGATAGTTCAGCGACGCAGGCAGCGCGCCGGTTCTCAGCATCTTTGACAGGATTTCAACTTCGTCCGGCGAAAAGCTGCCGGTGATCTCGCCTGAGTCGTGAATCCCGCTTTGGATGGTGGCCACTTCTTTAACCCGGCCTCCCATGACCACCGCCATGCTTTGACCGATGTTCTTACTGGTGTAATCCCAAAACTTATCGCCTGCCTCGTTGGTCAGCGTAAAGCGGACATTGCGGCGTCCGTTCTGATCTGTGCCCGGATCGGCGGAACGGAAATCGGTCCCGGATACCACTGAGATGCGGTGCACGACATAAACGCTGTCGGCGTCGGAGCCGGCGCCTACAGTGCCGGAGCCATGGACGAGTTCCTCGTCGCCCGGAATCACCCCGCCCAAGCTGGCCAGCGCCTCCTGGTCGTCCTTGTAGGGACCGCCTACCACGGCGTGAATCTCAAGCCGGGCCGTGTTATTGATGATTCTCTTCACCCGGTCCAGGTCGTCGATGCCGGGCAACTCCACCAGAATCTGATTGTCGCCCAGGCCATACTCCTGGATCACCGGTTCGCTCACGCCCAACTCATCGACGCGGTCGCGAATGGTCTCGATAGCCTGCTGAACGGTTTTCTTCTCAAGAGCCGTCACGATAGTCGGCTTCATGGTAAGCGTAAAGCTATTATCAGCCCCGCCACCGGTCACGTCGTACTCGCTGGAGTACTTGCTCTCGAGAGTGGAATTCACGTCATTGCCTTTGCCAGTCGCGATTCCTTCCACCCGGATCACCTGGGGCTTATTCGGATCGGGCTTGTAGACCTGCGAAAAGCTCAGGTTGGCGGTCTTCAGATCCTGCTGAATGCGCCCCACAGTATTGTCGGTCTCTGCGCTCACTGCCTCAGAAACCACTACCTGCAAGATCAGGTGAGCGCCGCCGCGCAGGTCAAGGCCAAGATGAATGCGCTTGCTCATGGACTCCAGCAGGGCCTTGCCGGTGACGCCCGATGGCACGCCGATGATGCCGTAGACGCAAACTACCAGGACAGCAACAATCAGGATTATTTTGTTATTGAGATTCTTCTTCATCGTCCCGTTTCTCTATTCCACTGCTCTCGCCCAAAACCTAAGACCCCGAAGGGGCATCCTGGGTAGTTACCGAAGCAATCGCATTCTTTGCCACTTCAATCTTGATGTTGTCCGGCGCCACGCGGATGACGATCGCGTCGTCCTTGATGGAGAGGATGATGCCGCGAATGCCTCCCGCAGTAGTCACACGATCGCCGGTCTTGATCGAGCCCAGCATCTCCTGCCATTGTTTTTGCCGCTTCTGCTGCGGCCGGATCATCACCAGGTACAAAACCGGGATCAATAATAACGGCAATAGCATGGGAAGACTGCTTCCACCGGCCCCTGGGGTTCCACCCGCCCATAATGCGAAACTTGTCGCCACGCTCATACCCACATCATCCTTTGTCCGCCCTTGTCCGCTCGCCGCCACGAACCGCCGCTGAGGGCACAGGCACTCCCGGCCATCTGCCGGTAATTCCAAAAAGTTTGTCTCCGGGAATGGACTTAAGCTTGATCCAGGCCGTTGATTGAATCCGGCCCAGTTGCTGGAAGGAAGGTCATGACGCCGTTCGACACGGAACTCAACGCCCCGTCCCCGCGCCCTCGTTTATGCCACTGACCCAACTGCCGTCTGTTTCCTTTTCGACACAGCTCTCTCGCGGAGCGCCAAATCCGGAAGCAGCATCGTCCGCCTCTTACCGTAGTGGCCCAACTCCAAAAAGAATGCCTAATAGATAAGATACGCGCAGACGGGGGCGTGTCAAGGCGAGCGCAATGGACGGTGGTGAGTGAACAGTGGTCAGTTCGAGCCCCAAAAACCGGCTGAGGTCAGAATCTCATGTGCGAGGGCAATATAAAACGCGCGACTGGCGACTGAAAACTGACTCCTAACCACTGTCCGCTGTTCACTGTTTCGGCGCCTCCGGCTCGTCGCTCGAGTCCTCCACCAGCACCGCCGAACCGGGAATTATATCGAAGCTCACAGCCTCCTGGCCGGCTGGATGAAAGTTGATGCGCAGTGGCTCGCGCTGCCAATCCGGCTGTCCGCAAAGCGGGTTGGGATGGTTTTCGGGGTCAAATGCAGCCAGTTTTTTTGCCAGCACTGGCTTGCGAGCCGCTATCTGGGCCACTACCGCGTAGAGGCTCTTGCCGCTGGCAGTTACGCCGCAATAGGCCCCATAATCCCGGAACCAGCTCAACTGGCTTACGCCGGGATCGTAGTCCGGCAATTTTAGAGCTATGACGCGGCCGGTCTGGCGGTCCACCAGCAGCCACGGACCCCGCTGCCAAACCCAGGTGCCCGCCGCACGGGGGGACTTTTCGTTGGGCTTGTCACTTGGTAAAGTGTCGTTCAGCCTGATCACCCGCCGCACCACAAAACTGCGGTCGGTCACGTCATGGGCATCGCCGGTGGTCCATTCCTTGAGAACGCCGTCCACCAGCAGGGCGCGAATTTTGAGTTCCTTATCGTCCGCAGACGCACCCGCCGGGTCGCCCGCCTTCGAATAGGAAACCTTCTTCGCTGCGCCCAGAACCACCGAATGCGCCTTCCGCGAAGCCGCTGTAGCATCCGGAACCGCGGCTAACAGCGCCGCAATTGCCACTGTCACTATCACGCGCCCACAAGTCTTCATGCCGCCATCTCCTGTGAGTTGGCGCAGACCTATGGGAGAAACAATGCGCAGGTTTTCAACCCACACAAAAAATCTGCAAATCAAAAGAGTCCGCTGTGGCGAATCCTTCAAAGACGCTGGCTCTGACTATCCCCAGCGTCCCTTATAGAAACCTAAAACCTCGCCGCCTCCACCGCACGTGCAACCCGGAAGGCTGTGCCTTCATTTAAATGACGGGCGAGCACCTGCATACCTACCGGAAGACCTGATTTCGTTGTTCCGCAAGGCACGGTCACGCCGCAAATCCCCGCCAGGCTTGCCGTTACTGTATAAATGTCGGCAAGATACATCGCCAGCGGATCGCCCGTTTTCTCGCCCAGCTTGAATGCCGGCATGGGCGCGGTCGGCGTCACAATCGCATCCACCTCGGTAAAGGCGCGAAGATATTCCTCTGCCAGCAGACGCCGCACCTGTTGCGCCTTCAGGTAATAGGCATCGTAGTAGCCGGCGCTGAGCGCGTAGGTTCCCAGCAGGATGCGCCGCTTGACCTCCGCGCCAAATCCTTCATCGCGGGAGTGCGAGTACATGGCCGACAGATTCTCCGGCGCTGCTGAGCGATAGCCGTAGCGCACGCCGTCAAAGCGTGCCAGGTTGGCGCTGGCCTCCGCCGTTGCAATCAGGTAGTAAACAGGAACGGCGTATTTGGTATGCGGCAGTGAGATTGGCTTGACGAAGCAGCCGGCTGCCTTCAGCGCGGCAATGCCTGCTTCAATAGCAGACCGCACCTCCGGATCGAGCCCTTGGGCAAAGTACTCGGCTGGAACTCCGATGCGCATGCCCTCGACGGGCTTGCCGCTCTCAGCCGCGTAATCCGGTACCGGGGCAGGAGAACTGGTCGCGTCCTTCGAATCATGGCCCGCAATCACGCTAAGCAGCGTGGCTGCGTCGCGTACATTTCCCGCGAAAGGCCCGACGCGGTCCAGCGAAGAGGCAAAGGCGATCAGCCCGTAGCGCGAAACCCTCCCATAAGTGGGCAGCACGCCCACCACGCCACAAAAACTCGCCGGCTGGCGAATCGAGCCGCCGGTATCGGAGCCCAGCGTAGCCACGGCGATATTGGCCGCCACCGCCGCCGCCGAGCCGCCGCTCGACCCGCCCGGAACCCGCTCCGTATCCACCGGGTTGCGCACCGGTCCGTAAGCCGAGTTCTCATTCGACGAGCCCATGGCAAACTCATCGCAATTCAGCTTGCCTAGCAATACAGCCCCAGCCGCTTCCAGCCTGGTAACCACCGTCGCGTCGTATGGAGGCCGGTAGCCCTGAAGTATCTTCGACCCCGCCGTGGACGGAGCTCCCTGCATCACCAGCACGTCCTTGATACCCACCGGAATGCCGGCGAGCGGGCCCAACGGTTCGCCCTTGGCTGCCAGCGCGTCCACGCGGGCGGCCTGCGTGAGAGCCCGCTCTTTGGTCAGGCTCAGATAAACATTCAGCCGCGGATTCACGCGCTCAATGCGGTCATAATAGTTGGCGGCGAGATCCGTGGCCTTGGTGCGGCCTGCGTCAATATCAGCGCGCAAGACGGCCAGAGTTTTCGGCTTTTCTACGAAGTTTTCCGGTGCTTTAGATTCGCTGGGCAATCGGGCTTTCCTCTCGTTGGCCTCTTCTCGCGGCTCTTATCAGCCTGTTTGCGGCCTCGCTGCTATCACTACGGCCACTCATTTTCTTTTGGTCTCCCTACCGCTCAATCACCTTGGGCACCTTGAAAAAAACCCCGTCGGTCTCCGGCGCCTCGGCCATCACCGCCGCCCGATCCAGTGAGGGCAGTGGCTGATCCTCGCGCAACACACGGATTGGAGCATCCCCGAGCTCGCTGACTTGGGCCAGCGGAACCACGCCAGACGTATCCAGCTCGTTGAGCTCGGCTACATAATCGAGAATCGCGTTCAAATCGCGCAGCATAGCCGGAGTCTCCTCCGGCTTCAGCTCCAGGTGGGCCAGCTCGGCCACTCGCTCCACATCTTCGACAGTAACTTTAGCGGCCATTCCTTGCCTCTTCTCCGTCCCCGGTGCCTCTGCCTTCGTTGCCCTAAAACGCAAAACCTGGATTATCCTGCCCCGAAGATAGAGTATAGCCCGCCATGGATTGCGCCCCGCTGACGGCGCCCCGTGCCCTCAATCCGGCTCTCAATCCACGGTAAGAGTGAGCGGTCCGGTAGGCGCAGCCAGAGGATGCGTTACGCCGTTGGAAGTGACATTTACAACAATCGCATACGTTCCTGGCGGCGTTAATCCGGAACCCGAGCAAGCAGTCCCGCAAGAAGAGTTTGAACCCGCCAGCGATCCCACACAACTGGAGATCCCCCCGGCCAGGATCCCCAACAGCGCGCCCATGAGCAAAAACCTCCGCCGCCGCTTCCATGCCGGCGTCAGAGCCAACGGGAGCAGAATCAGGCCGCAGGCAAATGGAAGACTGCTGCCCCTCCCCGGACCCTTGGCAAGCGAAGACGTGATGGCTTGTCCCGTGGAAATTTCCACCGTCACAGACCCAGTGCCGCCGCTGCCGACAGTTTCCCCTGAAGGATCAAAGATGCAAAGCGCATTGGCCGGAAGCGTGCCGCACGTAAAGCTGAATGTTCCTCCCGGCGAGTTGATCAGGGGAGAAACGGCGATGGTGTAGTAGGCAATCTGGCCGGCGGCGACAGTCTGCGTATTCGAGCCGGAAACAGCGACCAAGAAGTCGAATCCCGTCCCAGCCAGAACCACCGAACCGCTCGCCGACGCCGTGCTGCTGGTCACAGAAAGAGCGCCGCTCTGTGCTCCCGCGTTGGTGGGAGCAAAGACCACTCCGAGCGTGCAACTTGCTCCCGGACTAAGCGAGGCAGTGCAGGTATTTGTGCCGCCGGCCGCTTGAAAGCCCGGCGGAAAGGTCAGTGTCAGGCCGTCCATTGCGGTCGTCGTCCAAGGGTTGGTTATGGTCACAGTGACGAGATTGCTGACCGCATTCACTCCGACCGTGCCGAAGCTGATCGCCGACGGCGCAGCTTGGATTGCTCCCGCGCCTCCTGCCATTCCACTTAAAGCCACTGTGGCCTGAGTCGAAAACGTAATCGAACTGACTGTAAGAACGCCCGTCGCGGTGCTGCCGGCTGCAGAATTGGCGGTGGGCATGTAGATAACCCCAACCGTGCAGCTTGAGCCTGCGCCCAGATTGCCGGTGCAGGTGTTCGCGGTCAGGCTGAACTGAGTGTTGTTGACATTGAGCGTAGGCGTAACAGCTGCCACGCTGGCCGAATTGCTGATGGTGATCGTTTGCGGCGGGCTGGAGAGGCCCGGGCTTTGCGGCGCAAAAGTCACCTGGGGCGGGCTGACGTTGAGCCCGGCAATCGCCTGCCCTGAACCACTCAGCGGCGCATCGACCGCCGCGGCGTTGGAAGAAGAGATCGCCAGCGAAGCCGTGCTTCCGCCCGACGCCATGGGAGTAAAGACCACCTGCACCGTGCAACTGCTCCCAGCCGCCAGCGTCGCCCCGCTAGTCGTGGGGCAGGTGGTCGCGCCAATAGTAAAGTAGCTGGCTGGGGAGCCTGAGACCGTCGACCCGGGAATCGTGAAGCCAAGGTTGCCCATCGGTACTCCGCCGCTGTTGGTCACCTTAAGCGTTAAGGGCGGGCTGGCCACGCCTATTGTTTGCGTGGGAAAAGTCAAACCGGCAGCGGGATTGTAGCTGATCTGAGGTGGCGCAAGTCCCGTGCCCGTAAGGGAAACCGGCTGCACACGCAATGCATCGGTCACCGAAAGCGTCCCGGTTTGCGTGCCCAGTTGGGTTGCATTGGGAGCAAATTGCACGCTGATGATGCAAGTGGCGAGCGGATAGTTGGCCGCGAGTTGGCCGTTGCAATTGTCAGATTCCGTAAACGGGCTGCTGACCGTAACGACGATCCCCGTCAGCGGCAGATCTCCCGTATTTGAAAGCGTGATCTGCTGCACGGGCGAAGACTGCCCGGTCTCGATTCCGCCAAAGCTCAGCGAAGTGGCGGAAAGATTGTCTGTCGCGGGAGCCCAGCCAAAGCCGCTCAGCGCCACGATCTGCGTGTTCGACCCTTCGGTAAAGGTCAGCGTTCCGGTCGCCGATCCTCGCTGCGTGGGCCCGAAGGCCAGAAGAAGCTGGCAATCGGCCCCTGCAGCCAGCGAACTGGTGCATTTGTCGCTGGTGATTGTGAAAGGTGGAGTGATCGTAACGCTGCTGATGGAAACCGGCGCGGTGCCGCTGTTGCCGGCCTCCACCTGTTCCGTTCCGGAAGTCGTCCCCTCCGGCACCGGCGGCAGCGGGGAACTTTGTCCGGGCGCCGGGTCAAAGCTGATAGTGGAGGGTGTCAGAGTCACCAAACCTGCTGCGGTTCCTGTTCCGCTGAACTCGACGAAGGGCATTTGCCCGCCGTATACGTTGGCGTAGATGACCATCTGGCCTGTCAAAGTGCCCACAGACGTAGGAGAAAACGTCACCGTGATGGTGCAGGACCCGCCTGCGGCCACAGCCGTATTCTGGCAATTATCTGTTTCGGTGAAGTCTCCGGTCATGTCAATCGAGGTAGCCGTCAGGGCCAGGCTGCCCGTATTTTCGAGCGTCACCGTCAGCGAGCTGCTGGTGAAATCAGCCACCGGCCTGGGAAAAACCACCGGGTTCGGAGGACTGATGATGGCGGTAGTCAAGCCCGTCTCGGAGGTCCACAGCGGAGCATCCCAAATTCCTCGCCCGTAGGTTCCCGCGGTCAGCACTGTCGCCGGGGCATCGAGGGGTGCGGCGCTGAGTTGAACCACCGGGGCCTCCGGGAGCCCGCTTCCAAATGCCGACCAGCAAACGGACGCCGAATTCGAGCAGTTCGCAACCAGCGCCGTAAAATAGACACCCAAATCGGTGGCCACGTAAACGGTGGTAGCGCTCTGCGGGTCCACCGTCAGGCTGTTTACCGGAGCCCAGGGGAGATTCGCAGTCACATTCAGCCAGCTTGCTCCCCCATTGGTCGAGCGGTAAACCGTCTCCACCATCTCCGTGGGGCTTGAAAATCCCTCCAACGTCGCATATACCGTCTGACCCGTCGAGTCGTGCGAGTCAATAAAAAGACTCGAAATATCCAGCTCGTTAATATTGATCGCACTGGCAGCGACAGGAGCGGTCACCGGATTGTGAGTCAGGTCGGCCCAGGCGGACCAGCCGGTGCTCGGAGTGTAGGTCGAGCTGAAAACATGGCCGGCCGCATTTCCTCCTCCGTCCAGGGCGCCGTACATTCCCACATAAACCACTTCGCCGCCGCCCGAAATCTGCATCGCTGCCAGCGAACGAATCAGCGAGTTGCCGCTGCACGGACCGCTGGAAGCTTGTTGATCGAGAATGGGACTGACGGCGTTCGTCGAGCTCCAGCCGACACCGTTGGCCGGCCCCCGCCAAACCCGGCAGGTTCCAATCAGCAGTTGCGTTGAGTCCTCCGGATCCACCATGAACGGCGCGGGTACGCCCATCGAGTACCCATCCCCGCCCACATCCGCATCGTTCACTACCGGAGATGTGCCGAAGTCGGATGGGCTGCAGGCACCGGATTCCGAACACAGGTAGATGGAAACCCCCTCCTGATTATTCACATACCAGTTATCTGGATTATTTGTATCGATCGCCACCGGCCCGCCTTCGCCGCCCAGCATCTGTGGCCAGTCCACCGTCGGCCCGCTCGAGCTCTTCACGCCCGCAGTCCCGTTCACTCCCAAGCCGGCCATCATGGTATAGGGAGTATTGCCTGTCGCTGAGATGCTCACCACATCTGCCAGCGATCCCAAGCTCCCGTTCAAATTTTGGAAATGGCTTGCGTCGCTCGTCGAGCACACCGATCCGGTCTCGGCGACCTGGTCCGCTGAACGCCAAAGCCCGCTGTCGTTGCCAATAAATATCTCCAGCGGATTCGAGGTATCCCACGCCAGAGTGTGTTGAAACTCACCCACCTCCGAGCAGTAGCCGGCCGTCGAGTTGGTCGTGTTGCGCCAAACGCAGCCCATGGCCAGGCTGCACTTCCACAAGTCGTTGGCCCCGGCAAACAAAACCGTATCCTCGCCCTGCCCCAATGCCACCGGAACCGCAGCCAGTGCCAGGTTATAATCGCCGTTCAAAATCGTGGCCGCACCGTCGTTGGTGCTGGTATCGAGGGCCGCCGTGCTCCATTGCTTGGCAAACGATATGGTCTGGTTAGTGCAAGCGCTCCCGCTGGTGTTGATCGCGCATGGTCCTGCCACAGTCCCTGGTCCTGATAGCCGGCATCCACAGTCCAGGCAAAGGTATCTCCGGTCTCGAAATTCACCGCTAAAACTCCCCGGAAAATGGGGCAATCGATCGACCCGGTCGTGCCCAGATTGTTCGGGCAATTGGTAGTGGTCAGATTCACGCCGGGTTGCGCTGTCAGCCGCGTCCATGTCACCCCATCAGGCGATTGGTAATACCCGTGGTATCGCACCGCCGCCACAAACAATTGCCGCACCGGGTTCCATACCACTGAGGTCGCGGCGTTCCCATCCGGACTCGCGTACGCATCCACAGGCCCCTGCACATCCTCCCGCTGCCGTCTGTAATCGTGGACAAATGCCAGGTAGCTCCGCCGTCGGTGGAGTAGTAAAGCCCCTCATAGCTCAAATTGGAACGGTCCGCATCCACCAGCGTGCCTTCGTAGGCCTGCGAAACCGCGGCCACCACCTGTTGCGGGCTCGCCGTGCTCCACGCAAAACCCGCAAAACCCTCGCCTACAAAACTGTAGTCCTGGTTGCTCAGACCCGCTTCCAGATCCGCGGTGGATTGAATCAGGCTCCAGGTATTGCCTCCGTCTGTGGAACGCAGAATGCCGGCCCCGTAATAGGAGTCCAGCGCATCGTTCGGATCCCCGGTGCCGGCTAGAATCACGCCCGTCCCACCCGGCTGCACCGTCAAAGCTCCAATGCTGATGGAGGCGTCTGCCATCCCGCTCAAAGCCCCAGGCTGTCAGTCAGTGGAGTAAATGTAATGGACGATACAGTGGAGGCTCCCGCATTTTTTGAAACCCATACCCCGCCCCCGGTGGTTCCCGCGTAGAGATGGTTTCCGGTCGTATCCGAAGGGTCCAGCGCCAGCGCCGCGACCCGTCCCGTCACCAATCCGAAGTTCGCCGAGGTGACGGCTGTCGGTCCCAGCGGCTGCCAGGTCGCAGCCGGCGGCGCCTGCGGCTGAGTGGCAGCTTCACTCATCGGCACACCAAGGTGCGCGGAGCCGGCCCGCCTGGCGGCATGCCATTTGGTTCGATTTTTCTGGTTCGTCAAGCCTCGCTGGGCCAGAAATCGCTGCGCCTGGGTCATCCGTGGAGGAAGATTCCTCGCCGCCCGAGCCGGAAAGCTCGGTATCCCCCCCCTTGTGTCATCCTGAGCGGAACGCAGCGGAGTAGAAGGACCTGCGGTTGCTTTTAAAACAGTCGTGGGAGATCCCAGCACCATACCAAGCTCAGACTCACCACCCTCAAGCCTTTGAGCCCGCGCCATTGCATTCAGGGACAGGACTGCAATGGCCAATGCCCCCATCACAAGGCCAGCCGTGACCCTGCCGTTCCCCGATCGAAAAATGCCAGCCTCACCCGAAACCCGCTCAAAAGCAAACATGGTCGCACACGTCCGGAATCCGATTCCGTTTCCCCTCTCCACATCGTCCGAGGGGGAGATGAACGAAATCCAATGGAAAACGCCGTATGAAACAAACAGTTTCCGGGATTGGAATTTGCTGAGATTATAGTCCAGAAACGGGACAGGTGCCTGAGAGCCTCTTAATAACGGCGGTACGCGTTATGGTCACCTATGCCGCCGTGCTGCTCTATGTATCGCGCTGCGTCGAATTTCTTCGCCGTTGAGGTTCCCGTCATGGTGCGCACCAACCCAAAGACGGGTCGGTTGAACCATGGCCTGTCGTGCCTGCCCACAATGGCCCAAGCAATCCCGGCATAACCATTCGGATCGCGCCCGTCCAGCTCGTAACGATCGTTCAGCGTTACAGCCCAATCAAATGCAGTGGCCGGGTCCGGCGCCCATTCCAGAATCTTCTTTCCCCAGTACATGCGCATATATCCGTGCATCCAGCCCGTCACCACCATCTCTCTCTGGGCTGCATTCCACAACTCATCCTGGGTTTCGCCTCGCTCCAGTTGCTGAAAGCTATAGCGGTGCGTCCGCGCATCGCCCGCATGTTCGATCAGCGTCTTTTGCGCCCACGGCGCCGCGCACTCCCAGTTGTCATAGTTCGGCTCATGACGAACAAACAGCACCGCTAACTCTCGCCAGCCAATCAGCTCATCCAGAAATTTTTCGCCAGCGTTGGCGGGTGCTTTCCCTTGCTTCACTGCCTCTTCCACCGCCAGGGCAACCGTCAGGGGCCCAATATTCCCAAAGTGCAGGTACGGCGACAGCCGGCTGGTTCCTTTAAGTTCCGGACGATTCCGCGCATTCTCGTAGTGCTTCAGCTCCATGCTCGCAAATTCGCTCAGCCGTTTGAGCGCGGCGTGCGTGCCGCCAGTGAAGCTGTCCACCGGCCCCACCGTGCGGTCCAGCTTTGTAAATCCTGCCGTGATGTCTTGATTCAGCGGGAAGCTTTCCAGCTTTTTCCGCGGCTTCCATCTGCACAGAGGAGCGCCCTCCCCCGTTTTAATCAAGTAATTCGGCAGTTCTGCCTTAAGGTGCGGCCTGAAGTGGTGCAGCAGCACAAAGCTCCTGTTGAAGACCTGTGACGGCACCACCACGTCCGCATCCACCGTCCAAAAAGGCAGCCTGAGCCGCCCGGTCAGCACCTTCCGCCATCTCTCCGGCTCCCGGCAGGGGTTTTCATCGCCGATCAGAAGCGCCGCACCCACCTCCGCCAGAAATGCCTCCGGCGAATTGCCCAGTGGCCGCCGCACCACGAATCCCACCCCTCGTGCGGCAGCATCTTCCGCCACGTCCCGAAGCCCCTGAGCAAGAAAGTGATAGTGGCGCAGGTTGGCATTGGGATAGTCGGGAATCACCGAGAAATAAACCACCACCGGCAAGCCAAGAAGGTTTCCCGCCTGAATTGCCATATCGAGCGCCGGGTTGTCCACGATCCGCACTGCGCGCTGCATCCAGTAGACGACGCAACGCGCGCCCTTCAGCGGCGGTCCACTCCGCCGTACCAGGACGCGAGGCCGATTCGCCAGCCAGGCAAGCTCTTCGGGAATTCGCGGGCATCGGGCATTCATTCCACCTACGCTGGTTATAGCTTCTATTCTGCGCTCGCGGCGGAGCGCCGCAGATGCCGCATTGCCGTCAAGCAGAATGCTCACTGCAGACACGGCCGGTGCGAATCCAGGCTTTTACAATGGATCTTTACCAGGAGATCACCTTGCCAGTGCAAATAGCACCCAAGCAACTATTCAAAACCGCCGGCATCACGCAAATCAACTCCACCGAACTTTATCCTGCGTTGCACCAAGCAGGCGACACCGGCCTGCCCATGCTGGTTGTGGAGAACAAACTCGGTCGCGCCGTTATTTCCATTCAAGGCGCTCACCTGATGTCGTTCCAGCCAGTGGGCCGTCCGGAAATGCTTTGGCTATCGCCCAAATGCGTGCTCCAGGCCGGCAAACCGATCCGCGGCGGCATTCCCTTGTGCCTGCCCTGGTTTGGCCCCAGCGCGGACGGAAAGCTGCAGCACGGCTTTGGCCGCATCATGGAATGGTCGCTGGCTGCGGTGGAAGCCTGCGCAGACGGCGCAAGCCGCATTGTGCTCGAGTTGGCCGGAGATGCTTCGGTCTCTGCCTTGTGGCCGCATGCGTTCCGCTTTCGCCTTGAAGCTGTAGTCGGTACCAGCCTCAAACTCGCACTGAGCGCCGCCAACCTGAGCGCCACGGCCGCGCCGTTTGCGTTTGCATACCATACCTATTTTGCCCGTATGGTTTCGCCCTGTATCACACAACCCAAGCATATTACCGCATCTAATTTACGGTTTTTTAATAATATATCAGCACCCGATGTTAATTCAAAACTTCCGGGGACGGAATAAGTATAAATATTTTGCGTTATGCGCCATGTTCCACCAGGCTTTCGTAAGCGCCCTGGTATAACGCATTTGTAATTGCCGCGTTCCATTCGGCAACCACAATGCCAAAATGACCGGCATGGCCGCCCGGCTCAATCTTTGCCGCGGGGCGTTCCCTCGCATGGGCCTCGATGCTCCTCATGAAAACGGGGCAAACGCCCGCACGTCCTCTCGGGTCATCGGAAGCTCGCCCAGCCTTCGCTTTTCCGGAGGGGAAGGCCGGCGAAAGGTGTGATCGGGTTCCGTCCGCTGGAGCCGCCCCTCTTCGGCGGGAGTGATCGCGTTGCGCCCCCGGCCGCGCCCTTCGGCAGCGCGTCGTCACCCTGAGCTTGTCGAAGGGGAGCCTGTCGAAGGGGCGTCGCTGACGATGCGGCCGTCGCGCAGGCGGATGACGCGGCGGGCGTGCCGGGCGACGTCGGCGTCGTGCGTGACCACGACGATCGTGCGGCCGCTTTCGTTGAGGCGGCTGAAGAGCGACATGATCTCTTCGCTCGTCTGGGAATCGAGGTTCCCGGTCGGTTCGTCGAAACAATGTGGTGGTGCCCTGCCGGCTCCTGGACCGGTACCGTATTG
>CAWIVA010000032.1:0-27323 GCA_963839225.1 uncultured Acidobacteriaceae bacterium
GCATACGCAGGGCGCAGGACCAAGGTGCTGGCACTTGCCGGGTTGGGCCGCCACTGGCGCCTGTGCCATCGCCGCGCAGCACCAAGGCATGGCAACCACCAGACAGATCCAGCGATGGGTTTGTCGTCGCATTTGCGGATTACCGCGGGGTGGCACGATAGCGGGTCAAGCCCAGGGGCTGCGTCCCCTGGGTACGCTGTGGTGAGGAACAAGCAATGTAAAGTGTAAAATGCAAAATGTAAAATGCAAAGGGGAGGAATGCGATCTCCTCATTTTACATTTTTCATTTTGCATTGTTCTTTTCTTCCGCCGGCTTGGTTGCTAGCTTTTTTTCCATCTCGCTGATCTGCACTTTAATCCCGCGATGCCCTTCTTCAGGTCTTCCTTCGCCTCCACGGGAAGCTTGTCGAACTGCTCGCTCTACAGAGCCTCCAACTGCCGACCGGCAATCTGTGCGAGGTTCTTGGCGGCAGGGCCTGATTTTCAGCAATCTGCACGGCGTGAGTTGAATGCGAACGTTCGGCCCAAACCGAAGCTGCATCTGGTTGGCGTTACCCTGCACGTTATACTTTTCGTACAACTTATGCGCCCTCGGGGTGCTTCTTTTTTCAGTTCTTCGGCGTTCTTGGCCTCGAATTTCTCGGTAACATCCTTGCCGTCTTTTTCTTCCTTGGTGATTTCGACCGAGATGCCTTGCTTCGGGTCGTCGTGAATCTTGATTTTCTGATCGTTCTCTTCGACCTCGGTTTCCTTGACGCCGTTATTGACGCGGGTGGAAATTTTCAGCCCAGGCCCGGCTTGTATCATCCCGCCCCTGACGTTTGATCACGAAGTTTTGCCCGCCGTTGGGTCCAAACATGGCATTGCGTTTGGCTTCCTGCGCCTTGAGCACGCCCTCGGCGCGGCGGCTGCTCGGCCGGCTGATCGCACTTGGCCAACGTTTCCAAGGCCGCCTTGGCCTCGGTCCGCGTGGGCTCATCCGGCAATTCGAGCAGCTTTTGCAGCAAGTGGATCACGCGGACGGTGCGTTCGACGCTTTCGCCCGCCGCCGCCTTGGCCAACGCCGCCAACGCCGGGCGGCCAATAGCCGAGCTTCTCGCTGGCCGTCTGGCAATCTGCGAAGAGGTCGGCGTCGAGTTGCTCGACGAGCTTGGCAATCTCTTCCGGCGAGGCCGCCGGGGCCGGCTGCTTATCGCCGGTTGCCGGGGCGGCTTGCGCGGGCGATTGACCTGGGTCTGCACCGCCTCCCAGGCCATGCCAAGGCCAACACACTTGACGACACGCGCCAGAACACGGCGGCCGAACGTAGCGTAGAGTCAACATGGCGTTTTCTCCTTAAATCGGGTTTCAAATAGCGGAATTCGTCGCGAGTGTATGGCTCGTCAATAAATAATGACCTGGAGGGTCAGTTCCCTCCAGGTCATTATCTTAGCATTGAACGTGGTCGCGCATGCCCACCCCCCCTCCCTTACTGGTGCGACTTCATCGCCTCAACTTCCTTCCGCAGGGCTTCGATCTGGCACATGAACTCTTGCACATGACGCTCCAGCCGGTCCGCGTGCGGCCCATTGGCCGTCGCATGCAATTCGGCCGGTACACTAGTGGCAAACACGCTGCTGGTGACGGGTTGGTTCATATTCAGAGCGCCGAGCACCATGCCGCGGGTCGTCGTCGACACCGAGGTCTCCCGAGAGGCGTTTTCCAGGTACTCGCGGATGCCCCGCGGCAGCTTGTCACGAGCGTCAGAAAACCTCTCCGCGGCAACACGGCGGCCGTAGCTCGCCCATGGGGAAGCGCCGATCGCACTCCCGAGGCCACGATGGTCTCAAACGACATAGCCTCCGCCCCTAGTTTGCGGGCCTGATATTCGAGTTCCGCGGCAACTTCGATCTCCGCCATCCCCGGCTTAACAAAGCTCAATATGTGCTCGAAAAGCCTGCAACCCATCAGCGCTGCCTCGCTCATCAGCGCCAGCTCGTCCTCATCCTTCACCAGCCGCAAATTCTCGACCAGGGGTGTAGCTAGCGCCGAGAGAAACGACCTCCGCAACCCTGCCGGCAGCGCGTGCCTCCACAGCCCCAATTCCGTCACAGTCGTCCTGTTCGGGTCAAATCCGGCGACCTCCACGCCCGGCTGGGCCGCCAGCCACTGAACAGCAGCAACAGTCGCAGCCCCGGAGATGATCTCCACCTGCGCAGCCTTCACCTCAGCCGCAGCCTGTTCCGTATACCGCCCATCGGTAAAAAGCCGCGCAGCCCGCCGCGTCACAGCCAGTGCAGCGCTGGATCCGGTAAATCCTGAAAGGTAGCGAACGTCGGGAAGATGTGTAACCACGTACCCGTAAAGTCCGGCACGAGTCAAACGGCGGCGCAATAGTCCAATGCGGCGAATGTAGTCCACCGGCTAAGGATAAATCACATACGAGTGGACAAAGGGAGGAAGTTGCTTGAGATGCGACTCAAGGCAGGTTCTCATCTGTAGGCATGAAACCACTGGCGCAGCAGATAATACTCATTGATGGGCTGGTCATCGTGCAATGCCGGAATTTGAGGATCCTGGGCAAGGAGATTCGGCACATCTAGTTCCTGCGAAAGAACCAGGTCGAACTGCTGTTGGGGCGTCGCTTGTGGACCCCATTCCACGAAATCGGAGGCTGCGGCGGGCGGCATTCGCGCCGCCAGAACTGAGCTCGATACGATCGGTATTGGCTCCGTGCTGGCCAGGTAGTGAGTCCCGTAGCGGCGATCGAACGACCGGAAGGCCCGCAAGTAGGGGAAGCTGTCCTGCAGTGCTTTAGCTACGGAAACGGCCGTCGCCGTATCCCCGCCATCGGCGTCCGGATACCAGATTTGCAAAATCCCGTCGTGCCGCAGGTGCTTTTTCACCACGGAGTAGAATTCGCGCGAGTAAAGCAGGCTGGAGCCCGCTGCTTCAGGAGGCGGAGGCGGGTCAACGACGATCACATCGTAGATCTCATTTGAACCGTCAAGGAAGCGGCGGCCATCGTCGACAGCTATATGCGCCAGAGGAGAGCCGGCCAACCGCGCCGCGTCGGCATGGAAGTACCCAAATAAGGCGGGGACACTGGGGATTAAGTCCACAGCAGTGGTGGGAATGTCCCAGGCTAGCATGGAGCGGAAGCTGGTTCCCATTCCAAAACAGATTACAAGTCCGTTTTGAGGGCGCCTGGGGATGAAAGCGAGCGGCAGATGTGACATGTACTTGGTGGCCGGAGATAAGTCTGTCATCCCAATGCCATTCACCAGCAGCCGCCGTTGAAAGCCCTCTCCAGTGGCAAGCACGGTGGCCGCGTAATCCCTGCGGACTTCGCGCACCGGGAATATGGTTTCGTAGTCGTGGCTCACGCTGAAAAGCAGGATTGCGGCAATTGCGGCGAAGGCAAACCTGAGCTTTGGATCTGGCCCGGATTTGATCTGAGCCGTTTCCGGTGGCCTGTGAAACGCCGTGAGGGCGGCAATGGCAAACAAAGGAATGGTGAGCACCAGGATTGCTTTCCGTTCCCCAATCCAGGGCAGGAGCCAGAAACCGGCAACAAGAGGACCGGCAATGGAGCCCGCAATATTGATCGCGTAGGCGGTTCCTGCTCGATCGGGGTCGCCCGATTACCACGAGTCCACCAGTAAAGGAGTGAGGAACCCAGCCATGGCGCAGAAGAGCACGATGGCGCATAGCCGTATGCCCCCGATGTGCAAGGCTTCCAGCTTTAGCAGAGGATCGGCCGCTACTACTGGAATGACGGCAAAGAGCGCCAGTAAACTCCATGCCGATGCGCTTTCGCCGGGCTTGCGGGAGTGCGCCCTGGAGCGGTAGTCCTGCGATCCGACAACCGTGGACAGCAGGTAAACCGCAAGAATGCCCGCAAAGGCGTATACGACGTTGCCGAGGTAGGGAGTAAACTGGCGAATCCAGACGACTTCCATGCCCATGCTGACGAATCCGGTGGTGAATAGGAGAATCAGAATGGCGCGCGAGGGCAGCCCATATAGCTTGGTCCGCGCCGCTGGTGCAGACGCCGGCTTCACAATCGCGGGGCCTGAAACCACCGTGAAGCTGATCGTGAAGGCCAGCAGCGCCAGAGACGCATTGAAGATGCCCGCCACATAGAGCGTTCCCTGGAAGCCCAGCAACTCGATCAGTACGAAGGCCGAGGCGATGACGCCGAGAAGCGCGCCAAAGACGTTTGCAACATACAGGTAGCTGAAGGAACGTTCCGAGGCAGGCCGCGCGGTTTGCCGGATGACCGCCATGAGCAGGGGAAATGTCGCTCCCATGCAGGTGCACCAGGGCACGAGCGAGATGGCAACCCAACTACCCGCCAGAATGTAGTAGCGTGAACTCTGCCACGCTCCAAAGCTGCCCATGTGTTGCAGCAGGATCCGCCCAAGCTTCAACTCCAGGGGAACCGCCAGGGAGGAACTCCAATCAAGAGCTCCGCAATGGAGTAAAGGCGCAGCGCCTGGCGCCCATTGGCGGCCAAAGTCCGGCGCGTCAATATTCCCGCGCCCCACGAGCCCAACCCCAGGCCGGCCATGAACATCGAAATCACGATTGAAACCATAGCCGTAGTCACGCCGAAGCTGGCCATGGCGAGCCGAAGCCAAACCACCTCGTAAACCAAGCCGCAAAATCCGGAGATGATAAAAAAGACAAAGAACCAGCGCATATTGACCGTCGGTATTTCAACTTCGCTGGCGGTCGATTCGCTCTGCGGCGGCAATATTGGCAATGTATCCTCTTCCTGAACGTCAGGCGCAATAAGCCTGTTTAGTCCTGCTTGTGCTTAAGTTATGAGTTGAATGGAGACTCGCCCTGGCCGCGGCCACGCACTCTGCACTCCGTCTCAGCCAGACGAGCTTTCCGGATTTCGATCTAACCGCCTTTACAGCGCCGGTCGTACCGGCTTCTTCTGCTCCGGGTCGATATCCGCAGCTTGCATATCCGATTGCCGGTCCATCCATTCGTCAAGCCGCGAGCGCTTGAACCTCCAGCGGTTGCCCAGTTTGAATGCCGGCACAAACCCCTCCGAGGCGTATTTATAAAGCGTGTCCGGCGAGATTCCCAGATAGTCCGAGGCCTGGCGAATATCCATGACCTCGCGCACCATGGGAACCAGCAGATTGGAGCGAATAGCGGCGTTGCGCATGAGCGCCTCCTCGAACAGTTGAAATGCTTGCGATTTAAACTCCGGCAACTCGGCCGGTAGTCTTGTATTTAACGCGGTTTCACCCGCCAGTTCAAGGATTTTCCGGTAGTTGCACGAAATTCATCGGCTTTCCGCCTCCCATTCCCCTGCCTCGAATCCTCAAGGTTTGAGAGTCAAACCCATCCTGTTGTGTCTTAACCCAAGCCAGACCCAAGAGATTGCGCTGTTAGATCGGATGGTGCAAATGATGGAGATTCCTACCCGATCGCTCACTTAGACGCGCCGAAGACCCAACCCCGCGCTTCAGCGTGGGGAAATCGAATCCACAATTGAGCTACGGAGTCCCGTAGGGAAGTCGCAAACACATCATTTATGCAGGAAGCAATCAAGCCGCGCTTGATCAAAACTAGGAATTGTCGCCTCGCTTACATCGCCTTGCGCCACCACTCCGTCTTTTCAGCGCTCAAAAATCGTGTTTTCTCTCCGCGCGACAGGTAGAAATCCAGCACGTCACCCTCGTGAAAACTGGCGCATTCCGGCCAACTTTCGTCCTTCTCCAGGTGAGTCATCGTCTGGTGGTTATCCACCATCGAGATCTCCGTCAGGGAGCACTGCACCACCCGCTGAGCCTTTAATGAAAACGCCGTCCCCGAGGGCGGTTCAGGCGGCATCTGGTTGGCAATTTTGGTGAGTAGAAGGATCAGCGCAAATACTGCCGCAATGATGACGATTTTCTTCATGAGAGAGGATTCCTGAGAGCGAACCGCCCACGCTATCTAACGTTCAGTCAGCCTAATGGAACGCCGTCCCGCAGGCCACAGTGGTTCGCCTCTCCGCCACTAATGTAGACCGCTGAACTGCCCGGCACAAGCCCATTCTGGTATTGGGTCAATTCGGAGGGAGGCGGGTGTTTCAACCCCCGTATAGCGCCAACAAAATCGGCGCGGGCTTTCGCCCCGGAAGGATTGCTAGTTCTGGTCGTCGTGACGATGGAGGGTGGGTTTATCGTCGCTACTCGGGGCGCCCTGGCCGTTCCCTTGATCCACGGTTCCAGTCCGTTCTCCGCTCCCCTTGCCGCCCTGCCGCAACGACGGCCTGTCCTTATCCTTCAAGTCCACCAGCCTCCGCTTGTTTTCAATCCTCGCCAGCCGTGCCTTCACATCGTCAAACTCTGAGGTGGTCACCGTGTACTCCTCCCGCGGCGGCAGAATGCGGGCAATCTCCTCCTGGGTGCGCAGAATGCGCTCCGGCGTCTGTGGATGGTCGGCGAAGACCTTGGCCACCGCCCCCGGCTTGCGCTTCTCCAGAGCCTTTACCTTTTCAAAAAAACTGATAAAGGCCTGCGGATCGTACCCGGCGCGGTACATATACTGCACCCCCAGGTAGTCGGCCTGCGCTTCGAAATCGCGATTAAACTGGATGAAAGTAACAGGAACTGTAATCGCAGCCGCCTCATAAACTCCATACCCGGTCCAGCCGCCAATAAAAATCAGAGGAACAACTCCCAGTTGCGCATAGTGCGCGCGCGTCTGTTCCCTCACCGCATGGTGCGCGCAAACATGGGCTGTCTCGTGAGCCATCACCGCCGCCAGCTCCGCCTCCTCGTCGGCATTCAGAATCAGCCCGGAGTTGACGAAGAAGAACCCTCCCGGCAGCGCAAACGCATTAATCTCGTCCGAATCGATGACCTTGATAGTGAACGGCACCTTGCAGTCGGAGTTCTTCACGATGTTTTGCCCTACGCGGTTCACGTAATCCACCACCACTGGGTCGGTAATGAACCTTGTGCTTTTTTCAATTTGCGCAGCGTAGAGCCGGCCCATCTTGATCTCGGTATCCTCCGAGTACCAGTTCCCCATTCCCCGCCCGCCAATATCGCGATTGCCCACCGCGCTCACATCGTCGATGCTCCCCGCCTTCACGTCAATCTTCCGGCTCCCCGGCTCAACCTCTCTCTCAGGATTCACAGCAACAACTGCCGCATCGCCCCCCACAGGAGCCGTTCCCGGCGCAGGTTCCGAAGATGGAGCGCTTTTGGAAGCAGCCTGAGGCGTAGTCGAAGGAAATGTCTGCGGGGTAGATTGCGCCCAGGCGCAAACAGCCAGCGTCAGGACAAGTGTCAATCCTGCTGGCGCCCCAACTTTCGATCTCCAGGAATCTACCCGCATAACCTGCCTTTAACGTCAAGATACTACTTGCCGGTCTACCGTGCTTCGCTCAAATGCTTACGCGAAGACATCAGCCGATTGAGCAAATAAAGAAACAGTATCCACTGACGAACAAAAGCCCCACCCTGCCGGATGGGGCTTTTGCTTTTGGCGACCAAAGAGAGCCGTACGCCTGTACGGCCAGTCCTAGTCGTAGTAGTCGAGGCCCAGATGCGTGATCAAATCGGTCCCCATGATGTGCCGCAACGTGTTCTTCAGCTTCATCGACTGAATAAACAAATCGTGCTCCGGATAAAGGCCCGGCGCCGATTGCGGCGACTTCAGGTAGAAGCTCAGCCACTCCTGAATCCCGATCGACCGCAGCTCCGGTGTGCGCTTGGCAAGATCCATAAACAGCACCAGGTCCAGCGCAATCGGCGCGGCCAAAATCGAGTCCCGGCACAGGAAGTTCACCTTGATCTGCATCGGGTAGCCCAGCCAGCCGAAGATGTCGATGTTGTCCCACGCCTCTTTCTCGTCGCCGCGCGGCGGATAGTAGTTGATGCGAATCTTGTGGTAGAGATCCTTGTAGAGATCGGGATAAAGCTCCGGCTGAAAAATGTAGTCGAGCGAACCCAACTTCGACTCTTCCTTGGTCTTGAACGATTCCGGATCGTCCAGCACCTCGCCGTCCCGGTTGCCCAGAATATTGGTCGAGAACCAGCCCGAAACCCCCAGCATCCTCGCCTTGAAGGCCGGCGCCAGAACTGTCTTCATCATCGTCTGACCGGTCTTGAAATCCTTGCCGCAGATGGGCGCCGCGTTCTTCTTTGATAACTCGACCATGGCGGGAAAATCCACTGTCAGGTTCGGTGCGCCGTTGGCGAAGGGCACACCCTCGCTCATCGCCGCATATGCATAAATCTGCGAAGGCGCAATGGCGGCGTCGTTGTTCTCAAGGCCCCTCTCGAAAGCCTCAATGCTCTGGTGCACAGCCGTTGGCTCAATGAAGATCTCGGTGGACGCAGCCCAGATCACCACTACGCGATCCACCGTCTTCTTGAATGCTTGAATGTCGGCCCTCAATTGATCGGCCAGGTCGCGCTTGCTCGTGCCCTTCTTCACGTGAGTGCCGTGCAGCCGTTTCACGTAGTACTGGTCGAAGACCGCGGGCAGCGGCTTGATCTTCTCCAGGTACGGCTTCAGTTTTGTAAGTAAACCCTTATCCAGTACCGCGGCGTGTGCGGCAGACTCATAAACGTTGTCCTCAAAGATGTCCCAGCCGGTAAAAACAACATCTTCCAGCTTGGCCAGCGGCACAAAATCCTTGATCAGCGGGGAGTTCCTGTCGGTGCGCTTGCCCAGCCGGATCGTCCCCATCTGTGTCAGTGAGCCGATCGGCTTGGCCAATCCGCGGCGGACCGCCTCTACTCCGGCGATCATCGTAGTGGCCACGGCGCCCAAGCCAACCACCATGACTCCCAGCTTGCCCGTTGCGGGCGCAATCTTCGATGCTTCAGCGGTCTTCTGGCCGCCTTTCTCTTCAGTTCCCATCTCTTCTCCTACCCTTCCGTTTATTACTGCTTCATTTCAATCCAGTTGAACTTCTCTTCGCGCAACCGGAATAGTGTACGCCTTCATAAATAGCTTCGTCCCACCTTAAGCTCACGCCTCTTCCCGTGCCTGTCTTCCACGGTTTAGGTGAGACCATACAAACCACACAATCCCTGCCAGCAGAGCAATCTCCACCGCCAGGTGAAAGCGGTGAAACGCAGCGTAAAACCGCGGGTCCGTGTGCCATCTCTCCCCCAGCTTCATGCCCGCGTACGCCAGGCCGAAACACCAGGGCCAGGAACCCACAAAAGTATAAATGTGGAAGCGCAATTGCGGCATCTTCGCAATCCCGGCCGGAAATGCAATAAACGTCCTCACCACCGGCAACAGCCGCGCCAGCAGCACCGTAATCGATCCGTATTTCAGAAAGAATGCGGTCATGCGGTCCAGGTCGTGGTGGCTCATCAGCACCCATTTCCCATACCGCTCTACCAGCGGCCGCCCGCCTTTGGCGCCAATCCAATACGCAACCGCCGAGCCCAAATTGCAGCCCACCGCCCCCGCCGTAGCCGCCCAATACAAATTGAAGTGACCCAAATAAACCAGGTAACCGGCAAACGGCATGATGATCTCTGAAGGCAGCGGTATGCATGCCGATTCAATCCCCATCAGCGCAACAATGCCGGCGTACCCGCCGGCGTCGATGACATGGGTTACAAACTGAACAAGAAAAGCCAGTATTCTTTCGCTCATTGACCTATCCAGTATATAAGGCCGATGCGGACCCATGAGCGGCCATCTAAGGCCGCATGAGAAATGCGATAGGTGAGGCCGCATAGGAATCGATCTGGCCTGATCGAAACAAACGCGCCGCAGGCGATGTTGGTCTTGGCCGTGGCTACAGCCGTTGGCCCGCGCACTGAAAGGGCTTAGCCCCTGGTGCTTTTGCTACGATGGGGAAGTATTCAAACGAAAGGCATTGCCGTGTCCGACTTCCCCCCCGTTCCGCTCACCCTTGAAGGCTCAGCCCTCCTCCATCAATTCTTCCGCTTCGACTGGAAATCCTGGCGATCCTGCGCGGAGATCGAACGCAAAAAGATCGCCGCCGAAGCCACCGCCGTGCTGAACTCCCTGGAACGCGCCACCCCCGAATCCCCCGTCCGTTCTGCCCTTTATTCCCAGCTGGGCCACAAAGGCGACCTGATCCTCATCCACTTCCGAGACTCCCTCGAATCCCTCGAACCAGGTCGAACTCTCGCTCGCTCAAACCGACTTTTACAGCTACCTCACCCCCACCCACTCCTACGTCTCTGTCGTCGAACTCGGCCTCTACGAATCCTCTCGCAAAACCTACAAGGCCGCTTCTGACCGGGGCCTCGAAACCCACTCCCCCGAGTGGACCGCCGAAATCGCCGCCACGCTCGAGCGTTCCTCCGCAGCCATGGCCTCGCGTCTCTTCCCCGCTGTCCCTGACGCCAAATACCTCTGCTTTTATCCCATGGACCGCAAGCGCGGCGAATCGGTCAACTGGTACACCGTGCCATTCGCTGAAAGACAGCGCATGATGCACGAGCACGGTCTCATCGGCCGTCGCTACGCAGGCGAGGTCAAGCAAATCATCTCCGGCTCCATCGGCATGGACGATTGGGAGTGGGGCGTAGACCTCTTCGCCGAAGACCCGGTGATCTTCAAAAAACTCATCTACGAAATGCGCTTCGACGAAGTAAGCGCCGTCTACGCCCTCTTCGGCCAGTTCTACATCGGCGTCCGGCTGCCCATCGAAAATCTTGCAAACTGGCTAAGCGGCAAACTGTAAATGTAAGCGGATTAGCCCGAATCTCCAACAGTGAGGAGGACGGGCATCGGAGGGAGCAGGGGCCTTCAGGCCCCTGAATGAAGCCTATTTGTATGTTGTGGCTTTAGCCACGGGCCTGTCGTCGATGCGGCTTTGATGCGTTTCACACTTCGAAAATATTGCACAGTAAGGATGATATGCCTTACCATGAATAAGAGGTCGAATCGATGCCCACTCTAACTGTCACAGCCAAAGGCCAGATCACCCTGAAGCAGGAACTGCTTAGGCATCTCGAAGTCGTCCCCGGCCAGAAGGTCGAAGTTAACAAGCTCCCCGACGGTCGGCTAATAGTCGGAGCTGCCTCGCAGAAGCACTCTATCGCCGAATTCAGCGGCAGCCTGGCCAGGAAGGGCGGACCCAGGCTTACCATCGCTCAAATCAAAAAGATCACCGAAGATGCTTGGGCAGGTAAACGTTGAAAGTCGTCGCGGACACGAACGTGCTGTTGCGTGATGCTCTCCATGACGATCCACTTCAGGCACGCGTGGCGGCAAAGGTTCTACAGAGCGCTGAGCTCGTCGCTGTCCCCGTGGCTGTTCTCTGCGAATTCGTTTGGGTCTTGCGGCAAGGTTACAAGAGGCCCGCTGCAGAAATTGCTCGCTCCATTCGCTCGCTGATTGAAAGCGAGAACGTAGTGACCAACCGGCCGGCAGTTGAAGCAGGACTGGAGTTACTCGATAAAGGCGGAGATTTCGCCGACGGAGCCATCGCTTACGAAGGCCATTGGCTAGGCGCGGAAGAATTCGTCAGCTTTGACAAGCAAGCCGTCACCCTCCTTCGTTCGCAAGGCCGCAAAGCCCGCCTTCTAGCCTGACCCATGACAGAAGACGCGCTTCGACGAAACCCGCTCGGTCTACGCCCTCTTCGGCCAGTTCTACATCCGCGTCCGCCTGCCCGTCGAGAACCTCGGCAGCTGGTCAGGCAGCCTCATATAGCTGCAATACCCCCACTTCAAATCTTGGCAGTCCGATTGCCGTGTTCAGGGCCACCCCGTGAGGCCGCCAAAAAGTGGTATGATTTCGCCGAATTTCTGTCCGGAAAGGAATCCCTGATGAAATTCTCAATTCCAATCATGCTTCTTGCCATTCTCCTCGCAACCTCACCGCTGGTAGCCAAAAACTCTCAACCACAGTTCAACACCATCGTCGTTAAGCACTTCTCCAACGCCGAGGGAATGAACCAGTCTCCCGAATTTATCCGTTTTTTTAGCGACAGTCTTCGCTCCTGGCTCGAGAAGGTCAAAATTGCCAATCAGGTTGTTGAAAATGAAATCCCGATATCCAACTCAGCTGCTGCCGACTCCCTTGCAATCGAAGGCAGGTTTATCGGCCGCGACAAAGAAATATATATGGTCACAGTTGGGAAATTGAATGTTGAATTCGGGATTTATCGCATTAGCGATCATGCATTGGTCAAATCAATGACGGTGAAAGTTCTTATCCCGCCCTCCCTCTCCAAAAACACCAGGATATGGCGGCAGAAACTGGATCTCAAGTTGCACGTCAAATTCGGCAAGTTCTTACGAGCGTCAACTTGTCCAGCATTCCACCTGCGCCACAAAACGCCAATCCCGCGCCCACCATTGCCGCACCTGCGCTGTCTTCCGCAACTGCGCAGACAATCCCTGTGGCCGTAGCATCCGTCCAGTTTTCTTCTGACCCCGCCGGAGCGGAGATTACGATTGATGGCAACTATGCGGGAAGCACTCCAAGCCTTATCAACCTCAAACAGGGAACACATTCGATCAAAATCACAAAGAGAGGCTATTTGCCGTGGGTCCGGTCGATCGAAACCGGTGCCGGAGAGTCTCGTAATATCGCTGCTGATCTCGAAAAGGCAATCCAATAATCCGCTCCTGATAATCGAGAACAAAATTCCGAGTGCCCCATCCATGCCGCGCAATTTGCGGCATGGGTGGGATAGCATAACTCTCAACCGTGAAAAATATGCCCAAAATTCCAAAATCCAAACGCAAGCCAGCCGCAAAGAAGCCGGTTGCTCCAGGTCTCGATTCTGAGACCTGGGAAAGTACAAATCTCCCCACACCAAAACACTCGCCCAAAAATTCCACAAATAAATCCCAACGCGCCGACCTCGCCCCCGACCGCATCGCCGCCATTCTCAAAGCCCGTCTTCTAGCCCCAGTCATATCAGAATATGCACTTCGATGAAGTAAACGCCGTCTGTACCCTCTTCGGATAGTTCTATTATTGGCATAAGGCTGACCATCGAAAAACATGATGGGTGTCTAAACGGAAGACTCTGAGGCAAAACGCACCCTACTATGTTCTCTACAGTCAGCACCACTTGCATGGAAAGAAAGAGCGACAGAGCCCAATTGTCGCGCAGTATCTCCGACAGAGAAATTGATGCACTCGCCTCTGATAACGCTATCAGAACGGTCCAATTCTTTAATTCACCCGAGGAATCAGTTTGGCAGCGCCTGAATGATCGTCTCTTCAAACGCCGACCGGATGTTAGCCTACGGGTCTACGGCTTTCCTGACGAGATCTGCGATCTTCACTTCTGCGCGCAGTTACCCAATGTACAAAGCTTTACGCTGGAAACGTGGTCTACGGTAGGCCTCGATTTCCTGAAAGCAATGGAACAACTCAAATCGTTTAGCTTTGGAGGCTTCAATCTTGATAATTATGACTTTCTAAATAACATCCCTTCAGGACTCCAAAGCTTATCTATATCGCCATCTCGTACGAAGAAACCCGACCTTTCCGTACTTGCAAGGTTCACAGGGCTTCGAAAGCTTTATCTGGATCATCAACCAAAAGGCCTCGCAGTAATCGGAGAGTTGAAGGCGCTTGAAGATCTTACAATCAGAAGCATTACTCTAAAGGATCTTGAAATTCTTCGTAGGCTGCCCAAGCTGTGGTCGCTCGACATCAAGCTCGGCGGGACGAAGGACCTTTCGGCATTAGAGGGGCTTGAAAACCTCAAATATCTCGAACTCTGGCAAATTCTTGGCTTGTCGGACATAAGTGTGATTTCAACCCTCACAGGTCTCCAGTTCCTTTTTCTGCAATCCCTCAAACGCATCGAGACGTTGCCAAAAATGACCGCTCTCAGCCGTCTAAGGAAGGTCCACATAGAGAATATGAGATCCCTGCGTGACATTAGCAGCCTGTTGGACGCCCCGATTCTGGAAGAGATCTCCCACGTTGATAACCGGACGATCACACTTGCGAACTATTTTGCCTATACTGAAAAAGAAAGCCTTGAAAAAGATTGACGTCGGTTTTTGCAATTTCAAGAAGAATGCCGAATTCGCCGAGTTGGCCCGAACTTACCGGCTCGAGCCCAAGCGTACTAGCAAATCAAACTTCCAATTCGTCTGAAGGCCGCTCAGGTAGCCTGTCTTAGAAATTAATTTTGACATGCCCGAAAAAGTTAGAGTCCAAATTCCGACGAGGAGACAAGGTGGCCGCGGCGACCTGGCCCCCGACCGCATCGCCGCCATCCTAAAAGCCCTCGACGAAGCCTATCCCAACGTCGAGTGCGCCCTCACCCATCGCACGCCCTGGGAACTCCTCGTCGCCACGATCCTCTCCGCCCAATGCACTGACGTCCGCGTCAACATGGTGACCCCGGAGCTCTTCCGCCGCTTCCCCACTCCGCAAGCGATGGCCAAAGCAACCCTGCCTCAACTTGAAGCCCTCATCAAGACCACCGGCTTCTTCCGCAACAAAGCCAAATCCATCCAGGGCGCGGCCCGCAAAATCATCGCTGATTTCGCCGGCCAGGTTCCCCAAACCCTCGCCGAGCTCATCACCATCCCCGGCGCCGCCCGCAAAACCGCCAACGTAGTCCTCGGCGTCAGCTTCGGCAAAGCCGAAGGGGTAGTCGTCGATACGCACGTCTTCCGCATCGCCCGCCGTCTGGCCTGGCCAAAGGTGATACGCCCCAGAAAGTCGAGCAGGAGTTAATGCAGATCATTCCCCAGGATCGTTGGATCAGTTTCTCCCACCAGCTAATCCATCACGGCCGCCAGGTCTGCATAGCCCGCAAACCCAAATGCGACCGCTGCAACCTCGAGCAGCTTTGCCACTCCAAAGACAAAACCTGGCAGTCGTAAAATCAGCGCCTTCGTCTGCTCGGTCTAGTTTCTTGGCTGCGTTAAGGTGCAGCTTGTGTTCCGCTGAGAATACGTGAGTATTCGCCGATTTCGCCCAATAGATGATCCACAACACCAGATGAACCAAGTAAGCTATCAACCCCAAGATGGGAATGAAGCCGCAGGTTGCGCAGATGCACATTGCAGACCTCTGGTTGCCAGGCTTTGGTTAGAGGATCGGCCCTCCCCTTCTCCTGAATTCGTTACCCAGAGAATTCGCCATACCTATCACAACAAAAAAGTGCCAAACCATTCTGAGCAATCAGGTCAAGAAGAAGCCAGAGCATTCCCGGCTCCAGAGTGCGTGACTCTGTAGAGCACTTATTCAGTGCTCCCTGCAGAGTAAGGATGTAGAAGATCACTGGCACTAAGAGGATGCAGCCAACGAATAACAGCAAGAGAATATGCCACGGTTGAAGCAGGTCACCCATTTCAGCCCCTCCATGGAATTCAGATAGATGCAGATTGGCGTTCATTCTAATGTCCAAAGGTTAGACCCGTCTATGAGCATCAATACTTCTTATAGATCGCCCCTACAAACAATGCGAGAACTGATCTCGTAGGACTAGGAAAGAACCATACAGACCGCCGCAATCAGTCCCAGAATATCGGAAGGCTTCGCTTCAGCGGCAGGCGTCCAGCCCAAACCAATCAGCGTTTCCGTGGTAATCGGCCCAATCGAAACCGCCGGAACCCCAGTGAACGGCCACGCAACTCCAGCCAACCGCGCCGCCTCCGCCAGATGAGTCGCGCTGGACGAACTGGTGAACGTAACCGCATCAATCCGATCCGCAACCGCACTCCGCAGCATCTCCGGCGCAAATTCCGGCAAAACATTCCGGTAGGCATCCGCCACATCCACTGCAATCCCCGCCTCCCGAAGCGCATCGGGAATCACGTCCCGCGCCACCGCAGCCCGCGCCAGTAGAACTCTGACTCCTAGGGTTTGAAGATGAATTCCTTCCAGCAGCCCCGCAACCAGGCTCTCCGCCACATAGTCTTCCGGCACAAACGCGACATGCAATCCAACCTTCCGCGCCGCCGCAGCCGTAGCTTCGCCGACAGCAGCCACCTTCAGCCGTGCAGTCTGCAGCGCGACCCCAAGCTCCGTAGCCCGCTCATCAACCGCCCGCACCGCATTGGCGCTGGTTAAAATCAGCCAACCGTAGTTGTCAATTTGCCTGAGAGCCGCGTCCAGAGCCTCAAAGCTCGACGGCGGCCGAATCTCCAGCACCGGGACCTCCACCGGCTCCGCTCCCAGCGCCCGCAGCCCGTCGCTGAGCTTCCCAGCCTGGTGCAAGGCGCGCGTCACCAGCACCCGTCGTCCAGCCAGCGAACTCACTGGGATCCCTCGCCGGCAGCCGCAAGCAGCGGCCCTGCGCCAGCTTGCATCAGCTTATCCGCGGTCAGCCGTCCTAAAGCAATAGGCTCCGATTCGTTCCGTGGCGCAAGATGAAAAACACGCACCGCCGAACCCGTCTTCGGATCAGCAACAACGCCAAAGATCTCGGCCAACGATCCTCCCTCACCCGGCTTTTCCAACGAAGGCCGGCAATAAACTCCAATCGGCACCTGGCAGCCTCCGCCCAGCGCAGCCAGCGCCGCCCGCTCCACAGTGACCGCAAACCGCGTCTCCGCATCATCCAGAAACGCAATCGCTGCAATCGTCGCCCCATCGTACTTGCGGGTCTCAATCCCCAGCGCCCCCTGCCCCGCGGCCGGGCAAAAATCTCTAGGGTCCATCCGCTCCCGCACCCACTCAGTCTTCCCCAGCCGTTCGAGCCCCGCCGCAGCCAGCAGAATCCCGTCCACCAGCCCCCCGGCTAGTTTTCGCAGCCGGGTATCCACATTCCCGCGAAATTCCACCGCCTCAATATCCGGCCTGAGCGCCATGAGCTGCGCCCTCCGTCGCTGGCTGCTGGTTCCCACCCGCGCACCCCGCGGCAGTTCGGCCAACCTCCCATACTTCACTGAGACAAACGCGTCCCGCGGATCTACGCGCCTGGGAGTAGCCGCCAACGCGAACTGCTCAGAAAGTTCAGTCGGCAAATCCTTCAACGAGTGCACCGCCAGATCCACACGCCCCTCCGCCAGCGCATCCTCAATCTCCTTGGTAAACATTCCCTTTGACCCAACCTCGGCAAATGTAACCTCATGCAAGCGGTCTCCCGTGGTCTTGATAATCTCAATCTCCGCCTCGTGCCCCTGCCCTCGCAGCAGCCCCGCAATATGATTGGCCTGCCAAACGGCAAGCTGCGATCCGCGGCTCCCAATGCGCAGCTTCATCGGCGGCTCTCCACATTCAATTCACTGACTTCCCCCTCGGTCCGCTTTGCCTCAGAGATCTCAGACTCACGCCCGCCTTCAGCCCCGGGAACCTCCCGTTCCGCCCCCGACTCACCGCCTGCGAAAACCTGCCACGCCTCGCACAGTGCATCGATCCGAGCCTGGTTATTCTCCCTCGCCGCCTGCTTCAGCGCCTGCATCGGCGGATGCAGAAATTTGTTCACCAGTCCCCGCGTCAGAGCCTCCACGGCCGCCGCCTGCTCCGCGCTCAGCGAACCCAGCCGTGCGTGGATGCGCCTCATCTCCGCCTGCCGAATCTCCTCCGCCTGCCGTTGAATAGCCACAATCGCCGGCGCCGCATTCACCGTCCGCAACCGTTCGTGGAATCTCTCCACCTCGCCTGCAATCAGCGTCTCTGCATCCGAGGCCACGCGGCTGCGTTCGGCCATATGCGCCGCTGCCACCTGTTGCAGGTCGTCAATATCGTAAACAAAAATCCCTTCCAGGTTGCCCATCGCAGGGTCCACGTCCCGCGGCACGGCAATATCGATAAAAAACATCGGCTTGTTCCGCCGACGATGCATAAACGCCTGCCCATGCTCCCGCCGGAAGATCGGATGCAGCGCGCCCGTCGAGCTGATCACGATATCAGCCTCGCTGGCCGCCTCATACAGTTGCTCAAAGGGAATCACGCGCCCGGCAAACTCCTCCGCCATCATCCGAGCCCGCTCCTGGGTCCGGTTGCTCACCAGGATCGCCCCGGCTCCCTGCTGCACCAGGTGCCGCGCCGCCAGCGCACTCATCTTCCCCGCGCCCACCAGGAAGACCGTCCGCCCTTCCAGCGATCCAAAGATCTTCCGCGCCAGCTCCACAGCCACTGAAGCAATGGAAACCGAATTCGATCCAATCTCCGTCTCCGAGCGCACCTTCTTTGCCGCGGCAAAGGCGCTCTGCAGCAGATGCTCCAGTTGCCCGCCCACAGTCCCCGCTGCCCGCGCCACGGCAAATGCCTCTTTCACCTGCCCCAGAATCTGCGGCTCGCCCACCACCATCGAGTCCAGGCTGGCGGCCACGCGGAACAAATGCCGCACCGCATCCCGGCCTCTCTGCTCATAGATATGCGGTGCCAGCAGTGCCGGGTCCAGGCCGAAATGACTATGCAGAAACCCCGCCACGTCCGCATCCGGCCCATCCACGGCCGCCAGCAGCTCCACCCGGTTGCAGGTGGAGACAATCATGCACTCGACAACTCCCGGCATCGCTGCCAGCGCGCGCGTCGTCTCCGGTAGCTCCTCGCGGCTGATGGCGATCCGCTCCCGCAGCTCGATTGGCGCAGTCCGGTGATTTACCCCGGTAATCACCACTGTTGTGGCCGCATGCGTCATGGGGCACCAAACTTGTGCACGTGGCTGAACATATTCGCAGTCCAAACCACTACCATCACCGCAAACACCGCCCCGGAAAGATAGGCCGCCTTGCGTCCTCGCAACCCCGCCGTTCGCCTCACCAGCAGCAGCAGCACATAGATCCCCCAGCTAATAAATGCCGCAATAATCTTGGGATCGAGAAAGTACGCCGCGCCCAGCGATGTCTCCTGCACCAGCACCGCGCCGATCACCAGCCCCACCGTCATGCAGGGAAAGCCGAACTCCAGCATCGCCTCAGCCAGCCGCTCCAGCGTATCCAACGGCGGCAGCCAATCGAACGGCGCCCACCAGGGTCCTGCCCCGGTACAGCTTTAAGCTTGCTCTTGATCCGCCGCTCCTGCACCAGGTAGAGGATCGATGCCAGCAGGCTGAACCCCAGCGCCACATAGGCCAGCAGCAGCGCCGCAATGTGCGCAATCAGCCAGCTAACTCGCACGCCCTGGGAGGGAAACATATACCGGTCCGGCCCCAGCGAAGGCACAAAAACCAGAAAGAACGTCGCCGGCAAGGCGAACAAACCAAGAGAGATCGCGTCGTAGAACCACCACACCAGGAAGAACAGCCCCGCCACCGCCAGCCCCAGTAGCGACTGTACCTCCCTGACCCCCACCGGCACCCAGCCATGAGCCTGTACACATCTCCACCGCCGATACAAAGTGGAAGAACAGCGCCATGCCGCCCAGGTGAACGCACCACCTGCGCCACCGTTCCACTCCATACAGCACAGCCGGAAAAACTGACACACCCGCCGCCGCATAGAGCACTGCCGCAACTCTCAGCCAGAGGAGATACATTTCGATCTTCACCTTAAGGCGTAACTATTCAGTATACTTGTGACGCAAATCACCAACCCGGCAAGCCGGAACGCTCTACACAAGTTTAAAAAGGCATAGGCCGCGAATTCGCCGGAAGTTGAAGATAATATTCACAAATTCCGTGAGTTGAGAGGGATTCAGAAGCTTCTATGAGATGAATTGAACGCTGTATCGGTGTGGTTGGGGGAACTCCCTTTTAAATCTGCCCGCTATGGACGCATGGCTCGAAGGCGAGACCGGAGTACCCGATATCTCATCAGGCACAAGGTCCCGCCAGTCACCTAGCGTCGCCAATAGTGACGCTGCCCTTCTGTACCTGCCCGGTTGCCTCGCGCAATTCTCAATTATTGTGGTGGAGGCGGAGGCGGGGCTTCGGGGGGAACCGTTGTGGTGGTAGTCGTGGTTCGAGTTGTCTGATCCGCGGGTGGAATCACGGTCGTCGTCGACTTTTCCTTAGTCGTGGTTTCCTTCACGTGATGATGCTTGTACTTCGTCTTAGTCTTGCTGGTATCGGTGGTTTGGGTAGCCGGCTGATCCGGAGTCGTCTGGGTGGTCGTCGTGGATTGCGTTGTGTCCTGTGCCGATAGCGGCAGCGACATTGCAAGCAGGACCAGCGATCCGAGGGCGGCGGTGGTTGCTTTCATTGTTTTCATTTGATCTCCCTTTTTGTCTGGAATTCGGTGCCTAACTCATGCAAGGATTCCGACCGTGGCGAGCTGTTTCCTCCACGGTCTCACTAGGTTCGTTCATCGTTGGGCGCGATGATGTTCTATATGGAACATGCAGTGAGCGCGGCTTTGCTCTCCTCGGTTGCGCTGAAGCATGAATTCTGAATACTTGGAGTCCTGCAACTCATTGATTCCATGATTTTGATGCGTCGGATTGCGCTCGATCTCGACGCTTTATCTCTCATTTCATGAAACCCCACTCAGCATGTTGCATCGATAGTCAAGAACCCGCTGAGGGCTCCCAAAACCGGCGCGGAAGGCTCACCGGGAATCCAAAACCATGAGGTGACCCACATGAGATCTGACCGACCAATGATTGTTCTAAGATCCGACCGCCCTCTGATCCTTTCCGTCCTGCTCCTGGCAGCAGGATTAGGTTTGATCTACGCTTATGGCGCCGGCACAGCAAATTTCGATGCCGCTTACCCGGTTGACCATGCATCGCTGCAACTCTCGATCGCAACTTATGGGCCAGCCGCCATCGGCGGGCTCGCACTTACCGCGATGGGGATTTTATGTCTGATATTCGCCTTGATCTACGCGATCATCGGACAGATTCAACTCATCGGCTGGTCAGAAAAAGTTCTCGTTCCATCAGAGAGGGAGAGAGAACGGGAGAGGGTATACGCCACGCCAGAGAGGGAGAGAGTGATCGAGCGGGAAAAGGAATGGGCATCCAAAGCCTGAATTCTTGACCCCATCTATCCCGCTTCGAGAGAGAGAACGTACTCTAATTATGCGTCGTCGGCACCCGGTAGATCAGCCCGATTGCCGCCCCGACGACAGCCCATTCAATAAAATATGCAACCCCCTGCTCAAGAGCGAGTTTCAACCCGATATTCAAATTGGCGTAGTTGTGCAGCACAAATGCGCCGAACACGAAAATCCCTATCAGCGCTCCGAAGCGTACCCCTTCCACTAGTCCTGATCCGCCATGATAGGTTTGCGCGTAGAGCACCGCGAGCACCAGGATCGACAAGAGTATTCCAGCCATTCCCACCGGTATATGGCTCATCTGTCCCTCATGATCCCTATAGACCGCCGTGTATTTCAGAAACTCCGTCTTAAGGGACGGAATCAGTACGAATGCGAGACCGCCGACGACGAAATACACTATAAAGCCGCCAAGGGCAGCCAGCACAATGCGCAGGATGTTCATGGGCGATTCCTTTCTGAATAACCCGCAGTTGGGCGAACCTGAGAGTTGAATTTAGCTGCTGTCGAAAGGCACAGTCAAGGATTATCGCCTTCTCGGAAAGTTAAAATTCCTTGGCATGCCAATCACTCCATCCACATCAGACTTTTAATTCGCCGAGCAATTTTGATAAAACTTAGTGTGCCGCTACTCTGGGGTAGGTAATCGAGCCCTAACCTCGGAAAATGGTCTTTCGCCAGCCCGGCAGCCTGGTACCGGCCCATTCTGACCAAGGCGTAGTATGGGTGCCGGAGAATTTTTATTATTGAGGTAAGAATGAAGAAACTCTTTGCTCTGATCGTCTTTTTTTCCTTCCTTCCGTTTTGCGTGCAAGCCCAGCGCCATGCAGCACAGCCGGTATCGGAAATCCTCTCCTGGATCAGCACCCACTTCGAAGAGGCTAAAGTTTCAACGGTGGCCACTTTTGATACCGGGGCTGTCGATTACGCAAACAGAAAATTCATAACCAGCATTACCTTTGAGGGTTGCCGAGTCTCCCTCACTCAGGTGGAAAACAATCGTTATGACAAAGTCGATACAGGCCAATTCGACTATTCACTGGAACAGACCGGTACTGCCACACTGGACTTGTCAAATGGAATCCCTGACGCAATCACCGCCGATAAAGGCTCCGAAGGGCAACCACCGGCGCATCTGATCGTTAAGTTCGCTCAGCCCTTTCAATGGCACCGGGAGCAAAAGTATTCAGCAAATCCCGTACCGCAGGATGTGGTCGACGACCTCACCGTGAGTCAAATTGCGATTCAATTCGCCACCCTGGACGCAGCCAAAAGCCAGGCCAAAGCCTGGCATGACGCCATAGTCGGCTGCGGCGGAAAGTCTGCGCCCGGCAAGCCTTCAGCGAAATGAGCAGTAAGGAATCGGGCGGCGCGCTTCTGTTTTTCGCGCCCGCTCTTTGAGGACCGCATGAGGAATGTCCGCACAGACGCGCCGGAGGCGCAGAGTTGGTTAGCCCCGCGCTTTAGCGTGGGGAATATGGGTCCGACAAACTAGCTGCGGAGTCCCGTCGGGACGGCGCAATTACATTACTTACGGAGGAACCAAGAGGCGCGTGCCTCAGCGGCCGCCGGTTGCCCTGCCGGACGCGTTAAGCTGGAAAGCAGCGTGATTCCCGACCAGCTCCAACCCGGCGCTCCCAGCGCATTCACTTTGGAAGAGATCCCTTCTGCCGGTCCGAGCCCTCCCTCGTTGGAGAAGAGTGCAGCCGAGCTGACGCCCTTCATGCGCCAGTGGACCGCGGCCAAACGGGAAAATCCCGATGCCCTGCTCTTCTTCCGCATGGGCGACTTCTACGAGCTCTTTTACGATGATGCGGTAACGGTGAGCCGCGAGTTGCAGTTGACCCTGACCGCGCGCGACCGGGAGCGCTCACAGCCCATGTGCGGCGTTCCGTACCACGCCGTTGAAGCCTATCTCACGCGTCTCCTGCGCAAGGGTTACCGCATCGCCGTCTGCGATCAGATGGAGGACCCCAAACTCACCAAAAAGATCGTCCGCCGCGAAGTAACCCGCGTGCTGACCCCAGGCACCGCGCTCGATTCCGCCCTGGGCCAGGAGCAAAACAACTTTCTTGCCGCCTTCTACGAGACCGGCCCGGCAAAGGAGCCGGTCTGCGCCATTGCCCTGCTCGACGTTTCCACCGGCGAATTCCGCACCGCTGAGTTCCCCGGACCATCCGGGCGCCAGCAGGCCATCGATGAACTCATCAAAGCCGGCCCCAGCGAGGTCCTTTTGCCTTCGAGCGCAGAGTTGCCCGCTCAACTCGAACGCTTTCCCGCCCGCACCCGGCTCGAAGACTGGGTCTGGACCCGCGATTTCGCCATCCCGCTGGTCGAACGTCAGCTCAACGTGCGCTCTCTGGAGGGCTTCGGTCTCGACCGGCATCCCGCGGCCGCCATCACTGCCGGCGCTGTCCTCCACTACGTCCGCACCACCCAGAAAATCGATGCCCAGCACATCGACAGCCTCAAGTTTCAGGAGCACTCCACCGCGCTCGAGCTCGACCAGGTCACCGTCCGCAACCTCGAACTGATCGAGCCGCTCTTTATGGGTCTGGACGACCGCGCCACGCTCTTCCACACTCTCGACGCCTGCCGGACGCCTATGGGCAAGCGCCTGCTGCGTTCCACCATCGTCCGCCCCCTCTTCGATGCTAAGGCACTTGAAGCCCGCTATGAGGCCGTAGCCGAAGCTCACTCCAACCTCGTCAAACGCGAGGAAATTCGCCGCGCCTTCTCGGGCATCCTCGATCTCGAACGTCTCCTCGCCCGTCTTTCCCTCGATTCTGCCGGCCCCCGCGACGTCCGCGCCCTCGCCGCCAGCCTCGCCAAACTTCCCGCCCTCAAAGTTGCGCTCGAAGCCATGCAAGCTCCGCTCTGGCGCTCTCTCACCGGGCGCCTCGATACGCTCGAAGAGACCACCGCGCGCATTGAAACAACTCTGGTCCCCGAACCCCCGCTCACCCTGGTCGATGGCGGCGCAATCGCCGCCGGCATCGATGCAGAGCTGGACGAATTGCGCGCCATCTCCACCACCGGCCGTCAGGCAATCGCAGCCATTGAAGAACGCGAGCGTCAGCGCACCGGCATCGGCTCCCTTAAAGTGCGATATAACTCCGTTTTCGGCTATTACATCGAAATCACCAAGGCCAACCTGGCCAACGCGCCCGTCGATTACGAGCGCAAGCAAACCCTGGTCAACGCCGAGCGCTTTACCACTCCGGAGCTCAAGGACTACGAGCGCAAGATCCTCACCGCACACGACAGATCATCGAGATCGAGAAGCGCACTTTGTCGATTTGCGCAAGACCGTCCTTGAATCCGCCGGCCAAATCCGCCGCAGCTCAGCCGTCGTCGCGGAAGCTGATCTGCTGGCCAGCTTCGCTCATCTCGCCGCGCTGCGCCGCTACGTCCGCCCGGTGATCGTCGATGAGCCGGTAATCGAAGCCGTAGCCGCCCGCCACCCGGTCATCGAGCAGTGGATGAGGAGACCCGCGAAGGCCGCTTCATCTCCAATGACCTTTATTGAACGCCGCCGGCGAAGGCCCCAGCCTGCTGCTCATCACCGGCCCCAATATGGGCGGCAAGAGCACCTATCTCCGCCAGGCTGCGATGCTCATTCTGCTTGCCCAGATGGGCAGCTTCGTTCCCGCCGACAGTTTCCGCTACGGCCTGGTGGACCGCATCTATACCCGCATCGGCGCCAGCGATAACGTGGCCCGCGGCCGCTCCACCTTCATGGTGGAGATGACCGAGACGGCGACGATTCTGAACACCGCCACCAATCAATCCCTGATCCTGCTCGATGAGATGGGCCGCGGCACCGCTACCTTTGACGGCCTCTCGCTGGCCTGGGCCACAGTCGAATATCTCCACGCCGAAACCTGCGCCCGCACGCTCTTCGCCACACATTATCATGAACTGACCATGCTCGCCGAGAAGCTCAAACGCGTGCGCAATCTCCGCGTAGGCGTGAAAGAATCGGCGGGCGGAATTGTTTTCCTGCATAACATCGAACCGGGCGCTGCCAGCAAAAGTTACGGCATCGAAGTGGCGCGTCTGGCCGGACTGCCCGCCGTAGTCATCGAGCGCGCCAAGCACGTCCTTCGCCAGCACGAAAAGCAGGAGCGGCAGAACGTGCAGGCGGAGACCGTGGCCGACCCCGTGCAGTTGACCATCTTCACTCCGCTCTCGCAGCGCATCGTAGACCGCATTGAAGCAACCGACGTGAACGCGCTCACGCCCTTGCAAGCCCTGAATCTACTCGAAGAGCTGCAACAGGAATTGAAGGAGAAGGATGACGGCGACATCTGCGCCAAGCCGCGGGTAGCCTGCTGGTCGTGGGCCTCGACGGCACGGAGCTGACCGGCCTGGAGCGCGCCTGGCTCAAACTGGTGCGTCCCGGCCGGCATCATTCTCTTCCGCCGCAACATTGAAACTGCCAAACAGACGCGTGCGCTGCTCGACGAAGCAACCGCCCTGTGCGCGCCGCACAGTTTTCGCTGCGTCGATGTGGAAGGCGGCACGGTGGACCGGCTGCGCGATGCACTGGCTCCCATGCCCTCCGCGCAAGCCGTGATGCAGGCAGCAGCGCAGATCGCCGAAAACCAATCTGATTCGCGAACACGGCGAGTTGATCGCGCAGGGCGTAAAAGCCTTCGGCTTCAATACCACGCTTGCGCCGGTGCTGGATCTTGCTCTGCCGGCCTCAGCCAAAGTAATGGGCACGCGCGCTGCAGCGTCGACTCCGCAAGGCGTGGTGGAGTATGCGCGCAATTTTCTCGCCGGCCTGGCTGAACACGGAGTAGTAGGTTGCGGCAAGCATTTTCCCGGCCTCGGCGGCGGCACGCTCGACTCGCATCTTGAAACTCCATCGATCCATCGCAGCTGCGCGAACTCGATGCGCGAAGACCTGCTGCCCTATCGCGAGTTGCGCCGCGAGCTGCCCATGATCATGGTCAACCACGCCGCCTATCCTCTAACTCCAGGCAAGAATCGCCCCGCCAGCACATCGCCTTACTGGATCACGACCGTGCTGCGCAAGCGCATCGGCTATCGCGGCCTCATCTTCTCCGACGATCTGGAAATGGGCGGCATTTTGAAATTCATGCCCATCGAAGAGGCGGCCATCGCGGCCGTCCGCGCAGGAATGGATCTGATGGAAATCTGCCACAGCCCCGATCTGATCCTGAGAGCCTACGAAGCTTTCTTTCCGAAGCCGAGCGCTCAGCCGCCTTCCGCAATCTGCTTCTCGCGCGCGCAACAACAAACCGCAAAGCAGCGCGCCAAACTCTTCGCCCGCGAGTTCCCAGCGCCGCTTTCAGCCACGAAATTCGATCTCTGCGAACCAGGATTCAGCGCTTCAGCCAAACCATCGCAACGCCCAACCCAAGCCGCAGGAGAACCAACCAGCATGAGCGCAAAAGCAATGACCGTAGCCGGCATCATGAGCGGCACCTCGGCCGATGGAATCGACGTGGCCGTCGTGCGAATCGCTCCCGGCAAACCGCGGCCCAGCTCACGCTCCTCGCCCACGAAGGCTTCAAATTTCCCGCCTGCGCTGCGCCGCGCCATTCTCGCCGCCATGAACGCACCTCCACTTCAACCGCGGAGCTGGCGCGGCTCAACTGGCGTTTGGGCATGGCCTACGCGGAGGCCGTTCAGGCCACGCTCAAGCGGCACCCGGTCAAGCTCGACCTGATCGGCTGCCACGGCCAAACCCTCTACCATCAGCCGCGCGCAGCCAACTATGCCGGCCGCAAATTTTCCTGCACCTGGCAGGCCGGCGAAGCCCAGGTCATCGCCGCCACACTCGGCATTCCCGTGGTCTCAAACTTCCGTCCCGCCGATATGCTCGCCGGCGGCCAGGGTGCGCCGCTGGTTCCTCTGCTCGATTACGTGCTCTTCGCCGACTCAAAACGCGGCCGCGTGTCTCCAGAACATCGGCGGCATTGCCAACCTGACCGCGATTCCCGCCGGCGCCACACCCGACGCTGTGATCGCCTTCGATACCGGCCCCGGCAACATGGTCATCGATGCGCTGGCCCGCCAGCTCTTCGGCAAGCCCTTCGACCGCAACGGAGCCTCGCCGCCAAGGCAAGGTGATTATCGCATGTGCTCGGCTGCAGAGATGCGCAATCCCTACTTCCAGCTCAAGCCTCCGCGCACCGCCGGGCGCGAGCAATTCGGCCGCGAATATGCCGCAAAGTTCCTCGCATCCTGCCGGCGCACAGCAGCAAGTCGGAGGATGCAATGGCCACGGCAACAGCACTCACCGCCGAATCCATCGCACAAAGCTACAAACGGTTTGTTCTGGCCAAAATGAAAAGCGGCGGCAAAAAGAACAGCGACATGGATTACATCGTCTCCGGCGGCGGCGCGCGCAACCGCACCCTGATGGCCATGCTCGCTGAGCGGCTGGAGCCCATGGGTTGCCAACTGACCTCAAGCGATGCATTCGGCCTACCCGCTGAAGCCAAGGAAGCCGCAGCCTTTGCGCTACTGGCG
>CAWIVA010000033.1:0-127173 GCA_963839225.1 uncultured Acidobacteriaceae bacterium
CGGCGGTTTCTGAAGCTCAGCGGCGTAAAAGTGAACCACGTTATGAACATCACGGACGTGGACGACCGTATTATTCAGAACGCGGCCAAGGCCGGCATCCCGATTCGCGAGTACTCCGCGCCGTATGAGCAGGCATTCCTTGAGGACCTTGAGTCGCTGCGCGTGGAGCGGCCTGAAGAGCTGGTGCGCGCCACCGAACATATTCCGAAGATGGTGGAGCTGATCGAGAAGCTGGCCGCAGCCGGAGCTGCGTACAAGACGGAAGATGGAAGCTGGTACTTCAGGCTGGCTTCGTTTCCAGAGTATGGAAAGCTGAGCAAGAAGGATTTGAGCGGGATGGAGGACGGGGCGCGAGTGGATGTGGACGAGTATGAGAAGGACTCGGCGCGCGATTTTGCCTTGTGGAAGGCGGCCAAGCCGGGGGAGACCTCGTGGGAGACGGCGATTGGCCGGGGACGGCCGGGCTGGCATATTGAGTGCTCGGCGATGGCGATGGAGTACCTGGGCGAAAGCTTCGACCTGCATGCGGGCGGCGAAGACCTGATGTTTCCACACCACGAAAATGAGATTGCGCAGAGCGAGAGCGTGACTCACAAGACTTTTGCGCGGCACTGGATGCATGTGCGGTTTTTGCTGGTGGATGGGCGGAAGATGTCAAAGAGCGAAGGGAATTTCTATACTCTTCGCGATTTGCTGCTGAAGGGATACAAGGCTTCGGCGATTCGGCTGGCGCTGATTTCGGTTCCCTACCGGCATCAGCTCAACTTCACCTTTGATGGATTGATCGAGGCAACCAACGCTGTTGAGCGGCTGCGGACTTTTCATCGGCGGCTCAAGCAAGGGTCCTTCGCGGACGGCGAAAGTTCTCCGTTGCAAGTTGCGGCCCAAAAGGCGCAGGCAGATTATCTGGCTGCGCTCTCCAACGATCTGAATACTGCCGAGGCTCGCGCGCCGATTTTCGAACTGGTCCGCGCGGCGAATACGGCCATCGACCAGGGGCAACTGCTAGCCGGAGACCGGAATGCGATTCTCAAGGTTTTAGCCAGCTTTGATGCTGTCTTTGACGTGATTGAGGATCGGGACGCAGAGGCGACGCAGCGGGCTCTCAAGTGGGCGGCGGAGAGCGGTCGAGAGGCCGATGTGGCTCCCGAACTGCGGGCGGGGCGGTCGATTACCGATGAAGCAGTCAATGCGCTGCTGGACGAGCGGACGCTGGCCAAGAAGCAGCGCAACTTTGCCCGCGCCGACCGGATTCGCAATGAACTGGCCGAGAAGGACATTGTGATCGAGGATTCAAAAGAAGGCGTGCGCTGGAAGCGGAAGTAAAAAAGCAGCTTTCAGCTCCTAGCTTTTAGCTGCCAGCTTTCCGCGTATCCGATAAATCCCGATTCCGAATAAGATCAATTCTGGAGGTTCCCAATGGAAGCCAACGAAGCCCAGGAGCTGCAGGAACACGCCGAACACATAGAACACGATTCCTCACTGCGTCCGGTTGCCTTGACTATGACTGTGCTGGCCGTGCTGGTGGCTGTGACAACCGTGCTGGGCCATCGCACGCATACGGAGGCCATTCTCGACCAGGACAGAGCCACTGATCAATGGAATTATTACCAGGCGCACAAGATTCGCGCCAACGACACAGCCCTGACCGCCGACCTGCTCAGCGTATTGACTGTCGCGGATAAAGATGGCGCGAAAAAGATAGCCAAGGCCTATGCCGACCACCAGGTCAAATGGACCAACGACCTGAAAGACGAACAGGATAAAGCGGAAGCACTGGAGGCCAAGGTGGAGCATGCTGAGGCAAAGGCTGACCGCTTTGACCTGGGTGAGGCGTTGCTGGAGATTGGTCTGGTGATCACTTCGGTCACGCTGCTGACCCATGTTCGACTTTATTGGTACGTAGGAATCGTATTCTGGGTCATCGGAATCGTATCGGTGGTAACGGGGTTGTTGCTGAAGTAGGAACGAGAATTCGATCTGGCCTATTCCGCCGGAATTTGTTCCAGATCTTCGAAAGGACGGGGCTTGGTCTTGACCTGCGCGGTGGTGAGCAGAAACACGGCTACCACGATGCCTGCCATCCCCACAAATTCAGCCGCTTCCGGCCGTTCGTGAAGCAGGAAGATTCCCAGCAAGACCGCTACCATCGGATTCACATACGCATAAGAAGTGACCTTGGCTACAGGAACGTGCTCAATGAGGTAAATGAAGCCTGTGTAGCCCAGGAGCGAACCGCCGGTGATGAGATAAGCCTGCGACCCGATCGATGCGGCGTTGACGTGGAAGTCAGGCCACTGGCCGAGCGCCGTGCCCAGCACCGTGCTGAAGGAGCCCGCGAACAGCATCTGCCAGGCTGCGGCCACAAAGCTGTTTACCGGCAAACGCGCGCGCCGGGAGAGGATGCTGCCGACGGTCAGGAAAGCGCGCCGCCGAGCAGAGCGGCGATGGCCCACAAGCGCGCGCTGTCGCCGGCCAGTCCGTTATGCAACGAGGGCCAGAGCAGAGCGGCAAGGCCCGCGAAGCCCAGGACAACGCCCAGCCAGCCACGCGCCGGCAGCGGCTCGCCGCCGGGCAGAAACATCTCAATCAGCGCCACATAAAGCGGAATGACCGCCAGGACCAGCGAGGCCAGGCCGCTGGGCACGTTCCTCTCGGCATATACCAGTCCTACATTGCCCCCGCCGAGCAACAGCAGCCCCATCACGCACATCATCAGCATGGTTTTTGGAGGCCAGGTAATGCGGAGTCCTCGCCAGCGGCACCAGCCAAGCAGAATCGCACCGGCGATCAGGAAACGCGTCCCGGCGAGCAGAAGCGCCGGCATCTGGGCGGCTCCGATGCGAATAGCTGTATAAGTGGAACCCCAGAAAAAGTAAACGCTGGCAAAGGCAAGAACGATCGAAGTCGTGGTTGCTGCCCTGTTGCGGGGTTGGCCAGGTTGGGAGGTGGATGCCGGCATGGAGCTAACTTCATCTTAGAGCCTGCAGGGTGCACGCGTGGAAATGGACCCACGGCGCGTGCTATGCTCGACGGAAGAGGGTTCCCGTGCAAGCGCGTGCCGTTAATCGACTGGTTGCGCCAGCCAACAGGCGCTGGTCGCGGTCGCGTGCGCGCATCATCTGCCCGCGGAAACACCTCCGCGTACTGCCCATGCGCACACGACCAAGCCTTTTCGCCAGCGATTAGCAGCGCTGCCGTCCGCCGCGGCGGACCTCGCCTGCCTTTTCTCGCGCTACCGGACGGTCCCGCAGTTGAGTTGCCCTACGATTGTGGGGAACAAGTCCAGCGACGGAAACGCAGATCCTTCGCTTCGCTCAGGATGACAAGCTTTCAGTCGCGTTCAGGATGAGAGCATTTGTTGAATGCACAGGATGACAAGCATTCAGTGGCGTTCAGGATGAGAGCATTTGTTGAATGCTCAGGATGACAGCCCTCTATAGAGGAGACAAGAAGATGACGAAACAAGAGATCTACGAAAAATACGGACCGAAACTTCGCTGTTCCTTGCCAGGACCCAAGGCCCAGGCGGCCGTGGCAGCCGACACGCGCCTGATCTCGCCCAGTTACACGCGCTCTTACCCGCTGGTGGCCAAGCGCGGCCGCGGGGTTCGCATTGAAGATGTGGACGGCAACGAGTTCCTCGACTTTGCGGCGGGCATTGCCGTGGTTTCCACCGGCCATTGCCATCCTGAGGTTGTTGCGGCTATTCAAAAGCAGGCTGCTGAACTGCTTCATATCTCCGGGACCGATTTTTATAACGAGGCTCTTACGGATTTGGCCGACCGGCTCTCAGGTGTTGCGCCCATGCCAGGGCCGCACAAATTTTTCTATGGTAACTCCGGCGCAGAGGCAATCGAGTGCGCGCTGAAGCTGGCTCGCTATCACACAGGACGGCAGCAGGTGATCTCGTTCTTTGGCGCATTTCACGGCCGTACCATGGGCGCGCTCTCGCTTACCGGTTCCAAGCCGCAGCAGAAACGCCGCTTCTCGCCGCTGGTTCCGGGCGTGACGCACGTGCGTTATCCCTATACGTATCGCGGCTGCAGCGGCGGCCCACAGGAGGAAGAAGCCTTCAGCCTGGGCTGCGCTCGCTACATTGAAGAGAAACTTTTCAAATCCATTCTGCCTCCTGAGGAGGTAGCAGCTATTTTTGTCGAGCCGATTCAGGGCGAGGGCGGGTTTATCGTGGCGCCGGATAATTTCCTGCGTGAGTTGCGGGCCATCTGCAATCGTCACGGGATTCTACTGGTTGTGGATGAGGTGCAGTGCGGAATGGGCCGGACGGGAAAGTGGTGGGCCATCGAGCACTCCGGCGTGGAGCCGGATATGGTCTGCCTTGCCAAGGGAATTGCCAGTGGAATGCCGCTTGGCGTTTGCATGACGCGCGCCGAGATCATGGACTGGGCGCCCGGCTCACACGCTTCCACCTTCGGCGGCAATCCGGTTTCGATAGCCGCCGCGCTGGCCACGATGGACATCATCGAGCGCGAGGCGATGGCGAATGCCGCAAAGGTCGGTGAATTCATGATGGAACGGCTGCGGCCATGGGCGCAAATCCATCCGCTGGTGGGTGAGGTGCGCGGACGCGGCCTGATGATCGGACTTGAGATCGTGAAGAACAAGGCCACCCGCGAGCCGGCCGTTGCGCTGCGCAACCGCATTGAGACCCTGGCATTCGAGCGGGGACTGATGATGCTGGGCTGCGGAGAAACTTCGCTGCGGCTTTCCCCGCCTCTGGTCGTCAACGAGCACGAAGCTACCATTGCCATGGATATTCTGGAAGAGGCGCTCACGCAGGTGGAGAAGGAACACGAGCACGCCGGCGCTCTCGAAGCCGCGACGGCCTGAGCTTGATCGAATTTTCATTACCGCGATCATTTGCACCGGACTCCCGGCTGGGCATGCGGCGCCGGATTTGCGTCTTTCGTTTATCCGGCAGACAATGGTTTGCCATGGGATGGCTGGAGCAAGTGCGCATCACCTGGCTGGAACGGTTATTGGCAGGTCTTGCATGGGTGGCGAAGCGGCGCGGACGGCAGGCGAGTTTGCCTGCACACCTGGCTACCGGAATCGACGGTGAAACTGCGGCCTTCTTTTACTTGCGGCGCAAAGGCTATATTGTCGTGGCGCGGCGCTGGTCGGCGGGCAACGTTTCCGGTGACCTGGACCTGATTGCATGGAATGGGCCGATGCTATGTATTGTCGAGGTGAAGACCCGCACCGCCCATGACATTGCGCCCGCCGAGGTGAGCGTCGACTCCCACAAGCGTGCTGTGCTGCGCAGGTTGGCACGGCAGTACGTGCGCCAGTTGCCGCAGGAAACTGCGCCACCGGTGCGCTTCGATGTGCTCAGCGTGTATCTTGTGCCGGGACAAAAGAAGGAATTCCAGCACTTTGAGCGTTCTTTCGGATGGAGCGAAGCGCGGGAGAGGGACCAGTGGGATTAGAGTCAGTAGATCGGGACGATTACCCCTGCGCGTCCTCGAATTCCTCTTGCCAGGCCATCTGAATGGCCTCCAGGCGCGACTCGTTGGATTTGGCTGGATCGTCAGCGAACCCCTCCAACTCGGTAACGTAGCGGTGCAGGTCGGTGAAGCGCACTGTCAGCGGGTCGAGGTCAGGGAACTTTTCCTGCAGCTGAATGCCGATCTCTTCGGCGTCGGTCCAGTGAATCTCGCGCGGCATGAGGCTCCTTTTGTACGGTGCAATCCCACCCTAGCCGCAAAAACAAAGGCGCGGCGAGGGTGAGGCACCCAGTTTTTTATTTGTTTTCGGCAAGGGTGAGGGGTTTTCCTTCGGAGACGTAGTTGCGGTTCCACTTGGGAATCTCTACGACGTAATTGCCGGGCTTGGTGATCACGGCCTGGCAGCCGAGGCGCGAGTCCAACTGCTGGTCGGCGGCCATATCCATGCGGTCGATTTCGTCGTCCTCCGCTTCGCTGATGCCCTCCTGATTTTTGATCCACAGGTGGCAGGTGGTGCAGGCGCAAACGCCGCCGCAGGCGTGATCGAGAAAAATTCCGAAGTTTTCCGCTACGTCGAGAAACGACATCGGCCTGCCGTGATGCTCGTAGGGCAGGGTACCGAACTCGAACTCGACTGTGCGGCCCTCGGGCATGAAGGTTACGCGGACGAGTTTATCGGCGGGAATGTTTTTCTGATTTGCTTCGCTCATAAAATTCCGTCTCTTTCATGTCGTGTGACACCAGTGAATGAACAGTTCACATAACGCATTGAAACCTTACTTCAGGGGCTAAAGCCCACGATCATGTTACTGTCACTGGCGGCACGACTAAAGTCGTGCCCTGTCACAAAACTTCTCGATTTGGGTTCTATCTTTCCCAGGTCCCAAAATCGGGACCTGGGCACCCATATTCTTCCTGCTGCGGACTTTCGGCACGACTGAAGTCGTGCCCTGTAACAAAGCCGACGCTTTACGCGGCCCGTAAATCCTCAATCTGCGTCCACGACCCTCTTACTTGAATTCTGCCGGGGCCATGGCGTGCGGCGCGGTGACTTCATCGCCTAGCTCCTCGCCGGCTGCATCCATGGTCTTGCCGCGGATGGCCGTGGTTACCGCGGCTTCCATCATCAGCTCGGCAAAGTGGCGCGTTGCCCGGTCAAGCGCCAGAGTTGCTTCGCGGATGGCAGCAAGATCCGTTCCCTGTTTGATGACAGCGAGATGGTCGCGAGCCGCGTCGATGGCCGACTGTTCTTCGCCGGTTAATTGCTTCCACGCGGGGCTCGACGGAGCGCGTTCGACTGCGGATAAAATTGTTTCCGCCTCGTTGCGGGCTTCGATCAGCAGGCGCTTGGTAAAGTCCTCTTCAGCATGATCGAAGGAATCGAGAATCATGCTCTCGACCTGCTCGTCGGTCAGGCCATAGGTGGGCTTAACTTCGATTTTTGCGGCCTGCCCGCTACGCTGCTCGCGTGCTGTTACCTTCAGAATTCCGTCGGCGTCGATGAGGAAGCGGACTTCGATGCGGGGCAACCCGGCAGACATGGGAGGAATGCCTTTGAGGTCGAAGCGGGCCAGCGAACGGCAGTCGGCGGCCAGCTCGCGCTCGCCCTGCACCACGTGAATGGCTACGTTGGTCTGGCCGTCTACGCCGGTGGTGAAGTGCTCGGTGGCCGAGGCGGGGATGGTGGAGTTGCGCTGAATGATGCGCGCCACCGTGCCGCCGAGAGCCTCAATGCCCAGCGAGAGCGGAGTCACATCAAGAAGCAGCATTTCTTCAGTGGCCTTCGATGCGCCGGCAAGAATATCGGCTTGAACCGCCGCGCCCAAAGCAACGACTTCATCTGGATTCAGCTCGGTGTGCGGCTTTTTGCCGCGCGCGGACAAGTGGAAGAGATCGTCGACCAGTTGGCGGACGGCGGGAATGCGCGTTGATCCGCCCACCAGCACCACTTCATCAATCTGCTCCGGCGTGATGCCTGCGTCGGCCAGCGCCTGTTTGCATGGGCCGGCGGTGCGATCGAGTACCGGCTCGATGAGCAGCTCAAAAATTTCGCGCGGAATTTCGCGCTGGTAGCGGTCGCCGTTGGGCAGCTCGATATCGAAGTGCGCGGCGGGCTCGGTGGAGAGCTGGATCTTGGCATCGATGGCGGCTTTGCGCAGAGCCTGCACCGCGCCGGGATGGCTGCGCAGATCGACGCCGTGCTCGGCATGAATTTCGTCGAGGGCGATGGTCAGCAGCAGGTTGTCAATGTCGTCGCCGCCCAGGTGGGTATCGCCATTGGTGGACTGCACCTCGAAGATGCCGTCGCGCAGCTTGAGGATGGAGATGTCGAAGGTGCCGCCGCCCAGATCGTAAACGGCGATGGTGCCCACTTTGGCGCGGTCGAGTCCGTAGGCCAGCGCGGCGGCGGTGGGTTCGTTGACCAGGCGAAGAACTTCGAGTCCGGCCATGCGGCCTGCGTCTTTGGTGGCCTGGCGCTGCGCATCGTTGAAGTAGGCGGGGACGGTGATGACGGCCTGCGTAACTGGCGCGCCAAAGAAGCGTTCGGCGTTGCGCTTGAGCTGGCGCAGAATGTAGGCGGAGATCTCAGGAGGGGTGAACTTCATCTCGCCCAGCTGGATGCGCGGGACTTCGCCCGCTTCCACGTCGTCGGCAAGACGGAAGGGAAAGAGCTTGAGTTCGCTTTGAATTTCTTCCAGGCCGCGGCCCATCAGCCGTTTGACGGAGTAGACGACGCGCTCCGGCGTCTCGATGAGCGCCTTGCGCGCGGTATTGCCCACGGTGACCGTGGGACGCCCGCCGCCGGCTGGAACAGGGTCGAGGGCCACCACGGACGGCACAAGGCTGGAGCCGTCCACGCCGGGAATGACCACCGGCGCATCGCCCTGCATATAAGCGACCAGGGAATTGGTCGTTCCCAAGTCAATTCCGACTACTCGTCCTTCCGCCATGCTATTTCTTTCAAGCTGCCAGCGTCTCGGTCACGTCGCGAACCAGATTGCTGAGGTAGCGGCGCCGGTGAAGCAGGGCCACCATGGCTTTTTGCGCCGCGTGCCGGGCGGATAAATCGCCCTCGTCCCACAATTGCCACTGAGTGCGCAGGTCCTGGTCAACATCGTCAAGCAAGCCGTCGAATTTTCTCTTTGCCTGTTCCAGGCCGGCCTGTAACTGCGGGTCCTCTTCGCCCGTCTTGCGGGCCATGCGCATCTCTTCCAGTTGAATATTCAGATCGAAAACCTCTTCCAGGAGATCGGCGGGAACCTTCGAAGGATCCTTGCGATCTTTGCCTGCGCGTTCTTCGCCAATCTCCGCGCCTTCCAGCTTGAGCAGGTATTCAGTGCGGTGAAGAGAGTCTTTCAGGGTTCGATAGGCATCGTTGAGCAGCGCTGTATCCGCAAGGCTCCACTGCCGTTCGTTTTCATCGGCGCGGGCAAAGCGGTCGGGGTGGACCTTGCGGCTGAGGCGGTGAAACTCGTGCTCCAGCGCGGAGAGGTCGATGGCGAAGCGGCGCTCCAATCCAAAGACCTGGAAAAAATCGCCGCCAGGAGGAGGCTGAATTTTGCTGCAATGCGGGCAAAAAAGCGTGGAGTCGTTGTGACCGATGGAACAGGACCAACAGGCGATAGGAACCGCGGTATCGATAACTTTCATCATAAAAAACCAGATCTTTTGAATTCGCATCGGCACGACTAAGCCCTGACACAATACGTCCCTACGCTCTTTTCAATCCACTACGAGAAGGACGAACCGCAGCCGCAGGAGTGCGTGGAGTTCGGATTGATAAAGTTGAAGCCTTGCCGCATCAGCGTCTCCTCGTAGTCCAGCGTCATGCCGTGCAGATAGAGGAACGACTTGGGATCGACAAATACGCGCACGCCGTCAAACTCGTAGATGCGGTCGCGTTCGCGCGGCCGCGTATCAAACTTAATCGAATAGGAAAGCCCCGAGCAGCCGCCGCCCATCACGCCCAGCCGCAGCCCGCCCTCATCCGGCGAGACGCCTTCCCTGGCCATGGCCGCGCGGATGCGCTTGATGGCGCGGTCCGTCAATTGCAGGCCACCTGCGGTGGGGCCAACCCCGCCTGCGGCAAGTCCCTGCGGAGTGGCAGACGGTGCCGCGGCCGCGCCTTCGGCGGGCTTCGATTCGATTGTGACTACGTTCGCCATAGCTTTCCTTAGAGCCTATACCTCAGGGGCTAAAGCCCTTCGTCATCATCATTGCTTTGTTGCGGCACGACTAAAGTCGTGCCCTGACACTTCTTGCATAGGCGAATCTTACTGAGCTGTTGCTGTCGCGCCAGCCGTTTCGGCAACGCCGTTTTTCTTCTTCCAGTCGCCGATGGCTGCACGGATTGCATCCTCAGCCAGCACCGAACAGTGAATCTTGACCGGCGGCAGCGAGAGCTCCTTCACAATGTCAGTGTTTTTGATGCCGAGGGCGTCGTCGACCGTGCGGCCCTTGATCCACTCGGTGGCCAGCGAAGAACTGGCAATCGCCGAACCGCACCCGAAGGTCTTGAACTTGGCTTCTTCGATGACCTGCGTCTCGGGGTTGACGCGGATCTGGAGCCGCATTACGTCGCCGCACTCCGGCGCGCCAACCAGGCCTGTGCCGACCTCAGCGGAAGCTTTGTCGAGTTGGCCCACATTGCGGGGGTTATTGTAGTGGTCGATTACCTTGTCGCTGTATGCCATTTTAGATCTCCTCTCGCGGGGAAGCCGCGGTTTTAAGCTTTTAGCTCTTAGCTTTCAGCTTTCAGTTTGTTCGGCTCTTCTAAAAGCTGAGAGCTGAAGGCTGAAAGCTGATCTTCAGTGCGCCGCCCATTGAATCTTGGTCAGGTCGATGCCTTCCTGCACCATCTCATAGAGCGGTGAAAGCTTGCGCAGATGCTTGACTACGTCAATGACCTTGGCGGCTACGTAGTCCACTTCGGCCTGGGTATTAAAGCGGCCCAAACCGAAACGAATGGAACTGTGCGCTACATCGTCGCCGAGTCCCAAAGACTTCAGTACGTAAGACGGTTCAAGCGTGGCCGAGGTGCAGGCCGAACCGCTGGAGACCGCTACGTCGTTGATGCCCATCAGCAGCGACTCGCCTTCAACGTATACAAAACTCATATTCAGGTTGCCAGGCAGACGATGCTCCATGGAGCCGTTGACGTGAACGTAGTCCAACTCCGCTTCGAGCTTCGCCTTCAGCCGGTCGCGCAATCCGCGCAGATAGGCCGCTTCGGAGTCCATCTCCTCGCGAGCAATTTCGCATGCCTTGCCCAGACCGACGATGCCGGGAACGTTTAACGTGCCGGACCTCATGCCGCGTTCGTGGCCGCCGCCGTCAATCTGGGCGGCGATCTGGACTCGAGGGTTGCGCCGGCGAACGTAGAGCGCTCCCACCCCCTTGGGGCCGTAAATCTTGTGACCGGAAAGTGAAAGAACGTCGATGTTGTCGGCGATCACGTTGACCGGAACCTTGCCCACTGCCTGCACGGCGTCGGTGTGGAAGATGACGCCCTTCTCATGACAGAGCTTGCCGATTTCGGCGATGGGCTGCAGCACGCCGATCTCGTTGTTGGCCGCCATGATGGTAACCAGGATGGTTTTGTCATCCATGGCCCGTTTCAGGTCTTCGAGATCGATGAGCCCGTCAGCCTTTACGGGAAGATAGGTGACGCGGTAGCCATTCTTTTCAAGGCGCTTGCAGGTATCGAGCACCGCTTTGTGTTCAGTGACCTGGGTGATGATGTGGTTGCCGCGCTCGCGGTACATTTCCGCGATGCCCTTGATGGCCAGGTTGTTGCTCTCCGTCGCTCCCGAGGTGAAGATGATCTCCTTGGCGGTGGCTCCGATGAGCTTGGCAATCTGCTCGCGGGCTGTTTCCACAGCCTGCTCCGCCTCCCATCCAAAGGAGTGGTTGCGGCTGGCCGCGTTGCCGAATTTGGTGGTGAAATAGGGCAGCATCGCATCCAGCACCCGGGGATCAAGCGGGCTGGTGGCGTGATTATCCATATAAATTGGCAGGCTTACGCCTGCGGGAACTTCCACTTGGCTGGCAACAGTGCTCATATTGATCTCCATCTTCTCTGTTCAGCTCCGAACCGGGTCGATCTCCGGCGCGGAGGGGGAAATGATTTCGTTACAACGTCGTCAATGCAACCAATCCAAGCGCCACTCGAGGCTTGCCCTGGATTTGCTCGTGCTCCGCCAAATCCTGAATACTGATGCTTTTCAGCACCCCGGCTATGGTGTCGTTCACCCGCGCCAGAGGCTCGCGAATGGTGCAGCTCGGGGTGAGATCGCAGCCCTTGGCGCCCTTGGTGCAGGAGGTGATGAAGAACGGGCCGTCGATGGCCAGAATCACCTCGTAGGCTGAAATCGCGCTGGCAGGTTTGGCCAGCGCATAACCGCCGTTCATGCCGGCGTGCGAGCGCAGCAGCCCGGATTTGGTCAACTGCTGCAGAATCTTGGCCAGCAGTTGCGCCGGGATTCCGTAGGCGTCGGCCACGTCTTTTGCGCTGAGCGCAGTGGTCTCAGGGTGCTCGGCCAGGTACTTGAGCGCCATCAGCCCGTAGTCGGCTTTCTTAGTAAGCTTGAGCATGGATATCCGACTTCTTCGGTCCGTATTCAGTATACGACCAATTATGTCGGGATTTCAAGACCTGCCCTGAAATTGACGCCGCATTCGGTTGAGCGTCTCTCGGTGTGATATCTGTCATTCGGCCTAACATGCTCCTACACAGCGTCCCCTCTCACACGAGTCAATGTGCGGAAAAAACGCCGGCGAACAAAAAAAATTATCAAATACCCGTTTTCAATTTCCGCAAAGACCGCTACAATCCGGCTGAAAGAGTAATTTATTTCACCGACACCACGAGCGATGGCAACCGCCTGCAGGCATCCAAGGGTACGAATGTTTCCCGGCACGAAGACGCGGAATTTGTCGAGTGCCTGGATTGTGGCGAGGTCTTTGACTCCGAAGAGTTTCGCGATATGGAGATTGAAGATACCGTCGATATTGAAGAAGACGTTCCGGACGATATTTAAGGCCGGAGAAGAATGAAGGTTTCATTTGGCGCCGGGAGCTTGGTTCGCCGGAGCACCTAGCCGGCGCGACGCAGCCCATGCGTAATGCAGGCCCGAAGCCACGGTCAGAACCATGGTGGCGCCCAGCGCCCATGCGCTCACCACCTTCACCCAAGGGGCCATAAAGACCTGATTGAGCAGAACGGCAGCCACTGCGCTGACCTGGGCAACGGTATTGGCCTTGCCGAATATGCTGGGACTGAAATCGCGCCGGCCCACCGCCGCATAGAGAATGGCTGAGACCACCAGGATTCCCACATCGCGGCCGAAGACCAGTACCGTAACCCTGGCCGGAATCAGACCTTTGTAGGTGAGCACCAGGAAGAGCGTGCTCAGCAGCAGCTTGTCCGCCACCGGATCAAGATATTCGCCAATCATTGTCCGTTGTTTCAGCACCCGCGCCAGAGTGCCATCCAGCGCATCAGTCAAACCCGCGACTACAAAAAGGCCGAAGCCCAGCGCGTAGTGGGCTTCGAGTATGGCTGCGACCAGAAACGGCATCAGGCAGATACGCAGCAGCGTGAGCATATTGGGGGCGGAGCGGAACGGGTTCGACCGGGTATTTGCTGAATCAGTCATGGCGGTTTTCATGAACAGAGCAAACGGAAGTGCCCATCCACCGTAGGGGAGCGTTTTTCGAGACAGCAGTCTTCTCCAGGAATAAGACATGCCGCCAGAGGAAAACGCCGGAACAAATTCGCCGGCGGAAGGAGAATCCCGCCGTTAGTCAACGATGGTACAGCATGGCCCGTGGGCACGGCAGCCCTTGGAGCTATTCCCGCCGCGCCGATCCTGCTAAACTAGCAGATATTGCTTTGCAGGCGCGTAGCTCAGTTGGTTAGAGCGCTTCCTTGACACGGAAGAGGTCGCTGGTTCGAATCCAGTCGTGCCTACCAAGATCATATTCTAAGACATCCAGGAACATCCTAAGAATCGAGATAAGCCGCTGAAAAATCAGCGGCTTTTGTCTTTTTACTTCCTAAGGTGTATGGTGGAAGCCAACTCCTGGCGGGGGTATATCTGGGGGTACGAAATTCCGAAAGTGGGGGTATTTTGGAATTTCGACAATTTATGGGGGTGATTCACCATGGCGCTCACAGACACTGAGATTCGACGCTCCAAGCCCGCTGAAAGGCCCTATAAGCTCTCCGATGGTGGCGGGTTGCATCTTCTTATCACTCAAGCCGGGGGAAAGCTCTGGCGATGGAAATACCGTTTTGACGGAGCCGAGAAGTTGATGGCCCTGGGCCGATACCCCGAAGTTGCGCTTGCCGACGCCCGCGAGCGCCGGGATGCAGCTCGGAAGAAACTCGTCAATGGAATTGATCCAATGGCCGAACGAATGGCCGAGAAGACTGCGGTTAAGGTCGCGACTGAATATACCTTCGAGAAGATCGCCGATTTGTGGTTGGAACACTGGAAGGGAAACAAGAGCGCGCGTCATGCGGCAACGACGCGGAATCGCATGAAGGCAAATGTCTATCCCGTCCTGGGAGACAGGCCCATTGCTGATGTGGAGCCGATGGAGCTTGTCCAACTCGCCAAGAGCATTGAATCCCGCGGAGCTTCTGATATGGCGAAACGGATCCTGCAGATTGTGGGCATGGTCCTCCGCTACGCAGTCGCACATGGTTACAGCAAACGCAACCCGGCTTCCGAAATTCGACCCTCGGACATTTTGAAGCCGACGCGAAAAACCAACATGGCGCGAGTCGATGCCAAAGAACTTCCGACGCTCCTCCGTGCCATCGAGGTTTACGAGGGAAGGCAGTTGACCAGGCTGGCAATTAAACTCATGGCACTGACCTTCGTCCGGACCAGTGAACTAATCGGCGCACGTTGGGAAGAGTTCGACATTGAAGCCAAGCGGTGGTCCATTCCTGCAACCCGTATGAAGATGAAGACTCCACACATCGTTCCGTTGTCATCTCAAGCTATCGAAGTGCTCGAGCTGTTGCAGTCCATCTCAGGCGCCCAAGAGCTAGTATTCCCCGGCGAACAAGACTCCAAGAAGCCGATGTCTAACATGACCATCCTGAAGGCTCTTGAACGGATGGGTTACAAAGGCCGGATGACCGGTCACGGCTTTCGTGGCCTAGCCTCGACGATCTTGCACGAGCAAGGCTACAACCATGATCACATTGAATTGCAGCTTGCTCACGCCCCACGCAACGCCGTCAGCGCAGCATACAATCACGCCCTCTACCTGGAGCCACGCGCCAAGATGATGCAGGACTGGTCTGACTTCCTAGAACGTACCCAACGAGGCGGCAAGGTGCTGCCCTTCCGCGGAAGCGCTGCTTAGATGATTGGGTGATTCAGTTGGTGGTCAATCTGCTACCCTTTCGGCTCCAATCTCGTCTTTTGCCTCCCTGCTTGCCAGGCTGAACCATTATCTTCTGACGTGGCTTTATCGCTACACACTTGAGCGTCTGCGAGCTGTCTGAATTCACTCCAGACCCAATCTCAGAGGCACGGCGCGTCCCCTTGAAGGTTCTGGTGGTCCTCCGGCACACTTCAGCGGGAAGAGGTGAAATAACGGGGCGCCCTTCCACAGTGCAGCTACAAAGCACTCGCGCGGAAGCTTTCGATCTCATTTTCTGCGCCGAGGTAGCCTCAAAGAAGATATATAGTTGGTTTTGATCCAGATTACGTTCAAATGAAACAGCAAATTGACCTGTCGGCCCTTGAATCACATCTCTGGGAGGCCGCAAACATCTTGCGTGGTCCCGTCGATGCCGCTGACTTCAAGTCTTACGTATTCCCTCTCCTGTTTTTCAAGCGTATCTCCGACGTCTATGACGAGGAGTACGCCATTGCCCTGGAGGAGTCGGGCGGGGATGAAGAATATGCCTCGTTCCCACAGAATTACCGCTTTCAGATTCCCAACGGATGCCACTGGTCCGAGGTTCGCGCTGTCACCAGCAACGTGGGTACTAGCGCTCCAAAAGGCCATGCGCGGAATCGAAAAGGCCAATCCAGATACACTCTATGGCATTTTTGGCGACGCTCAATGGACCAACAAGGATCGGCTCCCGGATTCCCTTCTCCGGGACCTGCTTGAGCACTTTTCCAGGATCAATCTCGGCAACACCGCGGCAGAGGCCGACATCCTTGGCCAGTCCTACGAGTACCTCATCAAGAAATTCGCTGACCTTACCAACAAAAAGGCTGGCGAGTTCTACACGCCGCGATCCGTCGTGCGCTTGATGGTCAAAATTCTCGATCCCAAAGAGGGCGAATCCATCTACGATCCCGCCTGCGGGACCGGTGGCATGTTAATGGAGGCCATTCACCATGTCCGCGAGAACCACGGCGACGACCGTACGCTCTGGGGAAGGCTCTTCGGGCAGGAGAAGAACTTGACCACCTCCGCAATTGCGCGCATGAACCTGTTCCTACACGGCGCGTCCGACTTTCAGGTGGTTCGTGGGGACACACTCCGCCAGCCGGCATTCTTCTCAGGAGACAACCTCGCCACGTTCGACTGCGTGATCGCGAATCCTCCCTTTTCCCTTAAGAAGTGGGGCGAAGAGGTCTGGACCAGCGACCCGTATGGCCGAAACTTCGCCGGCATGCCCCGGGCAAGACCGGTGACTATGCCTGGGTGCAGCACATGATTAAGTCCATGGCGCCTTCCACTGGTCGCATGGCTGTAGTTCTGCCCCACGGTGCTCTTTTTCGAATGGGCAAGGAAGGCACGATTCGGGAGAAGTTGCTTGAAATGGACCTACTTGAAGCCGTTATCGGTCTAGGACCTAAACCTGTTCTACGGAACCGGATTGGCCGCCTGCATCCTGGTCCTGCGCCTCTGCAAGAAGAAGGACCGAAAGAAGAAAGTGCTCATCCTGGACGCATCGCGAGAGTTTAAGACCGGGCGGGCGCAGAACGAACTCCTTCCGGAGCATGTAGACCGGATCTTCGCCTGGTATCGCGACTATACAGATGTGGAGGGCGTTGCAAAAGTTGTCATGCTCAGCGACATCGCTGCCAACGATTACAACCTGAACATTACCCGCTATGTTGAGCGGAAGAGCGAAGAAAAGATCCTGACAGTCGAACAGGCAATGGAACAACTGCGCAGAAGCGCAGAATCAGCGTTTATGGCAGAGGAGAGATTGATTTCAGTACTTAGGCAAAACGGAATCCTTGCGTCGGACTCAAAGTGAGGTATCACGAATGAACATCACTCGTCACATGATTGAACAAGCATACTCCGACCACCATGCGGTTTATGGCGGAGTCACTGAGGACTACTTTAGTCTCTTGTACCTTGAACGCGAGCACAAAGTGCCGCGCGAGGAGGCAGCTAATCAGGTTGCCTTTGGTGGAAACGACTACGGACTGGATGCATTCCACTTCGATGAAGCAAAGCGAAATCTGTACCTGTTTCAATTCAAGTTCTCAGATTCGCATAGCCAGTTTAAAGGCTCACTTCAACGCCTGATTAGTGAAGGGATGGAGCGAATATTTCATAATCCCACCAAGGATGATCTCAAGAACCAAGTCCTCCTTCAACTGCGGAGCTGCTTGGTTGACAACAAGGCGGTGATCGACCAGATATGCTTTCGTTTCGTCTTTACGGGTGATCCAGAAGAGGCCGAGCATAGTACTCTGCTCGACAAGCTGCGGGAAGACCTTGAGAACAAAAAGTACCTTGTAGACCAATTTTTTGGCGAGCGGAAGGTTGGCTTTGTCGTGGAGTTCCGCTCGTCAACAGGCAAGGTGGGCATCGTCCGTCAGCCACATCAGACGACAAGCTTTGAAGTCCCCCTAACCGACCGCATCACCATTGAAGGTCCAGGCGGAGAAAAGATGCACATCGGCTTCATCCGTTTGACAGACCTGAATCGAATGCACCGTGAGCTAGGAACATATTTCTTTCACAGCAACATTCGTTACGGGCTTGGCGAAAGCGAAGCTGTTAACCGCGCTATTTCAAACAGCCTCAAGCAGATTGTTCTGGACCAGGATGAGCACCCCGACGAATTTGCGTTCAATCACAATGGCATCACACTCTGTGCTGAAAGCGTTGAGATGATGGACGGACTCTGCCGTCTCAAGGCTCCTCGATTACTGAACGGAGCCCAGACTGTAACGACATTCGGCAGGTTCTTGGAGAAGAACAGTGACAATCCGAAACTGAAGCAAGGTAAACCCGCCTATGAGGCTATCCGCGTTTTGTGCAAGATCATCACTTCCGCAGACCAGGACTTCACGACTCGTGTCACGATCAATAACAACCGACAGAACCCTGTCGAGCCGTGGAACCTGCATGCCAACGACCTGATTCAGCTCGAACTGCAGGATAAGCTTCGTTCCGATGTTGAGATCTACTATGAACGTCAGGAGAACGCATTCGCACAATTAACAACGGAGGACCTGAGCGATTACGGCATAAGAGAAGAATCCAAGGCGTTGCAAATGTTGAAAGTCACTCAGACCTTCCTACTGACTGACGGCAACATCAACCGGATATCAGAAATGCGAAGAGTATTCGAAGACGAGAAAGTCTATAACCAGGTCTTTCGTCAGTCACGTCTGAAGGCAGATTCGCGGCAGATTGTGCTTTGTTACAAGGTCCAGTCCCGCTTGCGTAAGCTAGCCAATGAAATTGAACAGAAAGGGCCAAATAGATACGCATTCATTCATCGCTCTCGATATTTGCTGTGGGCCCTTATCTGCCAGGGGCTTTTGAATCACAACAGCATCGAAGCATTGTCCGAAAAGTTTGGATGTTCAATGACATTACCGGTTGAATTCGGCGAGGTCCTTAGCCAGCTTGCCACGACACGCGTCCGCTTGCTGTTGGGGGCGCTCATGGACTCCCCTGAGTATAAGGACAAGGTCGCAGAGGGAAACTTGAGCCTCTTAAGAACTGATAGGGCCTTCGACAAATGCATGGAGATCGCATACAAGAAGTGGCATTGGCTCCACAAGAAGTTGGCATGAGCACAAGAATCTCGCAACAACAGCTCGAATCGTATCTATGGGGCGCGGCTAGACCGCGCCATGTAGTAATGAGTACACACCCGATGAGTCACATTGATGTACACTTGTGTGCAATCAGATTCCGGACCTGCTTTTTGTTGCCCGCATGGGATGACCTCGGACTATGGCTATGTCAGATCGACATAGCGGAGCGCTGGGCCGAAAGATTCGTGGTATTTTGCCACTTGTTTACTGCAGTTAAGGAGCGAGATGGACATTAGCGACAATGGCGTTTTGCCGGTTTGTTCCGACTCTAGTCCGAAGATAAACACCCCAAAGACTGCTCTTACGAAAACGACTTCCGGTTCTAGAAGATTTGCGCAAGGGCCAGGAATGACAGTTGTCGCTTTGCTCTGCTTTGTTGCGCTCATGTTCCTTTGCGTGCTGATTCTGCATGGCGTGGCTTGGGTAATTGAACGTGTTATTCCCTGGGTCTTGGCCGCAGCATACCTCGCGGCTTTCGTCGGCTTCGTTGTGCTGCTACCTCTTTCGTTTTTTCATCGAACGCGAGCCTTTTCGGCCAATGGGATTCTCCTCGTTTCGTATGTGCTTGGAATATGGACTTGGTGTTATGCGTTCGTTGTGACATATAACCTGTGGGGGGTGCCCGGAATTATCATCGGTTTTCTGCTTGCCGGTGTCGGTATTGTTCCAATCGCAATAATTGCCGCCATGTTCAGAGGGGAATGGTGGATCGTCTTTGATCTCTTGCTATACGCCGGACTGACTTTCGGGTCAAAACTCTACAGTACCTACTTGAGTGTGAAGGAAGATGCTCGGAGAGCCGATTAGCCGACCGCAGAAGGCCCCGTGGTCGATCCCGAATTCTTCCAAAACCTTCCGCTCCCAAAGGGACCAGTGGTCGGTGATCAACAGGAGTTGACCCATGCAATCTGAACTTCTCGATCTTGAATACCAGCCCTCAACACTCGAGGCGCTCGAATCGCTTCGTGCGCTAGACGAACTCTTCCTTGTAGCGGAACAGTTTTCGACGCGCGCCGCGTACGGAGATCTGCTGCGCTTCGTCGCTCGCTTTCGGATGTACTCGCCATTCAATGCGATGCTAGTTCATACGCAGATGCCCGGCGCGAAATACGTCGCTACCCCCAGGCGCTGGCTGCAGGACTACAAGCGCAAGATTCGTCCGGGCGCCCGGCCCGTCACAATTCTGCAACCCAAGGGGCCGGTTCTGTTCGTTTTCGACGTGAGCGATACAACCCCGTTGCCCGGAGCACCCGAACTTCCGCAGTCCGTCACGAATCCATTTGCGATCTTTCGCGGAAAGGAGAACGGGCAGCTTGCGAAAACGATTGAGAACGCAAAGCGGGACGGCGTCCGAGTCCATGAGCAAGAATTCGGTTCCCAGCGTGCCGGTCAAATCCAGACGGCAGACGGTGCAGAGGCATTTCGTTTATCGGAGCGACATCTCTTAACTGAGAAGGTCGTCACTGTCCCCATCCGCTACGAGTTATTACTCAATTCCCACCAGCCCACTGCAGAGCGGTACGCAACACTGGTCCATGAGCTAGGCCACCTTTACTGTGGGCATCTTGGTACGCAGAAGGCACGGTATTGGCCGGACAGGCGCCACTTGGGCCCGCAAGTGGAGGAGTGTGAAGCGGAATCCATCTCTTATCTCGTCTGCACGCGATTCGGCATTCAAACGCCGTCCGCGGAATATGTCGCGGGCTACCTCAGTAATAATCGCGAGATGCCGCGCATTAGTCTTGACAGAGTCCTCAAGGCGGCCGGCCTGATCCAGGAGATGGGTCAATCCAAGTTGCCGTTGCGAAAGCTTCCAGAGAAGAGTGAATAAAAGAACATTCCGAGAGCCCGGAGTGGCAGTGTCGCGGCCGCTTCGTAGAGATTTAAGATGAAACGCAGAGAGAGCGCCGAAAATCGCCGTTTTTGAACATTTTGGACCACGGTGTCCGCAACCTTGATTTGAGCCCATAAGACCAATACTTTCAGCGACATGCGCCTTGTCCAACGTGCGGGTTGCCGTACAGCACATTTCAAGGAGAATTCGAGAGCAAACCAGGAGTGGCGAGCATACGAAGCTCGAAATCGGTCACCATTGGTGATTGCTCATCGATCTCCAGTGCTACCCCACACCAATGGTGTCGGAAGGCTTCGCACCTTTGGTGATAGGCGAGAATTTCTTGCGGAATTTTTTGCGAAATTAACGAATTCGCGTGCACAGTTCCCGGGCCGGACCAAGGCGGCCCTCGACGATATCTGTTTTTTGACAAGACGTTTTTAGAATCCAAGGAGGTCGGTATCGATCGGTACGGCACCCAGCCGGCCCCGGCCGGGATCGACGTTCGCCACCGAGACGCATTTGAGGCGAGGTCGCTTCTAGCGACTACGCCCTTCTTCCGTCCCGATAAAACCGCAGAATCCCGCAAGCCGCTAGAAACTGGCCCGGCGTGGGCATGCGGGTGTAGGTCTCGTCTTTCAAAATCGTCTTGTAGGCCGCATCCAGATCGGCGTCCGTCCGGTGTCCTGCCGCGTCCTGATAGGCTTGTAGGAGTTCCTCGTCAACGGGTCGCCCGTATCCCTTGGCGATTTTGATCACGAGCTCACGCAGGTGGCGCAGGGGATGGGATATGGTGCGCGCCACAAGCAGGATCATTCCAGTATCAGGGATGGCCGATTCCCCCTCGCGCCGTGGCGTATCGCTGATCAGAGAGATAGCCTGCATCACCGCGTCAAAGTTTTCCTTCGATAGTCGTTCCGTGACGATCACCAGATTTTTCGGACTCCATTCCGCTCCCCGGTTGGCTGCCATTACTGTCAGTGCCAGGCTGATTCTCGAAGAAGGAGACAGCGGCTTGCCCTGCTGCAAAGTTCCTGTCGGCCTTCGTGGCTCCATTGAATTTTCCATTTCCATTTCCTCCGTTGAAATTGATAGAGGGTTTTCGACCCTCGTTCTGTTCTCGGTCCAGCCAACTAGTGATGAACCGCAGGATGCCTTTTTGGGTCTTTAACCTTGTCGGGTTTCCAATGCACCATCCCTTCATGTTTCGGCATTGCTGCTCAATGTCGACGCCAGGATAGAGTTCCTGCCACTCCTTGAGCATCGGGTCGGTGATCTCGTATTTGCCCCCATTGATAAGGGGAAGAGTTATTTTAGGTTGAAGGACAGGCCATGACACGGATTCCGAGCGAGGTTTCTCGTCGCTCGGAGCTAAAGTCTTATCTTCTTCTCCATTTCCTTCTCTATCTTCCTCTGTTCTCTTCTTAGCACCGACACGCGCCTGATCGTGTCCCGACTTCTTGCTGTATTCATCTCGATATTTCAATAGGTTAGGCATTTTCACGGTTACGGTTTGGCCCGCGTTCAGATCGCCCTCGATGCCAATTAGGCCCTCTTTTTGTAATCGAAGTAGTATCGAAGAAGCGTACGACTTGCGGACAAATAGCTCTCGAGCCCACCTCCAAAGCGGGTAGGAAAGGGAGCAGGACGGGAACGCACCTTCCATCTGTGACGCCACCATCTCTGCTATGCGCCAATAGGCGCCGTATCTCGCGAGTCCCGCTTCCCCGCTTTGGCCAACGAGGGCAGCGAGTTTCTCATCGTCCCAAGCTGCGGTCATATGCTTCAGCCACTTCATGAACGAGAACCCTTCTTGAATGTTTCTGCATCACGGCTGCCACAACGGGGCCTGCATCGCCTTATTGAGTGGTATCCCGCCCCGCGCTCCTGGAACTGGTGCGCAACGGCTTCATTCTTCCAAGACGCGGTCACCTTGGCCCAGCCGCGCCCTTCGATGATGAAGAAATTGCCTGTGCCTTCTTCGACGGCCATTAGCTGTGCTCCGTTCGCAGCTGTTCTCCCTTAGTCCTGCGGCTCTCTTCAATTCGGCCAGTGAGCCACTCCTCCACTTCGGAATCGATCCAGCCTACCGCGCGAGCGCCCAAGGAAATGGGCCTTGGGAATCTGCCTTCCGCGACGCGGAGGTAGATCGTTGATCGAGAGAGTCCGGTTCGTGTCTTCACCGATGGAAGTCTGAGAATCGTATTGCCCATGTTTGGAACTCCTTTGACTGCTGCTCGCAGATTAGAATCGGAAGGCAGGAGTTCAATGGACACAACCCTGGTCGTACTTTTGTCCGGCTGGGAGGAGGTCAATAGCCCATGGTCTTCGATCTTGTTGGACCTACCGCCCAGGCGTTCTCGCATATTGCTCTCGACAATCCGCTAAAGGGGCTGAGTGCACCGGATCGGAAACTGCTTTACTCAATGCTCAAGGTCTACGCCGCGGTTACGAAGCCGACGAGAAAGGGGCGCTCAGAAGAAGATCCATTAGAAAGTGTTGCCAAGCTAATAAATGCTGCGGCGAAACTAGGCGCAGCGTTGGATTCAGATGTATTCCACGGACCCATTTCTGATGTACTTCACCCATACACTTCCAGTTTCAGCGATCTCCCTGGACGGCTCGCCGACTTCTCAAAGGAGTTAAGCGGGAAGCTGGATTTGATTGGAAAATCGGGGCATAAGGAAGGTAATCTTTATGGCTTCTTTTTGATTGTCGCGTCGGAATTCGTTCGAGTGAAGACGGGCCAGTACTATGATGAACATCTTGCTGAGTTGTACCAGGCCATCTCGGAGCGTTCTCTTTCAGAGGACCTGTCCGGCGACGCAATCCGGAAGAGAAGAAAATACCTCAAAAAGCACTATCCGGACCTTTATTTCTGGATGTTGGAACGAGCCAGAACGGCGGGCGAAAGCTCGGCTTCTCGCGACTCGTCGTAGGTGGAGGTTACGACTAGATAGCATGATCTCCTCTCCCAGCTGCGCTTGAATTCGAGCAGGCCTGGTTGCTCCGGAATCTCTTGGACATCCCGGCAGGAGTGGTCCGTGGTATGTCACGGCACTCTCGGTCCTTGCCTAGCTGTGATCTGTCAGGGTATCCAGCCGACCGCCAGTGCCGGGAAATGGCATCTACCTAGAGTCCAACGCGCGTCATGTGGGATTCAGGGTCTAACGGCAGGAAGACCCCGCGCTCTGCTTGTTGGGGGTATGTTTGGGGGTATTTATGGGAGCCAATTATCTATCCTGTTGATAGTAAACCCGTTATTGTAAGATACTAATCCAGTCGTGATCACTAAAAATAAACTATTTACGAGCACGACCTCTTCTTTCTGCGCTGTTTTAGGGTGCTGAAGGGTGCTGAGGTTTTGGTGTAGGCAGCAACATTTCCCCAACTTTCGCGCTCGCTTCCCGTTTTTGCGATGAGAGGGCTTGCGAGTAAAGGTCGAGTGTGATGCGGCTGTTTGCGTGTCGAAGAAGCTCCCGAGCAGTCTTGATATCTACACCAAGAAATCTCAGTTTCGTTCCAAGCGAATGCCGAAACGTGTGCCATCCAACGAGCTTCTTGATGCCAGCCCGTTTCACAGCGGGACGTATCTCTGATTTACCCCAGCGAAGAATTGCTGTCGTGCGGCTTGGGTATGGTTTTCCATTCGGAGAAGGCCACAACGTAGAGAACGATTAGGTTGATGAATGGGAACAGAATCAGCAGTGACAACCAGCCGGAGAAACCGGCCTTACTGAAAATCTTCCAGTAGGGAATTACGACCACGGGCAACATCACAAAGAGAAACATGAGACCCGCGACGATGCGAATAATTGTTGTGCTGTCCATGCCTCGGGCATTCTGCAGTTGCTTAATGTGAATGTATATAGATTTGTTGAAGGGGAAAAAGCCTAGGCCGACGAGCGTGGGTCGATTTAGCGACGGAGCCCCTGGCAACGGGAGTCTGCGGTCTCCGCACCTGATTAGTCGATGCCGATGTAGCGTTCTTCGATTAAGAGTCTGCATCAAGCGTATAGCGGGCTCGATGCAGACCCGCAGCCTCACCATTCGATCATGGCAAGCGAATAGACTTCGACATGGGGAATACTGAAAAGCACCATACCCCCATCCCTGCTTAAATTGATCGTTTGCTCGGCTTTCGATCCCGGAGTATAGACCGTGATTCTAGTCGCCTGTCGATTGTCCGGCAGGCGAACGCCGAGGCTGATGGGCTTTGCCGTTTCATCTGCGGCCTGGGCATAGTTTAGAAGGTGAACGAACGCGCGCTTTTTTGGACGGCTGTCCCGTGTAATTGACGACCATCCCTCGCGGCCCATCCAGCTTGATCTGTAACTGGTCCTGCGCGGCCCACTGCACGAGTTCAACAACCTCTCTCCAATTCTTTGGACGCTTCCAGAACTCGCTCTTGATTGCGAAGTATGGTTGATGAGGGGGAAGTGCGCCATCGTATTCCACCGTTGGCATGTATCCAACTCTTCCACGGCCCACCATCTTTCTGGATGACGGCCCGGCGACGCCCACCTGGAACTCCACGTCCTCCTCATAATCCGGAACCGGCTTCTGATCATCGACCATGCCGATCAGGCCGGGCTCGAGCCTGACGCGTCTCCATTCGTCGTATTGTCCAGCCTGTCCGGTCGCAACCAGGGCACCACCACGCTCGACGTAGCTACGAATATGCGCTATTTGTTCGTCGGAAAGGCACTCGGAGTTTGGAAGAATCAGGACCTTGTATTTAGCTAGATCCCCAAGTCCCTCATCGAAGACATGATCGAAGGGAATGCCTGCCTCGATCAGTGCCTGCTCGACAAGTACCGTACAAAGCTGCGCCGCCGCATTGTTATAGGTTAATGAAGCATACGAGCGCAGGATCCCCACATTGGCCAGGTCTTCCGCGTCTTCGTACTTATCCCTGTTCCGCTTGTAAAAGTCGATATACTCGCGAGTTATCTTCGATAATGGGTACTCTCCAACAAATCCCGGCGTCTGATTGAATGCAAGGGATTCGGCGAATGCCAGAGGGGGTGACTCTATGTAGGTCATGAGAATGTTCGAGAATGCCCTGGCAACCTTGTAGCTCCGAATTCTCGAAACCAGCCGGCCGTCCGGATGAAGGCCGATGATCTCTTCCTCTTCACTCCAATACGCCTTGGTGTGCTTGAGAATGCGAGGGAGATCGATACCCGCCACCCAGGTGCGGTTTTCACCGTCGATGCCTTCCGGATTTGTTTCCAAAGCTACTTCCGGGTTCAACGAGGCCGCATAATCCGACATTTGTCCAAGCGCATCCGCCAAGGTCTGACAGCGATAGTCGATCCACTCTTGAATGGCAGGATCAAAGACAATCTGCATTTTCTCAGGCCGGTTACTCGAGTTCCACTGAGGTGGATTCACAAAGTCAATCCGCTCGAAGCCGAACCTCTCTCGCAGTTGTGCGGCGCTGTACTTGGTCTTGAGGCGCTTTCTGAACCCTGCTTTGCAGGCTTCGCAATGACAAGAATCCGGCTCGGCGTTGTAATCGAAGTTGTCGAAGTGGATAAAGTCGGTTTTCGCTTCAACGATGGCATACCGGACTACTTTTTTGAGGTAGTCGAGGTAGTCCTGATTGGAGAAGCAGGGCCGATAGCGGAATGACTGCTGGTAGCCGTAGGTAAGAAGGATGGGAAGTCCAGCAACGTTGCGTTGTATCCAGTTGACAGCTCTTGGCTCTTCGGCAAAGAAGGTTTCGTACATCATGCTGTTCCACTGGATATAGGTATCGGCCTTCATGCCCAGCCGATGAGCAATCTGGACGGCTTTACGCGTCTCCTCCATTCCTTCGCGCTCGGCATCCATACCGAAGCCCTTGTAGAGATGCGTATGGAAGACTTCTACGCCGGAATCATGGAGTCCGCGAATCAACTCTTCGCTTTGCTCGTAATCGCTGTTCTGGCGCGCGTCAAGACGCTGACCGCCGCGGCGCACAACAAAGAGGAAGGGCTCATGGGTGCCACCCGCATTGATCAGCCCCTTCCTCAGCCAGCCTTGCGGCCAGGGAGGAACATCAGGACCAGCACCGGGAGCAGCGCCGGCCAACTTGCTCGCGAATGGTGACACGGAGGCAGCTGCAATCGCTCCGCCAATGAAGTTACGTCGATTTATTGCCATAATCCCTCGATTCCTCTCGTCGGTTTAACGCGTTTCCTACGATTACTGTCCAGGCCGCAGGGCGGGAGTGGCGATGTCAGCATGACCTTTGGCGCCGGCAGATGGACCGTGCCACACGCTGCCCCCGAAGGTGCTGATGTAGATCATGCCGGGGTCCGCCAGGTCGGGCGAGACGCGATGGCCCCACTTGAAGTTGTAGCCGGGAATGCGTGTCCAGTGTTCTCCGCGGTCTTTCGAAATCCAAGCGGAGGATTGAAAGCCCGAAGCATAGAGAGTATTGGCATTGCTCGGCTCAATCGTGACGTCATAGACGTGCTGGTCACGGTCAAGAACGCTTTTCCAGGTGCGGCCCCCGTCGGTGGAGAGATAGATTCCACCGCCCTCGCCTTCCATCCCGACCGCCCGGCCCCATGCGGCGAGGTACATGCGTTGTGAATCGTGCGGGTCGATGGCCAGGCCGTTCGGTCCGTTGGTCCCCGCAGGAAGATTCACGGGAGTCCAGGTCTCCGCGCCATCGGTTGACTTGTAGAGTGCTCCGTCGCCGGCCGTGCCAATGCTTCCATCATCGCTACGCCTCGCAATAACGATGTAGAGGGTACCGTCGTTCGATCGGGCGAGGCGCCAGGCAAGCGGGTTGGTCTGCGCAATGCCGTTGTTCTTCAGGGTCCAGGTAGCACCGTCGTCGGTGCTTTTATAGACCCCACGCCCCATGGCGGCTACCCATAGAACTCTCTTCCCCACCGGGCTGGAAGGATCGAGCAAAATGTGGGTGGGAGCTGTCTCGGGCATACCCTGGTTCGACTTCTTCCACGTTCGGCCGCCATCGAGGCTCAGACAAAGGCCGCCCGCGTACCTTTTCACATCGCTTCTGCGCCACATCTTTGGCCGGGGCAGGTCATGCACATCGCTCATTGCGCTCCACACTTTGCCGCGAACGGCGGGATCGAAGACCATCCAATAGGTAGTGTTGGTCCAACGATCGGGAGCGCCATCCACCGAGCGAATCCAGGAGCGACCGTTATCTTCGCTGCGAAACAGGCCAATGTCCGTATTGAGGATGAAGCGCCGGCGCACATCGAAGGGGTCAAAGAGATAACCGTAGGTCGTGGTCACATTGAGGCCGGTGGTGGTCCAACCTGCGCCCGGCACCTTTTTGGAATAGACCGCATACCAGTTTGCTCCACCGTCTGTGGTCTTCATGGTGCGATCATCCGTGCTGTAGGCAACGTTTGGATCTTGCGCGGATACGGCCAGCCCGCGGGGATTGTCGCCCCACTCGGTCCCAAGCGCTTCGAGCCATGCGTCATGAATGTTGGGCGCATCGGGGAATATCAGATCCATCCCATACTCGTCCTTCCAGACCAGGGTCCAGGTGATGCCGTCATCGGTTGTTTTGGCGACCCCCAGCCAGGTCTTCCCGTCCAACTCAAGATATTTGTAGGAGACATAGGCAGTCTCGGGATGATTGAGACTGGTGGCGATTGCGCGAGTCTGTGCGCCCTTGCCAGGAAAGGAGGCGGCAGTCCAGGTTGCGGCGCCGTCGTTCGAGACGAAGACTCCTGCGACCGAGGCGGCATACAACCTGACGCCATGCGGCGAAGTGAAGCCTGCGCTAACGTCGGCGAACTCAACGCCGATTGGAACAGGCCGATTCTGCCACTTACCGAGATGCCGCACCATGACGCTGTGCTCGCCGGCAGCATATATGTCGCGGTCACTCGCCGGGGAGTGAGGATCGATCCAGATTCCCTCAAAGAACCCCGCTGGATTTCTGCCCTGCGGAACTTCCGGCAGATCCGTCTCCTTCTCCCAGCTTTGCCCATCGTCTTTGGATGTGTAGAGTGCGGCCGCTTTGCCGTTGATCGCTGCCGCCGTCAGGATGTGCGGATCAGCGGGATCGATGGCCAGCCCCACGATCTGTCCAAGCGGGTTGGCATTGGAGAGGATAGTCTCGTCTGCATGGTCTTCGTTCATGCGAACCCCGATCACCGTGGACGGCTTCGGCCAGACCAAATTCCATGATTCGCCATCGTCCGTGCTGCGCCACAGTGCATGGTTCGCCGCATAGATCACGCGGGGCCGCACCGGATCAAAGGCGAAAAAACGAATTGCGCCGCGCAGGTTGAACATGCGCCAAGTCCGGCCCGCATCATGGGTTATAAAGGCCCCCGTCATATCGCATCTGACCAGCACCTCGTTGGGATCGTGCGGGCTGATGGCAGGGTTGAACATGGAGCCGCCGCCACCGGGTCCCACTACGCTGAACTCGCGTGCACGCGCCGTTTGGCTTGCCATTTGGCTTACCATGCAGAGTGTAATCGCGCACTCCGCGAAGATTGCTGCGTATTTTTTCACTGGGCTGCGGCTTTCATACGATTTTTGTTGTTAATCACAATATTGCTCTGGGAAACCCCTGTCAAACACAATTCCGCGCTCGCGGCGGGCAGAGACAAGTATCTTCAGGTTGCGCTTCATTGACGGCCCACGCGCCCGTTAGCAGGTCAGCGCGGCAGCCTGTTTCCCGATTCAAACAGTTCGTCCGGGCTTACTCCTGGTTCGAATACCGCCGTCTTCCTGGCCTCGCTCAACTCGTTGCCCAACAAAGTGACGTGCCGGTGTGTGGCTGTGGACCTTTCAGATAATCGAGAAAACGGTCGAATCATGACATACGGCCTTGCGCATCAGACCGGGTTTTGATGTCTTCATCAATTTCTTCAAACGCTGGACATCCAGTTTGGAGTCCTGATCGACCGGTGCGCAGCGGTTGCGAACCGCAGCTACATCGCAGCATAGCTCTCGGGTAGCATGAACGGGCCGTCAACGTGTTCGCTTGTTTCAATCTTTGCTACAAGATAGCCACGTCGTTCTACATAGCTTAATTGCGTGGCAGCGTCCTAAGGCGGGCGAGAGAAATTATGGCGTGCAGGCGGCGAATGAAGCAAGAGATTTCCTCCAAGTCTTATCTTTTCAGCAAGTTGGGGCGACCTGTTCGTTTTTGCCTTGTCTACTTCACAAAAGCGTGCTAGATTCGCCGACAACAATCGCAGTACGGAATTATTGCCCGAAATTCGGATTTCGGAATTGAGAGCCGAGTTCGGTTTTGTGCGGTTGATGTTTGGGTCAACAGACTCAAGCAAGTTCCAATCACTTCAAATAGGAGAGCCATGATGAAAAAGTTACATGTTCTGCCAAGCGTGGATTTGATGAGGATGGAAAGGGCAGTCATTGTTTTTCTCTTTGCCGTTTTGATCGCGGGCGTCGCCTGGTCACAGACCGGTAGTGGCAGCGTCAACGGTGTCGTGGTGGACAAGGCCGGCGCTGTAATTGTGAATGCGGCGGTATCCCTGGTGAACACAGATACGAACGTGGAGTCAAAAGTGTCACCAACAGTGCCGGGCTCTTTGTCTTTCCGGCGGTGACCAACGGCCACTACAAACTGATCGCGAACTACCCCGGCATGGCGCAGTACGAGGGCAAGCTGACGGTACAAGTGGATGTGACGGCAGCTGTGAGCGTCACCCTCCTTCCGGCCGGAGCCAATACAACCGTCACGGTCGGTGATGTCACACCCCTGCTGAACACCGAAAACGCGGAACTCGGCTCGACCCTGGAAGCCAGGCGCATCGAGGAATTGCCCCTGAACGGGCGCAACATTATGAGCCTCATGGACACGGTTCCGGGCACCACTCCCTCCGACAGTAACGGCAACTTTCGCACCTTTGGCGAGGCCGTAGGCACCCATGATGTGACCATAGACAACGCCCCGCTGACGGACATGGGCTACGCCGCGCAGACGGTCGCACGGCCGCCCGGCCTGGAGAGCATTGGGGAGTTCACCGTCGAGACCAACTCAACTTCGGCCAAGTCTCCACGCCCTACCGATATCATCATGGTGACCAAGAGCGGCACGAACAATTGGCACGGCTCTCTGTTCGAGACGAATCGCGATAACTCTTACGGTTACGCGTGGGCCAGGCAGGATCTCCCTCCCGGCACTTCTCCTGGTAGTCCTGGCAAACTCATCCGCAATGAGTACGGAGGCTCGGCCGGCGGTCCGGTCGCCATCCCCAAGGTATACAACGGCAGGAATAAGTCATTCTGGTTCTTTAGCTATGAGGCCCTCTCACTGCGTCAGGGCACCATCACGCCGTCTAAAGTTCCGGATGCCAAAGTGCGCGGCGGGGATTTATCCGGGGACATTGTCGGAGGTGTGATGCAGCAGCTCTACAATCCGTTCGCGGAATACACGACCTCCGGGGATCCCACCACACGCCCGATGTTTGTTAACAATAAAATCGGTACGACAGTCTGCACAACCCCTCTAGGGGATCCGGTAAATGGTTGCATGAGCCCGCTCTACGCATTTTTGTTGTCCGATTTGCCGCAGCCAAGCCTCCCCAACGTAAATCCCTTTCTTGGATATAACTTGTACGCTCCGGCGCCGAACAATCAGAACCAGGCCACCTACGTGCTACGCGTGGACCAACGGTTCACCGACAAAGATCTGGTCTATGTTCGCTTATCGAAGGCGAGTTTTACTTCGCTTGCCCATACGAACGGCAGCGCTCCTGTATCGCTGGACGGGAACGCCAACACCGTCGCCTCGACCTATCCGAACAGGAGCTTTTCAGCGGATTGGACCCACACCTTCAGCCCCAAGCTGGTCAATGATTTCACGGTCAGCGCCACCTACTCAGAGGATCTGGAGGGTGGCGGCGGGGATACCACTAAAAACTGGGACGCCCAACTGGGCCTGTCAAACCCTAACGGCAGCGGTGGGTTTCCGGTCATTTATAACATTGGTTTCGGAACATCCCCAGACGCCAACTACATGTCCCCGCACTATAATTATGGCCAATTCTTCGCCTACTTCGTCGTGGACGATAATGGGACGAAGCTGGCAGGCAAGCATGAAATCCAGTATGGCGTGCACCTGCGGTATGACCAGCTAACCTACCTGCCGCAGCAGCAACATGCGGCGGGAGCAGTCGGTTGGTCATTGAGTTCCACGGGGCTTTGCGAGGATGCTGCTGCTTTACCGACTGTTGTATGCGATCTAAACGCCCGGAACAATGGGGCGTTCAATAACACAGGCTCCGTTGCGGGCGGCGCCTACCTGGGCTTTGGCAACTACTCCTACAGGTCGGTCAAAGGCAAGTACTACATGATCCGTAAAGAGGATGCCGGGTACGTGCAGGATAACTATAAGTTTAACCAGCGTTTGAAGCTGAACGCCGGCCTGCGCTGGGACTTCAATCCCTTCCCGGTAGATAAAGAAGGCGCGATCACCGGATTCGACCTGAAAAATAACTCAGTCGTGACAAAAAGTAATCTCAATGATCCGAACAATCCCCTCTTTACCAAGGACCACGCCACAACCTATCAGTACATTCAAAATCTTGAGAGCATAGGCGTCACCTTCGAGACCACTGCCCAGGCTGGTTTGCCTGACAATCTTGTAAATAACAACCTGCACGATATCGGTCCACACCTGGGCTTTTCCTACCGGGCACTGGACGGCCGCAAGTCCTTCGTGCTCCGTGGCGGTTATGCGCTCAATTTCTATCCTTTGGCGATCTGGGGTTGGAACGACCGCATGAAGAATAACGTCCCGTGGCGGCAAGATCCGAGCAACGTGGATCCCTACGACCTTGCTTCCACTGCGCCGGACGGCCTTCCAAACTATGGCCTGGTCACCAGTCCGGCCACCAACACCAACTACGGCTTCACCAACCTCATCTCCGGCTTGAACACTTCTGGCGTATTCAACGGCGCCGCCTCAGCCACCGACGCTTTGAATAACGGGGACATCAACGATGCCTTCTTCGATCAGCACTCGCCCAGCCCGCGCGTAGACACCTGGAACCTGACTCTCGAAAAGGAGTTGGTTTCCAAAATGGTGCTGCGTCTCAGCTACATAGGGAACCACACCTCACACATGGACATGTACCAGGATCTGAATGAGTACATCAACAACAACGGCAACTACACCTGGTATACCAACTTAGGGACGCAGGTTTGCACTGGCGCGGATGGTGGCTTGTATGCCGATCAGTGTCTTCGTCCCCTTGCCGTCTACGGAACCCTTGGCTTACCTGGGAGCTACCAAGGCGCCCCCAACCCGTTAAGTCCGTGGTCCGACATTCAGGAGTTTGGCAGGTACGGCTGGGGCAATTCCTGGGGCGGTGTGGCGGAGTTGGAGCGCCACTTCTCAAAAGGATATGGTTTCCAGGTGTTCTATGATTTGGTCGACTCGTTCTCGGCCGGCGGTTACGGGTGGGAATCGGGCGTCGAACCGGCATCATCCTGGCCGACAGGTCAAGTGTCCACGGATCTCCATCAGCGCATCAAGCAATTGTATTATGGGCAGGATACAACGATTCCCAAGCAGGAAGTGCGCTATAACTTCATCGTGGAGTTGCCGTTCGGACGGGGCAAGTGGCTGGGCGGTAACGTTCCGAGGGCCGTTGACGCCGTGATCGGCGGCTGGCAGATTACTGGTCTTGGCAATATGACCAGCAACTCCTTCTATCTGGATAACTACGGCCTTTATCCGACTGGCGCCCCGATAAAGTACTACGGCCGCAGTGTCCCGGTTCAGGACTGCCGCAGCGGACAGTGCTTCAGTGGCTACCTGTTGTATAACGGATTTATTCCGGCAAGCCAGGTCAACCAACCCGGAGGTGTCATGGGCGTCCCCGCGGGTTACGCTCCCGCTTACGCGCCGTTGAATCTCAACCCGGCCGACACCGCCAACTATCTTACCAACAATGTCCCGGTGATCCTGAGCAACACGCCGAGCAGCCCCTCGTGCCCAGGAACGTCTACGAACTGCGTCGTGGAGACTCCACTGGGAACCTTCAATCCATTCACCAATCGGGTCATGCAATCGACCTGGCTGTACGATACCGATTCCTCGATCCAAAAGAAGTTCAATTTGCCAGGGCACGTGCAGTTCAAGTTGGAGGCTGATTTCTTCAACGTCTTCAACAACCCCGGCAATGAGTTCGCCAACAACGATCCATCCGGCAACGGGCTCAATGACGGTTCCGGCGTCGTGTTGAAGACCTACAATATGAATTCGCCACGCGAGGTACAGTTCTCTGCGCACTTAACCTTTTAAGCACACCTGAACTTGGTGCGCCCGGCTAATCTTGCTCCAGTTTAATAACTACATGAGCAAGACGAGCTCGGCGCACCACAATTTTCAGCGAACAAAAAGCAGCATCTTATACAGGTATCTCTCCATTCAGCAGTTTATCGCCGGCGGCATCGACTTTAAGAACCATGGTATAGGGCTTCTTATATATGGTTGTGTTCCGGTTCAGCAGTCGGCCTCGCTGCTGCTTGTGTGCATGACGAATCTTCTTTAGAGATCCGAAAGCGAACTCTACTGCCTCGCTGCGGTTGAGCGCCGCGGCCATTTCATCTAAAAGGGCATTCAAAATCCGAACCGTGTCCCGGCGAGACAATCTCCGCTCACACAACTTCTTTACTATTTCTCCCTTATTCATTCCTAGCGATTACCTGCCTCTGCAGATCTGAACTTCTGCAATAGCGGTTTTACTTTGCCACTCAAATGACGTCGCCGCCCCGACACACACAATGGCTGCAATGGGAACCAGGAAGCCTAGCCGAACCGTGCTATGATCGGCCACCACGCCCATCAATAGCGGAAGCAGAGCTCCACCCACAATCGCCGTCACCATCAGGCCCGAGATTTCATTCGATCGCTCTGGCATGCGCTTCAGCGCGGCAGAAAATACCAAAGGAAAAATATTGGCAAACCCTAATCCGATGAGAACAATGGCTGATGTGGCGATGCTTTTGTCTGGCAAGAATAGCGCAACCAATCCCAGCAGCGAAACCCCGCAACTAAGCACCAATAACTTCGACGGGGCAACCCAATTCAATATCACGCCGCCGAAAAGTCGTCCCAATGTCAAAGCTACAAAAAACAATCCAGAGCCGAGCAAGCCGACCTTGGTAATGTTCACATTGAATTGTTCCTTGAGATAAAGAGGAATCCCGGCACTGACTGAGATCTCCGCGCCGACGTAAAGAAAGATCGCCCCCGTCATCGCCAGCACATAGCCGTTCCCCAGCAGAGCCATGCAGGAACGCAGCGTAGCACCTTGCGGGATCGATTCATCGCGCCGGATGCGAAGTGCGGCCGTTGACAAAATGGTAATCAGAAGGGCCACGCTGTAAATGGGAAATATCACCTGCCAGCTTACGCCAAAATACCGGGCCGCGACCGCTGGAATAACCGGGCCGGATAAGGAGCCGACGGACTTGATAAATTGACCCAGGACAAGGTTTCGCGGAAATTTGCCGGGTCCCGAAACATCAAGCATGAGGGGGTTTCCGGCCACCTGGACGATTGCTGCGCCAGCGCCAATCATTACCACCGTAAAGAGAAATCGCGGAAAAGTCGACAATCCGAAGCTGGCGGCTAGCACGCCAACCAGAGTTACCGTCAATCCCAGCAAAAGAGTGAACTTCTTTCCCTTCCGGTTTTGTACAAGTCCGGCCGGAATAGATAGCAACCCAAACATACTCAAACCCACGAACGGAATAAGCGCGGCGATCGCAGTGCTCAAATGAAACTCATTTTTCGCCAGGCTCACGAACGGTCCCATTGCATCGGCAAAACCCATCGCCAGGAAGACCAGAAACACGGGAAGTACATTCAATTTCATTGCAGACCTTCTAACATCCTCAATGTATTCTTTCCCCAAATCAAGCAGTACTTCGTGGAAACACACGAAGTCAATGCATCTTTTGTTACCCATCAGCCGTGTTTGGCTTCGTCTATCGTGAAGCCGGCTTGAAGCATTTGACCGCTCATCAGATCGTGAGCCCGTACGTTCCAACTACCGGCAGGATCGTTGAACGCTATGGGAATTTGTGTGCTATGAGGAATTGCCCGAACCATGACGTTTTTGGCGTATAACTCGCAGGGTTCCCCATCAGGCTTTATAAACTCAATCCGTACCACGCGAACAGTCCCTTCCGGCTGTGCCTCGTCGCATGTCAGAGTCAAATCAACTGCCGATCCAGCCTTGCAGTTGGAGGTCACGCCCAGGTGTAACAGGGGCAATGGATGAGGAGCACGGGTATAAACTAACGGTTCGAATGGATTCAGTGTGGCCTTGCAATTGTCGATCGACCCCAGGTATTTTTTTGATCTCACGTCATAAGTCGGGCACTTCGTCTTCCACTCGATGGTCACCTCCGCTTCCTTTTCCAGCGCGGAATTATCCGCATCCCCGGTCCAATCCCGCCAATCGGATTTCTTCACCACATGACTGCCCCATCCGCCATCATCGGCCTGTGGGTTACGAAAGATCGCGACTTGATCGCAAACTCCATTCTTTAGAATTACAACCTCAGTTCCCGGCAGGCGCTTGCCATCCAGCCCTAATACACGAACACGCGAATGAGTCTCAGCAAGAGCAAGAATACCTTCCATCAGATCGGGAATGATCGTGGAGGCATTGGGATTCAACCGGTCGAAGGCATAGTCCGACATATCCATATTCAGATAGATAGCTCTGCCATCGCCCAACTGATTCACGATGAGCATGGGAACATCGCCGTTGCGGGCGAGCGCCTTTCCAGTGCTGACGGTCAACATGTTGTCCGCCGGAGCAATGGGCCCCAAATCCTTTCCTTCGAGTTGCAGAGATCCCTCGCTGGCCTGTCCTTTTGCCGCCGCGCCGGCTAGCCGGATGTCTCCCTCGGCTATTCCAAAGACATCGTTCAGTTGACCTCTGCCAATATCACGGCAGCGCGAATTCAGAAGCGCGTTACGACAATCGGCAACCACTGTTCCACCACCGCGAACGAACTCGCGTATCTGATCTGCTTCTGCTGCGCTAACCGCAATCGATTCGGGCATGATGAAAATTTTGTATTTCCCAGAACTAAGCGCTCCGGACTCAACCCCGGTAGTGGAAACAAAGTCATACTGCACCTGAAGATCTTCGATCAGCTTTGTCCAACTGTTTCTCACTGCGATAAAGCGGCTGCTGGTCGGAGCATCGATAGTATTCACCATCCACTGCCGCGCCTTCTTTACGTTCTCAAGCAGCCAGTGTGCCTGCACCGACGGGTGCGAATAATGAATGGCAATTCCATCCTGGGTGCGGGTCGAGTTCATCGCCAGCATTCCCAATCCGCTGCGCAGTTCGCGGAAGGTACTCATGAAGGTCTCCGCGGAAGTCGTTAGCTGGCCGGTCTCCAAATCGACAAAGGTTCCACCTTCCTCCTGCGCATCCCAGATGATGGTTCCCTGGTGAGAGTGGAAGAGCGCCCACCATACCGGGCGAACTTCCTGGCGCTGCCTGAGGCGATCTTCTGACGTCATCGGCGTTCCCTGCTTGTGGTTGTAGCCGACCGTTTTCAGCATAATCATCTCAGGCTTAAGCGAGCGGATAACCTCGACATTGTTGCCAATGTTGTAAGCCTCAATGGCATCCACGGCGCGCACCACTTGCTCGTAGTTGTACCATCCGAATGCAAAAGGAGCCTGGCCGCCCTCTGTGGCGCAAATTGCATGCGGATCTTCAGCCTTGCATACCGTTGCCGCACGCAAGACGGCGTCGGCAAATGTTGCGTCCATGAAGTTGCGAAAATCCGACCAGGGAGATATATTCCAGCCTTTAGTTGATTTGACTTCTCCCAGTTCTTTGTCAAAGCGAATATAGAATGCCTTGACCTCTGACCAGCTTTTGAATTTCGTCGGGTCATGCGGCGCATTCCAGCCGGCGCGATTGCCGCATCGAATATTAAATTGCTCCAGGGGGCCAAGCACCTTTTCAATTGCCTCCTCGGTCAGATTCTCTATGGAGAGCGACTCTCTTACCGTGCCTAGAATCGGCTCCCAAATCTCCTGCGCCCCCATGCCTCCGCCTCGCGGCTCGGGAAAAGCTGTTCCCCATTCCTTATTGAATCGGTTCACCGTTCCGTACTTATCTACCAGATTCGCCAGGGCGACGGAGGCAAATGCCGCGTCTGTCGTAGTGCGACTGATCATCAAATGCGATTTCATCCAATCGTTGGCCGACTGGATGGCCTCGTCGTCCCAGCGAATCACTTCGCTCAGCTCCCACTCCGCTCGTACGTTCTGAATTGTGCCATAGGATTTTTTCAAATACTCAGCGAAGGCAATCGCGCAGTGCGTGGAATGGCAAAAATCGTTGGCGCTTAATTGGTCTCCCTGACCAAGTTCATCGGCGATCGTGTAATAAAGCGGCCGAAAAGCGCGATGCTGGCGCACATATTGCTGTAGGCGTTCGTGAACATACTTCTGTGTCTCCGGATCGTTCAGGCAAGGTTGCCTGATCCAGTGATCGAGATTGGCGCGGTCACCCCTTACCTTGGCGAGAGTATCCCTCCATAGCGGCTGATCTTTGTGGAAGTTCGCATAAACCTCCCACGCCATCTGCTCAACATAGAAGTTAAAATCATTGTTCAGCACGGTCGAGAAGTCACCATCGCGATAAGCGATGGTTGCATTCACTCCTGCCGCGCGTAACTGATCGTAATATCCATCGGGATAATACGCCCAGGTGATGACCTGGTAGTCGTTCCAGAGTGACGCCGCGGGGGAGCGCATAAATCTAGACGACACAGCCTGCACTACTCCGTTTACCTTGACCTGAACAGTATTTATGTAGGTCAGGCCAGTTCGGAGATTGAAAGAAAAGCCGAGCGGCTTGGCCAGCGAGGACGGCGCTGGCAGCACTCTCTCCCCAGCGATCCTGCCAAAGCTGTCCACCCACTGAACAATCACCGAGGATTTTGGCAGGCGCAGAAACCGCAACGTACCCTTGAGAATAGAATCGTGCTCGTAGATTTCGTTATCGATCACAATGCTTCCCAGCAGGGCCATGTCTTCGCTGTCGGCAGAGGAGTGTTGCGCATCAGCCATCGGCACCCTCAGTGCGGGACTGAAGATGGCAGCCACTGCAGCCCCACGTAAAAAACTTCTGCGGCTGGAACTACAAATGCTAAAGTCTTTCATTCTGAATCTCCATTTCCGGCTAGTTAGCCTTACTTCCAGTGAGGGGGTCGATTGCATCGCCACGCAAATGCGGCTGCTCCCATTCCATAACGAAGGTTGCGATACTCGTCGCGAAGAATTGTGGATCGATGTGTGGAGAGAATTTATGTGTAGTCACAATCTCATCGGCCTGCTGGCAGAGGCCCTTGATCAGATTTGCATTGAGTAAAGCAGTCACCAGATCCACTTTTGCGCCTGATGGGCGGGCAGAGCCAGGACGCCATCGACGAAGCAATATTTTACGGTCACGCACACCGCCGGCACGAAGCAGCCGAGGTTCTGCGTATGGTGGAGCGTAGCAACAAGGATCCTTGGGGTACATCGCCGCTTTTCTACTACACGCTGGCGAAGGCGGTTCCGATTCTCTTCCGATATGCTCATAAGTTGGAATGGTAAGCGTGCCCTCTGAAACGCTGACTGACGTGGTCCTGTTTTCCGCATCAACGCATGTGGTAAGAAGCAAACACAAGAATAAACAAAGCGCGAGATAGATAGTTCCTGGAGTTTTCATTCTCATTGGCATAACCTGCTCTGGCAAAGCAACCCTTTCCTTTTGTATCAGCTCCGTGCGGTGATGGTTGGATAACAAGTAAATTCTTCTGTTCCAATCTGCCAATAGGGCATTAGTCTGTATCCGGGGTTCCCACGAACGGTGAAATGAAGAGGAACTCCCTCGACCGGTTCAAGGTACTCGGCCATCTGCAAAGGCTCACTGCCTTTCCCCATGAGCAGATCGACGCTCGAAGAGCCGACCGCGGCAAGAAGAATTGGACCATATTCAATCGAGTATCTCGATTTGCCAGCAACCTGATCCACTCCCTTGTAGCGATTCACACGGATCGACGCAGGGAGGCTGAACTCGACCTGGTCGTTGTCCCTCCATTGGCGACTGAGAAGGATATAACTCCCCGGCTTGCCTGTTCCGGCAACTTTGCCGTTCACAGCTATATTCATCTCCCCAGCCGCCCACGAGGGAACCCTTATTCTGATTTTGGAGTGGCACGGGACTGATGTCTTTACTGTCCCAGAAACCGCGGTGTCAAATGGAAAGTTTGTCTTGACGGAGAATTGCATCTTCCGGCCGCCTTGCTGCCAGCGGATAGTTGATGGTTCGTAAAGATGCAGATAAAGACCGTCCTCGGCTATGGAGTAGATATGCTCCGGCAGTGATCCCAACAGCCGCGTGCCCTGCCCTTCGCAGCAGGAATTGAAGTGCGTCCCTTTTTCTTTCCTGCCTTCCAGCACAGTGTGATAGCGCAAACCCGTTACCCCATCCTGATTGGCAATTCCAACGTTGTAAATCGATTTCTCAATCTCGGTTGCATAGCGCTCATCGTCAGGATGCAACTGTTGAAATCGCTGGCTGAGAAATACCCAGAAGCTGTTACCGCACAATTCTCCGAGTAACTGCTTGAGCGAATTGCTATCCGGAGGATCTTCTTCAAACTCGATAATGGAGATACTTCCGCCGGCCTGCTGCCAATGAGCCCTGTAGAGTTCCCACGCGGCTAGCACTGCATCGTAATAGAGCGTATTACCGGTAACGAGATACATGTCGAGATAGGCTTCGAGATTGGTAAGCAGGTAACAGTGTGGCCGATCGTAAGGGTATTGCCAGATCTGTTCCTTCTCACGTCTAGATAGACCGGCCAACCACGCATCCTCCTGAAAATACCTTTGTATCACCTGAATATCTGCTGCTTTGCCCACGGAGCTTGTGGCAACTCGCGTATTCGCAATCATCCCCTGCCCGCCCTGGACGGCTGCACGAAGCATGAGTGGCAAAAACGTTTGTTCGTTGAACCAGTCGTAATAGCCGCGCAGCAGAGACAAAGCTTTTTTGTTTCCGCTATACGCCGCCTCGAGCAATCCATGCGTTAGCCACGCACGCGTGTAAGCGCCGCGCTCCGAATAGAAGATCGTATCTTCAGGGTACGCCATGATATACCCGTTAGGCTGCCGGCATTCTTCAATTCCGTCAACCACCTCGTTCACTCTGCGGCGCAGCTCGGGGTGGTCGATCCATCGCAATGTGTTCGCCGCGCCCATCAGAAAGCGGCCGGCATTCGAGCCGGCAAGATCTTCTTCCCAAAATATCTGGTCGCCCGTAGCTTTAAAGTCCTTCACTTTGCCGGTTCGCTCGTAAAACTGCCTTAATAGCTGCTCGGTAGTGAAAGAGTTAAGCAGGTATTCGATATTATTTTCGAGCGTTGTCTGAAAAAGACCGCCGTTGAGTGTTATCCCCGTCTTTGGCGCATAAGCCTTGTATTTGACCTTCTTCCAGGTTGCCGGCTCGGTGACCGCATTGGGATGATCATGCCGCATCTCCTCGCCGTCCTGTCGGGCAGGACGTGTCAGCTGGGCAAGCAACCTGGGATTCCCGTAACTGCTATCGGCAGCGGCGCTGCAACCCACAGCGATATCACGCCCACTTGAAAGCACAGCCATCTTCGCGAGCATGAGCGTGTATTCCGGATTTTTCTTTTGTACCGCGCCGGGGGTAAGGTTCTCTTGCCGGGGAGTTACGACCGGCCGGAGGCATGTTGCAGTCAACCGTACATAACGAGCATGAACACCCTTCGCCGCGAATTGCGTAATGTTATCTTTTGGATCGGGAAAGTCCGATTGCGTGAAATCGGCAATTGTCGCTGCATTGCTGAAACTCGAATTGTCCGATGCCTCGATCCGGAAGCGAAGGGGAAAGCTCTCCCCCGCATAGTATTCATCGCGGCCTGGATACATGCGCTGCGACGCAGGAAATAGCTGGATGGCATCGATGCGAGAGGCTCTTATTCAGGTCCAACTGAACCCAGGTTGCCAATTCTGGATTTGCGACCACCTTGGAACGGTACGCCCGGTAATTCGTGGCTGGTGTTGCACACATTCGCATTCCTGTCAGATAAGGCGCCAACTGCGCCTCCTCCGCAGAAACCCACGGCGTAAACGAATCTAGTAAGCCCGCCGAGCAAGCTGCCGCTCCGGCATAGGTTGTGTAATGAATAAAATCACGCCGCGTCACTCTCATTGTCTTCTCCAGCGATTGATATTCTTCTCCATCCAGCATTGCGGCAACAGAATTAACCTGCAAGTTATCGCAATGCACTCCTTCACTTTATAACTTTCAGGTGATTCCGTTCTAAAGTGTAACTCCTGCTAGATCCGGTAAGACGTCCCGGCGGTCAGCCGCTTGCTCAGATCCCGAAGCTATATTTAGTCGGTCTGATCCGGCTCCGCATCCCAGAAGAGATGCAGCGCGAACTCTGCAAGGCAGAACCGAAGAAGCTGAGGTCGCGGATAGAATGCGAAGCAGGCCTCGGCGTGTCGGTTGAACGGGTTTTGTGTTGCTTATCAAAGCCGGCATCCTCCCGGACGCGGGTGTTGGCTCAAGTTACTTCTGGCTCTGCGCGGCTGCCAAATCCTTGCTGAATTCAAGAGCGCGAGTGTTGTCGGGATCCAATGTGAGAGCGTTTTTCACGGCTTCCTGAGCTTCAGAGAATCGGAGTTCCCTGCCCAGAATGACCGCTAGCGAGAACCATGCCTGTGCATTGCCTGGAGCAGCATCTACCGTCAGCCGGAATTTCCGTTCCGCCTCGGAGATGTCGCCTGCCTGGAAATCAAGATAGCCAAGCTGGTATTGAGCAGGAACAAAACTGGGATCGTTCTTGACCGCTTGCTCCAGCGCGGCCCGCTGGCCCGCACGATCGCCCAGATCTGCCAACACCTGCGCCAGGCGATAGGGAAGCGTGGCGTTTTGCGGCTGCGCTGCACAAGCCTCGCGATACAGCTCAGCCGCTTTACGTTTGTCGCCGGCCTTTTCTGCCTGTACAGCCTCGGTCCATTTCAGCGTGGCCCGTTCGTTGTCCGATTTTTCCGTCAGCCGCTGCCGGTAGATCTTGAATTCCTCCTGCGCCTTATCGGTTTCTCCCAGCGCGCGTAGAACTTTGACTAGTTCGAAGCGGACTTCCGGTTCGGTTGCACCCAGTTCGATGGCCTTTTCCAACTGCTTCCTGGCTCCGGCGGGGTCCTGCAGATCCGCAAGCGTCACGCCGAGTTCGTAACGAGTATCGTCTCTGTCGGGACTGAGAACCACCGCTTCCTCAAGGTGCTTGCGCGCAGCAGCATAGTCGCCCGCACGAATTTCCACGACGCCCTTCAGATAAAGAAGGTCTGCGTTGTGGGGGTTGAGGGCAAGCAACTTGCTTCCCAACGGTCCGGCCAACTCATCGTCTCTGTTTTGCACCAGCATCCAAAGGTAGGTGCGCTGCACTTCAAGATCGCGCGGCCTCCGCAGCGCGTCCCTCTTCGCCAGCAAAGTCGCGTCTTCATAACGGCCTTGCCTGGCGTAGACCGACTCCAACAGCTTCGTAAGTCCCTCAGAGTTTGGATAGGCCTTCTGGCCATCGGCCAGCGCATGAATAGCCTCGTCGATCATGCCTGATTCGATGTACGCGCTGGCCAGATCCATCGTCAGGTTCTCGTCCCGAGAGGCTGAGACCAGGCGCTTGATGGCCGCTTCGTAATCTCCGCTGGCCATCTGAGACCTGGCCAGCCCGTCGAGCGCAGCCTTTGAACCGGGGTCGATCTTGAGCGCGGCTTGCCATTGAGGAATCGCCTCACCGGCGCGACCCAAGCTGGCCAACGCAGCGCCAAGCAGAAGGCGCGACTTCAACTCCTCGGGATGATGCCGAATGGATTCCTGGAGCGGAGCAACTGCCTCTTGCATGCGCCCCGCTGTGTACAGGCTGAGTCCCAAAAGATAGTTCAAGCGCGCCGAATTCGGCTCCAGTTTAAGCCCGGACTGGAAGGCCTCGATCGCGCAATCGGCATCGCCCTTCTCGTCAAACCAGATGCCGATTGTGGCATAGGCATCCGAATTAGGGTGAGCCTGCACTCGGGCTTCTAACGTGGATGGTCCGATACAAGCCGCCGCCCAGACGGGCCGAGATCCGGCATAACTGCCCACCCCAACCAGGGCGGCAAGAATGAGCCAAGTCCCGGCGAAATTCCTGTGCGTGGACATCCCGACCATTGAACTCCTGAACCAATAGGATAAATCCCGGCGGTTCTGCCAAAAGCCCTTTTGACGGGACTCTGTATCATGCCCGCTGATCACGAGCTTTGCTGAAAAAGTGAAGTTGCCAGAATATCGATAATCGGATTGAGTGAAGGGCGGATTGGTGAGAAGCCACTCCTCAGAAAGAATTCTGGCGCCGCAGGAACGATGCTTGAAGCAATCTTTGAGATATATTCGTGCAGTCCGATCCTGCGCTGCTTCTCCGTGAAGAGAAGCGGCGCAGGCTTGGACCGTCTAGGATGCCAGTCAAGAACACACTAGAAAGTAATCTTGCCCTGGAATTGCAACTGGCGCGACGCGCCGGGGCTGCTGGTGATGCTCCCGCCGTTACTCGGCAGGCCGAGGTTTGTGTGGTTGAAGACGTTGAAGACCTGCAACTCCATATCAAACACGGTGTGCGGCCCGATTGGGGTCAGCTTGTAGAGGGTTCCATCTGCATTCGAGAAGCCGGGACCGGTCATGTAGTTCCTGGGAATGCCGTTCAGATTGTCCTGTAGGAAGTTGGCAAAATCTGAGGGCCTATCTAACTTCTCGTATGTCTGACCTTGGTATGGGGTTGTGCAGTTGGAGGTGGAACAGGGATCCCATACGCTGGCATTGAACCATTCCCCTTGTGAGCGCGAATGGCGGGGGAGAATGCCTCTATCCACAGCTCCCGGCGCCAAAATAATCGTGGTGCCACCAAGGCCCGGATTGGCGCTGTAGTACGGCGAGAAAAACAGCCCGCTGTGCCACAAATAGAACATCGAGACGTTCCAGCCGCTGACCAATTCATTAGCCGCGGTGTTGGCATTGCCGAGGAACTGCTTGCCTTTGCCCAGCGGCAGTTCATAATGGCCGTTGACCACGAAGTTCTTATTCGCGATGTATGAATCAGGAGCATAGATGGCTCCCAATCTCTGCTGGGTCGTTGCATTGTTGGTCAGAGCCGCTGGTACCATCTCCAGTCCGCCGAAGGAATCGTATGTGCCTTCGGACGTGCCCAGCGACTTGCCGTACGTGAAGTAGCTTTGCAGGATGAAGGACCCTTTGAAGGTGTGCTTGATATCAACCCTTCCTTCGTTATGGTTGGAATAGCCGATAAATCGGAACTCGTCCATTGAGCCCGTGCCTGCCGCGCCGTAGATCGGATACGGGCGTCCCATCCAGGTGCTGGACACATCCGCGGAGGGCACAAGCGAGCGCGGAAGCTGCGCGTTGATTGGATCGTAAACCGGCAGGTTGCTGCCATGATTACCTACGTAGCCAATGCTGGCTGCAAAATTTCCCGGCAGGGTGCGTTCCACGGTGAGGTTCCACTCCTGGGCTATTTGCGGATGGAAGTTTGGATCCCATACCGCCACAGGCCAGCCCTGAGTGTTGTAAAGCGGCGAGAGCGCGGGAGTGATGAAGTCCGTGCCATAGGAGCGCGGATTCACATAGTTTGACGGCAACGTTGCGCAATTGCATTGGTTGCTCAAGTAGTTGGGACCGAACGGGAACGCGATTTCCGACTGCAACTCGTAAGCGTTATCCGTAGAGGCGAAAACACCAAGATTCCACGGAATGTTGTCGCGCGTGTTCTGGTGATACTGCATCAGCGGCATGGTCCACTCGTACATGCCGTAGCCGCCGCGCATGACCGTCTTGTCGTTAAGCTGATAGGCAAGTCCAAGCCGCGGCGCAAAGTTATACTTCGGCATGTTCCACAGCGAGGCCGGCCATCCGGCCTGGCTGGCCGTTTCAATCGCCACTCCCGAACCTTCGTACGCCGCAATCAACGACGGGTTCTGACCTTTCCCTGAATTGGGAATCACTAGCGTCGGTTGCGACTGAACATACCACGATGGGAATCCAGACGTTCCGGACGCCACGCAGGCAGATGCGGGCCCGTTGGCTGTTTGACCGCTAGTCACGGAATAGGGCACGCTGCAGGCGCCTTGCGTATTAGTGTCGAAGCTCAGATCGGCCGAAAGGCCATCTGCATCCGTGTACGGGCTCCAGTATTCCCAACGCAGGCCGAGGTTCACGGTCAGGCGGGGTGTCATCTTCCAGTTGTCCTGTACATACGCGTGGTAGTCGGTCTGGTGGGTATGGAAAACAGGTGTGATCTGGTAATAGCTGTAATCCTGTAGTCCCAGATACATGTCGGCCAGGCCTGCGCCTGTGTCGGGTTGGGCATATGTAGCATAATTGGAAGCGTTCTGCACCAGAGACGTGCCAGGGGGCTGAAGGGCGGTAAAGTCGCCGCTGAAACCTACGTTGCCGCCAGGGTTTTGAAATTCCTGGGTAATGTCTCTATAGTTCGTCACCCCGAAACCGACTTTCACCTCATGTTTGGCGCGCGTCCAGGAATAGCTATCGCCGGCGCTAACGTTTGAGTTGGGTTGTCCCTTGACATTCGGTCCAGCGAATCCAGCCAGCGCAAACTGGTTCTGGTCGCCCCAGTAGATGCCCGGCCAATCGTAGAGGCCCGGATAGACGGGTATCCCTACCGATTGAAGACCAGCGATGACGTTCGGCTGCGGCACAGGGCCGCTGGCCATATCAAAGAGCTGAATGCCTATGTGGGCCTCGTTGACCGCGCGCGCGCCGATCGGCGAGGTGAAGGACAGGCTTCCATTGTGACCGGCATTTCGGTGTTCCTCGCGGGTACCGAAGGTGCCGGAATTGCCGCCAAAAGACGGTGACTGTGTAGTTGCCACTACGTAGGTGTAACGCGCAGAGAGCAGATTCTTGCCGAACAACTGGTCCACTTTCGCCGTGTACCGTATCGTGTTGGAAGCAACGTTCGCGTTGGGGTTCCTCCAGTCCACGCCCCAGTTCCAGTCGCCGACGAGAGGTTGGTTGTTGCCGCCGAGATTGATGTTGGGAGCGGGAATATTGCCAAGGACAAATGCCGCCTGCTTGCTTTCACGGCTGGTGTCGATCACATTCTGAGTACCTGGGGGGTTCGTACCATTCGCAAACTGATTCACCATTGGAGAGCGTTGCACGTAGCCGGTCTCCGGATTGTACACTCCGGTCAATGGATCATAGATCGTAACGGGGTTGCCGTAGGCGTCGATATAATCTGTGAAGTTCCCCTGCGTCCAGTCCTGTTGCGGGAGAAGTTCTTCATCCGATCCGAAACTGTGTTGGATGATCTTGTTGTAATCGAAGAAGAAGAAGGTCTTGTTCTTGCCGTTGTAGAGGAGAGGAATGCGGACTGGGCCCCCCAGCTGACCGCCAAAATCGTTATGTACCAGGTGGCTGGTAATATTATTGAATCCCAAAGCCGAGAATCCGCCGGTCTGGTAGATCTCACGCAACTGGCCGTGGAAGTTGTTGGTGCCGCTCTTGGTCACCACGTCGACAACGCCGGGAGTGGAGAATTCCGCGCTGCCGTTGGAGGTGGTGACTTTGAGTTCCTGAATGGTCTGCAAAGCCGGCGGCGTGCCCTGCATGTCGTTAGTAGACCGGTCATTCGCCGACTGGCCGTCAACATAGAAGGTGACCGAGCCGCCAGGGATGCCGTTTACACGCGTATAGCCAGCGCCCTGCCCGCCATAGCTGTTCGCCACCACGCCGGGGCTGAAATTCAGAATATTGAGAAAGTCACTGTTTTCCACCGGAATAGTTTCAATGCGTGTTGCTTCCTTGACGTCGGAGATGGTTCCGTCGGCCGCATCGATGGCCGGCGTAACGTCTGTCACCGTAATCGATGCGGACACCGAGCCCGGCTTCAACTTAGCGTTAATCACGGCCTCCTGCGCGACTCGCAGGGTGAGCTTGCCTTCCCAGGGCGCAAATGCGGGTGCAGTGACTTTGACCGTATAATCGGCCGGTGCGAGGTCAGTAAACGTGTAGTATCCATCCTTGTTCGTCAGCTGGCTGCTCTGTTCCGCAGTACCCACGTTGACCAGAACTACACTCGCGTTGGTAAGCACGGCCCCTGTACTGTCTGTGACGGTGCCGCGAATCGTGCCGTTATTATTCTGGGCATGACCGTTAGAGCACAGGACAAATGCAAAGAACGTTACCAGCAGAAAGGCACTCTTGAGCATTCTGCGAATCATCTCTATCCTCCTGAATTATTACGTAGAGCTATCCCGCAATTTCAGAACGAGCTGTCTTGAAATTCGAAATCGATAACGATAATGACAATTTGTAAATCTCTTGTCAATAGGAAACTGCAAGATTGGGAGGTTTTTGTTTGCCTCCCATGAGCAACCACCTTGCAGTTTCTAAAAACAGATCACGGGAAATACTGAGAATAAATCCCCTATCTTATTAATCTTAAGTACGATACGATCTATTTCCCGAGCGCAATTCTTTCATTTGAGTGACGAAGATTTGACGAATGTCATGGGACCCGAACACGGTCATCGGTGATTCTTGATTGGGGTTTTTTCCCGTGAGAAAGCATGTGACCTTGAACAGACTCATATGGACTCTTGCTAGCAGTCCCCGCGTAGGTTTGTTGACAGGAGCTCCGGAGTCCGCGTATATCAACAGGAACGTTATCATACGCAGGAAGTCTTCCAGCAGGGCTGGTTTGCGCCTTGAAAGCATCCCGCAAATCGCTAGTAGCGCCTGACCCACTCCAGAATTGACCGCACTGCAACTCCACTGGGGCCTTTGGCCATGTAGGGCCGGTCTTCTTCAATCCAGGCCACTCCGGCGATGTCGAGGTGAATCCAGGGAGTGTCTTCGACGAAGAGCCTGAGCAGTTCGGCGGCGGTACTTGCGTCGCCGGGGTCGCCCGCGGAGTTCTTGATATCGGCAATGTCAGACTTCATCATTTCCGCAAACTCTTCGCCCAGCGGCAGCCGCCAGTACTTTTTCGCCGGAAATTTTGAGGGCCTCGACGAACTTCTCGTAGGTAGCCTCGTCGTTTGACATCACGCCTCCATAGACCGCGGCCAGAGCCTGGATGCATGCGCCGGTGAGGGTTGCGGCATCAATTAAGTGCGTAGCGCCGAGCCGACGGGCATAGGTTAGGCCGTCGGCCAGTACCAGCCGCCCCTCCGCGTCGGTGTTGATGATCTCGATGGTCTTGCCGGGCTTCCCAAGCGTAATCGGCATGGCTGTCTGCACGTCGCCGGGCTTTTGCGCCTTGCCACCCGGCATATTCTCCGCCGCGCAGATCACAGCGATGACGCGCACTCTGGGCTTGAGCAGGGCGATGGCTCGCATTGCGCCCAGCATAGCCGCTCCGCCGGCCATATCATCCTTCATCTTCTCCATGCCGTGCGAAGCTTTGATGGAGATGCCTCCTGCATCGAATGTGATTCCCTTGCCCACCAGTCCAAGCACTGGACCATCCGTAACGCCTTGTGGCTCATAGCGCAAAACGATCAGTGCAGGAGGCTCTTCGGAGCCCTGCGATACACCCCAGAAAGCTCCCATCTTCAACTCATGAATCTCTTCGGTGGAGTGGACCTCGCAGCTGAGTCCAACCTCGGCTGCCATTGCTACGGCACGTCGTCCGAGGATGGTAGGCGTCAGCTTATTCCCGGGCTCGTTAACCAACTCACGGGCAAAAGTCTGGCTTTCGCCTGCGATCACTCCCTCGGCAAATGAAGTTTCCAGGATAGCCTTATCCTCGTCTTCCGGTACCGCAAGTGCGAAGGTGGTAACCCTCCGATCCTTGCGATCGGTACGGTAAGTGTCGGGATCAAAGTCGCCCGCAATCGCACCTTCCACGGCAGCTCGGGCGCAAAGACCAGCGGGCAATTCGATCCCAGGCAACGCAAAGACCAGTTCGCGGATACCGCGCGGCTTGGCAAAGCGAACGGCTGTTCCGGCAGCATCGCGGATGCTGTTCACGTTGACCTTGCTCAGTTTGCCCATCCCTACGAGGAGAAGCCGTCTGGCCGCCAAACCGGGAGGGGCGTGCAACAACAATGTCTCATTGGCTCCGGCTTTGAATTCCCCACCGGCCAGCACTTCCGCTGCCGCAACTTTCACTTTCTCACTCGAGGTGAGCAGCGCAGGAGCAGCCTTTACGCCGTTCACATGGGAGGTTTGCATATCGGCAGCAGGCACGACCAGCAGCTCCGTCTCGATTCGGTCAATAGGCGCAAAACTGAGTCGGTTTTTCATAACCCTCCATAATTTGTCCCCAACCAGCGTGCGATTCGGCGCTATCCGGCTGCAATGGTACGGCGTAGGAAACGAAGGGCTCCCCATGCCGCTTCTGCCCGCGTTGGCAAACCCAGGCACTCGACGGAAAGTGCGCCGTGGTAACCCACCTCCCTCAAAGCATAGATGGTTTCCGCAAAATCGTAGTGCCCGCTACCGGGATAACCTCGATTGCTGTCTGCAACATGCACATGGCCAATACGACTGCCTGCCGCCAGAATATTCCCACCAATATCGTCTTCTTCGATATTCATGTGAAACGTGTCGATGTGCAATTTCACATGTTCTCGATCGAATCGTTCTATGAATCGAGCGCATTCTTGAATGTTGTTCAGGAAGTCGCATTCGTAGCGATTGATCGCCTCAATCACCAGGGTTACTCCGCATTGCCGTGCTGTCGCCGCGGAGTCGCCGAGGGCTTCAGTCAGATGCCGTTCATAGGTGGCGCGATCTTCGCTGTCCCTGACCTGGCCTTTGATCAACCCGATAATAACCACTCCGCCCAGGGATTCAGCAAGGCGAATAAAAGACTGCAGCCTTGTGTGTGCGCGCAACCGATTCGATTCATCGCGGCTGGTCAGCGTGATTCCCTCGCGCACAAATGCAAGACCTGTTCCAATCGAGCACACCTTTACGCCGCAAGCTTCGCAGGCCGTTCTGATCTCCTCGACGTTCACTTCCAGCGGATCGGGAGCGTGCAATTCCACAGCATCGTAGCCAATCCGGGCCGCCTCGCGAATCGTCTCGGCATAGCCCCCACGCAATACGAACGGAGCCTGCGCGGCTGCTTCCTTGGCGATGGTGATGGCCAATTTCATTGCGTTCCTCAAGCTAATACCAGGCCGCTATTTGAAGTTCCGGCTCTCGATCTCCTGCAAAACGGCAAAGCCGCGTTCGTTGTTCTTCCTCCTCTGTTCGTCGAAGCCCTCGCACCACACTCCGTTGAGCCATTCCCTGGCCATTTCGCAAGCCCTCTCTTGGCTCACAACTTTTTCTCCCATGGCCAGAACATTGGCATTGTTGATTAGCGAAATTCTTTGCGCGGTGAAAACACTTTCGCAGGCGACGCAGTAAATGCCTCTGAATTTATTGATGATCAAGCTGACCCCAGCCCCCGTTCCGCAGATCACAATTCCCCGCTCGCAGACCCCGGACTGCAATGCCCTTGCCAGAGAAGATGCCGCCTCGTAATAAGGCACGCAATCCGACGGGTTAATCTGCCCAACGTCTTCCACTGCATACCCGTCTACAATCAAAGACCTCTTTACCGCTTGCTTCAAATTGAATCCGGAAAGATCGGAAGCTATCGCCACCTTGCAAGTCTTGTTCATGCCGTGCCCCCTGTTTTTACTTCTCTCGCCTTAAACGCCGTCCGCCTTGTCGACTGCGATCCTTATCTGAACATGAGGCTTCAAGCTTTGTCCGCAATCCATCGATCTCTCCATTGCTCCATCAACCAAACTGCTCCACCGGCCAATGATGACTGAGGGTCTCTCTTAGCCTCGCATTCTCTTCATCGCTTCCGGCAGTCTCAAAGGCTATGTGGGTTGGGGTAACGAGAACAACCGCTGCTCCCAGCGCCGCCAGCGTATCCAGCAACGAAGCGCGCTCTCGCTGCGGGCAGGCAATAGTGAACAGCATGGTGCTTTTCTCTCCTGTGCCGTTCTCAGCGGCAGTGATCGTCTTTACGTCCTCAATGCGGTGAAGCAGCGCTTTCAGCCGCATGCCTTCGCACTCGCCAGTGTCTGCAAAGATACGCAAATAAACTTCGTCGCCAAGCCTGGCCGAGACAAACGAATCGACGCAGATCCTCTGATTGTCCAGAACCTGCAAGATCCTGGTTTGGACCCGTGGGCGATCATCGGCAGTGAGCAGATAGATCCAATGCATAACGTTATTGATTCAGGTTAACAACACCCTTGTTTCTATAGCAAGAGCTTCGCCCAGTCCGGGCAAAGCTTCTCCCAAGCGTTTCCTTGTGGCTATCTTCTTTGAATTTGCAGAAGAAATCTGACCGAATCTCCCACGCCGCCGGTCTTGCTTTTCACGCTCACGGTCAACTCGTAGCGATCTTTTGCCGCTTCCTCCACAAAACCAGAGATCAGGCCTGTGTCGTCGATTGAAACTCCCTCCGGCGCACCGGTCAGGCTGAAGCTGTACTCGTCGCCACTGCGGAACTTCGTCTGGTATGACTGCCCGTTTTCATCTGCGGAAACGAAATGACCGATCGATGCGCTGGTCCTGATTCGCGCCTCGTAGATGTGCATCCGGACGGCGGGTGGCAGTTCCCTGCTGGCAATCAGCGGATGCGGCAGCTCGCCGATCGCCGATGCGCCGCTCTCACGCCCTTGATTATCGACAGCTTCGACGCGATAATAAGGCCGCCAGAGATCCTCGGGAAGAACGATGCTCTCCCCCGGCCCTTGCGTCTCCAGCAATAGATTTCCCGGAGCCTGCCGGATTCCTTCGAGCCCGGCATTGTATTCGTAGGGTCTGGCATTGGCTGAGAATCCTCGCTCCTCGCTGCCATAAATGCGATAGCGCGCTGCCTTCGTCCCGCCTTTTCCCGGTTGCCACGCCAGCCGTGCTGTACGGCGATCACGATCGAAACTGGCTTGAACATTCGTAGGCACAGCCGGCGCCTCCGCAGAGAAAGAGGCCGTCTTCGACCATGCGCCCCAAACACTGGCCGCACTTCTTCCGCGGACCCTCCAGTAATATGTCTGGCCCGGATTCAAAAGCCCGCCGGACGGAAGCGTGTATGAAGTGGTTCCCCTGTCCGCAGTACGGCTGATCAGCTTATGAAAGTTCGGCGACAGCGCCCAGCGCATATCGGCAAATTCGCTCAACTCAAACTCGTAGTCCACGGCTGACGCGGAGTCCGCTTCCCACTGAAACTTGACGCGCGTTCCCGGGTAAGTCTTGCCGTTTCCCGGGGCCAGTGCAATCGGTGCGGACGGAAGATCGATCTTCGCGTCGCACTCATTCCACGTGTGAGTGACCTTCACGCTTCGAGGTCCGGAACTATCATCCGTATAGGTGAAATTGTTTTCACCCAACACAACCCCGGGCATCGCCAGCGGCGCCATCTGCAACGTTGAACGGAGATAGAATCCCTTGAGCATAACCGCGGGGTGGGTTGCCCGGCTGCGCAAAGTAAAGCGAAGAATATATTCATAGCGAGCCGGATCTGTCTTTTTGAAGAACGGATTCAGATCCACGTACATGCGGCTGTAATCGCTGGGAAAGCTCGCTTGCACAGCGTTCCAACTCTTCCCCTCATCGAAGCTGATCGAGATCGCCACTTCTTCGGCATCCAGGTTCAGGCGCGCAATATCCACGTCCAGCCGTCCGCCCACCACAGGATATGCGCTGCTGACCGGCACATCCACCGTGCCCGTGCTTCCCGTCAGATACAAGCCGTCGCCGAACTTGCCAGTTTTGCTTTCCACTCCCGCAGTCTTCAGATAATTAAGTGTGGACGAGTTGCGCAGCTCCGGCGAATACGTCATCTCTCCATCCATCACATGCGCAATCACCCGCCACTGCTTGTTCCAGGCATCCGCATCGCCGCCCCCAAACGAGAACGGCATGGCATGGTAGAGATTGGCCGGATTCCACGCCCAGGTAATCGACTCGCCGGGGCGCAGAGTGAAATTCATATTGTGTTTGGTAAGGCTGGGCTGCTCGCCCGTGCGCTCGCCTTCCCAATAAAGCAGCGCTGCACCCGACTCATCGCCCAGCCTGTTGTCGTTGGCCAGCGGCCCATAGGTGTGGGTGCGCTTCAGCAGATCGTGATCGGCCACAACCTGCGCCTCCGAGGCGATGGTCTCGTTATCTCTCAGCAGCGAAATGATGCTCTCATCGGAATCGAGTTCGTGCCAGCCGCCGTCATAATAAACCTCTGCCAGGCTATGCCCGTTGGGAAAACCCTGCCTGACCTTGAGTCCCGCCGCGCGCCACAGATCGCTGATGTTTTTGCTGGCGTCGTAGCACAGCGAGTATCCATAAACATTCACGCGCTTCACAACGTCGCCTACTTCATCGTCCTGCGAAGTGGCATGAAAGCGATTGTGAATATCGAACTCCCACAGCCTCCGCGCCTTTTCCTTATCGCTCATCTCCGGCTTAACGATAGAATCGACGATCGACTTCAGGCTCTGCGTATCGATAGCCCCTTGGCGCTGAATCCACGGATTCACCACTGGCGTATCGCCGGTATTTTCCAGCCGAACCGAAACATTCGGCTCCCAGTATTGGTCGTAAGCCCAATACCCGATCGGATCTCGCGTCATCGCTCCATCAATCGCGCCGCCCATGCGAATCGAATATGTAGCATGAGCGGAATCGATAGTCTCAATATGAGTTTTGCTATTTGCCCCGCATTGCATGCGCAGATCCTGCCCAGCCGCGACGCCGCAGAGAGCCACGCCAAGCGCGAATGTCGACCACAAACACCCGCACGCTGAATTCAATGCTGGGTGCCTCAGGCATCCATATAATCCCACATTGCACCTCGCTGTCAGGCGGGTTTCCATTCTTGTCAGCCTCGTCAAGAGTTGCCCGGCCTGGGTCCCTCGCCTTCCCTGTTTACAACCGGAAGCCCCTTTACTCCGTCCGTCTGCAACCAAAGGAATGGCTATCGTTATCTATGCCTTCTTGTACACAAGATAATAACAAAAAGCAAGAGAGAGAAGCGTCCTTTCTGCATTATTTGCCTGGATAGAGCCATCCGGTTCTGTTGACGATTCGGCCAATCCGACGTATCCTCTCGAAATATGCCGCAACTTTTGATGAACGTACCCAGCGGTCCTCCCTCGCCGGGAGAACGCCCGGCCTTCCCGGGAGAATGCCATTGATGAACTCCAAAACTGATGAACCGTCACTAAGACGAATCCTCTCCAGGCGCGATCTGATCCTTTATGGGCTCGTCCTTCTCGGTCCAACCGCTGCATACCCCGTCTTCGGTATTGTGCAGCAGACCTCGCGCGGTCATGCGGCGCTTAGCTACCTGGTGGCCATGGTCGCCATGCTCTTCACCGCTGCCAGCTATGGAAAAATGTCGGGGGCATTTCCCTCCGCCGGGTCGACTTATACCTACGCCCAACAAGGGTTGCATCCCAACATCGGCTTTATCGCCGGATGGGCAATGATCCTCGACTACTTCCTCATCCCTTTGCTCAGCGTAGTTTACGTCGCGCTCACCGCTAACCGGATGCTCCCGCAGGTTCCTTATTTTGTCTGGGCGATTCTTTGCACCCTCCTGATCACGGTCATCAACGTACGCGGCATTCGCGTTACGACGCGGGCAGGAAACGTCATGATGGCGCTGATGACCGCATGCGCCATTTTGTTTGTCATCGTCTCAGCCCGATGGGTCATCATGCACCGCGGCGTAGCCGGCCTGTTCACTTTACCCGCTTTCTATAACCCTGAAACCTTTTCACTACGCCCATTGATGCTGGGCGCGGCCATTGCCAGCCTTTCTTATATTGGCTTCGACGCGATCTCTACCCTGGCCGAGGATACCATCCGCCCTGAGCGTGATATCTCCATCGCCACCGTTCTGGTATGCCTGATTCAGACCGTGTTTTGCGTAATCACCGTCTACCTCGCGGCTCTGGTATGGCCCGACTTTCATACCTTTCCAAATCCGGAGACCGCAATTCTCGACATAGCCAACACCGCCGGAGGCGCATGGATGATGGGCGCCCTGATCTTCATTCTTCTGGTTGCAGGCGTAGCCAGCGCTCTCACCGGCCAGGCCGGAGCCTCACGTCTTCTGCTGGGGATGGGTCGCGACGGCGTAATCTCCCGCCGCATCTTTGCCCACGTCGATCCAAAATTCTCTACTCCAGTTCGCGGCATCTATGTAATGGGATTTATCTCCCTCATCGGCTCGCTCGTCATGCGCTTTCAACTGGTAGTGGAACTGCTAAACTTTGGCGCGTTTATTGGCTTTATCCTGGTTAATCTGAGCGTCATCCGTCATTTCTACTTTCGCCTGCATGAGCGAGCCGGCTACGCCCTTCTTACCAACTTGCTCTTTCCTTTGGCGGGTACTTTGGTGTGTACTTATGTGTGGTTCAACCTCAGCTTTAAAGCCCGTGTGGCAGGATTCTGCTGGCTGGGAATCGGTCTCATCTATCTGACCGTACTTACTCGCGGATTCCGGCGCACACCTCAGAAGTTGCGCAGCCTCTCGAGCATCGAGTGATGATGGAGATAATGATGAGATTCGATACTTTCATTCGAGCGCACAGGCCCCTGAGAGTTTACGGATGGATAGAGTCCGCCCGGAAACACCTTGTCATAAGTCTTGCCATTCTGCTCGTCAGTTCAATCCCGGAATTGTATGCGCAAACACAAATAACCGACATCGATATGTTGCCGACTGTTGGGGACGCGCCTTCCCTGGCGCTGCCATTTGCAACCGACGTTTCCGGAAAATTTGATCGAAAAGATATTCGACGTGCCATGCAAAAGGTGGCGGACTGGCAATTGAATCGCTCCACCGTCAACTTCAATCAAAAATGGACCTTTGCAACACTCTATGACGGGTTATTGGCGGTGCCTGACTCCGCCGGCGGAAAAAAGTACCATCAGGCTGTAAAGCGCATGGCTGAGAAGTTCCAGTGGCAACCCGGTCCACGCCCGGTCCATGCGGACGATCAGGCAATCGGAAAAGCCTACCTGGACTTGTACCAGCGATATCGCGATCCAGCGATGCTTGCGCCCACGCGCGAGCGCATGGACTCCATCATGCTAGTGCCAAATGACAAGCAGGCCCCGTTATGGTCGTGGTGCGATGCTCTGTACATGGCTTTACCCGTGTTGACTAAGCTCTACAGAATTACGGGAGATCACAGATACCTTGACTTCATGGACCGGCAATGGTGGGCTATCTCCGATCAGCTCTACGATCGTGATGTTCATCTCTTCCATCGTGATGCCACATTCATTGGAAAACTCGAAGCTAATGGCAAAGGTCTGTTCTGGTCGCGCGGCAATGGCTGGGTGATGGCCGCGATGGTTCGCGTGCTCTCCGATATGCCTACCGATTACCCAACGCGACCAAAATACCTTGCCCAATACAAGGAAATGGCAGCAGAAATTGCTTCGCTGCAAGGCAATGACGGCTTATGGCGCACGGGACTGTTGGATGCAGAGTCCTATAAGCTGCCGGAAAACTCGGGCTCCGCGTTTTACGTGTATGCACTTGCCTATGGAGTCAACAATGGCATTCTAGACCGCGAAAAATATCTTCCGGTAATTAAAAGAGCGTGGTTCGGGCTCGTGGCGCACATCTACCAGGATGGTCGTCTGGGTTGCATTCAGACAGCGGGAACAGCCCCCGGAGATTACCCCGCCACGGCGAGCTATGTGTTCGGTACGGGCGCATTTCTATTGGCCGGATCAGAGGCATATCAGTTGGCGCGCTAGCCGGCATGATCGACAAATTCAGAAAGAGATACCTGTGAGAGTTTTTATCGCATTGCTCGCAATCGTCTTCGCAGCCACAACGCAGTCCGCGCCAGCGCAAAAGTTGCTGATTGCCAACCCCCTCAATGCTGATCGGTCGCAGGAAGTCCTTGAACTTCCGCTGCGGCAGGTTCTGGATCACCTTCATCTTCCGGCCGCCCAGGCGACTTCCATCTTTGCTGAGAACGCCGCGACCGGCAAGCGAATTCCAACCCAACTTTACGGCAGCGACCCGGACGCGCCTCCAAATCTCCTGCTGCTTCTGGTTCAGTTGACCGCTCACGACCGGCAATTGATCAGGTTTCGCATCGACGCGAATGCTCAAGCACTTCCAGCTTTGGTCTTCGGGCGAGAAGCTCCCGAGCGCAAGGACGACTTCGCCTGGGAAACGAATTGGTCGGCCTATCGCATCTACGGTCCGGCACTGCAGGCGACTGGAGAGATCACGTCGGGCATCGATGTATGGTCCAAGCGAATCCCTAACTTTGTGATCGACAATTTTTACAAGCGGGCCACAGAAGGCTCACGCACTCACAACCCCGCTCTGACCTATCACGTAGACAATGGCCAGGGGCTGGACTCCTATTACGTCGGCGCCAGCCGCGGTTGCGGCGGGACAGCCGTCTTCGCCGGCGGCAAGCTGATCGTCTCAAAGAATTATACGAAGCTGCGCATGCTCGGCAGCGGACCCATTCGCTTTTCTTTTCAGGTCTCGTACGCCCCATGGGATGCAAACGGAATCGAAGTCACCGAGACCAAGAGAATTACGCTCGATGCGGGCACCCATATGAACAGAATCGAGTCAATCTACACGTGGAATGGAAGCGGCACTCTCGATCTCGCCGCCGCCATCGCTGTGCATGAAGGAGCCGGCGCGGAGTTTCCTGTTGCAGGGAAGCATCGCCTCGGTTTGGGATACTCCACAGATTCCGTCTGCGGGAAAAATCGCCACCGGCCTGGTAGCCTTGCCCGGGGAGCACGCACGTACCCTCGCCGCTGCCGGCCACGCGCTCCTGATTTTCACGCGCCACTCCGGTGAGCCGTTCACCTATCTTGCCGGCTCTGGCTGGTCGAAGGCCGACATGCCCACGGCGATGGATTGGAACGACTACCTCAAATTGCAACTGAATATGATGCAACATCCAATTGCCATCCGCTGGGTCAAGCGATGAGTCCTATCGTCCAGCCTTTCCGTTGCCCGTTACCTTCAACATGTCATCAATTTTTTTTAAGCGTTTGAGGTAGAAGTGTGAGATTCTGGATTTTCTTTGCATCCTGTTTGCTTTCCCTGACGCGGTCCGGCGATGGATTGGCGCAAAACGCCGTGCCTGCCCCATCCGGCGCGCTCCAGCGCCAGACTCCCTCCCTGAAGATCACTTTCGATGAACGCCAGCCGGGAGTGAGCGCCCTCAGCGTCGATTCGCTTCAGCGCGGCAGCTTCCGCGCAAGCCCAATCGTTGACGCGGGCACACCGCGAATTCAGTACAAGCTCAGCCAGCACGGCGGCTGGCTCCGCTACGCTCTCGCTTCCGACCCTGGTCACTCGGTGTGGGAGATGCGCTGCGAAGGCAACCGGCTGCGCATGCGCAGCATCTACCGTGGGAGCCAAGCCGGACAAGCCATCACCTGGAGCTTCAATCCTGATTTGACTCATGCGACACTACTAGGCCACGTAACACCCGCGGGAGATATTGCGCTGCCTGCCGTATTGCATCTCCCAGGCATGGGTTCGATGCGCGTGTATGCGTCGGCAGATAACTCCGCGGCACTGCGCTACGATGCCCATCGCACCCCCAAAGGCATTGTTACGGTTACCTTCCCCGCCGCCAGTGCGGCACACAAAGTACTCGAGTATACGCTGGAAACAGCCGCTATCTATCCTGCAATCCTGGTATGGATAAAGACGACAAGCGCTTCGACGGCTTTCGTCGCGACTTTCTGGATATTTTCCAGCTACAGGCGGAGTTGCATGTTCTGGCCAACCATGCCGCCAGCGATCCCTGCGCACTGGTTCTCTATAAATACAGCGATATGGCGCGCTATACGCCGGAACTGGTAAAAGGGCTGACCGCGCTCGACCTTGTGCGCGAGACCCTCGATCGTTACCTCGCCGGCTTCGTCTCCTACGGAATGCCTGGCTACAAAATGTTCGAAGATCCCGGGAGCGCAAACAGTGACCCCGTAGAACACTATCCTTATCCCACTCTCGACACGTTTCCTTCCCTGCTGATCTCAGCTTACGATTATGCCGATGGAAGCGGCGACGAGCAGTGGCTGCGGAAAAATTACCAGGTTCTGCGCAAGTGGGCCGATTCAATGACGGCACCCAACCCGGACGGAAGCCCGCTGCTTGAATATCCCATCAGCGGCAACTCCGGTTCATGGACCGCGACGCTGACCGTGCGCCCGTCCAATTGGTGGGACACGATCGGCTTCGGCCATCAGGATGCTTACTCCAACGCATTGGGTTATCGAGCGTTGCGCAGCATGGCCGCGCTTGCCGATCGCATTGGTGAAACAGCCGATGCTCAAAGGTATCGCAAACGCGCCAACGAGATTCGCGATGCCTATGCCGCGGCCTTTCTTGATCAGGAAGCGGGAGTTCTTGCGGGGTGGCGCAGCAGCGATGGCCAACTGCACAACTATTACTTTCCTTTTGTGAATGGAATCGCCGTCCGCTACGGCCTGATTGACGAACAACTCTCGCGCCAAGTCATGGATCGAATCTGGCTCAAGATGCAAAGCGCCGGTTACTCAAATTTTGTTCTTGGACTTCCAGGCAACCTGCTGCCCATCCGCCGCGCCGATTATGTCGAGCCTGATCCGCGCTTTGGCGCTCCCGTGCGTGAGGATGGCAGCGATGGTTTCCAAATCTACGAAAATGGCGGAGCAACAGCTTGCCACGCATACTTCACCATTGCCGCGCTCTACCAGCTGGGTGAAACACAAAAGGGCGACAGAATCATGATGCCAATGCTGGACGCATTCTCCCGTCAGGAATTTTCCGGGCGCGCGCCCGATGGACTCACGTACGACTGGAAAGACTGGCAAGGGGGCGCACACGGATATGAGGGCTTCCTCGTTGACAATTACTATGCGCTGCTTGCGATCCTCGACCGCGCGCATATGATTCAGAAGATCCCCTGAGAGGCTGTCAATCAGATCTTCCCGCACGCCGGTAACTTCCGTAAATTGATTTCGACTTTATGGTAAAATCATTGCTCATTATGTTCTTCATTTTATGCAATTTATTAGAATCCCACTTTTGCGAATGTGTATTATAATGTGAAATATTCGATAAGGTTCACGAAATGAAGTCTCCCAAAAAATCTCGAGTCGACAGGCCGCCCACAATCGTCGACGTTGCCAGAGAAGCTAAAGTCGGCGTCATGTCCGTTTCTCGCGTGATTAACAACCACCCCAGCGTCAAAGCTTCCACGCGCGCAAAAATCATGAAGGCCATCGCCAAGACTGGCTATACGCCCAACGATGCCGCGCGAATGCTTAAGGGCCGCACCAGCCGGACCATCGGACTGGTCGTTCCCGACCTCTCCGACTTCTTCTCCAGTTGTTTTCATGCTGTACAGGATGTTGCGATTCGCAACAACTATCAAACTGTCGTGGTTGCCACAGGAAAAAGCGCGGCTGTTGAGGAAGCACAACTGGAGTCGATTTCAAAGCACCAGATCGCCGGGCTGCTCATTGTCACTTCAGGCAGTGACGGGAGGCGCTTACAGATGCTTCAGGAAAACGGTATCCCGGTGGTCGCGCTCGACAGGCCTGTCGGCGGACTGCAGGCGGATGCGGTGCTGGTTGAAAACAGAGAAGGCGCGGAGCAGGGCGTTCGCCATTTGATCGAACATGGCCATACGAAAATTGCCTGCGTTGGCTTTGAGTCCGGCAGCTACACCGTGCGCGAGCGGATCGAGGGCTATAAGCATGTCATGCGCGACGCCGGCCTCCAGCCGATTCTCTCGACCGATGTGGACTCGCTGGAAGCGATGCAAGCGCTTGTGCTTCGCTGGATGACCAGCAACGATAGACCGACCGCAATATTCTCCATAAAGCGGATTTCCTCCGTGTACCTCATCCAGGCGCTCCACCTGCAAAAGGCACGCGTGCCGGAGGAATTCGCAGTGGTCGGATTCGACGACTTCGAGTTGGCCGAGGTGCTGGGCACCCCGCTTACCGTTGTGCGTCAATCTCCCACAGAGATGGCGCGCACGGCCGCTGAAATCCTCTTTAACAAGATCACCGGTTCGCAGGCGAATCAATCGCCCGACCAGAAAACGGTCAAAATCCTCTTCCCCGTCGAGTTGGTCCTGCGCAGGTCCTGCGGCTGTAAGTGACCGAAATTCCGCTCAGATCGCCGGCAATCGAAAGCATCTAAGAACCGGCCGCTACTTCTCCTTCACTTTGACGACGAAGTAGACGAACATCCCGCCTTGGGGCACCAGAAGCTGGTGAGGCACAGTCGCGGGAATGTGGACAATATCCCCTTGATTCAAAGTTGTTCGCGTTCCATTCAGCACGGATTTGCCTCGAATCTCACCCCGGCTCACCGATGCGCCGCCTTCCACTGCGCCGCCGGTCACCAGCGTAGCGCTCCCCTCTACCACAAAAAAGAGGTCCGCATAGTCTTCATGAATCTCGGCGCCGCCATCTTGGTTGCGCAGCGAAATCATTGTGAAATGGTTTGGATACTCACTCAGCCTGACGCTTGCCGCACCTTCGGATCCGTGCGCTTTTGCGCTAAGCTGCCGGGCTTTTTCGAGCAACTGACTTTGCGTAAGGTGATCCACCTGAATCGTCTGTGCAGCTCCCGCAGGTAGCACACAAGCAAAGATAAACATGATGGCACTTTCTACCCGCATCGATCGCCTCCGAACTCAAGCGGAAAAACCGATTCCAATTCCGTTCGCTTTTTGGACAAAAATCAACGGCTCAACCACCCGCCATCGACCACCAGCACGTGCCCGTGTACATAATCACTGGCGCTCGATGCAAGAAACACAACCGCTCCCGACAGATCATCAGGGCAACCCCACCGTCCGGCGGGAATCCGTTCTATGATCTGGCGGGCGCGCTCCGCGTTGGCCCGCAGCGCCTCAGTGTTGTCCGTTTTCATGTAACCGGGCGCGATGGCATTCACATTCACGCCTTTCGCCGCCCATTCATTGGCTAGTGCCTTCGTCAACTGCCCTACGCCACCCTTAGCCGCCGCATACGATGGAACAAAGACTCCACCTTGAAAGGTCAGCACTGAGGCGATATTTATGATCTTCCCCGACCCCTGCGCCAGCATGTGCTTCCCGGCGTGTTTACTCAAGCGGAAGACGCTGGTAAGATTCGTGTCGATGACAGCCTGCCAGTCTTCATCAGAGTGCTCGGCGCCGGGCGCGCGGCGAATAATTCCCGCGTTATTCACCAGAATATCTATGGATCCGAAATGGTGGACCACCTCTTCAACCAGGCGCTCGCACACTGAAGCCTGACTCACATCGCCAATCACCGCAAAAGGATTCGCTCCCATCTTGCTTAGCATCAGCAGCGATACTTCGGGCACTTCGCGCGAGCCGTGAACCGCCACGTCGGCACCCGCTTCCGCCAGTGCCAAAGCAATCGCGGCGCCCAGCCCGCGGGATGATCCCGTTACCAAAGCGGCCTTGCCTTTCAGATTGAAGCGATCCAATATCAAGGCACTGTCCTTCCTCCCTAAAGCAAATCGGAGACGGCCAAGGCGTCCATATCGTTATACACCTGATTTTCCCCGCCCATGCCCCAGCAAAATGTAAAGTTGCTGGTTCCAACTCCGGCATGAATTGACCAGCCGGGTGAAATCACCGCCTGCTTGTTAGCAATGACGATGTGGCGCGTCTGGTGGTTCGTCCCCATCAGGTGAATAATCCGCTCATCCGGTTCAATGCCAAAGTAAAGGTAAACCTCCGACCGCCTCATGTGAGTATGCGGTGGCATCGTGTTCCAAACGCTTCCCGTGGCAAGCTCCGTAAAGCCCATCACCAGTTGACAGCTGCGTGTCCCTTCCAGGTGAATCAGTTTGGTTATCTGACGCAGATTCGCGGTTTCAATGGCGCCGCGCGTATTCTTAGGCTGCTCCGCAGAGTGAATCAGCTCGGTTGGATGCGTCGCGTGAGCCGGGTAGCTCAGCAGATAAAACTCCGCCGGGTGCGCTTTGTCGGCGCTGGAAAAGACGATCTCTTCATTTCCGCGCCCAACATACAGCGCATCAAGCCTCTGCAACTCATATGGAGTGCCATTCACCATCACTTGGCCTGTGCCGCCAATATTCAGAAGGCCCAACTCACGCCGTTCGGTAAAATAAGAAGCCCTGAAAGCATCGTCGGTAGGTAAAAACAGCGGATCTTCAATTGGCACTGCTGAGCCAATTACAGTGCGATCGAGATCGATATACGTCAAAGCGATCTCCCCCGGTCGAAAAAGGTCGTCAACGAGAAACGTTTCGCGCAACTCTTCAGTGGTCATCGTGCGATAACGCGTTTCGTCCGCCAAGTGCTGTATCTTCATTCGTTTCACTCTTTCTGAATGCTGAAAATACCTTCCAATTGCCTCAACGCATGAATGCAGCTGCGAGCCTGGTCTGCCGCTCGGGCCCTCGCCGGTAAGGGCAAACATCGAATCAAATCATGCGTCCAAAACTCCCCCTATGCGATACGCCGCGAACCGAGTTCCGCGCTCGAGAATGATTTCCGGTTGAAGCCACCTCGTCTTAATTGCAATTCCCCATCTAGCGCAGTAACCTCGTGCGGTAGGTAAGTTCAGGCCATTTCGAACTTTGCGCCCGGCACCGTCCGACATCGCCCAGCGGCTCAGGTCCATCGCACCCCCGCTTATGTATCCGCAGCAGTCAGAATCCTTGTGGATCGGGCGTAGACTGACCGCTTTCAACTTCATAAACAATAACGGTACCACAGATTTGATTAATCAACAATATCCTCTGGAAAATAGCAGATAATTGGGCCCAGCGATTTGTTGCGGTCCCATAAAGCAGCCGCTTGCACTGTGAGATTTCGATAACGATACAATATAGTATATTCATAAGCACCGCATCAAAAAAGACGACTTTTAGGTCACGCTAGCTGCCTAATGTGGCCTTGTATGGTGGATGAAACAACAGGGAGCCGTAGTGAAGAGCCAGATCGTATCCGTTGAAGCGCCCCCAAAACGCCGCGGCGCAAATGTCCTTCTCGAGGTTCTCCGTAGCGAAGGGGTTGAGTATATCTTCGGCAATCCGGGAACAACGGAATTACCGCTGATCGACGCGCTCCTGGAGACGCCCGAGATCAGCTATGTGCTGGCGCTTCAGGAGGCCAGCGCGGTAGCCATGGCCGATGGATATGCGCAAGCCGCGAGGCGCCCCGCGTTCCTAAACCTTCATACCGCCGGCGGACTGGGCCACGGAATGGGCAACTTGCTGAATGCCTCCATTTCGCAGACGCCGCTGGTGGTGACCGCCGGGCAGCAGGATTCGCGTCACACAATCACCGACCCGCTGCTCCTGGGAGACCTTGTACAAATCGCCCGGCCGGCGGTGAAATGGGCGCAGGAGGTGGTTCACGCCGACCAGCTTCCAGTCTTGCTGCGCCGCGCCTTCCACGATGCCAGCGCCGCCCCAACTGGACCCGTGTTCCTCTCCCTGCCGATGGACGTGATGGAAGAGATGAGCGCGGTCGGCATTGGCGAACAAAGCGTTATTGATCGCCGGCCAGTTGCCGGTTCGCTCGATGTTCTGGCCGCTCATCTGGCCGCAATCGCGCCTGGACGCTTGGCAATTATCGCCGGCGACGAGGTTTACTGGAGCGACGCAGCGGAGGATGTGATGGCCTTGGCACAAACGCTGGGCGCACCCGTATATGGTTCTTCCTGGCCGTCTAGGATTCCATTCCCGACCGCTCATCCTCTATGGGCCGGCAACCTGTCTACCAAGGCCGTCGAGATCGCCGCGAGGCTTTCCAAATACGATGCGATATTCGCGCTGGGGGGCAAGTCGCTGATTACCATTCTCTATACGGAAGGCTCCGCAGTGCCTCACGGCTGCAAGGTCTTTCAAATGTCGGCGGACGTGCGCGATTTGGGACGGACCTATGAGACGCCGCTCTCGGTTGTCGGGGATATCAAGGCATCCTTGCAGGCGATGGCCCCGCTGTTAGAGACGGCAACGGCGCCCAAGGCTGCAGCCTATGGGTCATTGCGGCGGGAAGCGAGGCACCTCCAGCAGAGGCGGCTCGAAAAGATGGCGCTGATGGCCGACGCGCAGATGCGGGCGCCGGTTACGACTCCGCTGGTTGCTGCACGCGAAGTGGTTCTGGCGATCAGGCCTGAGACTCCCATCGTAGACGAGGCGATCGCAACCTCCGTTCAGGTGCGGGGTTTTCTCCACAGCACATCGCCGCACCAATATTCGTTCCTGCGTGGCGGCGGCCTGGGTTGGGGAATGCCAGCTGCCGTCGGCTGCTCCCTCGGCCTGGGTCGACAGCCGGTGGTCTGTCTGGTCGGCGACGGCGCCGCGCTTTATTCGCCGCAGGCGCTCTGGACGGCCGCGCATCAGAATCTTCCCGTCACCTTCATCGTGATGAATAACCGTGAATACAACGTGCTCAAGAACTTCATGAAGGGGCAGTCAGACTACGTTTCTGCGCAGAGCAACAGATTCATTGCCATGGATATCGAAAAACCAGCGATCGACTATCTGGCGCTGGCGAGATCGATGGGAGTGCGCGCCAGCCGCATCGAGAAGGCAACCGACATTGCCTCCGCTGTCGAGGCCGCAATTGTATCGGGAACGCCGAACCTGATCGAGATTGTCATCAGTGCATCCTAGTTAACGTGCAGTCGCCGGCCTTCTTCCGCTTGCACCTTTGAACTGCGGTTTTTTTTAGCCCTTCATCCCATGTTGTTTCTTGAAAACAATCAGAGAAGTAATTTTTTACCGGTTCGCTTTTCTCCGGCAAGGATGTCTCAAATCAATTTCGGCTCATGGAAAGAGACGGGCTGGTGCCCATCCCCTTCCATGATCGCTGTCTATAAATAGGTTTTATGGATTAACAATCAAGTTCAATGTGGTGCTTGTAGTTTGGCCGTTGCCGCTGGCCGTGAGCGTGAATACTGCGTTTTCAGAAGGTCCCGATGCTGTGGGGTTGATGTTGCCGGTGCAGGCGCTCATCCCGAAGATCGCCAGGGCAGCCAATAAAACCAGCATCAGTTTCGCGGCGCCTTTCCTTCTCCAGAACAACGCCGCGATGAACGCGAGAGAGGTAAGCGGCAGGGTTCCCGGGAAAGAAGGCGATGGGTGTGTTTGCGCCGATCCCGAGCTTGCAACTGTCACTGTGAGAGGCACTGAAGTCTCCGCGCTGGTCAAAGTAACCGATGATGGCGCGCTGCATGTTACTCCGCTGAGCGAAGTGGTCTGCACGCAGCTAAAGCTAACCTCACCCGCGAAGCCATAATTGGTCAGCGTAGAGCTGAAGGTTCCCGTGCCGCCATACAAAACCGCGACCGGCCCCGTGGGGAGCGACAATAGGAACCCGGGTGCTCCAGTCTCGGTAAAGCCGGTTGAGACCGTGGGGTTCGTATTCGGTTCGCCACCCACGCTGGCCGTCAGGCTTAACAGTCCCAACGCTGTCGGTGCCAGCGCAAAGGTTGCCGTGCCATTTCCTGTGGTGACAGCCGTCGTCCCGTTCACTCCGGAACCCGAGATGGATACCGTTGCGCCCGAAACCGGGATGCCGTTCATATCCGTCACTGCCACAACCACGGAATTGCCGAAATTGACTCCCACCGGAGAAGACTGGTTGGCTCCGCTGGCTACTGTAATGTTCGCGGGCCAGCCGGCGCCCGACGCAGGCAATAGCGTGATCGTGGCCCCCGGCCCACGAGAAGTGCCGTTGATGACCACCGTCAGGTTGACGTCCGTAGCATAGTTGACCGGATTGGTATTCAGCGTAAAGCCGTCATACCAGTTCGGCCCGCCAATGGGAGGTTGACCGGTCCAGTCGTTGACAACCGGTGAACCGGGATAGCTGTTGCCGCCCACTTCAAAGGTCTGATTCGGAACCGCGGAGGGAGTATCGGAGTTGAAAGTAACCGGACCGCCCCAGATCGGCCAGTCTCCGGCAATGCCTGAAACGATGCCGCTGGTCGTGTTGCTGATTTGCGCTCCGCCGATGAAGATGCAGGGATAAGCGTTGCAATAGAGGTGATCGGGCACCGGCGAACTTACCGTAATGGGCAGAGTCACAGTTTCCGGCGTGCCGTTCAATGTGGTCGAGGCGGTCAGCGTGGTGGTCTTGTTTGCAGGCGAAGGGCCCCACAGGCTGCCGATAGCCGAACCGGCTTCCGCACTGGACGATCCCACCGGGATGGTGACCGAAGCGGGCATGTAAACCACCGTCGGATCTGCAGAAGACAGATTCACGGTCACCGGCCCTGAGGTATTGGTTGCGGGGTTGGTCAGGTGAATGGTGGTTTCGCCATTGCCCGCTGAATCCTGGGTGATTGATTGAAGGTTCGGCGGCCCCGGGGCCACCGTCACAGTCGCTTGGAGCCAGGCGCCGCCCACATAAATGTCGATGGTAACCGGCGTAGGCGTGGCAGCAGGAGTAGGCGAAAGCGTCACCGAAAGGGTATCGGTGGTGCTTGTGGCTGACGTGGAAGTAACTATCGCCGTATTCTCCGACTCGAACTCGGCAACATTGTACGATCCTGCTGCCGGCGTGGGCAGGTTACTCAGAGTCAGGGTGATGGTACCCGGAGTAAGAACAGTCTGGTTCGTAGGATTGTAGCTCAGGGTCGGCGGTGTCGTAACCAGCGGAAGCGTCACGGCTGGATAGCTGTACGCGCCGTCGTCCATCACGACTCCCGTCGGTGTAGGCCGGGCGACTCCGGCGGTGGGCATAACGTATTCATCCTGAGCCAGCGCCAGTGGATCGGGGGTGGCGCCGTCGTTCAGCGTGGGCGGATAGAGCCCGGCCCCGATGGGAGAAGTCGACGCCAGCAGGTTGAAGTTGTAATTTGTCCAATTAACAAAGTATTCGCCCGGGGTTGGATCGGGATCGGTTTGCCCGGCATTGCTTACTAAAGAGTTGTCCAGCACCTCTGAAGATGCCAGGTTGCTTGCCGCGGTATTGGGGCCGATGAAAATGTTGTTCTCAATCACCGGATTCACACTCAGTGCCGGGCCGTTTGTCGGCGATGGACACGTGCTGGCATCTCCGCCATTCGAGCAGGACACAACCACCATGGCCGGGCTATCGTTGGATGGATCAAGGATCACTGTATTGTTGATGAAATGCAGGTCCTCAAGGTATCCAGGTGCAGTGGCGGTGGGGGTCGAAGGACCGTATGCGGGGCCAGCCGCGCTGTTGTCCGTTACGTCGCGCCATAACATGTAGCCGTTATTCGACAGCGATGTAAACGCAGGGGCGATCGCATTCTTGTAAAACGTATTGCCCACAATATAAGTGCTGCCGCCCAGCGGAAAGTTCATCAGGTAGCTCGAAGTGCCCGCCTGGTCGGTGAACAAGTTGAAATAGATGTTGTTGTGGGGCGCGCGGGTCTTCATCTCATGACCCACGAGCGCATCGTGCGTCCACGAATACCCCATGTTGAAGGTGAGCAAGCCTTCGCTGTCCTCTCCGATGTACATATTGTGCGTGGAACCGGATTCGTTGATGCCATTCTGCGAAAATTCGTCATATTGGAATGTGATATATGGTGCGGTAGTGTCGGCAAACTCGTTGTCCCCGGAGGCCCAAACTCCAGGCGTGCCCCCGGCTGTGCCGGGCCCGGTGTTGTCAACCAGTACGCCGTCCTCGTTGTTGTGTATATAGCTGTACTGAACGGTAATGTCGCCGCCGCCAGGGGTTGCATGCGTCCCGCTCTCAATGCGCAGTCCGGCGCAATTGTCGCCGCAAGCGGAGTTGCGGAACTCGAGGTTACTGATCACGATGTAGGCGCCGTAAACCTGGAAGATGCCCTTCTGGACAATCCCTCCCTGCGCGTCCAGAATGGCCCGCCCATTCACGCCTTCAATCGTGATCGGCTGACTGGCCGTGCCGCTGTTGGTAAAGCGGCAATCGACTCTGTTGCCGTGGTTGGGGTCGGGCGGTTCTTGGTAAGGAATACCATTATTGAAGTCAATTTCAACGATATCGCCGGGATTTGCGGCCTTGATTGCAGGGCACGGCGTGGCGTAGGTTCCGCTGGGGCCGACGGTTAGAACCGCGGCATTGCCTAGAGACGCCCCAAGGAACAATGTCAGAGTCAGCAGTGCTGGTTTGATGGCTAATTTCATCGTATTCTCCTGAAAAGCGTTGTAGTTGCACGGACCGAAAGCCGGGCTTGAATCCGGCCACAACTCACTGACGTATCCGGCCTGTTGAATACCTCCTGCACGGAAACTCTGCTTGGTAGGGGGTAATCCGCCGAGAACGGTAACGAGATTGATATCGTTATCGATATGAAACCATACATCCGATCTTCTAAAAGTGTCAAGATTGTTTTTTAGGATTTTTTCTTATGGAATCAGCATTCGAGAAGGGTCGAGATACAGATCACCTGCGAATCCGATCGTGGCCCGACAATTTGCAGCCCCAGATTCGACAGTGTTATATACTGCGAAAGCAGGTTCCCAACTGCCTTTCCTGCAGATTTCCCTGCAGTGGACCGGGGTCGAAGGCAGCACCTTGCATCAGATTTGTAGCTAAGAAGCTGCATGGGGCGGATCAGGCATGAACGACCCAAAAGAGCAGAAGTACGAGCCGGAAGCGCCGACGCTCGTAATTGATAAAAGTGTTTCCGCCGCTCCTGTTTCTGAAGAGAGCGACCCGAGAGCGCAGATATCCGCGGCGCCGGCACAGCCGTCCCGCGAATTTCCCGAAGCTCTGCCTTATGCGGATGGCGAGGCGCCCACTCTGCTGCCCACAGCGCGCACAGGACCGTTCGATGCCGGCCTTACTCTGCCTCCCGGATCACCGGTGCACCTCGCTACAAATGCCACAGCTGCAATGAACAGCGGCTCTGCTCTGCGGCCGGGGACGGTTTTTGCAAACCGCTACGAGATCATCAAGACCCTGGGCGAAGGCGGCATGGGGGCGGTTTACAAAGCACGGGACCGGGAATTGGATCGGGACGTGGCGCTCAAAGTCATTCGGCCGGAGCTTGCCAACGATCCTCAAATCCTGCAGCGGTTCAAGCAGGAGCTGATCCTTGCACGCCAGGTCACCGACCGCAACATCATCCGAATTTTCGATCTTGGGGAAGACGGCAGAACCAAGTTCATCACGATGGAGTACATCGAGGGCCAGAACCTCCATCAAATTCTCAGCCAGCGGGGAAAACTGGAAGCTGCGGAGGCAGTGGACATCATGGAACAGGTGGCTGCGGGACTGGCCGCTGCCCACCGCGAGGGAATCATCCACCGCGATCTGAAACCCGGCAATATCATGCGCGATGCGAACGGCCGGGTCGTGGTCATGGATTTCGGACTGGCCCGCACCGTAAGCGGCGACGGCATGACCCAGACCGGCGCGATGATGGGGACAATTGAATACATGTCTCCGGAGCAAGCGCAGGGGAAAGAGACTCAGAGCCAGCTCCGATATTTTCACGCTCGGCTTGATCCTTTATGAGTTGCTGTCCGGGATCATGCCTTTTCACGCCGAGAGCGCGATCGCGAGCCTGGTCATGCGCACGCAACGGCGGGCCGTGCCCCTGACGGATGTCGATAAGAATATCCCGGGCTCATTGAGCAATATCGTCGCCAAATGTCTCGAGAGGGATCCCGCGAACCGTTACCAGAATGCGGCAGAACTGGATGCGGATCTTCGCGCGTGGCAAGGCAGCGGCGGGAAGAGGGTTGCCGCTTCAGCGTTGCGACTGCGCATGAACCGCTTGCGCGAGCTTCCCTGGACGCGCTACGCGATCGCCGGCGTCCTGATTTTGGCGATTGCAGCTGGCATTGGTTGGTTCGTCGCCAGCAGGCAACAGGCCGCGAAGTCAGCGGCGCGTGGCCCGGTCTCGGTGCTGGTTGGCGATTTCGAGAACCATACCGGTGACCCGGTGCTGGATAACACATTGGAGCCGATGCTTGGCCTGGCCCTGGAAGGCGCCAGCTTCATCAACGTCTATGGCCGCGAGGATGCGCGAAGGCTGGCCGGGAAGCTTCCGCACCCCACCAACAAACTGGACGAGCAGACCGTGCGTCAGATCGCAATGGGCCAGGACATCAACGCGGTGATTACCGGCGAGATTGATTTGCGAGGGGACCAGTACGATATTACGGCTATTGCCATGGACGGCGTCAGCGGCAAGGTGCTGGGTCGATCGGAAGTCAGCGTCGCCAATAAAAACGAGATTCTCTCCAGCCTTCCCAAGCTGGCGGTGCCGCTTCGCAAAGCGCTGGGCGACTCCACGCCGCCCTCGGTGCAGTTCAATGAGGTCAGCGGGGGCTTCACGGCAGCGTCTTTAGAGGCCGTTCACGAGGACGCTCTCGGGGTCGATGAACAATTCGCGGGCAAATACCAGGAGGCATTCGATTCGTTTCAAAAAGCCTCGCAACTGGATCCGAATTTCCCTCGCGCGTACACCGGAATGGCCGCCATGGCCCAAAATCTCGGCAGGCCCGGGGATGCGTTGAACTACATGAAGCTGGCCATGCAACACGCCAGCGACATGACCGATCGGGAGAGGCTTCGCGACCGCGGTCTTTATTATCTGACCGCGGGTGAATGGCAGAAATGCGTCGAGGAATACAAGAAGCTCGTTACCGACTATCCTGCCGACCGCGTCGGCCAGAACAATCTTGCCAGCTGTTATTTACAGGTGCGCGACGCGCCGAAGGCGCTGGCGGCCGCGCAACATGCAGTGCAGATTGTTCCCAAAGGGGTGGGGCCGGCGGTGAACCTGGCATTCATCAGCGCTTTCGCCGGAGACTTTGCCGCCGGCGATCAGGAAGCGCAGAACGCGCTCAAGCTCAATCCTTCGGCCGCGCAGGGATACCTGGTACTCGCCGAAGCGCAACTCGGCCAGGGACAGACCGACAAAGCAGCCGCAACCTACCATCGTCTTGAAAGTTTTGGACCGGCGGCTGCATCCACCGCGGCCGCGGGGCTCGCCGATCTTTTCGCGTATCAAGGGAAGTACGCCGATGCCGCGCGCATCCTCTCACAAGGAGCGGCTGGCGATGTGGCGGCGAAGATGGACGACAACGCGGCAAGAAAGTACGCGGCGCTGGGAAACATCGAGACCATCCAGGGAAACCATTCGGCAGCGCTCTCTGACCTGCAGAAAGCACTGGCGAAGAGCCAGTCGATCCAGATTGAGTTTCTGGCGGCCAGAAGCTATGTGGACCTGGGTGAATTCGCGAAAGCGCAAAAGCTGGCGGCCAGCCTGTCTGCGGCATTGTCGAGCGAGGCGCAGGCCTACGGCAAGACGGTTCAGGGGCTGATCGCCCTGAGGCAAAAGGACAGCAATGAGGCCATCCGGCAGATCACGGCTGCGAATAACCTGCTCGATACCTGGATTGGCCACTACGATCTTGGACGGGCGTATCTCGAAGCGGGAGCATTTACTGAGGCAGACTCGGAATTCGAAACATGCCTCAAGCGGCACGGGGAAGCCATCGAACTGTTTTTGGATAACGTGCCGACGTATGCCTGGTTTCCGCCCGTGTATTACTATGAGGGGCGCGTGCGGGAAGGATTGAAGAGCGGAGGGTTCGCGAGCTTTTACAAGAGCTACCTCGGAATCCGCGGGCAGGCAACGGAAGATCCGCTGGCTGCTGACATCCGGCGCCGCCTGGGCCGGTAGAGCGAAACCATAGTTTGCTGTTCCCTGTTGAAGTGTGAGTGTGAGTGTGTCCAAGCTGGGTCACTCACACTCACACATCTGGGTACATCGACTCTAGTTCCACGCTAGTTTCCCGAGAGCGAAACCGCCTGTGTGCCGGCCTGGGTATTGTCAGTGACAGTCAGGCTGGCGGAGGCCGCGTTGCCGCTGGACTTGAACGTGACTGAAATAGTGCAACTTTTGCCTGCCCCTAGCGAACTCGAAGAATTCGGACAGTTGTTGGTCTGCGAAAAGCTGCCTGGGTTTGTGCCCGTGAAGGCGATGCTGCTGATGATCAATGGCGTCGTTCCCGTGTTGCTGAGAGTAGCGATTTGAGCTGTGCTGCTCTTGCCGGAACTTACCGTACCGAAACTCATAGTCGGCGGAGTGAGGGTCGCCTGTGAATAGGTCGCGGTTACGGTGGGGGTCACCTGCGGCGCTGCCGTATAGCTGGAGTTTCCTGCCTGGTTGGCCATCACCGAGCATGTTCCAGTGCCGCTGGTCATCGTGTAAGTTGCACCTGAATTGCTGCATGCTCCGGAACTGGTGAAGGCGACCGCGAGCCCGCTGGATGCCGAGGCCGCAACCTTGAAGCTAGTCTTGTAAGCCGCGGTCGCCGGGGGATTGGTGGTGAATGTGATGGTTTGCGCGGCCTGTGTCGCGGAAACGGTATTGGTAACCTGCGGCGCTGCCGAGTAGTCGGAGTTGCCCGTTTGGGCGGCGATTACCGAGCACGTCCCCGTGGCGCTGGTCATGGTGTAAGTTGCGCCCGAATGGCTGCACGACCCGGAACTGGAGAATGTGACCGCGAGCCCGCTTGAGGCCGAGGCCGCCACCGTGAAGCTGCTCTTGTAGGAGGCCGTAGCCGGTGGGCTGGTAGTGAATGTGATGGTCTGCGTGGCCTTAGCCGCAGTTACTGACTTTGTAACCTGCGGCGCTGGCGAGTAGTTAGAGTTGCCCGCCTGGTCGGCAATCACCGAGCACGTTCCTGTCGCGCCGGTCATCGTGTAAGTTGCGCCCAAATTGCTGCATGCTCCGGAACTGGTGAAGGCGACCGCGAGCCCGCTGGAGGCCGAGGCCGCTACCGTGAAGCTCGCGTTGTAGGCGGCGCTTGCCGGTGGAGGGGTGGTGAACGTGATGGTTTGCGGGTTCAGAACGGTGGCGCTCAGCGCGACCGGCTGGGGACTGCCCGGTGCATTGTCCATGACCTCCAGGATGGCAGTTTGCGGAGCGTTGTAGTACGCACCCGCGATGAAGGAGACCGAAATCGTGCAGGATTTGCCGGCGGCTAACGGCGCCAGGCAGTAATTGACCACAAGAAATTCGTCAGAGTTCCCTGCCTGCAGAAGAGAAAGGAAAGGCGTGCTGATGGTGGCAGCCGCGTTTCCGGTGTTGCTCACTGTCACGGTCTGAGACTTGACGCTTCCCAGAGCTACCGCGCCGAAGTTGATACTCGATGGAGACACGGTAATCACTGGTCCGGCAGCGGTTACAGATTGTGTGAGCGATGCCCCAAGATAGTTGGTATTGCCTGCCTGGTTGGCAATCACCGAGCAGGTTCCCGTGCTGTTGGTCATGGTGTAGGTTGCCGTGCCCGGCGTGGTACCCGCCGTTACGCTGCATGCCCCGATCCCGGAACTGGCGAAGGTCACAGGGTTCCCGCTGACGCCGCCTGTGGCCGCCACCGGGAAGCTCATGTTGTATGCAGCTGTGGCTGGAGGGGGCGTGGTAAACGTGATCGTCTGACTCGCCGGCTGCAGGTTAACCGTGACCGAGTTACTGGTGACGGGGTTGTAGTTGCTGTTGCCGGGCATGGTCGCCGAGACGGTGCAACTGCCGGCGCCGCTGTTGGCCGTTAGCTGACCGCTGTTGACAGAACAGGAGCCGCCGGAGTTCCCGCTCACCGTGTAGGTGGCCGTGAGCCCGGTGTTGCCGCCGGTCAGGCTTAACATTTCGCTCTGGTTGTAGGTGAGCGGCGAGCCCGCGCTCAGCATCAGTGTGGCCTGATTCGCCGGCTGAATGGTCAACGTACCGGGCACGAAGAGGAAGTCGTAATTCGCCGCGGTTAGGGTTCCGGTCGCAACCGTGATGGGATAGCTGCCGGCGTTGCTGGTCGCGGTTGCAGTGGTGGAGAGCGCCGCTGTGCCGCTGACCACCGAGGCCGGATCGCTGTTCACGAAACCGCTTAAGCTATAGGTCAATGCTGGAATCGCCTGACCGTACGTAATCGTTGGGCTGGCTGCCATCACCTTGATAACCGCCGGTAAAACGCTGAACGACTGCGTCGCCGTGGCGGCGCTATAGGTGCTGTTTGCCGGCGCCTGCGCGGTGATCGTACACAAGCCGACTCCGTTTGTGGCCCCGCCGATGGTGCATGGCCCGGAGGCTGAGAATGTGACTGTCTGCCCGCTTGAGGCTGTAGCGCTCAATGAGAAGGTGGCGCCGTACTGCACATTCTGCAATTGCTGAAAGGTGATGGTTTGCGATTGGATGTTGGAACCCTTGGGCAGGATCGTGAATGTGCCGGACGCAGGGTCGGCAGCGTTGTAGAGCTCGAGCCGGATTGCGACGCGGTGATGGTGCAGCTTCCCGTGTTGTTCAGAGTGACGCTGGCCGAGGAAATACCCGTCGTCGGGTCGATCGACTGGCTGCCGATCGAGCAGTTTCCGGAAGTGCTGAAGCTCACCTGCTGCATATTCGCAACGCCGTTGGTCTCGGCCGTCGCGGTCGCCGTGAGCGGGGAACTTGAAATCAGAACGGAACTCGGCAGGGAGCCAAGGACGATGGTCTGATTATTCTTGAGCACCGCCGGCGGCGAGGGTGGACTCTGCCGTTGATTGCCATTTGGATCCGGAACGAGGGTGGTCGTGATCGTGTAAACGACCGTCGTTGAGATCAGATCGGGATTTGTGTCGGTAAATGTTGTCGCCGGCGGATTTCCATCTACCCCACTGACGCTGCCAATCAATATCGGGGTTGCTCCGTCGGAGCTGCGATAAATGCTGTAAGTGGCAACCACGCCGAAAGCCGGCGCGGTCCAATTGATCACTACCTGCTGCTGCCCTGCAGGCGTTGACATCGGGGTTTCGCTGGGTGATACCGGTGGACGAACAGTCGAGTCGGCGGTGTCGTAATCCAACTCGTTGGTGGATGCGCCGCCGCTGCCCAATATAACGACGCCGCCACTGCCCAGGATAACGACGCCGCCACTGCTCAGGGCTTCGGTTCCGCCGCTACCCAATATGACGACGCCGCCGCTGCCCAAGGCGACGATGCCACCGCTGCCCAGGGCGACGATGCCACCGCCGCTGCCCAATTTAACGGCGCCGCTGCCCAGAATAACGATGCCGCCGCCAGTTTGCTCGGAAGAATTGTAGGAAAGAACGCTCGCCAGGGATGCGAACTCGCCACCGGTGGCGCCCACTTGACGCAGGTCGATGTTGGCTACGTCGTTGTATCCGCGCAACTGCGTATACGGCACGCCATCGATGTACGGCACGCCGTTGTTATTGGTGATGCTGTCGAAGGTGACGTTTTGCCCATTCGACCATGCGTCCACCGCCGGGATGGGTGCAATGGAGGCATCGATGCGATATCCCGTATCGCCGGTAAGCGGGGTACCGTCGCAGTGCCAGCGTGGCGGGGCTCTCCCCGGTACCGGGGTTCGTGGACGTGTACCAGGCCGAAGTGGGGAACGTGGCGGGATTGCCCGAGCCGTCCGTAAGCTGAGTAACTGAACCGAACGAGCCCGGAAGCAATGGGGCGAGCGTCTGGTTCGAGTAAGCAACAGATGGATTCGGTCCCACCCCATCCAGTTGGAATAGGTAGTTCATGGAGCTCTGGAAATTCGGCTTGCAATTGGCTTCGAAGGTCGGGATGTAGCTTCCGGAGGTATCGTAGTAGCGCCCGCCGTGTGCTCAATCCGAGCGTATGGCCGATCTCATGGAACATGGTGCCGGCGATGACGTTGGCGCGCTTGCCATGTTCTGGTTCGGAGCCGTCTCCCAAAGGCCCAGGGTCACGGCGGAATCTGCCCGCCCAGGTCGGAGAAGCCGGAGATGCTGGTAACCGTGCCGGAAGTCAGGCCGATTTCGGGCTCAGGCAAGGTGTTGTTGGGATAGGTCCAGTTGGGAACGCCGGGAGTCGACAAAATAATGGTCTGCGAGTCGGGACATGACGAGGTGTTGTAGATACCGTTGAGACTCGGGTTTCCTTGCACGCCAGAGATGGTGAAGCGGCTGGGGCAATAGTTGATCGTGCCCTCGGGGCCCCGGTCGGCGGTGACCATGGTCGTCACGCCGTTGGAAACAGTGATCGACGTCAAGGTTCCAAAGCGCGTGTTCCACGCCGGTATGGCCAGCGAATGGCCAAACAGAACATAGTGATAGCTATCCTTCTGCCCGTACGGGAAACGCGCCGTGCAATCGCCGCCCGCGGCGCAGGAAGCAAAATTGCGCGGCCAAACTTGGAGAATTCCAGGCTGTTCTTCCAGCCGATCACTCCCGGCTGGCCGGGGAACTGGCATAGCTGCGGCGGATTGGAAGACAGGTTGTCCGTGCAGGTGGTTTCCGGCACGGCGTTGCCAATTTCAGATGGAGCACGATTCCATCGGCAGCGAATGCAGTTCTTGACCATCCCCAGCGGATCGTTACCCTGGGCATCCGGCGCGGGGAACAGATTCTCCTGGTCGGGATCGCACGTGCCGTTTGCGAGCACGGCGCCGCACATGTAATCGAGTTGAACAAAGAGGTCCTTTTCGCCGTGTTTAGCGCCCGGCAACGGCACCCACGATTGGGTCTTCACGTCGTAATAACCCGGCTGTCCTGCAAAGAAATCGCCTGCCGGAGGACCGGACTTCCAGGCGTCCGGAATTCCGTCGTTATCGCTCTCGGTCAGGGGCGTGGAGAAAATCACCGCGCCATAGGCGTTGCCGCCGTTGAGCGGCGCACTATACTGGCTGTCGTGCGCTGCGGGCGAAACGGAACTGAAGCTGGTGTTCCAGGTGCCGCCCGCGTAGGAGAGAATCGTGCTTTCTCCTGTGCCCGATCCGCCAACTGCATCATAGAATCCCTGCACGTTTTGCGTCGTCGAGGCGGTTGGAATCGCCGACCCGTCGTAAATCACGACCGACTTGAGCGGGAAGTCGGCGAAAGAACGCGATAGATCACCACCAGGCTCGCGCCTTCGGTGACCGGAAATCCGCTGCCCCCGCTATCAGGCGAGGATACCGTGAAGGCGCCTGAGCCGTAGCGCACGCCGTTCGCCGCCAGCGTAAAGTAGGGATTCACGTCGGCGCGGTAGACGCGCAGGGTTCCAGTCAACGCGGCGTCAGTAAAAGGCAAGTCGCTCCCGATCTGCTGACCGGTGATGGGAAAGCCATTGAAGGTCACATTGTTGCCCGAGGCCGACGACGTATTCTCCAGCGTTTCCCAGTACAGGAAACCATCGATAATGTCGGCTCCGTCAGGAACACCCTGGTTAACCCCCGGGTTGGTCGTGCTATCGGGAATGTTGATGGTTCCGGTGGCTATGCCGCCAATGCCGGTGCCGCGCAGAGTCACGCCCGCAGCCGCATAGTCGCCGGTGACGAAGTAATTGTTCAGCAGCGAGAGCGGGTTGGGAGTCGGCGTCGGCGCCACTCCCACTGAAGTCGCCAGCGCGACCGCCGCTCCCAGACTCACTTGCGCTCCGGCTATTGGGTTCTCGCCAATGACACTGCCGGCAGGCTCGCTGTCGCTGTATTGGGTGGTCACCGATCCCACCGTCAGACCCGCGCTGTTCAGGGCCGTAACCGCCGCTGATTGCGTCATTCCTACCACGTTGGGACAGCGCGTGGCAGCCTGGCCGTTCGCGCTGCTGATCCCGATGAGGTTCATAGTCTGCAGAGCCACTAAAGGAGACAGGTTCAGCGTGTTGTCGCTGTAAATCGCCGTACCCGTGAGGTAGCCGGTAGTTTGCGGCGTGAAGTTGAAGCCCTCAGAACAGGATGCGCCCGGATTCAGCGAGAAGCCGTGCCACAAGTAGGGCTTGTGTTCTGCGTGAAGTTCGCGCCCAGGGTCAGCGCGAGGGTACCTGTCAGCAGCTGGTTGCCGACGTTTTGAACGGCGACCAATTGCGGGCTGTCCACGCTCGTGTTGTCGACGGCCGTCAACGCAAAGCTCAACGATGGCGGCGCAGAGCGATTCACCTCGAACACTTGCCCGGAACCCTGATCTCCGATGAAGACATCGCCCGTTGCGTCTACCGTCACTCCGCTCGGGTAATTCAGTCCGGCGGCGGGCACCGTCGTCTGGACGCCGGTGGCTGTAACCTCCACCACTCGGGCGTTCTGGGGATCGGCGATGAAGACGTCGCCGGCTGCATCCACCGCCAAATCGTACGGTTGACTCAGTCCTGTCGTCGGCACGGTGGTTTGGACGCCGCTTGGCGTAACCTCCACCACACGGTTATTGCTGCCGCCATCTGCGATGAAGACATCGCCCGCCGCATCCACCGCCACGCCCCACGGTTGACTCAGACCGGTGGCGGGCACCGTCGTCTGAACGCCGCTGGGCGTAATCTTCACCACCCGATTGTTGTTTTGGTCCCCGATGAAGACATCGCCCGCTCCATCAAGCGCTATACCGATCGGATAATTCAGTCCGCTGCCGACCGTAGTCTGGACGCCAGCAGGGGTGACTTTCACCGCATACGGCAGGTTGAGGTCCACGATGTAGACGTCGCCCGCTCCATCCACCGCCACGCCGATAGGGGCCGTCAGACCGGTTGCGGGTACTGTGGTCTGGACGCCGCCGGGCGTGATCTTGACCACCTTGCCGGCGACGTAATCTGCGACGAAGAGATCGCCCGCTCCATCAAGCGCTAAGCCGACGTTGTAATGCAGACCGTGGGTGGGCTCGGTACTCAGCGTGCCCGGAGCGAACGCGGCCGCCGGCGCCTGGCCGATGCCGTAGATCAGTGCGTTCGCCAGCACGTTGCCGGTGCCGTCGAGAAGATTAACCGCGCCCATGCGCATTCCCGGCGCGAGCGGGGCGAAATTGACGTTCACAATGCAGGAATTGCCCGCAGAGAGTAGCGCCCATACATGAGCTGCCGCTGGCGAGCGTGAAGTCGAGGCCGCTGATTCCCTGGGTGAGAACCTCAATCGCGCCAATCGTCATGTTCGCCGTGATGTTGAAGGTCACTGCGAAAGAACTGTTGCACGGCGCGGGCGTCGTTTGCCCTGTGGCGCAGACATTGACGCTGCCAAAGGATTGCTGCGAAAAACTAGCGGAAACATTCATCGCCGAGCTCATTGCGACAGTGCACGTCAGGTTCGTTCCCGAGCATGCGCCGTTCCATCCCAGAAATGTCGATCCCGGAGCCGGACTGGCCGATACCGTCACACTGGAGTTGCTCAAATAGCTTCCCGAACAAGATCCCGTGGTGCTTCCGTTCGAATAAATGCAGGAGATCTGAGAAGTGTCTCTCACCGAGCCGGCGCCCGAGCCGGTCACTGCCACCGTCAACGTGTAGCTTGGCGGCACCACCGGCAAGCCCGTGCCATTGAGGGCGACCGATTGAGAAGAGAGCGGATTATTCAGGGCGTTATCGGAAAATTGAGCAAAACCCTGAATCGCGCCGCTGCTCTGAGGATCGAAATCGACGCTCAGGTCGCAGGCCGCCCCCGGCGCCAGCGAAAAGTTGTTGGAACAATTGGCCGGCGTGCCGGGGCCCGGAACCTGAGAGAAGTCGGAAGTATCGGTTAGCAGCAACCCGGGGCTGATTGCGTTCAGTGTCTGGTTGCCAATGTTCTGAAACAGGATCGACTCCGGGCTGTCGCCGCTGATGTTGTCCACGGTCGACGCAGAGAAGTTCAGGGCACTGAATGTCTGCAGGATTGCATCCACCCTGTTGATGCCATAGTCGGCGATAAAGACATTCCCCTGCGCATCCACCACCGCGCCAAACGGTTGGAATCCGCTACCCAATGAGGGTTGAGCCGTGCTGGCCAACGTGATCCGGCAACCGCTGACGGTGCAGCCGGCTGGAACCTCCACCACCGCGTTGAGCCCGGCATCCGTTACGATCACATCTCCCGCCGCGTCTACCGCGACGCTTTCAGGTTGAGACCATCCGCCGCCCACGGTGATCTGGCAGGCGCTGCTGGCGCAACCGACCGGAACTTCCACTATTGCCGGAATCCCGGGATCGGCGACGAATAGATCGCCCGTCGCATCGACGGCCAAGCCGGCCGGTTGAGACCATCCGCTGCCTACTGTGATTCGGCATCCGATGCTGGTGCAGCCGGCCGGAATCTCCACGACCCCAAGGGGATTGTCAGCGATAAAGAGATCGCCTATTCCATCCACAGCCACGCCCAACGGGCTGGGATGAGGGGCCGGGTTGTACACCACACTTTGGCAGCCACTGTTGGTGCAGCCTGCCGGGACTTCCACTACCTGATCCAAGCCGCCGTCGGCGACGAAGAGATCGCCTGCTCCATCCACCGCCAGGCCTCGCGGAGAACTGAGTCCGGTGCCCACGGTCTGAACGCCACTGCCGTTTGCTTCAACCTCCACTACCCGGCCGTCCCCGGTGTCGGCAATGAAGATATCGCCCGCCGCGTCAACCGCTACGCCCTTTGGCCCGCTCAAAGAGTATGCGCCAGTGTTTTCCACGTAAGACGTTAGAGGGCTGAAGGCAACTGCCGGTCCCTGGCCAATTCCGTAGATCTGCTGCGTTGCCAGCAGGTTGCCGCTGTCGTCGAGAAGTTTGACTGCGCCCAGGCGCAACCCCGGCGCAATCGGGGTGAAGGTGACATTGACTGTGCAGGAATTGCCGGCGGAGATCGTGCCGGTGCAGGTGTTGCCGCTGCCCAACTGAAAGTCGAGACCGGAAGCGCCCTGCGTGACCACTTTGACCGAGCCGATGGTCGAAGTCGACGCCATGATGAAGGTGACCGGAATCGTGCTGGTGCAAGGTGCCGGTGTGGTCTGTCCCTGCGGGCAGACGTTGGCGTTGCCGTAATCGTGCGGCGTGAAACTGAAACCCAGCAACGCCTGTTTCTCCCAGTCCGCGCCGGTTCCGGCAGTGAAGCCAAGATAAGCAGTCCCATTGTTCAGATTGACGTATTTCGTGATGTTGAACGGCCCCGAGAAAACAGGTACGGACCCTGCGACGGGGGTGTGCGTCCCCGGGTTGAACACCGGATCCAGGTAAACATACAGGAAATTCGCCGGCGAATCGTCAGGACCGTTATAGACGATGACGATCTGATGCGGGTTGCCGTCCGCGAGGGTGACCGCGGTGCCGGTCGCAGAACTCTTCGGGTTCGAAGCGAGAGCACCTGCGTCCCCGAGCGTGATCAGGCAATTGGTCGGCTCGGCTGGATTTCCCGAATAATGGGCTGGCGAGTTGGCAATCGGATTGCCGCCACTGTCAAGGCCGCAGCTCTGCAGCGCGAGATGGTTATCGCCATAGGGCGGGCTCAGATCAGGGTCGTGCGGGTCCCACGAGTTCTGGTACGTATCCATTTCCAAAGCGACGCTATTGTCGATGCCGCCATAGCCAATGCAGCCGCCGCCGTTATGGCCAAAGACGGTAAAGCCCGAGCCAGTCTCGGAGCAACCTGAAAGGGGGTCCGCTTTTCCGCCAGATGCATTTTGAATCACGAACGCGAGACCGTCGGCAGTGGAGCCGGAACCCGGGGAAGGCGTGAGCATCACGGCGTACCAGACGGTAAAGCCCTCCGCGACATTCTGCGGGACCGAATACCACATGCTCGAGTCCTGGTTTCCCGCCGCCTCGGTAATCTGCATCGCGTAATTCGTGCTGCCCGCGCCTCCGTCTGTGCTCGCGTTGGGATCGATGAGCGGGGGATAGAAATCCGAGATGAAGCTAAGACCGTCTCCCAGGTAATTGAAACAGAAAAGGACGCCGCTTGCGGCGGGTCCGCCCGCGATCGAGCTACAGGCGGTCGATGATTGGCCAGGCGCAGCTTGAGCAGCGTTGAAGTCGTAGTAGGTGAGCTGCTGCGCCAGGCTCCGCTGCGGAGAAAGACCTGTGAAAGCCACGGCACAAAGAGCCGCGATCAGCAACTGTTGGATTCCTGCGAAACGCACATTGCACGCCGAGCCTGCAAACTTCTTCGTCATATGGCCAGATCTCCTGGGGATCGGAGCAGTCCTTGAATAGGCTGTGAATAGGCTGTGGGGACCCTGTCAACACAGATTGCCGCAAATTGAATCAGAGCACCGGCTAACCCATTGGATTTTGAGCGAACGCACGGGGGAAGTTCGCAGTTCAGTGAGGATCTCCGTTTTGCACCTGGCAAGCGCCCAGCCGCTCGCACAGTAGGATCGGCGTGGTTTCCGGGTTCTTATCGTTGCAAAGGTGAGCCGAGACAGCCCGGCATAAGGGGAAGAGCCGTTTGCAGGGCCAATGAGTGTACAACTTAATGAAGACAGAGGCAGTTGTCAAGGTTTTATTGTCAAGGTCTTTATCTTTTAAAAAATTCGATCCGTGAAAATGATCGGGTCTGTCCGGTCGACCCAGACAAGTCAAAAACGCGCCGATAGGCGTAAGGAATCTTCTATATCATTGATATTAAGTAACTTATTATTTTCTGGGCAAGGAGCTAAGAAATCTGAGCAGCGCGATCCGCACCGCGCTATCTGCGCCGGACGTTTCATGACTCATCCTCAATCGGTTCCTTAGCCTGGCGTGCTGCCCAAATTCGATTCAGTCGTAACCAGGTGCGGTCCATCCATTTGAGGATCAACTCCCGCATTTCGGGTAGCTCCTGATGCGCGCAGTCGAAAAGCTCTATATGCAAATCCTCTTCGCGGCCATAGGTGCGATATAAAGGCATGAGTTGCTCCGAATTTTCTCTACTCCCTCGGGAGGTGTGAGCTTATCCTTGCGGCCGTTCACGCTCAGGTGGGCGCGCGGGGCAATCAATGCATTGATCTGAGCCGTGTCGAAGTGCTTGAGCAGGGAAGGAACAAAATAGAAAATGCCGTGACCGCTCAGATTGTGAGCCTGAATGAGCGATTCGAAATCGGTGAGGCAGCAAACGTCGATTGCCAAATGCACACGGGATCGAGCGCCGCAAGCCACCAGGTCTTTGTCGATCCCATGGACATGCCGAATGCGCCCAGCCGGGAGGGGTCCACTTCAGGACGGCCGGCAAGAAAATCGAGAGGCCGAAACTCGTCAAAGATCATCATTCCCAGAGCACTCGTCCCCGCCATAACATCTCCTTGAAGGTATCTTCTTCGCCCCGGCGGCCGTTGGCATCGTGCTTGCGCTCGCCGAAGCACCAGCTATCGATGGCCAGGGTTACCAGCCCCTTTTCCGCGCAGACGGGCGCGTAGGCAGGCTGAACGCCGGTCCCTAGATGTAGTTGCTCCTTGCCGAGATCGTATTGGCCGGCGTGCCAGTGAATGAAGAGCAGGCCCGGCGCGGGATTTTGCCGATGGTCGGGAATAAGCAAGGAGCGCGGGGACGGGCTCGAATCCATTCAGGTCGAGAATCCAACGCTCCAGCGGTACCCGTCATGCTTCTCTGTCCGCACCGTTGCGGCGGTGCGGGCTTGTGCTCCCAGGGCAGGTCGCCCAGTAAACCCCAGAGTTCTTGCGGCGATGCTGCTGAAGGCACGGAAGTCTGCGCCTGCTAGCCGGCGGGGCGATGGACAATGCTGCTGCCTTCGCCGCCAGGCTGGCCAGTGCGCCGATCCGAGCATGAACTCGCGCCGTGTGACGGAAAGCCTTGAGTTTGCCATAACTCTGCTCTTCATTCGGGTTCATTCGGTCAATGTATCACCAGACGGGCAGCGGGATATCATATCCTCAGATGCGGTCCGTGGGGAAGCTGCCCACGGACTCGCCTGGCGGCTACATGCTGGCCGGCGAGGACGATGGCATGGCTGCCGATTCTGGCGCCGGGACCAATGACGGTGGGAACCAGCGTAACCTCATCGTAGTTATCCGAGTCATGGGAATGAGAGTAGATGCGGGCGAAGGAGCCGATGACGGCGCCCTTGCCGATGGTAATGCCGCCGCGGTCGTTTAACAGTGCGCGCTGGCGGATGGTGACGCCGTCGCCGATGGAGAGGTTGTAGCCGTAAGTGAGATCGACGCCGTGGTAGATTTTGACCCCGGTGCCCATGTGATTGAAAGATGTGACGGCCCAACATGCAGCGAAAACGGATGCCGAGCCAGTGGTTGGTCCCGATCGGGCGAGCGGTCAAACATCTGCCAGAACCAGAGCAGCGGCTTGCGCATGGCAAACTTCTTCGGGTCGGCATCGGCAAAGTGCTCGGACTCAAGAGTTACATTTTCCGGGTCCAGCGAGAGGCTGACGACGTTGCCGGGCAGCTCGGAGGTGAGGGTTAGGTTGAGCTTGCCCCCGTGCGGACGGCCCAGGTAGAGCTGATAAAGCTGGTCGCGCACGATCTCAGCGCGGCGCTCCGGGGAGCCGTGGCGGATGAACTCATCGTCGAGAAACTGGAGCCAGCGGCGGTAGACTTCTTCCGCTTCTGGCGCGGGATGCGGGACATGGTTCTCGGGTGCCATACGGATTGGACGATACACCATGGGGGTGGGACGCGGCGAGTGGGGTGGAAAGAAGATACTGGGGCAGGTTCCGGCTTGCCGGTAGTACCTCCACAACGGCAAATCAAGTCATGCACCTCTCTCGCAGAGATTCAATCGGAGAGTTCGGCTTCGCTAATCACGAACTCTGATCTTTCGTTTGTCCATTCGACACGGTAGGGTTCAATTGTGATACGGACAAGGTTTCCGACTGGACCCGATGTTCGCTCAAGCACGTGGCATTCTATAAACCCGGGCTGCGGGTAGTCGGAATCTGACCAAAGGTCTGCACTTGTGAACATAGGTATTTTGTCGATGATCGAATGTACTTCTCCCTGAGCATCGCGAAACTGCGACTCGACAATTCCCGGCTGAGGCTCCACGTCTACGAAGCGCACGATCTGAACGCGAAGGTTAGGCATCCTCAAATCATAATGCTTTTAGGGTTTCGAGCGAGTTCTCGCTAGCCCGGAAACTGTACCACTACCGTGAGCTAAGTCGCCGTAGGGGATGGTTCGCCACTCGCTCGCCAACTGCCAAAGATGTGCCTGTCATCCTGAGCGCAGCGAAGGATCTGCGGTTGTTGTTCGCGTCGCGGCCAACGCAGCCGCGAGCAGATTATGATGCCACCGATGCGCGAGCATAGCTATTTCACATACATCATGGCGAGCCGCAGCCACACGCTCTACATCGGCGTCACGAGCGACCTTCACAAGCGGGTATTTCAGCATAAATGGAAGGAGCACGACGGCTTCACGGCAAAATACAGCTGCGACCGACTGGTGTGGTTCGAAGGACGCCAGGAGATTGCGAGGGCGATCACCCGCGAGAAGGAACTGAAGGGCTGGAGGCGAGCGAAGAAGATCGCGCTGATTGAGGCTACGAGCCCGGTCTGGGTGGACTTAAGCCGCGATTGGTACGACTATGAGCCAGCTGATTATCGCCGTGCATTGGACCGAATGGATTCTTAGAAGCAACCGCAGATCCTTCACTGCGTTCAGGATGACACTGCTGTGGGTAGGGGATGATGATGCGGTGCTGGCATAGTGGTTGCGTTGTCGAGGGAGTCGGGAACAGAGCCGGAGATTTAGGTCTGCGAGTACCCCACCCATTCGCCAGAAAAAAGGCGAATGGATGGGGCACGGGGTTTTAGTGGAAATTACCGCGGAGGAAGTTTGGTTAGCGGCGGCCCTGGATGGTTGTCGGCTTACCGCCGGTCTTCTTGGCGGCGCGTTTGGCGGCTATGGCGTGCATCTCTTTGCCCATTCTGGATTCGTTGATGCCCAGTTGGATGCCCAGGTTGATGAGGTTGCCGGTGCACCAGTAAAGCGCCAGTCCCGAGGCGAAGTGCAGCATGGAGAAGCCGAAGATGGCGGGCATCATAATGGCCATCATTTTGCGTTGTTTGGGGTCCATGCCCGGCGAGGGAGTGAGGAACTGAACCAGAAACATGCTGATGATAATGATGATGGGCAAAATGTACTTCGGGTCCGGGGATGAGAGGTCCGTGAGCCAGTACCAATGAGCCTGACGCAGCTCAATCACGTTAGCCAGCACACGATAGTAGGCGAAGAAGAGCGGCATCTGGATGATGAGGGGCAGGCAACTGCCGTACATGTTCACGCCCTCGGCCTTGTAGAGGGCCATCATCTCGGTATTCATTTCGGCCCGCTTGGGGTCGGTTGCCTTGAGATGGGCGTAGCGCTGCTTGAGGGCCTCCACCTTGGGCTGGATGCGCATCATCTTCAGCGAGGACTTCATCATCGACAGGCGCGTGGGCAGCATGAGCAGGTTGAAGATTACGGTGACGACGATGATGGCCCATCCCCAGTTGGGAACGCCGTGCTCGTAAAGATAGCGCAAAGCCAGGTAAAGCGGCTTGGCAATGATGGTGAGCCAGCCGAACTGAATCAGGGGCTCAAGCGACTGGCCGGTAGGCTTGCCGTCGGCGCCGATGGCGTGGATGGAGGTAAGCACGTCCATGGCCTTGGGACCGGCAAAGAGACGCAGGTGGGTAGTTCCGCTGGTGTCGCCCATGGCCAGGCCAAGCACGTGAGCAGGCTTCTTCGGGCTGTTGGGGTCGCTCAGGTCAGTGGGCAGATCGATGGTGTTGTGGAGCGTGACCACGGTGGCGCGCTCGGGAGCGTCGGGCAGGAAAACCGAGGCGAAGTAAAGGTCGGTGATCGCGGCGTAGGCGTAGGGCTCGGTGAGGGTGTTCTTGCCGCTTACCTTCGCCGCGGCTTGCGAATCCTGCTTGCCGTCGAGAGACCAGGCGAAAAAAGAAGGCGTGAAAACCTGGCTGCGCGTCAAGGATGAAGGGAGGAACTCCTCCATATCGCCCAGTCCCGCGGGCCACTGGACCAGCGCTCGAACCGGTGCGCCGTTGCGCTTGACCTGGGCCTCAACGGTGACCACGTAGCTGGAGTCGAAGGCGAAGGTCTTTACCACGTCAAGGCCGTTGGCGGCGTAGTGGTAGGTGAGTGTGTCAGGGGCATGCACCATGCCGGTGGCCGAGGGCTGCGCACCTGAAGCTGTGAGCTGATAAAGCGCCTTTTTATTCAGTTCCTCATCGAGGTTCGAATCGTAAGTGAAGAGCGAGAGCGGCAGGCCGAAGAGAGCTGCGGCCTGGGGCTGCACCATATCCAGCGGCTTGCCGGCCGTATCGGTGTACTTTTTCAGGATCCAATGCTTGACCTGCGCGCCGCGATTGATGAGAACGATCTTGTAGAAATCGTTTTCGACCGTGGTCTCAGTTTCGAGCGAGGCGGCAACGACCGGGACAGCGGCGGGAGCCTGCAGGTGTCCAGCGGACAGTTGCGTCGAGCTTGGCTCACTGGTCGCTTCCTGCGTGGAGGGATGCTGTGCGGCTTGCGGCTGGGTTTGCGTGGCTGGCGTGGGTGCGGCAGGCGTATTGGGCTTGAAAAAGTATTGGTAGCCCAGCATAACGACCAGCGCGAGCAAGGCGAAAGCCATGGTGGAGCGCATATCGCCGCCTGTGCCGCCGCCGGAACCTTGCGTCTGAAGATTGGGATTGCGAATTTCGGGCAAAGGATACTTCCTGTCGATCAGAAAGGGCAACCAGTCACATTGCCACTCTTTCTATGTTAATGGTTCGTGGGTCGAAATGGCTTGCCGCGCATCAGGCTGTTCAGAGGCGGCACCGGATCGAGTCCTCCACGGCCGAAGGGATTGCAGCGCAGCAGCCTCCACAGAGCCAGGGCCACACCACGCAGAGGGCCGTGTGTGGCAATGGCGATCGAGGCGTAGTCCGAGCAGGTGGGCAGAAATTTGCAGCCGTGGCCGGGGCTGAGCGAGTGCAGAGCTGGGGAGATCCATCGGCGGTAGAAAACCAGAGCGGCGAGCAGCACCACCTGGCGGGGCCAACTGCTCGCTATTCGCTCGCATGGATTTCGTCTCTCCATACAAAGCCACCTGCGATGGGGCCGGTGTTGCTTCTAATTGTCCGGCTTCGTGTTGCAATACTTCGGACTGAACGCGAATCATGGAGCCACCTGCGATGGGGCCGACCTGGCCATGCGCGCCGCCTCGGCATTTGCCTGTTGAAGGATACGTACAATCTCCGTCTCAAGTTTCGCGAAATTCACGGTAAGCACCATGCGTCGGGGGTGGAGGATCAGATCGCAACCCTGAGGAAGCAGATCCACATGGCGGCGCACCGCCTCCCGCATGCGGCGCTTTATGCGATTGCGCTCGTGCGCTTTGCCCAGCACCTTGCCGGCGGTAAATCCTACCCGCGGTCCTGACGGCTGCTCGGCGCCGGGATAAGCAGTCTGTTGCGGAGCCAGAAACCAGCTCATGGACGCGGACTGACGCTTACAGCCGGCCGCATAGGCACGCTGATAGTCGCCATGCTTGCGCAGGCGCGCGCCGGTTGCGGTTAACGATGGGCGCTGTGCAGGCTGGGGAGGAATGTTCATGTAAATGCCGGAGGGGCTTCTCGAGCGGAACCGGAGCTGCTGTGTCCTCGTGAGTTTCGTGCCCGGTCGCCGCTCCCTGATGATCCCGTCGACTTCGATGTCGCGGTTTCGGGGAGCGTTGGCTGTTCCGCTGTAGCCGAAACGGTTTGCAACCCACTCCGGCTTCAGTTGCAGCCGGGGAGAACATTGCCGCCCAAGGTTAGTCGCGGAAACCGGCGCTCACCGATACCCGCCTGCGGCCGACTGCGCGGCGGCGGCTGAGGACGGCAGCGCCGGCCTTGGTCTTCATACGCGCACGGAAACCGTGAGTCTTCACGCGTTTGCGGCGATTGGGTTGAAATGTGCGCTTGGGCATGAAAATACACTCCTGTTTCCTAAAGAGAATCTGAGCCGTAACGGCAATATTTAGTGTATCGCAGGTTGGGCCAGGAATCCAGCAGGAGCGGCGAGGGGAAAAGCTCCGCGCATTCAAAACAAAGTGGGCACAGCCACCCAGAGCCCAATGCCGGGGCGGAGGATGCTTCATGCGGTTGAGATATTTGCCCAATTAGATTTTTTCATGAGAGTTTCACCATCATTGGTGCAACTTACAGTCCATGAACCAAAGTTATGTGAATAAGGGATTGCAAGCAGGGCAAAATGTGCTACTATCGGGACCGTTCCAGAAAGTTCTTTAGCGTCCAATGCAACGGATCTCATCCACGGCCCCGAGGTCGAAATCAGGGGCAGACCAGCGGTATCCAGGCATTCGGTAAAACAACTCTTTTGACGGGAAGCATACGCTTTTCGCCAAGAGTGAGAAATTGTTTTAAAAAACCGTAGATGAACCTAACCGGAGATAGAGACGCAAGCAAGGATCGGCAGGATGGCTTTCGCAACTTCTCAGGCAACACCACTGAATCCCTGGCTCCAGATTCTCGCGGCCCTGGAAAAAAAGGTAATTCGCCAATCGTTCGAGACATGGTTCAAACCCACGCGCTTCAGCCACGTGGCGGGTCGCACGCTTTATGTGCGCGTGCCCGCGGCAGAGTTCCAGCACATCGGCGACAAGTACGGAGACCTCATTCAGGAAGCCATCGACGTGCAGTCGCTGGAACTGGATGATGTGAGCTTTGTAACCGCCGAGGAAGATCCCTCGATTCCGCCGCAGCGGCGGGATGGGGGCTTCGGTCCGGTACCGGCGCACGCGCCCACTGCGCCGCCTCCTGCGCCTTCACGCACCCCGGAGCAGGCGCGTTTCGACTGGTCCACCGCGGCGCAGCTGAACCCCCGCTATACCTTCGATGCTTTTGTCATCGGCAACGGCAACCAGTTTGCCCGCGCCGCCGCGCTGGCCGTAGCCGAGCGTCCTTCGAAGGCCTACAATCCGCTCTTCCTCTATGGTGGAGTGGGCATGGGTAAGACTCACCTGATGCATGCCATTGGCCACGAGGTGAAGCGCCGCCAGCCTTCGGCGAGCATCTGCTATGCTTCGGCGGAAAAATTCACCAACGAGATGATCACCTCGCTGCGCAACGACCGCATGACCAGCTTCCGCGATCGTTTCCGCTCAGTGGACGTGCTGCTGATCGACGATATCCAGTTCATCGCCCAGAAGGAGCGCACCCAGGAGGAGTTCTTCCACACCTTCAATGCGCTGCACGAGAGCCTGAAGCAGATCGTGATCGCCTCCGACCGGCCGCCCAAGGAACTGGCGGAGATCGAGGACCGGCTGCGCTCGCGCTTCGAGTGGGGCCTGATCGCCGACATTCAACCGCCCGATCTGGAAACCAAGGTCGCCATTCTGCAGAAGAAGGCGGAGAGCGAGCAGGTGCAGTTGCCCACCGACGTGGCGCTCTTTGTGGCCTCCAATGTTCGCACTAACGTACGCGAACTGGAAGGCGCCATGACGCGGCTGATTGCCTGGTGCCAGATGAACCGCATGGAGATCACGCTGGCGACGACCCAGCAGTGCCTCAAGCAGTTCATCGACATGCAGGTGCGCAAGATCACCATTGAAGCCATTCAGCGCGCTGTCAGCGAGCAGTTCGGCATGAGGATCAGCGACCTGAAGCAGAAGAACAACTCGCGCAACGTGGTGGTGCCGCGGCAGATCGCCATGTACCTGGCCAAGCAGATGACCGAGGCCAGCTTGCCTGAGATCGGCCGCCAATTCGGCAACAAGCACCACACCACGGTAATGCACTCGATTTCAAAGATCGACGAGCAGCGCCGCGCCGACAAGGACCTGCATCGCACGCTCAATAAGCTTCAGGAGCAGTTGAACGCGTAGCACATTAGCGAATTAGCACAGTCGGCATGCCGACCAAAAATGGAAGCCCACGCCTTGATGAATGGTGTGGGCTTCTTTGTGTTCCGTAGGTGAGCTACGCGAGTCGGTCGATTTGCGCTCGCATTAACGCCTTGGACGCCGGCGGTCGCCAAAACCTCGTCCGCGATCTCCGGAGCTTCGTTCACGATTGCCAAAGCCGCGCGGCTTCGTCGGCGGGGCTACGGGCAGGTGGGTCTTGCCTTCGGGGTATACCGCAAGGAAGCGGTCCTGGCCCTCGCCGGAGCTGGCCGTCTCCACGCCTTCGATGTCGCGGAAGGCCATATGCAGCAGGCGCCGCTCGCGGCTGTTCATGGGCGGGAAGGCAAAAGGAACGCCGGTTCTGAGCACCTTATCGGCGGCGGTTTCGGCCTGAAGACGCAACTCGGCGGCGCGCATTGCCTTGAAGTTGTCGGCATCGAAGCTGACCAAGTCCCCTTCGCGCTGGTCGAGACGCAGCATCTGCCCGGCGATGGTTTCCAGAGCGCGCAGCAACTCGCCATTGTGCTGCGTGACCAGCGGTACGTCAGGCCCGGCCAGCTCGACGTAGATCTGGCGGCCCTCAAGGCCTTCGGGGTCGCGGGCGCCGTCGCCCGCAGTGATGCGGTATTTGAGGCGCATTCCACCCAGCTTGTTCAGGGTGGCGAGAAATCGGGCAATCTTCTGAGCAGCTTCCTGCAGGTCTGCGATTGGCATAACTGACTAGTATCGCAGAGCGGAGCGGGGGGACGGGCAGAGATTTGCAGGGAAACTGGCGGAATAGGCCGCTGCATTTCCAAAATTGGATTGCGAGCTTGCCCGCCTCAGTAGGCACGCACCTTGGGGTTAAGGTACTCGGGGCCGACGGGATCGGTCACGGATTCGTTCACGATGCGGTCGATCTCGATCATTGCGCTCGCGTCCAGTTTCCAGCCCATTACGCCGGCCACGGCATCCAGTTGCTCGGGGCTCTTCGCGCCCCAGAGTGCCCCGGATACGCCAGGGCGGTCCAGCACCCAGCGGACGGCCAGTTCCGGCAAGCTTTTGCCGAAGTGATCGCGGGCAAAGTCGGTGAGGCGCTCCACAGCGGTCATGTATTGGCTGAAACGCGGCTCCTTGAACTTGGGGTCATAGTTGCGAATGTCCCTGAGGTCGAACTTCATGCCGCGATGCGCGCGGCCGGCAAGCAGGCTTCGGCAAAGTGAGCTCCAGGTGAGGATGGCTACGCCGTTGACTGCGCACCAGGGAAGAATTTCGCACTCAATCTGGCGCTCGAAGAGGTTGTAGGGCGGCTGGTTTGAAGCCAGCGGAGCCACGGAACGAAACTCCACCATTTGCTGGACGCTGAAGTTGCTCACGCCGAGCGCGCGCACCTTGCCCTCGCGCTGGAATTCGGCCAGCAGGGTGGCGACTTCGGCCACTGGCACGAGCGGGTCGGGCCAGTGCACCTGATAGAGGTCAATAGTTTCGATTCCCAAACGGTGTAGGCTGTCTTCGATCTCCTGGCGCAGGCGTGCAAGGGACGAGTTGGCAAAGACGCCGCGCTCGTTCCACTCCATGCCGGCCTTGGTGGCGATATAAAAATCTTCGCGGCGGCCGTGGGCGCGGATGGCCTTGCCTATGATCTCCTCCGAGCGCCCGTGGCCGTAGATGGGCGCGGTATCGATGAGATTGATGCCGCGCTCGATGGCGCCGAGGCAGGTGGCGATGGCCACGTCCTCCGGCACAGCGCCCCATTCGCGTCCGCCCATGGGCCAGGTGCCAAGGCCGACGCGGGAGACTCGTGCGCCGGCAATCGTTGTGGCTTCCATGCAGACCATCTTAAGCGCTAATGCGCAAAGGGAGTGTTACTTTTAAGCAAAGGGAATTCCGATTCATTTGCGATTTTCATTTCGATGGAAAAGGCCGGTCATTCCAGTCAGAGGACTCATTCTGCTGCTTCTGTCGCTCGTAATAATAACCAGCGCGTTTGCGCAGGGCGGTCCGCCGTTCATTACCGATGATCCCGGCACGCCCGGCGACCGGCACTGGGAGATCAACTTTGGCTGGATCGGCGACCATAACCCGGCGAACGCCTATTACCAGTTGCCCGATATCGATATGAACTACGGCTGGGGCGATCGCATCCAGCTCAAGTACGAGCTGCCGCTGGCCGCTGCGACGGACCAGAACAACACTACGCGCGCCGGGCTGGGCGAGTCGCTGCTGGGCATCAAGTGGCGGCCTTATGAATATCATCGCGCCGGTGAGACGAAGTCGGATGAGAACATGCTGTTCTCGCTGGGCACTTATCCGCAGGCCTCCATCAACAACCCCACCAGCGCGGTGCGCCGAGGAATTGTGGAGAATGGGCCGCAGTATTACCTGCCGGTGGAGTTCACGGCCAAGTGGGGCCCCATCGATTTCAACGGCGAGGTGGGCCACTGGTTCGGCAACCAGCTTGTTCCCAGCCGCTGGGGACGGGGGCTGATTGCGGGGCGCGAGTTCAGCCAGCGATTCGAGCTTTATGGGGAACTCTACGATCTGCAGGACGCTAACCGAATCAGCAACATACCCAAGCAGCGCGAGTTGACATTGGACATTGGCGGTCGTCAGACGCTGGATCGCGGCGGGCATCTGCGTCTGCTGTTCATGGGCGGCCGCGGAATCCAGGCGGTCACTCGCCAGAACAGTGAGCCGAGTTGGATTGCTTATGTGGGCTTGCAGATCCTGTTGGGACCGAAGGAAAAGGAAGTACCGGGTGTGAAACCGTGAACCAGCGAGTCAGCAAGTCAGCGGGCTTGGTTATTGACCAGGCTGGAATGGGAGAATGAAAACATGACTCCGACTGAGCCCTTAGTACTAACCGGCGCCGAAGCCCGCGTGCTGGGCGCACTGGTGGAAAAAGAAGCGACCACTCCGGACTATTATCCGCTGTCGCTGAATGCGCTGATCAATGCCTGCAACCAGCGCTCGAACCGCGAGCCGGTGATGGATTTGGATGAGGAGGCGGTGCGCCAGGCGCTGCACGGGCTGGAAGATAAAAAGCTGGCAGGTCGGGCGCGCGGAGCAGATGGCCGCGTAGCCAAGTACGAGCACTGGTTGGGCGAGGTCTTCAACTTCAGCCGCGCGGAGACGGCGCTCATCTGCGTGCTACTGCTGCGCGGTCCGCAAACTCCCGGCGAGCTGCGTGGACGCACCGAGCGGATGCATCGCTTCGAAGAGATTTCCGAGGTGCTGGCCGGGCTGCAGAAGCTGATGGAGCGGGAGCCGGCTCTGGCGGCTGTGTTGCCGCGCCAGCCGGGGACAAAAGAGTCGCGCTACGCTCATCTGCTTTCGGGGCAGGTGGAATCTTTGCCGGTTGCTGAGACAGAGACAACGCTCGTAAGACGCAACGCTAACGAGGATGCGGGACACGAGGAGCGCATAGCACAACTGGAGGCGACCGTGACGGAGCTAAGGCAGGAGATGGCCGCGCTCCGGCAAAGGATAGACGATTTATTTGGGGATTGATCGTTGCGAGATGCGACTTTAGATCAGCTCGTAGCCCGCGAACCATAGCCTATCTCAAAGGCTGCGGTATCTTCGGCGTCTGAGCCGTGAATCGCATTTTCAGACATCGATCCGCAAATTTTTTGCGGATGGTTCCTGGCTCCGCATTCGCGGGGTTGGTCGCGCCCATCAGCTTGCGCAGATCGTCGATGGCGTTTTCCTTTTCGAGAACCATCAGGACCAGCGGCCCGGAAGACATGAATTCGCAGAGCCCGTCAAAGAACGGCTTGGCGGCGTGGACGGCATAGAAGCCCTTGGCCTGCTTCTTTGGAGATCGACTGCTTTTTGATAGCTACGATCTGGAAGCCGGCCTTCTCGATTTCGGCGAGAATGGCCCCGGTAAACCCTTTGCGGACCGCGTCCGGCTTGATGATGCTGAAGGTGCGTTGCGGCACTTGGATTGCTCCTCGAAAAGATTTGTTTCCGCACCTTCCATTGTAATTGGCGATGATGTGCCCGGCAGAGCATCAAATCTGCTAGAGTTTCGGCATGTTTTGTTTTGCAGTTACACCTATTCGTTTTTTCATCGCAATCATAGTTGTTCTGGCCGCCGGCCTAGCCGCACCACTGGTAATCTGCCAGAACGCCGCAGTCACCGTGCCGGCTACCGCGCCTGAGTTGCGCGTCTTTGATTCCTCGCTGATCGATAAGGGCGTGGATCCTTGCGAAAATTTTTATCGCTACAGTTGCAACGGTTGGTTCAAGCGAAATCCATTGCCTGCCGATCAGGCTTCCTATGGCCGTTTTACGGAGCTTTATGAGCTGAACCGCGCGCATCTGCGCGAGATTCTGGAAGCGGCGGCTGTGCCTTCGGCCTCGCGTTCGGCAAACGAGCAGAAGATCGGCGATGAGTATGCGAGTTGCATGGATGAGGCGGCAGTGAACAAGCTGGGCCTCGAGCCGCTCGATGCCGGAGCTGGACCGCATCGCCGCGATGCAATCCGCCTCGGAGTTGCCCGCGCTGCTGGCGCATCTGCACTCGATCGGCGTGAATGCATTCTTCGTCATGGGAGCGAACCAGGACTATGCCGATTCGAACGCAATGATTTCGTTTCTATACCGCGGGCGGACTGGGTTTGCCGGAGCGTGACTACTACACGCGCACCGATGCGAAATCGGTGGAGCAGCGCCAGCAGTACGTGGCCCATGTGAGCAAAATATTCTACTCTGGCGGGCGAGCCGGAGGCGCAGGCCGCGAAAGATGCGGAGACCGTGATGGCCATCGAAACCCGGCTGGCCAAGGCCTCGCTCACCATTACCGAGCAGCGCGATCCGCAAAATCTGAACCACCCCACGGATGTGGCCGGCTTGGAAAGGGAGCTGACGCACTTTTCCCTGGCCGATTACGTTGCTGCCGCGCACGCGCCCGCCGCGGGCAAGGTGAACGATTCAGAGCCAAAGTTTTTTGCGGAGTTCAATGCTCTGCTTGCCGATACGCCCATCGAGCAGATCAGGACCTATCTGCGCTGGCACCTGCTGCATGCTTATGCGGGCACCGGCTTGCCGGAGAGCTTCGATCACGAAAACTGGAATTTTTATTCGCATATTCTGAATGGCGCTGAAAAGCAGCAGGAGCGATGGAAGCGCTGCACCAGCCGCGTGGATGGCGAATTGGGCGAGGCGCTGGGCCAGGCGTATGTGGCGCAAATATTTTCCGCCCGCCGAAAAGCAGCGCACGCTGGAGATGACCCTGGCAATTGAACAGGCGATGGACAAGGACATCGACGGGCTGGACTGGATGAGCGCCGAGACCAAAGTGAAGGCCAAGGAGAAGCTGCACGCGGTGATGAACAAGATCGGCTATCCCGGACAAGTGGCGCGACTACTCGAAGCTCGAAATTGTGCGCGGGGATTCGCTGGGCAACCAGATGCGCGCGCGCGAGTTTGAACATGCGCGCGATCTGGCCAAGATCGGCAAGCCTGTGGACAAGGGCGAGTGGGATATGACGCCGCCCACGGTGAACGCCTACTACGATCCGCAGATGAACAACGTGAACTTTCCCGCCGGGTACCTGCAGCCGCCCTTCTTCAGCGGCAAGGAAGACGACGCGGCCAACTACGGCGATATGGGTTCGACCATCGGGCACGAGCTGACGCACGGCTTCGACGACGAGGGACGGCAGTTCGACAAGGACGGCAACCTGAAGAACTGGTGGACCAAGGACGACGAGCAGAAGTTCAACGAGCGCGCCGAATGCATGGTGAAGCAGTATGACGCCATCGAGGCTGTGCCCGGCGTTCACCTGAACGGCAAGCTCACACTGGGCGAAAATCTTGCCGATCTGGGCGGGTTGTGGCTGGCGTGGCTGGCCTGGCTCGATAAGGCCGAGGCTGCGCACCTCGATATGGCGGCGAAGACCGATGGCTACACGCCGGACCAGCGCTTCTGGATTGCGTATGCGCAGCAGTGGTGCACGCAGACGCGGCCCGAGCAGTTGCGGAGCCAGGCCGAAGGCGATCCGCACGCGCCGGATGAGTACCGAACGAATACAGTGCTGCAGGATTTGCCGGAGTTTGCAAAAAGCTTCAGTTGCAGGAAGCCCGCGGCGATGGTGAATCCCGAAGCCTTGCAGGGTGTGGTGAAGAAGCAGCTTTCAGCTTTCAGCCTTCAGCTTTTCTTGCTCGCGCGATCTGCATGAACTCACACAAGCACTGCAATTCAGGTACGAAAGCACCAGGGACTAAAAGCTAAGAGCTGAAAGCTGAAAGCTAGCCTTTGCCAATGACTCGCGCCAGGGTGGCGCCGATTTCGGCTGGTGAAACGACTACGTGAATACCCGCTGCGGTCATGGCTTTCATTTTGTCGGCGGCGGTGCCCTGGCCGCCGCTGATGATGGCGCCGGCGTGGCCCATGCGGCGGCCTGGAGGCGCGGTCTGGCCGGCGATGAATCCTACTACCGGCTTCTTCACATGTTGCTTAACGAACTCGGCAGCGGCTTCTTCGGCAGATGCCGCCGATTTCGCCGATCAGGATAATGGCTTCGGTTTCCGGGTCGTCGTTGAGCAGCTTGAGCGCGTCGATGTGCGTGGTGCCGATGATGGGGTCGCCGCCGATGCCGATGGCCGTTGACTGGCCGATGCCGCGCTGCGTCAGCTGATGAACGGCCTCATAGGTGAGCGTGCCGGAGCGGGAGACGATGCCGACGGAGCCCTCTTTGTGAATGTTGCCGGGCATGATGCCGATTTTGGCTTTGCCGGGGGAGATGACGCCGGGGCAGTTGGGGCCGATGAGGCGCGACTTTGAGTTCTTCAGCTTGGCCCAGACCTTGACCATGTCCAGCGTGGGAATGCCTTCGGTGATGGCGACGATGAGCGGAATGCCCGCGTCTTCGGCTTCGAGAATCGCGTCGGCGGCAAAAGGCGGCGGAACGAAGATTACGGTGGCGTTGGCGCCGGTTTTTTCCACTGCATCGGCCACGGTATTGAAGACCGGCCAGCCTTCGTGGGTGGTTCCGCCTTTGCCGGGAGTAACGCCGCCGACAACGTTGGTGCCGTATTCGGCAGCGCCTTTGGCGTGGAAGGTGCCTTCTTTGCCGGTGATGCCCTGAACAATCAGTCGCGTATTTTTATCGACTAAAACAGCCATGTTATGCCCCCACCTTTGCTGCAGCTGCGACCACACTCCGCCGCATCCTTCATGGTCTCGCCTACCTGGAAATTCAGGCCGGACTCTTTGAGAATCTTGCGGCCTTCTTCGACATTGGTGCCTTCGAGGCGCAGAACGATGGGCAGATTCACATTGCAGATTGCGCGCCGCTGCTACGACGCCGGTGGCCAGGCGGTCTACGCGCAGGATGCCGCCGAAGATGTTGATGAAGATGGCCTTCACGTGCGAGTCGGAGAGCAGGATTTCAAAGGCGTGCTCGATCTGCTCCTGGGTTGCGCCGCCGCCTACGTCGAGGAAGTTGGCCGGGCTGCCGCCGGCGTACTGAATGATGTCCATGGTGGCCATGGCCAGGCCGGCGCCGTTGACCATGCAGGCGATGGAGCCGTCGAGCTTGATGTAGTTGAGCGCGTATTTTGTGGCCTCGACTTCGAGCGGGTCTTCTTCGGCGGTATCGCGCAGCGCCTTGATGTCGGATGGCGGAAGAGCGGCGTTGTCGTCGAAGGTGATCTTGGCGTCGAGGGCGAAGAGCTTGTCGTCCTTGGTGGTGATGAAGGGATTGATCTCGACCAGCGAGGCGTCGGTCTCGATGAATGCGTTGTAGAGGCTCTGCAAAAAGGTTACGGCCTGGTTGATCTGCGTCGCCTTGAGGCCGAGTGCAAAGGCCAGTTTGCGCGCCTGCCATGCGCCAAAACCCACAGCCGGATCGATGGTCTCCTTGAAGATGGCCTCGGGAGTTTTTGCGGCTACTTCTTCAATCTCCATGCCGCCGGCCTGCGAAGCCATAAAAACCAACTTGCCTGTCGCGCGGTCGAGAACGATGCCCAGATAAAGCTCGCGATCGATGGCCGCGGTTTCTTCAATGAGCAGGCGCTGCACCTTTTGGCCCTGCGGGCCGGTCTGGTGGGTGACCAGTTGCATGCCGAGAATGTTTTTGGCGTACATCTCGGCGTCTTCGCGGGTGCGGGCAACTTTTACGCCGCCGCCCTTGCCGCGCCCTCCGGCGTGAATCTGCGCCTTGACGACGACGCCGTTTGCGCCTTCGGCAAAAAGTTTGCGGGCCACCGCCGTTGCTTCTTCGAGCGTGTTGGCCATTTCGCCCCTGGGCACGGCCACGCCGTATTTCGCCAGGATTTCTTTTGCCTGATACTCGTGAATCTTCAATGTTCGAGTCCACCGGGGCTGCCGATGTTAGAGGATTCAGGATCGAAGCCGGTGAATGCCGGAACAGCGATTCCACGCCAGCAGCATCCAAATACTATCTTGTGCGGCGAAGGCGCGGCAAACCGCCTGCGGCTGGCCCAAACCTTCTTGGTTCGGGGGAATAAGGCCCGGGCCTAAAGGCCTATCATTAAGCTGATGTGTTCAGAGGCTTGAAGGCCCCTGCTCCCTCCGTCATTTGGTACCATGAGCGCACGACAGCTTTTCGTCTGCCCCACGGCGAGAGAGCCTATCTTTCAATCCCCGTTTGAGTGAATGTTCTCCTCCCCTTGGGTTACTATCCGCAATCCCTGATTGGCGAGGAGTTAGCTCTCAGGAGCATGATTCTATGACTCAATCTGAAGCTCTGATCCGCGATATCTCTGACACGGCATTCCTGGCTGCGGTCTATCGGGCAAGAGAGACAGAACGCCCGGACGCTGTCTTTCACGATCCCCTGGCGCGGCGTCTGCTGGGCACGCGCGGCGATCAGATTGCCGACTCCATCCCTTTCAGCAACCGCGCCGCCTGGGCCTGGGTGGCGCGCACATATTTGTATGACCAGTTCATTGTTGAACAGTGCCGGAAGGGCACAGATATGGTCATCAATCTGGCGGCCGGCCTCGATACGCGTCCTTATCGCATGGACCTGCCGCCGTCGCTCCAGTGGATTGAGATCGATCTCCCCAGTATCCTCGTCTACAAAGAGGAGATTCTCGCCCAGGAAAAACCGGCCTGCATTCTTGAACGTGTCCGTCTCGATCTTGCAGATGTGGCTGCCCGGCGCAAAGTTTTTGCCGATCTCGGAAGCAGGGCCAACAAATGCCTGATTCTCACTGAAGGGCTATTGATTTATTTCAGCGCCGACCAGGTGCACGCTTTAGGTGAGGATCTCGCGGAGCCTCGCACATTTCAAAATTGGATCGTCGATCTTGCCTCGCCTGGCCTGTTGCGAATGCTGCAAAAGCACATGGGGCCTTCACTGAAAGAGAGCGGGTCTTCGCTGAAATTTGGTCCAGAGGAGGGTCCGGGGTTTTTCATCTCCAGCGGGTGGAGGCCGGTGGATGTGCAATCTCCGATGAAAACGGCGGCTAGACTCAGGCGCCTTTCATTCGGAATGCGGCTTCTGTCGCTGCTGCCGCAATCGAACGGCCGTCAAGGATCGCGCCCGTGGTCCGGCGTCTGCCTCTTATCAAAACTCTGAGCTTGATCTCCGGGACTGAACCCTAAATCTGAATCCGGAGCGTCTCCGCAGTTGGCTGTTGATCGCTCGCACTTTATCGACTACGCGCCGGTATCATGAAAATATATGGCTTCTGTGAAGGAACTGCTGAAACCGCTGGCTGAGGACGGAACGGCCTTACCCGTGAACAGGCGGCGCATGCGCTCGAGGAGATATTGTCCGGCGAAGTGCCGGAGGTGGAGACGGCGGCGCTGCTGACCGTGATGGCGACTCGCGGGGAACAGGCGCCGGAGCTGACCGGGTTTGTGGATGTGATGCGCGAGCGCGTCACGCCGCTGCCGTTTACGGATGCTGAGCGCGACGAACTGGTGGACGTGGTGGGCACCGGCGGCGGCGGGCCGATGACCTTCAACATCTCTTCAGGCGCGGCGCTGGTGGCCGCGGCGGCCGGGGCCAAGGTAGCCAAGCACGGCAATCGCGCGATCACCTCGCGGTGCGGCGCGGCCGATGTGCTGGAGGCGCTGGGCGTGCCCATCGACCTCGGGCCCGAGCTGGCGGTCGAGTGCCTGCGCGAGACCGGATTCATGTTTCTCTTTGCGCCGCTCTATCATCCGGCGATGAAGGCCGTGGGGCCGCTGCGGCGGGCGCTGGGATTCAGGACGATTTTCAATCTGTGCGGGCCGCTGACGAATCCGGCGGGGGCGCGAGTGCAGGTGATTGGGGTGCTGGCGCCCAGCCGGGTGCTGCTGGTGGGGCGGACGCTGGAGGCGCTGGGAGCGAAGCGCGCTTTTGTGGTGCACGGAACGGATGGGATTGACGAGCTGACGACGACCGGCGAGTCGATGGTGGCGCGCGTTGAGGAGACGGAGAGCGGGCGAGAGCCACGTGAGGGCGGCGCGCGTGACGCCGGAGATGGCCGGGACTGACGCGCGCTACGCTGGATGAATTTATGGGCGGCGATGTGGAGACCAATTGGCGCTGCTTTATGACGTGCTGACCGGCATTCCCGGCGCGCGGCGGGACATTGTGCTGATGAATGCTGCGGCGGCGCTGGTGGCCGCGGGGCTGGCCGGGGATTTGAAGGAGGGCGTCGCGATGGGGGCCGAGGCTATCGACTCGGGGCAGGCTGCGGCGACGCTCGAAAAGCTGAGACGGTTTGGGGCGAACTGCGCGGGGAAGAGTGAATGAGATCGCTTGGACCTCAAGAGCCACAATGCCAATGTGCGAAGTTGTTTTGCGCACCGCCAATGACCCTGGCCATTGAGCCGCGCAAGGTGAGCTGGGAAGCGACGGTTTACGCGGTTTTCGCGATCGAATAAATAGCCATCCTGTTGCATCAAAGTTGTTTCGAGGCTATCCGTCCGTGTGCTAGAGTTCGACTCAGACTATGGATAATCCGAAAATCATCGGGCGATACGAAATCATCGATGAGCTTGGTCACGGGGCCATGGGGAGCGTCTTTCGCGCGAAAGATCCCGTGATGGATCGCATCGTTGCCCTGAAGACCATCCTCACGGCGAATCTGGACGGCGAGCAAAGCGGAGAATTCCGCCAGCGCTTCTATCGCGAGGCACGCGCTGCGGGCGCCCTTGCGCATCCGGGAATTGTGCCCGTCTTCGACGTGGGCGAGTACGAGGGCATGCCCTACCTGGTGATGGAGTACGTCAATGGCCGGACCCTGGCTGCGGCGATGAAAACGGGAGAACGGCCATCGCTCGATAGGGTCTGCGAGATCGGGCAGCAGATTGCGGATGCCCTGGGATACGCTCACCGCAACGGCGTAGTTCACCGCGATATCAAGCCGGCAAATATTCTGATGACTTCGCGGGGGACCTACGGATACGGAACGGCCGAAGATTACGGATTTCGGCGTGGCCAAACTCACGGCTGGGGAAATCACCACCACCGGCCAGATGCTGGGAACGCCGGCCTTCATGCCGCCGGAGCAGTTTACCGGCGCGACCCATTGACGGGCGCACCGACCTGTTTTCGCTGGGCGTGATTCTCTATTGGATGGTCACCGGAGAGCAGCCCTTCCCCGGCGAGACCATGACGGCCGTCTCTTACAAGATTGTTCATACAGAGCCGATTCCGCCTGCAAAGCTGAATCCCGCCATTCCCGGCGCGCTGGAGGCTGTAATTCTGAAGTGCCTGGCCAAGAACCCCGCAGAACGCTTTCAAACCGGCGATGAACTGGCTAAGGCGCTGGCGGAGTTGCGGACCACTCAAAAGACTTCAGGCCTGAATGCGGTGGTTCCACAGGCTGTTTCCGCTGCAGGCGATTCAGTTCCCACCAGCCTGCCGCCGAAGGCCGGGCAGGAATCGCTTCACCCCACGGCAGCACAGCCGCCCACGCAGACTCCACCGGCCAAACCGGCCAAGCCGCCGAACGCGAAGCTGGTGCTGACACTCGCGCTGGTTTTTCTTGTGCTCGCCTCGGGAGGCGGGTATGTCCTGACGCATCGCAAGCAGCCTGCTGCGCCGCAACCGCAGCCAACGCCGGTTGCAACCGCCAAAACTCAAGAGCCTGCGTCTCAAGAACCCGCCCCGCAAACATCGACGCCTTCTCCGACGGCGCCCTCAAAGCCTGAGAAGGCTGCCGCTGCATCGCCGGCACAGGCCGCTGTTGCTGCGAAGGCGGTCAAGCCGAAACCGGGAAAAAATGTAGTTTCGGCGACGACCCCGCCGCCTGCTCCTCAGCCGGTTTCGCAGCCTGCTCCGCAACCGGTTGCTCAGCCTGCTCCAGCCCCAGCGCCCAGTTCACAATCGGCAGCGGTGGCATTTGATCCCCGAAAACTCGATCCCAAGCAGAATACCCGTTTGAAGATTGATATGGAGAGCTTGCCGCCCAGCGCGTCGTTCGTAGTGGATATGGATGGGAAGACCTACTTCAAAGGCTCAATTCTAACTGCGTCCACGTATAACAATCTCTACGTTCCTCCCGGCGTGCATGAGTTTTATGTGACGGTCAGCGCCGAGAGCATACAGAAGAAGTCGAAGATTGTTAGCGCGGAGTTCGTTGCCAGGAAGCGCATGACTCTGAAGGTGGAACTCAGAACTCAGGCGAATGGGACGGCGCCGGTTCCGCCTGTGCTCGATGCTAATTCGACGGTGGTTGCCACGCTTAAGACGGACCGCTTCTTCTTCTAGTCAGGTTACAGCAACCCTCCGAGCGTCCGGCGGACGGTGCGAGAGCAGCGACGAGAGCAGCGAAATCCCCAGCGCCAGCGCGACCCAGCCCGCTTGTTCGAGGGGCCACTCAAGGGCGGAGGCAAGATGCGGCGGGATGAGCGAGATCCCGCTCACGGCGGGCAAGCCGTAACGGAAAAGCTCGAAGGCGCTCCAGGCCAAAACTCCGCCCGCCAGCAGAATGCCGGGAACGGCTCGCTTCCACGGAAACGGGATGGGCTTTGGCAACCTTGCCTCTTCGTGGACGCTCTCCATCACCGAGGCCAGGAAACCCGAGGAGGAAATCAGATCCTCTTCCGAGATCAGAATGGCATCGATTCTGATTTGCTCCATCTCTTCGCGATTGGTATTGATCCGGTTCATCTTCAAGCCTCCTTTCCTGTGTTGACGGCGGCAAGTTCCATCTCCTCGTGCTGGGCTTCGAGGTGCGGGAAGCGTCGTCGCAACAGCGCCCGCGCGCGGGAGAGGCGGGCTTTCATGGTTCCCTCAGGCAGGCGCATGGTAGCGCCGCACGGCTCAGGTCCATCTCGTGAAAGTAGTACAGAATTACCGGTTCGCGGTAGCGCATGGGCAGGGCAAGCACGGAGCGGCGAACCTCTTCATTGCTCAGCTTTTGGGAGAGGCTGCTGAGCTGGACGGCGGGGCTAGAGGGCTCGGCAATCTCATTCAGAGGCAGGTTGACGGTGGGAAACCGCTTTAGCTCGGAGCGGAAGAGGTTAGCGGCGAGCGCAAATAGCCAGGTGGAAAAGCTGGACTCGCGCCGCCATTGGGGAAGGCCTCGCCAGGCACGGAGGAAGGCCTCCTGGGCGAGATCCTCGGCGCGGCTGCGGTCGCGGCAATAGCGCCAAGCCATATTGATGAGCGGACCCTGCCAGCGGCGGACGATGCCCTCGAAGGCCTGCGCTTCGCCGGCCAGCACGCGAGCTACGTCGGCCAGGTCTTCTTCGGCGCTGATGGCGGGATTCATGCTACGGGGCACCCCTCTGCAACCGGTAAGACCGTTTCCAGTCCGCGCAGGTTGCATTTTCTCAGAAGAAACCTGTCCCCTGAAATTATGCAACCGGAATCAGATTCCTGCTGTCGTACCAAGCGCATGGGGAGATACCCCTACCAGGAGGAAGAGATGGGTTCAGATGGAATGCCGGTTGCCGTAGTCGCACTGCTGATACCGATTGTGTCCGTCGTAGCGACGTTCACATTTATCACGCTGGCCATTTGGTTCAAGCATCGGAGCCAGGAGCGGCAGGCGTATTACAAAGCGGATATGCTGCGCCGGATTACCGAGGCCTCGGGCGAGAGCGCCAAGGCAGCTCTTGAAATGATGCGGGAGGATGAGCGTCTCAAGCGGGTCAAGGCTCGTGAAGGCATGAAGATCGGCGGTCTGGTGAATATTGGCGTAGGCTTGGCGCTGATTATTTTTCTGCGCGCGCTGGTGAAGGACGAACCGGTCTATCTTTGCGGGTTGATTCCCGGCTTCGTCGGCATCGCCCTGCTGGTTTACTCCCTTTTCCTTGCGCCCCCGCTGGAGTAGAGGCTGGATTGGAAGAGTCTCCGGCCGGCGCATTCATCACTACAGCTTTCTCGATTGGTACCAGGGCGTTCTGCGCCCGATGCGCTGACCGGAGTCGATAAGTATGGCCACAGAGGCAAAGAGCATACAGAAGTCGAGCCGCGCCTCATGGAGAAAGGTCAGTAAGCCGTAATGCGGCAGTTTGGCCAGCGCAAAGGGTCCCAGAGGCCGTCCCAGCAAAATGGGCAACTTGGTCATCAGGGCAATCACAATCACTGCCAGCAACAGGATTGCGGCATCGCCGGCATAGAGATTCAAGAGGACCGCGATGCCGGCCACGATCTCTGTGCCGCCCACCAGCGGGGCCAGCACTTGAGGATAGGGCAGACCGATGCCTGCAAAACGTCCCCAGCCAAGTTCGTCGGGCCGCACAAACTTGAGAATGCCTTCAGTGAGGAAGACCAGGCCGACAATTACCCGGATCAAGATCATGGGAAGAGTTTGGCGCATCGTGTTCCTCCTTCACTTGCGATATATAGACGCACCCGCCCGGTTTTCAGGGAAACCCAAGGCTTCATCAAAGTATGCAGAAAGCATACCTCAGGCACCGGGGTCGATGCGGCATGCCGGCGAAAATGCCAGGGGGAAAGCCGTTCGCCGCGACAAACTGGCAGTATTGACGCGTCAGCAGGATCCAGCCACGAAAATCGCCCATGCTAGGGTTTCGCCATCCGGCAGCGGTGGTGAAAATTTCAAAAATCGTCCCTCGAAAATCCTCAATCACCCAAGAAAACCTTCGCGAGGCGGCAATGCCTTGTGCGCCTGGTCTGCGTCAAAGAGAGATGCAGCATAGGCTACCCGGAACGCAAAGCGGCAAACCGGCCCATTTGCTTCCGGTAGACTGTCATTAAGACCCCCGGTGACTATTTTTGTGGCTGGGGTAATTTTGGTGGCCGGGGTGAGATAACCGGGGATCTCTGACGATCGGGGGAGCAGTAACGCCCCGACCGTGGAGGTGCCTCGGCGCGCACTCTACCGCTGGAGTGGTAAAATCAGTCTTTCCTAGAGCAGGATCAGATTTTCAGCAGTGAGGGTGTGCATATTTTTTCCGTGAAGCCGACCTATGGATCGCACCAGTACGATTGCTCGCCGCAGGGCACCAGCCCAGTGAAGACAAAGCGCAATTGCATTCCCCGCGCCCTGCGGATTTCCAGCCGACTCGCACGCTCTGCATGCGCCCTGCTTTTGGTGGTGCTGCTTGTGGCGGCTCGGCGCAGCAGCCACAGACCATCGAGTCGATTCGCGTATCGGCAACCGCCGCATTCCCAAGGAAACCATGCTGGCGCGGCTGTTTACCCACCCCGGCGACACCTACGACCCGATCTCGGTCGAGCGCGACTTCAACTCGCTGTGGAACACCGGCTACTTCGAGGATCTGCGCATCGAGCGCGAAGACACCCAGAAGGGCATCATCCTGAACATCTTCGTCCGGGAAAAGCCCACCATCCGCGAGATCAACTACAAGGGCCTCAATGCCGTTTCGCAGTCCGACGTGCTGGACCGCTTCAAGAAGGAAAAGGTCGGCCTCACGGTCGAGAGCCAGTACGATCCGACGCAAGATCAAGCGCGCCGAGACCGTGCTGAGGGACATTCTCTCCGAGCATGGCACCAGTTTGCCATCATCAAGACCGACATCAAGACGATTCCTCCGGCCTCGGTGCAGGTGAACTTCAATATCAAGGAGGGCCCACGGTGAAGGTGGGCAACATCAAGTTCACCGGCAACCAGCACATCAGCTCGCTTTATCTGCGCCGCGTCGATGAAGAACCTGAAGCCGATCGGCATTCCTTATTCAATATCTTCGAAAATCTGTTTGCGCAGACCTTCGACGCCTCCAAGCTGGAAGAAGACACCGAGCGGGTGCGCCAGGCCTACCGCGACAAGGGCTACTACAACGCCGCCATCGAAGAGCCGAAGACCCAAATCCGCGACCAGGGCGGGCTCAACTGGTTCACCTTCCGTCCCAACCACGGCAAGCGCATCGACATCCTGATGCCGGTGGAAGAGGGCGCGCGCTACCGCCTCGGCACCATCACGTTCACCGGCAACAAGGCGGTGAGCAACGTGAAGGCGCTGCGCGCGCACGTTCCCGTCAAGGACGGCGACTGGTTCAACGCCACCGTGATCGGCAAGGGCCTAGAGAACCTGAAGAAGGCCTACGGGCAGCTCGGCTACATCAACTTCGGCGCCATTCCCAAGCCCGTTTACGACGAGCCAAAGAAGACCGTATCGCTCGAAGTCGACATCGACGAGGGCAAGCCGTTTTACGTTTCCCGCATCGAGTTCAGGGCAACACCATTACCCGCGACAGCGTCATCCGCCGCGAGTTGCTGCTCGACGAAGGGCCAGGTCTACAACTCCCAGCTTTGGGAGACTAGCCTGCTGAGGCTGAACCAGCTGGAGTACTTCGAGCCGCTCAAGGTGGATCAGGACTCCGAAGCCCACCAGGACGCCGATGCCGGCACCGTGGACCTGCTGCTGAAGGTGAAGGAGAAGGGCAAGAACTCGATCGGCCTGAACGGCGGCATCAGCGGGCTGTCGGGCGCGTTTCTGGGCGTGAACTACCAGACCAACAACTTCCTCGGCCTGGGCGAAACGCTCAGCCTGCAGGGGAATCTGGGCAACGTGAGCCGCCAGTTCCTGTTCGGCTTCACGCAGCCCTATGTCCGCAACCGCCCATTCAATATCGGTTTCCAGGTCTTCAACAACAAAACCGACTACAACGCGGCCAAGAGCTACGGGGTGACAACCGGCCTGTCGGTCAACCTGACGCGGCGCAGCAGTCGCTGACGCAAAACTACAATCAGGCCGCCAAGGGCCTGAATTTTTCAGTCAGCTATCCGCTGCGCAGCACGCCTTCCAGCGCGTGGGCGTAACCTACTCCTGACAGGTCGTCGATTACCGCTTTCAGCACCGCCTCGCAAACCTTCTTCCAGACCATCAGCTTCCGGTCGGGCATTCAGGGAGCCAATGCCCTGGCGGGCATCATCAACAGTTCGGCATCGTTCAGCTATATTTACAACACCATCAACAACCCCATGCGCCCGCGCACCGGCAAGGAGTTTACGGCAGTGTTCCAGGTGGCCGGCATCGGCGGCAACGTGCGCTACATATCTCCGTTGGTGGCTTACAAGCGCTTCATGCCGATCCACTACCTGATCCTTCCACCCAATGGACGCAACGTGCTGGGCATCCGCGCGCAGTTGGGATACGTGCAAGGCTGGGGTGGCGATGTTGCCCCGCCCAACAACCGCTTTTACGCCGGCGGCGAAGGCGATTTGCGCGGCTTCGATATTCGCGGAGCGACTCCTTACGGATACGTTCCTAACCGCGTCAACTTCAACTGACCAATCCGGATGGAAGTTGCGTTCCGCGGGACCCGACCAATCCGCAGCTCGGCCAGTGCATCCAGGTGCCGCTGCCCATCTACGGCATTGCATCCATCGGTGGCGATACCAATCTGGTTACGAACACCGAGTACCGCATACCGATCGCCGGCCCGGTAACCATCTCGCTCTTTGACGACTTCGGCATTGACACGGCGCTCAACAAAGGGCAGTTGAAGCAGAGCCCGGAGGGTTTCGCAACACTGACCGCACCCCTCTATGGCTGCCCCGTTTTCAACAACGGCGCCTGCCAGGGCGGCATTTCGGGCTCCCCGGTCGGGTTCGGCCGGATATTCGGCCCGTCGAAGGCACGAACTTCGTGCCCCGCATGTCCATGGGCGCCGAACTTTCGGTCATCATGCCGGTGATCAACGCCCCCATGCGCATCTACTATGCTTACAACCCTCTGCGGCTGTATGAGATGCCTTACTGCAACACCGTTACCCTGGGGGGCAACAAGCAGAGTTGTTCTTCGCAGCTGATTACACGCGATCTCTTCCCGCCGGGTGGCGCGGGCGACTACACGTACGCTGAGGCGCAGGCAGGCTACGGAGCGCGTTACCTGTTCCGCGAGCCGCGCAAAACCTTCCGCTTTACCGTCTCTACAACGTTCTAGAGGAGTTACATGAAACGTATCCTTGCAATCACCGTTTTGTTGGTCTCGGGCTTTGTCCTGAGCGCCGTCGCACAAACATCGCCCGCGCCTGCGGCGCCTACCGGCCTGGCAAGATTGCCGTCTGCTCTTTTCAGGCAACGGTAGGTCAAACCAATGAATTCCAGCGCGATATGGCCGATCTCGAAAAGAAATACGAGCCCAGGCGCCAGCAGATCAAATCTCTGGCGGAAGAGATCGATGGCCTGGAGAAACAATTAAAGTCACAGGGCGACAAGATCAGCGAATCCGAGCGCGCCCACCGTGCCAAGGCAATCGAGGATAAGAAAAAGCAGGCGCAACGCCAGGCCCAAGATTTGCAGAACGACGCGCAGGGCGAGATGCAGGAACTCTTTGGTAAAGTGGCCGGCAAGGTGTATGACGTTTTATCGAACTACGCTCGGCAGCAGGGTTATACGTTGGTTCTGGACTCGACCATATCCCGCCAGCAGGCTCCTCTGATTCTTTTTTCGGATCAAAATACCGACATCAGCAAGACGGTGCTCGATGCCTATAACCTGAAGTCGGGCGTTCCAGCTCCGCCGGCACAGCCGGCTGCTGCCGCGAAACCTTCCGGATCTCACTAAACTCATGATCAAACAATGCAAAGGCTCCCCGCGCGGCGGGGCCTTTGCAATTGTCAGTACCCGATCGCGGGCTGCAAAAAGCGTCGCCGCACGCCACAAAACCTGTTCCGGGCGCCGCGGAATGGGGGAATACCGGGTTTGACGCTCCACTTCCAGCCCTCATATAATCGTTCCTAGATTCCGCTGACGTATCCGTCTGCGTCTTATTATGTGTCTGCCCTTGCGTGAATAACCGCACAGGAATTCCGAAGGAGTTTCACTCAAATGAAGCGTTCGCTTGCATTAGCCATTATGCTGGCCTCGGGCATCGTCCTGAGCGCAGCCGCCCAAACATCGCCCGCGCCCGCCGCACCCGCCGGCCCAACAAAGATCGCCGTCATTGCTTTTCAGGTGGCAGTGGCTCAAACCAACGAGGGCCAGCGCAATTTCGCAGACCTGCAGAAGAAATATGCGCCCAGAGAAGACAACTCAAAACCCTCAACGATGAGGTCGAGACCCTGACCAAGCAGCTGCAGGCCCAGGGCGACAAGCTCAGCGATGCCGAACGCGCCAGCCGCGCCAAGGCCATCGACGAAAAAAGAAGAAGCTGGATCGCTACGCCGAGGATTCCCGAAACGACTTCCATCAGGAGATGCAGGAGATGTATAACGGCGTGGCCTCCAAGGTCTATGACGTGTTGGAGCCTATGCACAACAGCAGGGATACACCCTGATCCTGGACATAGGTCAGCAGCAGAACCCCCGTACTCTACGCCACCGAATCGACCAACATCACCAAGGCGATCATCGACGCCTACAACGTGAAGTCGGGTGTGCCTGCTCCGCCGGCGCTGCCGGCAGCTGCGGCTCCCGCGCCGCGCCACAGTCCGCCAAGCCCCGGCCAAGCACTAAGGCCGGCTTGAACGCTCCCCCGAGGCCCCGTCAATCGGGGCCTTTGGGGCCCTGGTGAGAGTCCAAAGGCGCGAAAAGGTACGCGACAGGAGCGAAAAAATACCCTCCCGGTCGAATTATCATTCTGTGGAAAAAATTGTGGAAAGCTTCCTCCAACCCCAACAAAATCTGATTTTTCCTCTTGTCAATCGAGTCAGTTTCTGTTAGAAGATATAACTCCTTATTAATCAATAAGAAACTCCATTGTAAATGGCTCCGCGGGGGCTATCCGGCACAGCAAAAGAACCCTGCACCTTGCGGTTTCCACATTCCCCATGAATAGCGTGGTGACTAAAGTATTCGGCTGGTAACGGCGGCCGCTATTTCTGCTGGTCTTCGCCTACCCGCAAGACAGCCAGGAAGGCCTCCTGCGGAATGTCAACCTTGCCGATCCGCTTCATCCGCTTTTTGCCTTCCTTTTGCTTTTCCAGTAACTTGCGCTTGCGGGAAATGTCGCCGCCATAGCACTTGGCCAGCACATTTTTGCGCAGCGGGCTCACCGTCTCCCGGGCGATGACCTTGGCCCCGATGGCCGCCTGGATGGCGACCTCGAACTGCTGCCGGGGAATGAGTTCGCGCATCTTTGAGACCAGCGCCCGGCCGCGTTCATAGGCAACATCCCGATGCACAATGATAGAAAGCGCATCCACCGGCTCGCCGGAAACCAAGATATCCAGTTTCACCATCGGCGACTCCCACTCGCCGGCGAGCTGATAATCCAGAGACGCATACCCGCGGGAAATGGACTTGAGGCGATCGTAGAAGTCCAGCACGATCTCGTTCAGCGGCAGTTCGTAAGTAATCATCACCCGAGTCGGCGTCACGTACTCGAAGTTCAACTGCTTGCCGCGCTTTTCTTCCACCAGTTTGAAGATGCCGCCCACGTATTCCTCGTTGGTGAGAATCTTGGCAGTGATCACAGGCTCGCGAATGGATCTCGATGTTGGTGGGCTCGGGCCAGCGGGAGGGGTTGTCCACCTCGACCACTTTGCCGTCGGTCAGCGTGATATGGTAGCGGACGCCTGGGGCTGTGGTGATCAGGTCGAGCTCGTACTCGCGCTCCAGCCGCTCCTGAATGATCTCCATGTGCAGCAGGCCAAGAAAGCCGCAGCGGAAACCGAAGCCCAGCGCCACCGAGCTCTCCGGCTCGAAGAAGAAGGACGAGTCATTGAGGCGAAGCTTCTCCAGGGCGTCGCGCAGCAGCGTGTGCTCGTGCGAGTCCACGGTATAAAGGCCGGCGAAGACCATGGGCTTGATGTCTTCAAAGCCGGGCAACTGGGCGGACGCGGGGCGTGTGTCGTCGGTGACGGTGTCGCCGATCTTGGTGTCGCCGACATTTTTGATGGTGGCAGCAAAAAAGCCCACCTCGCCGGCGCGGAGTTCGGCGATCTCAACCGGCTTTGGCATCAGCACGCCCATGGATTCGACTTCGAAGGACTTTCCATTCGACATGAGGCGGATGCGCTGGCCCTTGCGCATCGTGCCCTGCATCACGCGCACCAGCACGATAACGCCGCGATAGGCGTCAAACCATGAGTCGAAGATCAGCGCCTGCAGCGGGGCATCGGGGTCACCCGTGGGCGGCGGCAGCCTGTTGACGATGGCTTCAAGAACCTCGTCTACGCCCTGGCCGGTCTTGGCGCTTACCGGGATGGCGTCGGTAGCGTCCAGTCCAACGGCCTTCTCGATTGCCTCCTGGGTGCGCAGAATATCGGCCGAGGGAAGATCGATTTTGTTGATGACGGGAATGATTTCCAAGCCGTGGTTGATGGCCAGGTAGGCGTTGGCCAGCGTCTGCGCTTCCACGCCCTGGCTGGCGTCCACCACCAGCAGCGCGCCTTCGCAAGAGGCCAGCGAGCGCGAAACCTCGTAACTGAAGTCGACGTGGCCGGGAGTATCGATCAGGTTGAGCTGGTAGGTGTTGCCGTCCTTGGCCTTGTACATCATGCGCACAGCGTGAGCCTTGATGGTGATGCCGCGCTCCCGTTCCAGATCCATGTCGTCCAGAATCTGGGCCTGCATCTCGCGTCCCGTCACTGAGCCGGTCAACTCCAGCAGACGGTCGCTTAACGTCGACTTTCCGTGGTCGATGTGGGCGATAATAGCGAAGTTACGAAGGAAACGGACGTCCATGCGGGGCTTGCCGATAGGAGGAATTGCGCCTTATTCGCGCGTCCGCCGCAAAACCAAGGTCCCCGGCAACAGGTCTTCGTCGCTGGGGTGGAAGGCGGACCTCCAGGCCATAGCTTATCATCGGCATAGTGTCTTCCGCGGCAGCGTTCGAGCCGGGGCTGCCGCAAATACTCATGCGCAAAACATTGAAACGCTATTGTTTGCTCGAAATTGCTTTGCCGGTGCTGATTTTGGCCGGCTGCGATCCGTCTCAGCCCAGGAGTTCTCCCGCCAGTGAGCCGCCGCAGGCCACGGCGCCGGCCTTGCAGGCGCCGCAGCAAGATCCCATACCCGTGCAGGCTCCGCCGCTCACAGAGGAGCAGAAACGAGTCCGCCTGCTCATCCAGCAGGTGGACGATGCATACGCCAAAGGCGAGGCCGCATATCGCAAGGGGAACCTGCCTGACGCCAAGGCCGAGTTTGATCGCGCCGTGGATCTGATGCTGGCGAGCGGCTTCGACATCAGAGGCAATGCCGAGCTGCAAGACGAGTTCAATCGAATTGTGGATGGGGTAAACGCGCTGGAGATGGAGGCGCTGAAACAGGGCAACGGCTTTGCTCCCAAGGAGGAACCCACCCCGGCCGACGTTGCGAGTGAGGTCACCTTCGAGGTGGATCCCAACATCGTAGCCAAAGCCAGAGCAGACCTGGCGACGACCAAGTCAGACCTTCCCCTGGTGGTCAACGATTATGTGGCCGCGTTCATCAACTTTTTTGCTAACTCGCAGCGGGGCCACAATACACTGCTCCACTCCTTTCAGCGCGCCGGCCGTTACAAGGCCATGATCCAACGTGTGATGGCTGAAGAGGGCGTGCCCCAGGATCTTATTTATCTCGCAGTTGCCGAGTCGGGCTTTCAACCGCGAGCGCTGAATGCGCGCTCTCGCGCCGGCGGCATGTGGCAGTTCATGCCCCATGGCGACTACGGCCTGGCCCGCAATGTTTATATGGACGAGCGCTTTGATCCGGAGAAATCCACGCGCGCCTATGCACGCTATATGAAGTTTCTCTACAACCAGTTGGGCGACTGGTACCTGTCCATGGCCGCCTATGATTGGGGAGCGGGCAATGTGCAGCGCGCAGTTCAGAAGACCGGCTACGCGGACTTCTGGGAACTCTACAAGCGCCACGAGCTACCCGGCGAGACCCAGAACTACGTGCCGGAGATTCTGGCCGCCATCATCATCGCCAACCACCCTACGCAGTACGGATTTGACGACGTAACGCTCGATCCGCCGGTACTTACCGATACCGTGACGGTGAATTATTCAGTGAACCTGCGGCTGGTTTCTGATCTTGTGGGCGCACCGGTGGATGAGTTGATGGCTCTGAACCCCAGCCTGCTGCGGTCGGTAACGCCGCCTGACGCACCCTTTGACCTTCATCTTCCCGCCGGTACGGCCACTTTGTTCTCAGAGCGCATTGCGGCGATTCCTGAGCCCAAGCGCAGCGCATGGCGCTACCACCGCGTCATGGCGGAGGACTCGTTGGCTTCGTGGCGCGGGAATACCGCGTGACGGTGGACGAGCTGGCTGATGCCAATCATCTGCGCACCAGCGAGGGCCTGGAGGGCGTTGAGGCGCTGGTGGTGCCGCTTGCCCCTGCCGTCACGCCGACGGCGCACATGCTCTATACCGTGCGCCGCGGCGATACCCTGGTCACCATTGCCGATCGTTTTGGAGTATCGCTCAACCAGTTGAGGCGCTGGAATAGAGTTGCCGGAAGCAAGGTTGCACCGGGCAGGCGTCTCTACGTGGCCGAGCCAGCACGTGCTCGGTCCGCGACCCGCGGTCATCGCAGCGGAACCTCGGCCGGGAACAGCTTGAATGTGCATAAATCCTTGCCGGTAAAAGGTTTAGCCTCCAAGACGGGAACTCCCGCAGCGCCACAACATGGGACAGCCGCGGGAAAAAATCAATACTCCGGCAAGACTGCCGGCGCAGGCGGAGCAAGGAAGAACGGAGCGATGGGCGCGAGAAAATCGCACCTTCAGGAACCCGCCGCACATCGAAAATCTCCTGCGAGAAAAGAAAAATAGAGCGAGTCCTCATTCGGTGCTTGTGTTTTTGTAGTGTTTATGTGCAAGCTATTGTACAAAGGCTGTCGCATGCGGGGCGCACGCTTCCGTGGTGCGAAGAGGCTATCAAAATCTGATGCAGCGGCGAGCCGCTGGAGGCAATGTGATGGAAGAAGTGATCAAGTTGCATGCGATGAGTGACGGCGATCCCTTTCGAGAGCCGGGAGAACTGGATAGCGATTACGACGAAGGCTTTGACGAAGAAGAAGACGAAGAAGTGGAAACCTCCAGCATACTCACCTCCTCCGATGACGATGAGGGAGTGGTTGGCGAGGCTGGAATCCTGGTCATAGAGGAGCCCGCAGCGAAGCCGGCCCCGAAAAAGGCCACGAAGAAGGCAGCCCCCAAAAAGGCTGTGAAGAAGGCTGCTCCGAAGAAGGCTGCCAAAAAGGCCGCGAAAAAGGCTCCGGCCAAGAAGGCGGCGAAAAAGGTCGCCAAGAAAAAGGTCGCGCCCAAAAAGGCTGCCAAGAAATCCGCCGCAAAGGGCAAGAAGGTTGCGGCCAAAAAAGCCGTAAAGCGCGCCGGCAAGCCCGCCAAGAAGAAGGCGGTGAAGAAGGCTGCGAAGAAAGCCCCTGCAAAGAAAGTTGCAAAGAAGGCCTCGGGAAAGAAATCAAAGAAAAAGGCATCGAGGAAATAGCGGCAACAGGAAACTCGCAGACCAGAAAAGCCCGGCTCAGTGCCGGGCTTTTCTCATCTTCGGGCGAGGTCGGTCTTGGCTAAAGAGGCGGAGAGGCGAGCTGGGCAAAATGCCCGCGCTGGTGTGTGAGGTAATCCTCGATGAGAAAGCGGAGCGTTACAGGCTCCTCGCCGCCAACGATGCAGGTTGCTTCCAGCCGGCTCGCCGGAATCCGGTCCACGACGGCGGCCAGGATTTCGTGCTCCACCTGCCACCAGCGGAGCAGGGTTTCCCAGGGCTGGTCCGCGTAGCCGTGAGCGGAAACCCATTCGTTCTGTGCGTACTGTGGACCTTCATAATTGCCATCGGTGGAGGCGCGGACAAAGCGCTGGCGGTTGTTGGTCGCGGAGTCGAGCAGGTGCCCGACGATTTGCTTGCGGGTCCAGCCGCCGGGGCGCCAGGGGGTGTCCGCGAGTTCAGGCGAAAGGGCGACGAGCGCGGCGTGAAATGAGTCAAGCTCAACGCGGAATTGCCGGGCAAGCACTGTGGTCATGCGTTCCTCCACTGCGGTCGGGGTTTATTTCACTTGGCTTCCAGCGGTTTACTTCTTCAGTTGGTCAAGCGCGGCCAGCACTTCCTCGGAGTGGTGCTGCACCTGCACCTTGGTCCAGATTTTGGCGATATTGCCCTGGGGGTCGATGACGAAGGTATTGCGGTTTGCGATCTTGAAACCGGCATAGTTGCCCAGCGAGCCGTAGGCGTCGACCACGGTGTGATTGGGGTCGGCCAGGAGGCGGAAGGTCAGCCCTTCCTTAGTGCAGAACTGCTTGTGGCTGTCGGGAGTGTCCACGCTTACGCCCAGAATGACCGCGTTCCTGGCGTCGAACTGGGCCAGGTCGCGCTGGAAATTGTGAGCCTCAATGGTGCAGCCGGAGGTCATGTCCTTGGGATAAAAATAGAGCACCACCCACTTGCCGCGGAAGCTCGAGAGAGAGATCTGGGAGCCGTCCTGCGAGGGGAGGGTGAAGGTGGGGGCGGCCTGCCCGACGGCGGGCATGGTTTGCCGGTCGTCCGCATGGACGGTAACGTAGGCAACAGCACCTACAACTACAACGGCTAGAGCGATGATGAGCAGTTTAGTCACGAGGGCCTCCTAAGAGCAGGGATCAGGTTTCAGGGATCAGGGGTCAGGGAACACCAATCACCGATCACCGGTTATGAATCAAGCAGGAATGGGCACGGGGAAATCCTGCTGTTTATCAGTATAATCACGAAGCTTCTTGTCCGGGTTTTCTGATCCCTGATCCCTGACCCCTGCTTTAGCGCGGAGTGGCCACAATGGCGATGCCTGCCTGTTGGGCGCGTTCGAGGAGTTGGTCGCGTTCGAAAAGGAGGGTGCGGCCGGCTTCGACGGAGAGGCAAGTAGCGCCTGCGCGTATCATCGTCTCGACCGTTGCGATGCCGATGACGGGGACGTCGAAGCGCATATCCTGATTTGGTTTGGCCACTTTAACGACGGTCAGGCGGCGTTCGAGTAACGGGGTCCCCAGCGACAGGTCTTCGTCGCTGGGGTGTACGTCGCGCCATAGAGCGCATCAACTGGCCGGCGCGCTCGATGGCCGCGTCCGTGCCTTCCATGGCTTCCACGGCTACGCAGGCTTGCGCGGCTACCACTACTGTCTGGCCGATGTCGAAGCCCGCCAGTGCGCGGGCTACTCCCAGGCCGTATTCGATGCTTTTGCGTTCCTCGTCGTCCGGGGCGCGGGCGGTGAGCACGCCCTCTTTGGCCAGCAGGGGCTCAAGGAAGGTGGTGGAACTGATCAGTTCGATGCCTTCGTCGCCCAACACTTTGGCCACCGCGCCCAGCAGCATATCCGTCGAGCGCCGGGGCAGGTTGAGCAGCAGCTTGGCCAGGCGCCAGTCGGGGCGGATGCTCGAAAAAATCTGCTTGTGCTTCACCTGGCCGGCCATCACAGCCTTTTCGACGCCTTCCTTGTGGAAGAGATCGATCAGCCGCGAAAGCTCGCCCAGCGAGAGCCAATGGACGGTGATTCCAGCGTCTTCAGCCGCGCGCCGGTCCATCTCCGGGTCGGTCTCCTCGCGAATGGCCGCCACGACCACGGCGAGCCCCTGCGCCCGCGCCGCGTCTAAAAGCAGAAACGGAAAACGGCCATTACCGGCGATGAGGCCGAGGGTCATAGCTACTTGATCACCCCGCGCTCGCTGCGTTCGAGGAACACAGTCAGCAGCGCAACGTCCTCGCCTTCCAGCTCCTTGATTTTTTCGAGGGCCTGCGTGGTGTTCAACTTGGCGGCGAGGAGCAAGCGGAAGGCCTTCTGCAGCAGTTGCAGCCGCTCCGGAGAAAAACCGCGCCGCTGGAGGCCGATTTTGTTGATGCCGAAGGCCTTGTTTTCGCGCTTGGACGAGGTCAGCGAAAAAGGCAGCACGTCCTGGGTGACGATGGTGCCTCCACCGACAAAGGCGTACTTACCCACGACGCAGTGCTGGTGGACGGGGCAGAATGCGCCCAGCGTGGCGTAGTCCTCAATGACGACGTGGCCTGCGAGGGTGGCGGCGTTGGCCAGAATGCAATGGCTGCCCACCTGGCTGTCGTGGCCGATGTGAGCGCAGGTCATGAGCAGGTTGTTCGACCCCAGGCGAGTTATGCCGCCGCCGCCCACCGTGCCGCGGCTGATGGTCACGCTCTCGCGAATTGTATTGTCGTCGCCGATCTCCAGTTCGGTCGGCTCGCCGCCATACTTCAGGTCCTGCGGTGGCACGCCGATGGAGCTGAAAGGATAAAAGGTGTTGCGCGCGCCGATGCGGGTGCGGCCGTCGAGAACCACGTGGGAGATGAGAGTGCAATTTTCGCCCAGCACAACGTGCGGGCCGATTATGGAATAGGGGCCTACCGTGCAGGAGTCGGGAACTCGGGCTCCAGGCGCAACGATCGCGCTGGGATGAATGCTCACACTGTCTCCGCTTCCGCCGCTAACGGTTCCGGTGTCGCGCACGCGCGGCACGATCGCGCAGGTCAGAGTGGCCTGGCAAGCTACCTTGCCGTCGACCAGTGCTTTGGCCTCCATGCGGCCCACGCGGCTCTTGAACGCCAGCACCTCAACCTCGATGCGCAACTGGTCGCCCGGCGTTACCTGGCGGCGAAATTTGGCCTTCTCGATGCCGGTGAAGACCGCCAGTTTTGTCTTGCGGTCGGGCATCTCGGTCAACATGATAATGGCCCCGGCCTGGGCCATCGCCTCGATTACCAGGACGCCGGGCATGATGGGCAGGCCAGGAAAGTGGCCCTGAAAAAAAGGCTCATTCATAGTCACATTTTTGATGGCCACCAGCCGCTTGGCGGGCTCAAACTCCACCACCCTGTCGATCAATAGAAACGGGTAGCGGTGGGGAAGGAAATCCATGATTTCCTGGATATTGAAGGTCATTCTCTCACTCCAGAAGGCAGTTGATCTCGGTCGCTATGCGCTTCTATGGATTATAAACAAGGCTGAACCCGACGAGTCCCACGGCGGCACGCAGCTATTTTTGGATGCGGCGTTCGGCTGCGTCCACGCTCCAGAAATCGGCTTCCAGCGGCTCGTTATAGGCGACGTGAAGCAGGTAGTATTGGCGGGTCATATCGTCGTTTTTGTAGCGCGTGACGGTGAACGGCGTTTCGATTCCGTTGATCGCGTGATAGTCGTCGTATTCTTCCCCATCCGTGTTCATGTCCTTATAGACCGGATCGCGCCACTCGAACGTGCGGCGCATCGGCAGGTGGGTATCGACGTCCATCTGGATGGTGACGGACTCATTTTTCGCGGAGGTCACGGTTACCTGGTCGGCAAGACGGTTTCCGGCCAGGCGCCGGCCGTCGTAAATCAGGATGGTCTTCGGGTCATTGAGCCAGTTCTTGATGACGGTTTCAATGGAGTGGTCGCGACGGCGGAGCCAATCGTCCACTTGCTCCTGCGGCAGCGGAGCTTTTCCTTTGTAGGTGACTTCCGTGCCGGTGCGACCGAGATAAAACTGCACTACATCGCGGTGCTTGCTGTATTCGATGCGGTCCCGGTCCGGCCAAGCGTGGGATCTCCCAGTATTCGGTTGCTCCGCCTGAGGGCTGGCCATGAAAAAATGCGGCTACCTTGCCCTGCTGCATCTGATTCTTCACGGTGAGCCAGGCTTGGCCGCCCAGGGCCTGGACCATAGCATGGAGAGCCGCGCGCGCCTGGTCAGTGTTCTTCACGCTGGCGGCATCGGTGGTTTGCGACGGGGTTGTCTGCGGCCGGACCAATATCAACGCGGCAAGCAAGACGAATTCCGGTACAGCCGCTAAACTATTCCCTATTGCCTGCCAGGGTCCCCATCGAGCGATCTTTGCTCGATGGGGATCCTGATCCCTATTCCCTGTTTTGCTCACACAGCCCTCCCCGCCGCCACTCCGAAGCCCACGCCCACTGAAAGTTGAATCCTCCCAGTTGCCCGGTAACGTCTACCGCTTCTCCGATGAAGAACAATCCCGGCACGGCCCGCGCCTCCATCGTACGCGCCTCCAGGTCGCGAGTGTCCACGCCTCCGCCGGTAACCTCGGCCTTTTCAAAACCCTCGGTCCCGGTCGGATGCAGCGGCCATCGATGCAGCCGCTGCTCGCAGGCCTCTAAAGCCGAGTTCGACCAGCCTTTCGGCGCGCCCGCTTCGGCTAAATAGTTGGCCAAGCGCTGCGGCAGTACAGCGCGCAAAGCCTGCCGCAACGCCGCCGCATCCCGACGCGCTCCCGGCTCCTGCAAAGCTCGCAGCAGCTCCGTTTCCTGGGCACGCTCCGGCGCAAAATCCAGCTCAAGCGTTTGTCCCGGTCGCCAATACGAAGACGCCTGAAAAATTGCCGGACCGCTCAGACCGCGATGCGTCACCAGCATCTTTTCTCTGAACGTCGCTCCGCCGACGGACGCCTCGATCATGGCGGCCACCCCTGCCAGTTCGGTCCAGCTCGCCTCATCTCCGCCCAGAGTAAGCGGCACCAATGCGGGCCAGGGAGCAATCACCTTCAATCCGAACTGCCGCGCCAGCTCATAACCCAGCCCGGTGGCGCCAAGCTTGGGAATCGAGAGCCCTCCGGTGGCCACCACCAACGCCTCGGCGCTTAACTCGCCTTGCGAGCATGCAACCTGAATCCTCGCCGCGTTCTCGACCGCAATCCCGCGCGCGTTCAGCACCACTTCCACGCCGCCCCGCTCGCACTCGGCCAGCAGCATCTCCACAATTGCGCGAGAGGAATGATCGCAGAAGAGTTGCCCCAGCGTCTTTTCATGCCAGGCGATTCCGTAGCGCTCGACCAGCTCGATAAAATGATGCGGCTGATAAAGCGCCAGCGCCGATTTACAAAAATGCTTATTTTCAGAAAAGAAGTTATTGGGGCCGCAGTGCAGGTTAGTGAAGTTGCAGCGCCCGCCGCCGGAGATGAGAATCTTCCGCCCCGGCTGCCCATTGTGTTCGAGCAGAGCAACGCGCTGGCCTCGCTGACCGGCTACTGCCGCACACATCAACCCAGCCGCACCCGCTCCCAAAACAATTACATCGAATTGGCGCGGGAGGACTGGCATGGGTACAGTTCAGCATAACTACAGAACCAAAGGAAAACCTTTGGCGGTTCACTTAGCTAAGGCACTCATTTACTGTATTAGATTCTCATTCTCGACTTTGGCAGCCGATTCGCCATGAAAGTATGCCACCATCATGCATTGGATCACCACGAGCCATGGGATAGTGTTCGCACAGAGTCATCGCACAGTTCTGGGCGGTTCAATCTCTTTGCCACTGAATGACCAATTCCCGTTTCACCCAGCGAAATCATATTCCAAGGGGCAGAGTCGGGCTTAGAGTGCAACAAACTGTTCATTGGTGCTGTTAATTCACTCCCTCGAATTGGAGCGCCCGGCTGCTGCCTGGCCTGAATCATTTCGAACATCTTGGCAAGGCTGGGAGCTTCTTTTTGTTCCCAACCACGATTCCATTTATCAATCTCGGTTGGATAATAGTTGAGATAAAGCAATAAAGCAGCCCTCTCCGCCAGGGCCCGGAGGAGAACATGCCCTCCGAAAGGATAGCCCTGTCGAATAAGTTCGCGGATTGAAAGCGAGATACTAAGTGCCTGTGAGATGACCTGGCAGGCCATTTTCTGAGAATCTGTAAGAACGAGGTGGTGTGTGGCAGGCGCAGTGATTGCATTTTGTTCCATGACTGAGCAAATTAGCTGATCAAAAGCTAATAATAGCGGGCTACCGAGGTAGGGCTCGTTATCAGGTGTGAATACAACCGGAGTATTCGTAGATTCCATCATCCCTCCTTCGATATCCCATCCTCAAGGAGCATCGAATGACCTGCTGTCATTACCCAAGCCATTCTTTCGCTCATTGCGAACCCTTCGTCAGTTCTGGATGATTCTGCCGCAACCAGGCAGTCACACTTTGCTGGAGTTGGTCCGCTACTCTGATTGCTTCTTCAAGTTCCTGGCCCGAAACATTACCGGCTGAATCGTAACTGGTTGCGTTTCGCTTTTTCGAGAAGACTCTCATCTTTTGAATCAACCCGGGATCGGCTTGAATGGTGAGTTCCAGCGATTCAACAGTTTTCAAGTGATGTCCTAACTGAACGGCAGTGCGATAACCGCACGCGCGCAGTGCAACATTTGCGGCGGTGCGCGCTGCATTGAACGCTGCTTCAAAGCGGCGATCTTCTGAGATTTCTTCCACGTTGGCGTCGTGAAGGTCACGGCTGACGATTCCGAGCAAATCCGCGATTTCTTCCGGACTTGTCGGTTCGGCCCTGAGCCAACCGTACTCAGCCCATTTTTCCAAGCTCATCTTCTTCTCCGATTAGCAGCACCTTTTCGCCACGTAAGACCGACCGCAGGAAGTGATTGCCCTCTTGAAGCCTGGACTTGAACTCGCTCATAGAATAGACCGTTGGATTGATCTCCCGGCCGATCATGAGTTCGACGGGCGCCAATTGCGTCAACACCTCAGTGAGAGTTACGTCCCCAACAATCATTAAATCTACGTCACTGCCCACTGTCTCTACCCGCCGCGCAAATGATCCATAGACGAATGCAAAAGAGATTCGTTTTTTCAACGGCGCTAGAACTGAACCGAGCAAATGAAAGACGCCAGCGGTCTTTGCAATCAGCGAATGAATTTCAGCGAAGACGGGGTGGTTGCGATTCGCCTTGAAATAAACCTGCCTGCCTGAGACCGAGCGGTTAATCAAGTCGAACCTGGAGAGAGTCTCCAACTCCCGCTGCACCGTTCCAACACTCGTGCCGGCATGTCTCGATATCTGACGCACAAAAAACGCTTCATCGGGATGGCCATAAAGAAGCGCCAGAATACTCCCGCGGGTTTGTCCGAAGATCAGATCGCCCAACGTATCGACCTTTGTTCTCATAATAAGAACAAGTGTACTCATTATGAGAACAATGTCAAGTGGCCGTTCTGTATCTTCAGGTATTACTCAGGTTTCACTCGAAGCCGCAAATGCAGAAAAAGCATAGATTTAGCCCGGTTGACCGGCGAAGTAATGCGCCACTTGCTCCCAGTTATCGACGCGGATGAAGCCGGTAGCGGCGAGGTTATGCGGGGCGGTGTAGAGGATGCCTGTGCCTTCAAAGCGGAGCAGGTTGCGGGGAAGGTCGTCGATTAGATAGTCGGCGCGGAGGATGGATTTGTTGCCGCAGAAGACGTAATGCGTGGGCGGGATAAACGGGAAGTGGCGCTGCAGCCAGCGGTATTTGGGACCGAGTGAGTTGGGGACGGTCATGGCCTGGGTGGCGATAAAAATTTCAAAGCGGGCTGAGAGATCTTTGAGCACCTCTTGCGCCCCGGGCATCAGGGCCAGGTCTTCGAAAAAGTCCTCGGCATCGAGAAAGGCGCGAAGCTGCTGCTGGCGGTCGAGCGGAGTGATCTCCCACAGGCCTTTGCCGGCCAGGTCTTCCGGAGTCACGTCCTCGTCGAAGGTCTGGTTGTAGCGGCGCAGGTGCTCGGCCAGAGTGTCGGCCATGACCTCATCCATGTCCACACAAATGCGCTGCATTGCTAAGCTCCGGCTTGGGTCTTGGGGATGCGGGGACGGGCGGCGGGGCTGCACGGGCTGCGGCTCTTTGGGGGCGGGGGCCATCGCCGGGTCCCAGTAGAGCAGGCGGCCGCAACTGTCGCAGGTGAGCAACTCGCCCTCGCGGAGCTGGTTCCAGGTCTGCGGACGGACGCCCATGCGGCAGCCGGTGCACTGCTGATTCTCAACGCGGGCAAGGCCGGTGCCGCGAGAGGCGGTGAGGCGATCGTAGCGGGTGAGCCGGTCGGGCTCAATGAGCGGGCGAAGGGTTTCGCGCTCGGCGTTGAGGGTGGCCAGTTCGGCGTCGAACTCCTGTTGGCGCAGGGCGGCGCGGGCGCGAGTCTTGTCCAGGGCGACGGAGAGCGCTTCAACCTGGGCGCGGGCCGCGGCGAGCGCGGCCTCCTGCGTTTCAGTGCGCTCCAGGCTGGCGAACTCTTCGTTTTCCAGCCGATCGGCTTCGGCGGATTCAAAGTGGATCTCATGCTCGATGGCGGCTGCCTGCTCAGGCGTTTTCACGGAGTCGAGCTGGGTGCGGAAGCGGGCGGTTTTCTGGCGGTGGCCGGCAATCTCGCGTTCCAGGCGGGTGCGCAGCGATTCCTCGCGGCTGAGCGCGTCAGAAGCCTCGGCGGCCTGGCGCTGCGCCTTGGCCAGCGCGGCCTGCGGCCTGGGCGATCTCGGCCGGCAGGGCGCGCACGGCGAGCGTAATGCGGGCGCGTTCCAGATCCACTTCTTGCAGTTTTACGAGATTTTCAATATGCGCTTGCATCCGTGCTATGAAGTCTACGGCATTCGCCGGGCTATTAAGAAAATGGGTGCGGCGGAATCCTGCGACAATAGAAAGCAGTCGGGAGGCGGATTGGCTCGAATCGGGCATCTTTCTGGCGCAGGAAGCAGGTGGCTAATGTGGGTTGCGGGCGGGCTGCTGGCGGCGGCGGCGGTGGCTGCGGGAATCGTGGCTGTGCTGCTGCACCGGGCAGAGCCGTTTATGCGCGCACGCATTGTGGAGGAGTTGCAGGAGCCGCTTTCATGCCCGCGTGGAGCTGGACAGCTTTCATATGTCGCTGGCGCATGGATGTGGGCCGAGGGCAAAGGGCTGCGGATCTGGCCGCCGGCATCAGGTCGAAGGGGTTACAGATCCGGGAACAGCGGGCAGGATGAGCCGCTGATCCGGCTGGACTGAGTTTCGCTTTCATGCGCCGTTGCGTTATGCGCCTGGCAAGCCGTTTCACATTTCCCTGGTGGAGTTGAAGGGGATGGATGTTCATTTGCCGCCCCTTGTCGCACTTTGGGCATGCATTTGCTAGAGGTGCGAAATCCGGCCAAAGCAAGGGCAAGCCATCGGGAGATGAATCCGGGGGCAGTTTGGATGCGCTTCGAGGTGGAAACTCTGGAGTGCAGCGGGGCGCATCTGGCCTGGGTTAGGCAAGCCACCCAGCAAGCCGGGCAAGCTGCCGCTGGAGTTTGCCATTGCGCACTTCAAGCTGACCAATGTCGCTTCGGGCGGCGCGATGGGGTTTGACGCTCGAATTGACCAATCCCAAGCCGGTGGGGACGATCTACTCGACGGGGAGTTTTGGACCGTGGCTGACGGAGGATCCTGGCGAAACCCCGATTACCGGCGACTACCGATTTGAGCACGCTGACCTGGCCACCTTCAAGGGGATTGCGGGAATTCTCACTTCAACCGGGCACTACCAGGGCACGCTGCGCCATCTGACCGTGGATGGGGTGGCGAATGTGCCCGACTTCCGGCTCACCCACTTCGGCAGCGCGCTTCCGCTCGCATACGCACTTCCACGCCCGGGTGGACGGGACCAATGGCGATACGTGGCTGGAACCGGTAAACGCGACGCTGGCGCACTCGCACTTTACGGCGCAAGGGCCGATTGTGCGCGTGATCGTTTCGGAGCCCGGCAAGCCGCCGCATAGCGTGGGGCACGATATTGCCCTGACAGTGAATGTGGACCGGGCGCGGATTGAGGATTTTCTTGCAGTTGGCCAGTCCGCCGCAGAGGACCACTCCGCTGCTGACGGGCGCGGTGACGATGAAGACCAGGCTGCATATTCCGCCGGGCCGGTGCCGGTGCACCAGCGGTTGCAGTTGAATGGGCAATTCACACTGGATCAGGCGCTGTTTACCAGCGAGAAGATCCAGGGACGTATTCGGCAACTGAGCCTGCGCGGGCAGGGGCGGCCTAAGGATGTGAAGACCACCGATCCGGGGAGCATCAGCTCGACGATGCAAGGGGATTTCAAGATGGCGAATGGAGCGATTACGCTGCCCAACCTGGTTTATACCGTGCCGGGCGCGACCATCGACTTAAAGGGCAACTACGGCCTGGACGGCGGTACGCTGGATTTACCGGAAAGGCGAAGATGCAGGCGACGTTATCGCAGATGGTGGGCGGATGGAAAGGAGCGCTGCTCAAGCCGGCGGATCGATTCTTCAAGAAAGATGGAGCGGGGACGGAG
>CAWIVA010000034.1:0-74538 GCA_963839225.1 uncultured Acidobacteriaceae bacterium
TTCCACCACTCCTCGGCGGTTTCACCCCAGGCACAACGCCATTGAACTCTGTTACCCAGTTCCGCAGCGGATCGTGGAGTAAATCCCGCGCGTCGAGATGGCGCTGGAGGTCTCCGATCCATACACGGCCGTTCGGTGCCCCGCGTGAAACTTGTCCGGGAACTCAGGTTGTAGTTGAACCCGATAATGTCGAACGCGTCCGAGACGCCCTTCTCGTTGTCTCCGTTCACTGCCGCCGAAACCACCCGCGTCGGGTCCAGCTCATGGCAGCGCCGCACCATGGTCTCGGCAATCCGCGCGCCCTGCTCCGCCATCTCGTCCTGCAGCTGCCCTTCCTCGTTGCCCACCGACCACAGGATGATCGAAGGCGAGTTGCGGTAGCGCTTCACCATGGCCTCCAGTTGCGCCATTCCCTCCGGTTGGAACTCATCTGTCGCGTTCGCACATCATCACCAGCCCCATCCGGTCGCAACCCTCCACCCACTCCGGCGTCGGCATATTGTGGCTGGTCCGCACCGCGTTACATCCCATCTCCTTCAGCACCCCCAGCCGGAACCACTGCAGCCGGTCCGGCAGCGCCGCGCCCACCCCGGCATGATCCTGGTGGTTGCACGTGCCCTGAATCTTCAGCGGCTTGCCGTTCAGGAAGAACCCCTTGTCGGCGTCGAAACCGCTGTCCGCACGCCGAAGCTGACCCGCTCCGCATCGCGCACCTTGCCGCCCGCCTCCACTCTCACAATGGCCGTGTACAGATTGGGCGCATCCACCGACCACAGCGCCGGATTCGTCAGCCGGGCCGTCGCCGTAAAGCTCGCGCATCCCGTCCACGGCCATCGCTGCGCCGCGGACTCCGCCGTCGCCACCGTCTTGCCCGCCGCATCCAGAATCTGCCAGCTCACCTTCGCGTTCTCCGCCTGCTTGCCTTCGTTCTCGACCATCGTCCCCAGCGTCAACGTTGCCGCAGCCGCCGTCCACCGGGGCCGTACCGTGCTCTCCCACCGGCCCAGGTGCAGCGCATCGGTCTTGGTCAGCCACACATGCCGGTAAATTCCCGCGCCCTCGTAGAACCATCCATCGCCAAAGCTCGCATCCACGCGCGCAACGATGCAGTTCTTCGCGCCATAGCTCAGAAAATCCGTCAGGTCAAAGCGGAAAGGCGCATAGCCATTGTCGTTGCGCCCAATAAAGCATCCATTGACAAAGACCAGCACGCTGCGGAAAGCCCCGTCGAACTCGACCGAAATGCGCCGCCCCGGGTCGCTGGCCGGAATCTCGAACTCGCGCCGGTACCATCCCACGCTGGTCTCCGGATAACGCCGGCCCAGCGGCTTGTAGCCGTGCGACTTCGCTCCTCGTCGCGGACAAATGGCAGCTCCACTGCCCAATCGTGCGGCAGGTTCAGCTTGCGCCACTTCGAATCGTCGAATCTAGCCTTGGCAAACTCGAAGTCGCCGGTCTTGGCAAAATCTCCCTGGCCATCCCAAAGCCCAGGTCGCGCGCCGGATCGGTGCCGTGGCCAAATTGGAACTTCCAGCCGAAGTCGAAGAGCAACTGCTCGCGCGGCGAAACTGCGGCCAGTGCCTCCGAGCCGGCTGCGATGCGGCCAGGAGCGCGGCCATGCGCCCCCATGCTGATTGTGCCACCAATGAAGAAGCGGAAAGCACCGCTCCCGAGCAGAGCAGCTTTCGACGAGAGATCCCGGCCATTTAGATTCCTCTTTCTAGCAATGAATCCCGCCGCAGATCTAGAAACCTACATGGCGAGCAACACGAAACTATAAATCAGGCGGCCAGCCTAGTAAACGTCATCCCATCGTGAGACGGGTCTGATTTCCTCCCCCCCGACGATCGCCACTCCCCAAAGGATCCGGCAGCTCACGTATGCTAAATTCGGAGAGACAGATCGTCCTCTGGAGAGATGGCCGAGTGGCTGAAGGCGCACGCTTGGAAAGCGTGTTTAGGGGAAACTCTAACGTGGGTTCGAATCCCACTCTCTCCGCCATTTAGTTATCTAACTCCACTAAGATCAAGTATCTACAATAGAATCAACCGCCTCGCCGCGTTTCGCCAAAATCTGGGCTTCCTCCCCAAATATCAAAAGAGGCCTTCCCAGAGAATCCCGCATTGCTTGATAAACATCCAACAACGGAGATTAGGGCCGCAAACCCTGGGGATTACGGTTCTCTCTAACTCTTACTCGTTCTTACTCGAGCGTGTGCCCAACGGGCTTCCCCGCGCGGCAATCGTTCGCGGGTGAAGAATGACCACGATTCCCAAAGCAACGGCGACGTCACTGCCGCAGTGTTTTTCTGGAATCCAACTATGCCACGATCCCTTTCGTCGTCCTATCGGCTGCAACTCCATCGCGGGTTCAACTTCGATGATGCCGCGAAAATCGCACCATACCTCAAGGATCTGGGAGTATCCCACGTCTACTGCTCGCCTTATTTGCGTGCGGCATCGGGAAGCATGCATGGATACGATGTCATTGACCCCCGGGCAGTGAACCCCGAGCTAGGCGGTGAGGAAGGACATTCGCGATTCTGCGGCGCGCTCGAAGCGCTCGATCTGGGCCAGGTGCTTGATATTGTTCCCAACCACATGGCCGCAGGCCAGGAAAACACCTACTGGTGGGATGTGCTCGAAAACGGGCCATCCAGCCGGTTCGCTGCGTGGTTCGATATAGATTGGAACTCCTCAGAGGTGAAGCTCCAGAATAAGGTGCTGATTCCCGTGCTGGGCGATCAGTATGGACGGGCCCTGAGCGCCGGTCAGATCAAAATCAACTATGACGGCCAATCGTTTCAGTTGCGCTACTTCGATAACTCATTTCCCTTGGCGCCCCGTTCGCTTGCAATTCCGTTGAGCATGGCCGCCAGGTATATTAGCGCGCCGACGCTGGGTTTTATTGCCGATAGCCTGGCGCGGCTCCCTTCACCGGATTCATCGGAGGAGGAAGTGCTAACCGCGCGTCATTGCGACAAAACCATTCTCTACGAGCTATTGGAACGCGTCACAAAAGAGCAGCCGGCAGTAGTAGCGGCGATTACGCGCGCGGTCGACGATCTGAATGCAAACGTCGATGCGCTCGATTCCCTGCTCAACTTGCAGAACTATCGATTGGCGTATTGGCGTACGGCCGATCAGGAGCTTGGATATCGCCGCTTCTTCGATGTCAACACCCTGATCGGCGTGCGAATCGAACGGCCGCAGGTCTTCGCCGCAACCCACTTTCGGATTATGGAGTGGCTTAGGAAAGGCGTTCTCGATGGAGTGCGGGTCGATCATCCAGACGGTTTGCGAGATCCGCAACTCTATTTCGAGCGGCTGCGCGCCGCCTCGCCCCAGGCTTGGATTGTCGCGGAAAAGATCCTTCAGCCGGAAGAATCTTTACGAGCCGGATGGCCTATTGACGGCACCACGGGATACGACTTCCTGAATGCATGTAACGGTCTTCTTGTTTATGGCGAAGGACTGAATGAGTTGACAGAGGTTTATACAAGCTTTATCCGGCAACCGGTCCAATTCGACTCGTTGGTGCATGCCAAAAAGCTGAACGTGGAACATGAGGCTTTAGGCAGCGACGTGAATCGGCTGGCGCAGCTGTTCGTCGAAATTTGCGAGAACAATCGTGATCGCCGCGATTACACCCGCGCCGAGATAAGGCGAGCCATCCGGGAGGTTGCAGCGAGCTTCTCCGTTTATAGAACCTACGTTGCGCCGGTGCGTGACGAGGTTACTGAGGAAGATATAAAGCAAATCTCGAGTGCGGTAGCCTTCGCAAAAACGCAAAGATCCGATATTTCCCCTGATCTTTACGACTTCATTTGCGATGTGCTTACCATGCGCGCGCGCGGCAAGGTTGAAACCGAATTTCTACTTCGCTTTCAGCAATTCACTTCCGCCGTTATGGCCAAAGGTCTTGAGGATACAGCATTCTATAGCTACAACCGTATGATCGGGCTCAACGAAGTGGGGGGCGCACCGCAGCGTAGCGGGACAACTCTCGACGAATTCCACTCGTATTGCGCGCGAGTGCACGCCGATCACCCGCAAACGATGAACACTCTCACAACACACGACACCAAGAGATCGGAAGATGTGCGGGCACGATTGGCAGTCCTGACCGAAATACCCGGAAACTGGCGTTCGGCGCTGCACCGCTGGTCGCGACGGAACCAGCAATTCAAAACCAAAGCACTCCCCGATTGCAATACGGAATACTTTCTCTACCAGACTCTGATCGGCGCGTGGCCAATCACAGTCGAACGAATTACTGCCTACATGGAGAAGGCCGTCCGGGAAGCCAAGGAGCAAACGAGTTGGACACAACCGAATCAAGAGTTCGAGGATGCACTGAAACTCTTTATCGAACGAATTCTGGCCTCAAATGAATTCGTTTCCGATCTCGAATCATTTGTCGGGAGTGTCCTGCCGCCTGGGCGAGTCAACAGCCTGACGCAGACTCTTCTTAAATGCACCGCTCCCGGAGTTCCAGACACATACCAGGGCAGCGAATTATGGGATTTACGGCTCGTCGATCCAGACAATCGCGGGCCAGTTGATTACGAAGCGAGATCGGCAATGCTTGCCGAACTCGATGCCGGCATGAGCGCCGAAGAGATTATGACGCGTATGGACAGTGGGATGCCAAAGCTATGGATTCTCAATAGAGCGCTGCACCTGCGGCGCAAAAAGCCTGAATGGTTTGGCAAGGATGCCGCCTATATTCCGCTTTCGGCAGAGGGGCCTAAGCGGGCGCATTTGATCGCATTTTCCCGCGGCGAGTCAGTCGCGGTGCTAGCCCCTCGCTGGAATCTCAAGCTCGGCAGCGGGTTTGGTTCCACAACCGTCGAACTGCCGCCGGGAAACTGGACCAACATCTTCACCGGAGAAGTAATTAGCGGGGGACGCATGCGCGCACAACAACTGTTTGCAAAGTTTCCGGTAGCGCTGCTTGAGCGCGACGGAGGGGCAGGCGATGCATCTGTTTAGAGTTTGGGCGCCGCTTGCAAGCCACGTCTCGGTCGAGTCCGGCGGCGTCGCATACGCGATGCAGGGCCCTGATGACCGCGGCTGGTGGCAGCGGCAGGTTGAAGACGCAGGACCTGGAACCGGCTACGGCTACCTGCTCGATGACGATCCGAAGCCCTATCCCGATCCGCGCTCCGAGGGGCAGCCGAATGGCGTGCACGGCCTATCGCGTATCTACGATCAAGCAGCGTTTGAGTGGAGTGATGCGCGTTTTCAGGCGCCTCCGCTGCCGAGCGCGATCATCTATGAATTGCATATCGGAACCTTCACGCCGGAGGGCACATTCGATGCAGCGGCTGGCAAGCTTGCATACCTGGCCGGACTTGGCGTGACGCACGTCGAACTGATGCCTGTGAATGCTTTTGAAGGGCAACATGGATGGGGATACGACGGTGTGGCGTTATTCTCCGTTCATGAACCTTACGGAGGTCCCGACGGCCTGAAGCGATTTGTGGATGCGGCGCATCAGGCAGGCTTGGCCGTGCTGCTCGATGTGGTGTACAACCATTTTGGACCGAGCGGCAATTACACCGGTAAATTCGGGCCATACACTGTCCCGTCGCACCAAACACCCTGGGGCGGCGCGGTGAATCTTGAGGATGCTGGATCCGCTGAAGTGCGCCGGTACTTTTGCGACAACGCACTTATGTGGCTTCGCGATTTCCACGTTGACGGACTGCGCATCGATGCTATGCACGCATTCGTCGATCGCTCCGCCATTCACTTTTTGGAACAGTTAGCGACTGAAGTTGAAGCGCTGGAGGCAGCCTTGGCTCGACGGCTTGTGCTCATCGCCGAAAGCGATCTGAACGATCCTCGCGTCGTGACGCCGCCCGAAGCGGGAGGCTTTAATTTCGACGCGCAGTGGAACGATGATTTTCATCACGCCCTTTTCACCGTGCTGAATGCGAATGAGAGACAAGGCTATTACGCGGACTTCGGCACCCTCGAGCAGCTGGCTAAATCGCTTGAGCGGACTTTCGTATATGACGGCATCTACTCCCGTTATCGACAACGCATTCATGGCCGTCCCGCCTATGCGCTGCCGCAGTACCGCTTTCTCGGTTACATCCAAACGCATGACCAGGTAGGTAATCGTGCGGTGGGTGACCGCATCAGTCACGTCGCAGGCATGGAGCGCGCGAAAATCGCGGCCGCACTCTACCTGCTCGCCCCTTTTATCCCCATGCTTTTTCAAGGAGAAGAGTGGGCGGCCTCGACTCCGTTTCTCTACTTCGCCGGCCACGATAACCCCGAATTGGCGCGCGCCGTCTCCGAGGGGAGAAAGAAAGAGTTTGCCGCGTTCGGATGGGATCCCGCTTCCATTCCCGATCCTGAAAATCAGGCGACATTCCAAGCTTCAAAACTGAAATGGGAAGAGGTCAACATTGGCCGGCATGCAGAGATGCTTTCCTGGTATCAGGCATTGATTCGCCTTCGCCGGACCATCCCATGTCTCAAGGATGGAAGCATCGGCAATGTGCGTGTAACATTCGATGAACAGGCAAAATGGCTGCGCATGAGAGGCGGAGCCATAACGGTAATTTGCAATCTCGGCGATCGAGAACAGATTTTCCACCTTGCTCAAGAAAGCCGCCTCGTTCTCGCATCACGGAGCGCGATTCAGGTCAGCCGCGGAAAACTAGCCGTGCCGCCCGATTCCGTTGCAGTGGTGAGCGAAAGCCCTTCTAAAAATGCCTGATTGATTGGCTGGTAGTTGTGGCTTCATCGGAAATCTGCGTCCGCTCGCCGCTGTGCTCCACATGGCTCTCCAACGACCGGCTGACGAGATCGCGCGACCCGAGGCCAACCGCAAGAGCAAGTGTGAGAACAATACCGCCGAACAAAATTCCAAACGCCAGCTCGACGATATTCCCGCCTACCTGCAAATGGTCGAGAACCATAGCCGCGGTCAGTACGAGAACAAGCCACTTCACGCCCAGAGAAAGAATTCTTGCGTATTGCAGCTGCGCGTTCACGGCACTGATCAGGACGGAGCGGGCAAGAAATCTTGCAATCACAATGCCTGCGAACAGCAGAAGGGCGGCGCCCACAGCGTGAGTCAGATAGGGCAACAACGAAATGGGAAGTGCGACGCCTGTTGCATACGAAGTGTCAAAGGCCGAGACTCCAATGACAAGACCCAGCAACACGCAGATCCAGAACGAAGCGCGGGCTGCGATTTCGGTAGGTGAACTGGCCGGCGCCCAGTCGCTGCCACTCTTGCGAGCGACGCGAAGGTCGAATTTTACCCATGTAAGGCACCGGCGCAGCATCCACGAAATCAGCATGCCGATCAAAGCGAAGACCAGCAGCGAAACAAAAAACGCCAGAATCCCGGGTAGCACGGCAATCAGCAAAGTAAGCACGCGGTAAAGTGACTGGTGCAAAGCATCGGACATGTGATGCCAGATCGACACGTCTTCGCTGTACAGTGGTGATGCGCTGAGGTTTCGAGTCGCCTGTCCCATCGTGTTATCGACCGCGTTTTGCATCGGATTCCCTCCTTGTTGGCGCCAGATTGATGCTCAGCCTTTGGCGAAAAGAATAATTACGAATTGAACCGGTCTGGCCAACGCCATCGCGCCACCAGATACGGTTTGTCCGCTTCGAACGAGGCGGCAACAGCTTCAATGTGCCGCTCTGCTGGAATTCCGGATGCCGTCACGTTGATATGACCTGCAACCCAGGCCAGATAAAGCGGAATCAGTGCTCCTAAAAGGTGCCCGCGGTTAATCGTGCGCAGACGGTAAGCGATGAGAAAGTCATAAACAATCCGCGCCCAAAGGCCGTCGGGCATGCGGAAGGCGTCGGCATCAAGTGTCGAGCAACGTTTGAGTCCAAGCAAGGAATTGGGCGGCAGGACAAGCGACCAGATCTCCTGCAGGTTCGCGTTGGCCAGTTGAAATGCCGCAACCATGCGCGCAACATTCGCGGTTCCGTCGCTCGATTCAACTTCAACAATCGGGCGGCGTATCGGAGGCGGCCTGCGAGGCCGCTGCCAAAGAGCCGCTTTCGCTTCCAGATCCGCAAAAAGCGATCCCGTTATCAAGGAAAGAATTGAATTGAGGTCGGGATCGGAGGGTTGGGGCATTGCACGCGTCCCCACATCGACTTCATCCACCGCGAAGCCGGCGGCGATCGCTTCGTTCACCGGCCACACAAGAACTTCACCCTGGTTGGCTGAAGAAATTTGTTCCGCAGCGGCACTAAGCCGCTCTGCCATTCTCAGCGACATGCCGAGATCAATTGACAACGGGAAACGAACAGGCGACGCAAAGATCGCGCGCGTCAACGGGTAAAGAATGGCTGAGTTGATCAGACCGGCATGCGAAGGCAGAGAATAGTGTGGAACCGCCAGGTCAATGGACGCTTTTGAAACAGCTTCGTTCAGGCCGCGTAGCGCGAGCGGGCTAAGCGAGTCCGCTTCTGGCCCGAGAATCAGAATTGCCTGCGCTCCATGCCGGCGGCCGAACTGCGCTGCATTCACAAAGTCGGCCGGTTTAATCGACCATGCCGCATTGGACTGCGGTGCCGCGACGATGCGAAGACTCGAGGGAGTATCGGCAGGCACTTCGTTCTGCGTTGCCACAATCAAGCTCTCGGGAGAGAACGCGGACGCGAGGTTCGCCAGCACTCCCTTGAAATGCTCGGGAGCCATGGCCGCGACCAGCACGAGAAGTTCGGCCACCGCGTTATCTGTGGCTGGCTTGTTGTCGGATACTGGATTAGCCGTTGCCATTACTCTCCAGAAAAAGTCACAAGCAATTAAATTCCCTGGCCGGCAAATTACCTCGATGCGAAATCCTCTAAAGCCAGAACGCTCTCTAGCGGAATTCTGACCCAGGTAGGCCGGTTATTCAACTCGTACAACAACTCATACAAAGCCTTTTCAAGCAGGTAGGCGTCGAGCAGAATTTGGGCTTCTCTTGGCGGCGGCAACAAATCCCGATTCGCCCCCATGCCCTGGCGGTATGATAAAAGGAAATGCGAGGTCGCGGAATCTTGCCAAAGCTGCGCCCACCCCATGAGCGAGCCGCGATCGATCGAATGTTTCTCTCCTCCCTCACCTGCAATACAACGATCAACCGCGGCAAATGCAGCGTAAGCAAATGATCGCATCATGCCCACAACGTCCTTCAACGGCGACTGTTTTCTTCGCCGTTCTTCAATTGACCGCGCGGGCTCGCCTTCGAAGTCGATGATCACGAAATCGCCCTTTTGATTCTTTTCGGTCATAGAGCTGCCGTTAATGTCCGCTATTCGCAATGTCTGCCCCAAATGATAGTCGCCGTGAATTCGGATGCGCTGCCCGGCTGCCGCAACTGTTTGAATCGAACGTGACAGATGAATGAGTTCGGGCCGGCGCGATAAAAGCAGTCCCGCGCGATCGGAGGTCGCATCATCCAGCGTGGGGAGCTTGAATTTAAGAGCTTCTAAGGTGGACCGTATTTGTAGCTCAATGCGTTCCGCGTCATGTGCAAGCTCGTCGCTCGTAAGGGGCTCGGGAGCGAACGCTGTTAGCGTCGAACTGCTCGATAGTGCGAGGTGGAGTTCGGCGGTGCGCGTTCCCAAAAGTGCTGCCGCTTCGATCGTCGATCGAATCGGTTCCAGTAGCTCCGGGAGCGGTTCGCGCTCGCTCAGCCACCGGGGAGCAGTGGATCGCTGAGGGGCCGCGTGTTTTCCAGCGGCGGGAAGCCAACCGGCAACTTCGTCAAGGTACCACTGCCATCCATCACCCTGGTTGGCAACCATCCCCTGGAGCAGAGCCACCGTCGTTTTTGCCGCGCTGTCTGAACTGATGGAGATTTCGCCGAGGAAAGGTGGAACTCTGTTGAAGTGGGCGACCTCTGTCAAAAAACGGCCAACTTCGACATCAGGATTTTCCCCCTGCTGCAGTCGCCGATAAATTTTGAGAAACAGTTGCTTGCCATAGAGAATCGACGTGTTCGATTGCTCTGCGGAGCCAACGTGAGAGGGCGGCCGTTGAGCGGCCAGCGCGGACGGAAATGCGCTGGAAGGGCGCGCATGAAGCCGGCCGGCCTGATGAAATGAATCACCTGCAGAAGGAGACTCGCGCGGCTCGAATCGCGACGGCCCACCTGATTGGTTAGACGGGATGTCGGCTCGTGGCGGCGTTGCTTTGTCACCCGGCTGAGCGCTGAGCGGAGCCGGCATCACCGTCGCGCCGGCGGCGACAGCTTGTGCTTCATCGCCCGTTGACGATGGCTGATTGAAGCCGCTCTCAGCCGCTTTTGTTGACTCAATGTTCTCAAAAACGGGCAAAGTTGCATCGCTCGCAATCAAGTTCAAAAGTTCATGCTGAAAATCCTCGCTGACAGTCGCGTCATGCAGAATTGCTGGCCCAGCACTCGTCGTGAGCTTGGCAACGATGCTCTCTGGCTGTTTTTGGGCAATTTCCTCAAGAAGTGTGCCCGTAGTCACTGCGAGCGGGATCTGATACACATCCGGCGGACCATCGAAATACGTCACGTCAAAGAAAAACAGTGCGCTCGGTACGGCCTCCGGCTTTGTTGAGCTCGTTGTTGAAAGACCTTCCGGCTTCGCGGCGGACCCAAGTTCCACCCAGTTGCGGACCCTTACAGACTCGATCTTGCGTGTCTTGGCGCCAAACCACCGCTTGCGCGGCAACCAGTCCAGGAGCGCCTGCTCCAGAATTGCAGCCCCGCCGCCGGCGATAAACTGCGTCCATCCATTCGCAAAGACCGGTTGAACAGTTTTGTCATGCCCTTGCAAAGTGTCTTGAGTTTCCACTTCAGCATCGGAAGGCATCTCCTCAACTGCACTTGCGGGTTGCAATTCAAGCCAGATAAACGAATACGGAGCCAAGGTGAGTGAGTAGGGCTCGCGCGTGACGGCGGGAAACCGGACATAGCCCAGCATCTCGACTGGTTCGTATCCTGCATAGTTTGCAAGATCGAGCGTGACCGGCTGGGCAAATCGGCTGAGATTGGCGACGCAGAGCACCGTCTCGCAAAATCCGTCGCCATGGTCCAGCTCGCGAAGATAAGCGAGAATTTTGCGGTTTGAGGGATTCAGGAACGTGAGTGTTCCGCGGCCAAACACCTGAAAAAGTTTTCGCAGCGCAATCATGTTGCGCGTCCAGTGCAGAAGACTCGATTGATCGTCGAGCTGTGCTTCCACATTCACAACCTGGTAGCCGTAAATGGGGTCCATCACTACCGGCAGATAGAGCCGCGCTGGATCGCATTTTGAAAAGCCTGCATTCCGATCCGACGTCCATTGCATCGGCGTTCGAACACCATTGCGATCGCCAAGATAAATGTTGTCGCCCATCCCGATCTCATCGCCGTAATACAGAATTGGCGTGCCGGGAAAACTGAACAGAAGTGACTTCAACAGTTCAATCCGGCGGCGATTGTTGTCGACCAGCGGAGCCAGCCTGCGCCGGATGCCAACATTGATACGCATCCGCGGATCGGCCGAATACGCGAAATACATATAGTCGCGCTCGTCATCGGTGACCATTTCAAGTGTCAGCTCGTCGTGATTGCGCAGGAAGAGACCCCACTGGCAGTTTTCGGGGATTGGCGGCGTCTGTGCCATGATGTCGGTGATCGGAAGCCGGTCTTCCTGGCGAAGCGCCATATAAATTCGCGGCATGAGCGGAAAATGAAACGCCATGTGACACTCATCGCCGTCGCCAAAATACGGGCGTACGTCCGCAGGCCACTGATTGGCTTCCGCGAGAATCAGGCGATTTGCGTAGTCGGCATCAATCGCCGCGCGCAGAGTTCTCACCACTGCATGAGTTTCAGGCAAATTTTCGCATGAGGTGCCATCCCGCTCGCAAAGATAGGGGATCGCATCCATGCGCAGCCCGTCGACACCCATATCAAGCCAAAAACGCATTGCCTTCAACACTTCTTCCATCACCAGCGGACTGTCGTAGTTGAGGTCCGGCTGGTGCGAAAAAAAGCGATGCCAGTAGTAGGCCTTCGCAGTTTCGTCCCATGTCCAGTTCGATGTTTCTGTGTCGGTGAAGATGATGCGCGCGCCCTTATACCGCTCTTCGTTGTCCGACCAGACATACATATTTCGTTCTGCCGAACCTGGAAGGGCTATGCGCGCTGCTTGAAACCACGGATGCTGGTTGCTGGTGTGATTCACTACGAGCTCGATCATCACTTGCAGGCCGCGATGATGCGCAGCATCGAGAAACGCCTTGAAATCGCCCAGCGTCCCGTACGACGGGTTGACGTCGGTGTAATTGGAAATGTCGTATCCATCGTCGCGCATTGGCGATGGAAAAAATGGCAAAAGCCAGATGCAGGTGATTCCAAGATCCTTCAAATAGTCAAGATGCGACATCAGGCCTGGAAAATCACCGATACCGTCGTTATTCGAATCCGCAAACGCACGGACGTGCAGTTCATAGATGATCGCATCCTTATACCAGAGGGGGTCTGTTGTGCTTGCGATGTTCTTCACGCTTTCACTCTCCCGAAAACCTCGGCCCTTGCTTCATCATTGGATTCGGCTCACGCGAAAGATGTGTGCTGGTTGAACGCCCGGGCGCAGCGCTACATAATTGCGGCCATGCCACGTGTACTGCACTCCGTTCAGCAGGTCGTCGACAACAAAGCCTTCATCCACGGAAATGCCCATCTTGTCCAGGTCGAGATTCGTCCAGCCCGTCTGTTCGTTAACCGAATCGAGATTCACCACAACCAGAATCGTGTTATCGAATCCCGGCGTCGCCTTCGAATAGCAAATCAACTGCGGGTTGTCGACCAGGTGGAAATGCAGCGACGTGTTTGACTGAAGCGCGCGATTCTCATGACGGATACGGTTGAGCTTGGTAATAAGCGGCACGAGCGAATCCGGCGCGTTGCGGTCGCGCTGCCGGATCTCATATTTCTCGCTGCTGAGATACTCCTCTGACTCAGTCTTGCCCGCAGGCGGAGCGGCCGCGGCATTTTCTGCAAGTTCGTATGCCGGCCCATAGATGCCATAGCTGGAACTCAGGGTCGCGGCAAGAATCAAGCGGTGCATGAACGCCGGACGCCCGCCTTCCTGAAGAGTTTTGTGCAATATGTCGGGTGTATTTGGCCAGAAATTCGGCTGAAAAAATTCGCTCACCGGCGGCCGTGTAAGCTCCTCCATGTAACTTTGCAATTCAATCTTCGAGTTGCGCCAGGTAAAGTACGTGTAAGATTGCGTGAAGCCCCGCTTGCCCAGGGCGTACATTACGTGCGGCCGCGTGAACGCTTCGGCAAGAAAAATCGTGTCAGGATAGCTCGCTCGCAAGGTGCCCAGGCACCACTCCCAGAAGGGCAGAGGCTTGGTGTGCGGATTGTCGACGCGAAATACCCGCACGCCTCGGTGAATCCAGAATTCAAACACTGAATAGAGCCTCGTCCCAGAGGCCGCGCCAGTCCGACGATTCAAAATTCAATGGATAAATATCCTGGTATTTCTTGGGAGGATTCTCCGCATATTGAATCGATCCGTCAGGCCGGGTAACAAACCAATCTGGATGCTCTGTGACCCATGGATGATCAGGCGAGCACTGGAATGCAATGTCCAATGCAATTTCAACGTTTTGCGACTTGGCCCTTGCAATGAGGTTTTCAAAATCAGCGAACGTGCCCAGTTGCGGGTGAATCGATTTGTGGCCGCCTGAATCTCCGGCAGCCTGCGCGCCCAATGCAGAGCCCGCGATAGCCGCTCTGTCGCCGATCGCCCACGGGCTCCCGGGCGCATTTGGCGGAGCATAGATCGCATTGTTTGGTCCTTTGCGGAACGAGCGTCCGATGGGATGAATCGGCGGCAGGTAAACAATGTCAAACCCCATCGCGGAAATCTCGGGCAATTGCCTTTCGACATCGTGGAATGTCCCGTGCTGGCCTGGAATCGGCGACGCCGAGCGAGGAAAGAGTTCGTACCATGACGAAAATCGTGCCCGCTCCCTATTCACCCATACCGGCAATTCGGTCTCGTATCGCGTAGCGCTTGTCAGATCGGGATAATTCCTCATTAATCGAAGAAGCTCTTCATGGCATGGGTCGTCGTATTTCGATCGATTCTCTACCGCAAGGTTTTCGAAGCCCTGTGCTATTTCGCGCAACCGCTTCGCGTCCTTCGCTCCCGCCCGCCGTGCGCCTGCGCGAATTAGCGCAACCCCGGAGCGAAGCGCAAGCGCAATATCCTGCGCGCTCGAATTGGATCCAACGTTCCGTTCCCTATCTGGACCCGGCATGTCACCCGGTGTTGTTCCCGTAATATCAGGCTCCCTTCGGGCGGCTATCCGTTTCTTCAATTCGCTGGCCCACGTGGCGAAGTGATCCACCCAACCGAGAAGGGTGAAGCGCCACGCCCCGAGCTTGTCGACCACGAAAGCGCCGCTCCAGAGATCGTTCCCCATTGCGCGCATCGGCACAAACGACCACTGGCGGTCGTTCGAATGGCGATAAAGCAATCGCGCGGCTAAGTCATCCTTGCCATCGGAAAAGATTGCTGCCGTAACGGCAACTTCCTCACCCGCAACCCGAGAGACAGGATGACGGCCCGCATCAACCTGGGGATTGACATCTTCAATGACAACACGCCTGCGGCCATTAGAGGGTTTCAAAGGCATGCGGGTCCTCAACAGAGAGCTCCGCTGCCACGGATCGGTCGAAGGAGCGCTGAAACTGGCCGCACATCGAACGCCATGGATTCGCCAATTAGGCAGCAGTAACCTTAGAGATGCACTAAACAGGAGACAAGATGCTGCTTCCGCATAGCAAAACACCCTTACGCGCCGCATCTCCTAAGTTCTCGTGTAAGACGAATAGCAGCGCCAATGAGGCGCGGCAAAATTCCGCAGCACTCAATCCAGAGGAGATTTCAAATACGGGCGAAAAAAGAACGAATCCAAATCCGTCCGTTTCGGGGTCGGCCTCTAAGCCAAAAGGAGTTATGATACGGAAAATGAAGCCCACAAGAAGATCGTTCATCGGCAGCGCCGCGGTCATTGGCGCCACAGCCGTTTCACAAGCTGCCCTGGGAGAATTGCCATCTTCCGGCCAGGATGCAGCTCAGAAGCCCAATCCAGAAAGTTCATCCGGTGATGAGCAGCCGGTCCCGGTTACAATCCGCGTGGCGGCCGGCAAACCAACCCACACTATGCGCGGCGGAATGGGAGCGTCCTTTCATGCAATTTCTGCTACGCTGCCCGGAATGAGACCCAATGGCGGGTCATATTCCGGCAGTGCCTGGGGCGGCAATCCCGATCCCGAAGACCACAAGCATTGGGAGGAAGTATTCAAACACGCAGAGTGGCTCGGGATGAATTGGTGCCGCGTCGAAATCGAGCAGCGCATGTATGAGCCCGCACGGCGCGTCTTTGACTGGGACAATGCCGAGATGAAGGTCCTGTACCGCATCCTTGATTGGGCAGAGCGGCGGAACGTTGATGTCTTTTTGCAGCAGATGTGGAGCGATGTCGCATGGAACGCTTACCCCGGTAATGCCGATGATCCCATCAGGCGGCTGCGCAGTGCACCATACTCAATACCGGAATGGGCATTTGGCCTCGGAGAATTCGTCAATCACCTGACCCAAACCAAAGGCTACGAATGCATCCGATGGGTCTCGATTTCGAACGAGCCGGGCCACCACGATTTTTCCTGGTGGCAGGATTCCGATATGAAGGCGCTCCCCATTACCCCTGGGTTGAAGGCGGCGCGGGAGGAGTTCGACCGTCGCGGACTGAAGGTGCCAATTTCCGGACCTGATTGGACCGATCTGCCGGAACTCAACCCTTCCGAAGTGGATTTCGATCTTTACATCGGAGCATACGATCTGCACTCCTATGGCGCTGTATTTGATTCGATACGCGGCAACAAGACGCTCGCCGTGTCAGAGAAGATTCTGAGCCAATGGGCTGATTGGGCTCACGCAAGAAACAAGCCGCTTTTTCTATCCGAGTTCGGAACCATGGCCTATGGATGGGGCCACGTCGATACAGCACCGGCCTGCTATCAGTCCGGGCTCAAAAACGCCTCTCTTATTGTGCGCGGCATCAACGCCGGTGTAGACGGTTTCAATCGCTGGAGTTTTACCAATCGAGGCGACCTGGATGGACAGTGGCAACTGCTGCGCACATGGGATGTTGACCATGACAGATTGCTCGAATCCTTCTCGCCCCAGCCCAATGCCTATTATCAATACGCGATGCTCATGCGCTATCTGCCCAAGCACTCCGCTGTGCTGGCCACGCAGGTGGGGGGAACCTATCTCGCATGCGATCGGAAGCTGGTAGCCGCCGCTCTCCGCACTCGTAAAGGAAACTACACTCTTTTACTGGTGAATGAAAGCCATCGCGCTGCCGATGTCCGTTTCGAGCTCAAGGATCTGCCCGCAGCGCTGCGCTTGCACAGGTATTCATTGACCAAAGAGACTGAGGACCGGAGCAATGTGGATCTTCGCTCGGACAGGACCCTGGATGTGAGCGGATCGTTCACTGACCGCGTCCCGCCCATGAGCATCGTCGTCTACTCGACCTACGGTTTGACCGCCGACGATCCAGGCATCATCGCCGAATAGCCTCCGCTTTTCGTGATCCAAACCAGAAGTTGGAACGTGAGATACGTGCGGTCCTGGTGCCCTACCGTACCGCTATGATCTCCACGTCGCCAGTCCTGTTCAGGATGTCCACGCCAACAGTCCCCGAGTAGCGCTGAAGTGATAGATCAACACTCGCGCTCCCTACTCGCAAATTGCGAATGAAGATTTGCTTCAGATTTTCCGGCAGTGCGGAGTGATGGAAATACACACGCGATTCCAGCGCACGGACTTCAACTCCAAGGCAGGCTTGAAGAACCAGAAACACCGCTCCCGCCGCCCATGCCTGCGGCGCGCAAGCCACCGGATAAAGCGTGGGCCCCTTTCCCGGCCGGCGGGCAAACCCGCAGATCAGCTCCGGCAATTGATGGAGATTTGTTTGTGTCGACAGGTCGAGGAGTCCGGACAAAATCCGCAGCGGGAGCGCCTTATTCGCGGAGTAAAGAGACCCATAGGCGATCATGGCGTTGTCGTGCGGCCACACGGAACCGTTGTGATAAGACATCGGGTTATAGCGTCTTTCGCTGGTCACGATGGTACGAATTCCCCATCCGGAAAAGAATTCAGGCAAGAGCATCGCGTCGCACACGCTGCGGCTTTGCGCTTCCGATGCAATACCTGAAAAAAGACATTGCCCCGCATTCGAGCTGCGAACCCGGCACTGCCGCTTCTCTCCGTCAAGCGCCAACGCAAACATTGAAAGCTCGTCTGACCAGAACATTTTCATGAAGTTCGTTCGCAGTTCTTCCGCCTGCGTGCTCAGCCGCCCGGCCAGTTCCAAGTGGCCAAGCCGGCTGGCCACCTCCGCCAATCCCCGCTTGGCAGCATAAACGTACGACTGCACTTCGCACAGCGCTATTGGCCCCACAGCCAGTTTGCCGTCGCTATAGAAAATCGAGTCGGCGGAATCTTTCCATCCCTGCTGCACCAGTCCGCTTTCTGTCTGGCGAGCGTACTCCACAAATCCGTCCCCATCTCGGTCCCCGTAACGGTCGATCCACTCCAGCGCTGCCATGAGATTGGGCCACAGCAAACGCAAAAGCTCCATGTCCCCGGTGCGCTCGAAGTAGGCAGCGGCCAACATGATGAACAGCGGCGTGGCGTCCACCGACCCGTAGTAACGGCCAAATGGCACCTCGCGCAGTTCTGCCATTTCGCCCTTTCGCGTCTCGTGCAAAATCTTGCCCGGTTCCGCATCGCGCTCAGCGTCGTGGGTGGTCGCCTGAGTGGCGGCCAGATAGGCCAGCACTCCTTTGGCGATCACCGGAGTCAGCCAAAGCAGCTCCAGCGCCGTGATAATTCCATCACGTCCAAATACCGTGCTGAACCAGGGCACTCCCGCGTATGGGTACAATCCGTATGGCGTGGGATTTGTCATCATGGCCAAATCCGAACGCGAGCGTCGAACCCAGTCATTGAATTCCTCATTCGACGACTGGATATCCACTTCTGCAAGCGGTCCCGTGCTGAATTCATGGTTTATCAATTGCAGCGCGTCGCCATAAGCGCCCATGTGCAGTTGCCCCACTTCCCCTTCGTGCCCGCATGTGACGTTCAGCGTGAAGCTGATTTCGGCCTGCGGCTCCAGATGCATCAGCACTGAGATTTCATTTTGCCGGGTGGTGCATGGAGTAAGAGAGCTCTCTAGTCGCGTACTGCGCCGTATGTGGTCGAGACCCTCGTAAATTAGCGTCACGGCGTCGCTCTCCACCTGAGGCAGAAGAATTTCGCCTCGCCGTTTGCGCTTTTCGCCGCGCACTTCAAAAATGTCTGCAAAGTCCGCGTCAAAATCGAACGACAGACTCAGATCAACCGCAGTCTCGGCGTAGTTGTGCACCGTGATCCGGTCATAGCAAACCACATCCGTCAAAAACTTAGTCCGGTAAATGTGCAACGTTCCCTGCGGCACCGTCAAACCGGAATCGAGCATCAGTTCCGAGTTAGTGAGATCGGCGGCAAACAGCACATTGTCTTCGCGAATGATGGAACTCAGCAAGAGAGGTCTTACGCCAAAAACTCGCATCTCTAAGCGCGAGAGATGACGCGTTTCCATGTGAAAAATTCCTTGCTGACCAAAACCGACTGGCTGGATATCTCCGTTCCGGTCGAATACCGCGAAGGTATCTCCGTGCATCAGCACGCGAGTCCGGTCATCGGCCAACGAGGAGGAAGCGCGGATGTAAAACTGCTGCCCAACTGCAATAACGTCCCCATCGTGCTTTGGCAAAGGCACCTGTGAACACTCCTTCTGGTCTAAGACTGGGGCAAAAGCATCCGCTCTTCTCTGGCAGCCTGTCCGCGTTTTCGAATTACCCGCTCGTACTCGCGCACATAGTTATGACACACGCGCCGAACACTGAAGCGCTGCTCGAACACCGCACGGCAGCGGCGTCGATCAATGAGCGGAATTCGCACCGCGGCCTCCACAGCTTCCTCAATGCTATCCACAATGAATCCCGTAACCTGGTCTTCCAGAATCTCCGCAACCGAGCCGCCCCGGAACGCAATTACAGGGGTCCCGCAGGCCAGGGCCTCAATCATCACCAGTCCAAAAGGCGCCGGCCAGTCAATGGGAAACAGCAGCGCCCGGGCGTTGCCCAGGAAATCTGCCTTCTCGTGCTCTCCGATTTCGCCAATATATTCCACCTGGGGGTGGGCCAGCAAACCCCGAATTTGTTCGTCAAAATAGGCCTGGTCGGCAGGGTCCACCTTAGCCGCGATGCGTAGCGGCATCCCCACGCGTTTTGCGATTTCGATGGCGCGATCGACCCGCTTCTCAGGCGAAATACGTCCAAGAAACGCCAGGTACTTGCCCGCCTGCTCGTTTGGCGCATAAAGGTTCTCAGGCAATCCATGATGCACCGTGGCCAGCCAATTCGCCCACGGCATCGGCGACCGCTGAGAGTTTGAAATGGAAATAAGATTCATCTCGTCAAATTCGCGAAATAATGGAACAAGATCGGGGATATCCAGCCGGCCATGCAGCGTAGTCACTGCCGCAATACCATAAGACCGAATCACGGAAAAAGGAAGGTAATCAAGATGGAAATGCACCACGTCAAACTCGTTTGCCTGCTGCGCGACTTTTTCGATTAGATGCAGATGATGCGCCAGCGGGGCCACCAACGTTCCCCCCTGCAGCCGCAGTGAAGGCTTACCCGTCGATTGCAGCCGGGCTGAAGTGCACGAGTCGGCGCTGGCAAACAGCGTTACTTCGTGTCCCTGGCGCACCAATTCCTCGGTAAGATATGAAACCACCCTCTCCGTTCCGCCATACAGCTGCGGAGGCACTCTTTCATATAAAGGCGCGACCTGCGCGATTCTCATCCGTAATTTACTCCTGGACTCTTGTGGCTTCCGCGGCACCCTTGAACGTCGCCCCTGATTGGATGCGTTGGGACACTCGCGGGTCTCCAGGCAGGTTTTGGGCCGAGAACGCTTTGGGAAATGCAGGCAACTATCCCAGCTTTGGCGCCCTCCGAAACTGACCTTATGCTCTTCTAAGCCGGAAGATCGATGCGAGGCATTCCGCTCGCGCGCAGGAAAGAAAATGAATCCCTGTACCAAAAGCGCCTTGACGCCGGCTTCTGACTGACTGAGGAGTATCGCCCGGTTATCCACCAAACCGTGCGCCTCTATTGCCACGAGATGAAAATGGCCTCCCTCTAAGGGAAGCCATCAAAGCGCAAATCGCCCATGTTTATGCTGGTGCCCAGAGGGGGACTTGAACCCCCACGGCCTTGCGGTCTGCGGATTTTAAGTCCGCTGCGTCTGCCAATTTCGCCATCCGGGCTTTGGAAGCACTGCCTCCTCATTATGGTAATTGAAGCAGCGGCCCGGCTTCCCGCAATCCCCTGCCGTCTTGACTGTCGGAAAGATAGCAACGGCGTTCGCCGATACTTGCTCGCACAATCGGCGTTCCTTGCCCACTCGCTAAAGACTCTTGTTGAAGCGTCCTTATTGAGCCTTGCGGAAGCAGATATCCTCGCCATCCAGCCGGTACTCGGCTGAACAAACATCGCCGCCGCAGATCATCGTCTCTCCGCCGCACAATTGCCGGCGCGTAATCAGTCCCAATGTCCCGCAGCGGGGACAGGACATTACGGCGACAAACGGGTTTTGCGCCTGGCCCAGCTTCTCCTGGTTCTCCAGCACAAAAACCGTTCCTGGGTCCATTTTTTCGGGAATCCATTCTTCAAGAAACTGCAAGTCGGCTGACATCGTGCCCTCCAATGGGTTGATGTAACCGAGCCGAGTCCGTTTTTCCCGGCCGGCTCCGTTGAACGAACAACAGCAGGCTGCGAATGGCATACACGGAGGCTTTGATTCCTCCGGTCAAGATTTATTGTTCTTCATGTTCCGGGCTGCAGCCCGTCGATGTCAACCGGAATCGGACGTGGGGAGTATCGAGAGGGATTCCCCGTCCCGCCCAGGGAATCCTTCCCCTTATCTGGATGCCGCCGCCGCCCTGGCCTGCGGACCGGCATAGGCATCGATCGCTTTGTAGGTCTCCTCGTTGCGAAGGATCGCCTGGACATATTCGCGGGTCTCGGTGAATGGAATAGACTCCACAAACTCGTCGATGCCGCTGATAGGGCCCGGCGGCCTGCCAGTCGACAACGCGATCGTCGCCGGCGTTGTAGGCTGCCAGGGCATACTCCGCGACGCCGCCGAATTTGTCCATGGTCTTGCGCAGGTAGCGGGTTCCCAGGCGGATATTGGTCTCCGGGTCGAGCAGTTGATAGGTCTCGAAGTGGCTGATTCCCTCTTCGCGCGCCATCGCTTTGCCCGCCGAGGGCAGCAGTTGCATCAGGCCGTAGGCATTGGCCTTGGAGATGGCCGAGGGATTGAACTCCGACTCCTGGCGGATCAGCGAGGCCACCAGGTACGGATCAAGATTATTCTTAGCCGACTCGGCCTTGATCGTCTCCCACCACGGCTCCGGGAAAAAGATCTGCCAGTAGGCCAGCGGAATGGACTTGATGGAGCGCCGTGGCCGCGTAGGGCAGCGCCCGCTTCAGCGCACGCATGGCGCGGAAGTCTCGCCATAGGATGCATAGATCTGCGCCTCGGCCAGCGCGCTCCACGAAGAAGCATCGGGGTCGGCGGCAATCTCCTGGGCAATGTAGTCGTTCAAGCCCGCATTGGCCAGCAGGCGCGCCTTGGCCAGGTGCGGGCTGTCGGCGGGAAAGCTCTCTTCGAGCTGCGGCACCGGAGGGGCCTGAATGCGGTCCAGTTGCGGCTCGCGCGACGGCGCCTCATTGCAGCGACTCGCCCAGCGCAGCCAGCCGCTGCCGCGCCATCTGGGCATAAAAGAAGTGCTGGTATGCGCGAATGATGGTGCGATAGTTGGCCGCGGCCTGGGCGGGGTTGTGGTCCTGCAGTTCATAAAGGCGCCCGCGCCAATAAATGGCGGCGACAGTCTCCGTGGCGCTGGGATAAAGCCGTATCTGCTCGTCAAAGAGGCGCTCCGCATCGGCATAGAGCCCCTGCCGGTAACTGAGCCAGCCGGCGCGCCAGTGCGCCGCCGCTGCGTTTTTGCTGGTCGGGAAGTGAGTGGCCAGGTAGCTGTAGTACTCGCACCGCCGTGGCATACTCGCGCCGCAGCAGATACATATTGCCGCTGGAGTAGAGCGCCTCGGCCAGCCACGGGCTCTGAGGAAACCGTGACTCCATCTCGGCGACGATGCGCTTCTGCTCGTCCAGATCGTTCCGGTTGCGGGCCAGTTCCATCAGCAGGTCGAGCCGCCGCGCGCCATTTTCGTCCTGCGTATCGGGCAGAGCCTCGGCCTCGGCCGTGGTCAGGCGTTTCAGCTTCAGATCGCAGGCTGCCGCGGCCACGGCAAAACCATTGCGGCTCTGCGCATCGAGACGCGGACTCGCGGGCCAGTGCGCGATATTGCTCTGCGGCCTCCGCATAGCGCCCGCCGTTATAGTAGGCATCGCCCAGACTGCGCAACTCGGCCGTCGTCAGGCTGGTCTCGGCGCCCATCGCCGTCAGCTTGGCGCGCGCAGTCTCCGCTTCCGCGCTCAGCGGGTGTCCCAGCAACAGCCGCTTGAATATCTGCTCTGCCTGCTGCGTCTGCCCCAGCGCGAATGCCACCTGCCCCTGCGCAAGCTGGAAGCCGGGGCGGTTCGCGGCTGCCGTTCCGGCCGCCTGAGCCAGCACTTGCTGCGCGCTCGCCGTCATTGCCCATGGCCAGCAGCACGTTGGCCTCCAGTTCCGGCGCCTGGGCATTGAAGATGCTGTCTGGATAGCGGCTCGTGAAATCCGCGCAGCAGGGCCTCGGCGGCGGAGTCGTTGCCCGCCTCGTGATTGGCTTGTGCACCCAAAAAATCCGCGTAGTCGGCCAGCACGTCGCCAGCCTGGCGGGCCTGCCGGAAGTTGGCCGCCGCATCGGCGTAGCGCTTGTCCAGCAGGTAGGCGTGGCCCAGCGCCAGATAAGCCGCCGCGGCTGCCTCGCCGCTGTGCTCGTGCGCATACCTGGTTACTCCCGCATAGGCCGCCGGTGTGCGCAGCGTGGCCAGTTGCTGGGCCATCGGCCGCAGCTCGGTTGAAGCCACAAAGGCCAGTTTGATGCGTGCGGTCCGCGCCGCTCGCCTCTTCCGGCTCGGCCGCTCGTGTTGCGCCTTGGTCCTGACTTTGAGCCGCCTGTTTTCGTCTTGTGCGTCGACCTGAAGGCGACTTGCGAGCTCTTGGCCGGCGCAGTTGTGCCCGAAGTTTGCCCCGTTGCCGGCGCAGCAACCATCAGCACAGACAACAGCCGGCCAGGAATTGCTGCGCAGATGCGATTGGAAGTAGGGGAATGCACGACCCTCATATCTTCTACTCTATGCTGCTTTGCGGCCGCCGTGGCCGCCGGGAACCAGCGCTGTTACGAATGGGCTTCCCGAACAATGGGATCATTCACCCGTGCCAACGATGTCCAGGCCCGGTTTGGTCCCCGGCACCTGCCGTCCGTTACACTCATCTTCTAGGAGTCCTGCCGGCGCATGCCGCACCGGCCTGCCCAAACGATTTCCCGCAACCAACCCCCATGTCCACCATCCAACCAATTGCAGGAGAACTCGAGCCGCATCCCGACGTCGCCCTGGTCGCACAGGGTGCGCGGCGGTGATGTTTCGGCCTACGATACGCTGGTCCGCAAGTATGACCGGCAGATCTTCCGGATTGCGCAGCACATCACGCAAAACCGCGAAGATGCCGAAGACGTGATGCAGGACGCGTTTCTCAAGGCGTACGAGAAGCTCGATCAGTTTCAGGGGAATTCGAAGTTTTACACATGGTTGGTGCGAATTGCAGTCAACGAAAGCCTGATGCGGCTGCGCAAGCGGCGCACCGGCAAAATGGTCTCGATCGACGAGGAGATCGAGACCGAGGAAGGCAGCGTTCCCCGCGACCTGGCCGACTGGGCGCCCGACCCGGAGCAGAACTACAACCAGGCCGAACTGGCCGAGATTCTGCGCAAGACCATCCAGGGATTGCCGCAGGGCTTTCGCATCGTCTTTGTCCTGCGCGACGTGGAAGGTCTTTCCACCGAGGAGACGGCGGAAACACTGGGCTTGAGCATTCCCGCCGTCAAGTCGCGCCTGTTGCGCGCCCGGCTGCAACTGCGCGAGCGCCTGAGCCGTTACTTCCCAGAAAAAAGGGACCGGCGATACGAGGCTGGAGAAGCGAGGGATGAAAAGTGACCTGCACTGAGTTTCTCGCCCTGCTCGACGACCTGATCGACGACTCGCGTGACCCCCGAGATGCGCGCCGAATGCAAGAGCACCTGCGCAGCTGCGGACACTGCGAAGTCATCTCTCAACACCACCCGCAAGACCATCGAAATCTACCGCTCCCACGAGATTTACGACCTGCCCGCCGGCCTCCGCGACGCCTCCACGCCGCCATCATGGCCCGCTGTAAAAAAGGCTGCTGAAGCCGCCTGAATACTGTATCAACCGCGAGCGACCGGATCCCTTGACATGAGGCAAGAGGGATCGAGTCTCGTTTCGTTTTACCACAAAGTCATTCCCTGCGCATTATGCCCCTACAGTCCACCGCAACTTTCCCCATCAAATTGGAGTCTGTACCAACAGCAGGTCCGCGCCGCGCGTACGATCCCCGGCCTTCCTTTACAGGAGCGTCTCCATGGACGCTGCAAGGCAACTCTGGCCGTACTGGTTTGCCTCAGCCTTTCGCTCCCCGCTTCGCCGGGCTTTGCCCTAGACAGCCGCGTCACGCCAGACCAGCCGCCGGCAAATCCAGTGCCAGCGCCCGCAGTACGACCGACCAATTGCAAGGCGACCAGCGATCCTGCACGCCCTCAACCGCTTCACCTTCGGTCCACGGCCCGGCGATCTGGAAGCCGTCCGCGCGATGGGCCTGGAAAAATGGTTCGACCAGCAGTTGCACCCCGACGCCCTCGACCAGACCGATCTCGACGCCCGCCTGGCTCAGTTCCCTGCCATGCATGGCAACGCCCAGGACCTGCTCTTCCGCCTGCCCAGCAACGCCGTCATCCGCCAGGTAATCGACGGCAAGAGCGCCCATTCCCGGAAGCCGGCACTCTGCGCGCCATCTATGAAAACGAGATCTGCCCGCGTCGAGTTCCGAAGGCAGGAAAGCAGAAGCAGAAGAACAGGCAGCAAGCTTCCGCCGCAGCCACTGGCTGAGCGCACAGCCGGCGATCTCCCGGCAAACCGGATGCCATAAACAGCCCAGCGACCGACGGCGACAGGCGCCGGCATAGATGGCCTCGGAATCACCGCAGGCCCGAAGCCGCAATCCGACCAGATGAACATGAGCGCCGCGGACCAGACCGAAGCAACCGCGCCTTTGACCCAGTCCCTGATCGCGGACATTCTCGCTCTCCCGCCGCAGCAGCGCGTCACCCGTCTGGCCGCCATGCGCAGCCGGAGTTCGACAGCTTCCGCAAGGCCCTCAAGGCCTGCAGCGCATTGCTCTCGATCGCCGGCCTGAACCCCGTCCAGAAGGGAGTCTGTCGCCGCGCTTGAAAACCCCCAGCGACTTGTTGTCGATGAACTGGCATGCCCAGCGCCTCACCCGCGACATCTACTCCAATGCCCAGCTTCAGGAAGTGATGACCGACTTCTGGCTCAACCACTTCAACGTCTATCTCCACAAGAATGAGGCAGACCCCCTACTACCTGGTCAGCTATGAGCGGGACGTGATTCGCCCCCTCGCCCTGGGCAAGTTCGAAGACCTGCTTGAAGCCACGGCGCACAGCCCTGCCATGCTTGCTCTATCTCGACAACGCCAGCAGCATGGGCCCCGATTCGCTGCCGCCGAGAAAGAGCAAGAGAGGCGCGCGCCGCAACCCCGACGCAAGAAGAAAGCCCCTGAAGGCCTGAACGAAAACTACGCCCGCGAACTGATGGAGCTGCACACCCTGGGCGTCAACGGCGGCTACACCCAGGCCGACGTAACCCAGGTGGCGCGCATCCTCACCGGCTGGACCGTCGATCGCCCGCAGCGCGGCGGCGGATTCAAATTCGACGAAAACCGCCACGAGCCCGGCACCAAAAAAGTCCTCGGCAAAAAGATCAAGGAACACGGCGAACTGGAAGGCCGCGAACTGCTGCATATGCTTGCCACCCGTCCTGCCACAGCCCAATTCATCTCCCGCAAACTGGCCGTCCGCTTCGTCAGCGAGACCCGCCGCAGACGCCTGGTCGATCGCATGGCCAAGTCCTACATGTCCAGCGGCGGCGACATCTCCGTCGGTGCTCAAAACGCTCTTCCATTCCCCGGAGTTCTGGGCAGACAGCGCTTACCGTGCCAAGGTCAAAACTCCCATCGAGTACATCGTCTCCGCCGCGCGCGCCAGCAACGCGCAGCCTCGACAACATGCAGCCGCTGGTCAACGCCCTGCGCGACATGGGCATGCCGCTCTATGGCGCCGTTCCTCCCACCGGCTACAAGTGGACTCGGCTACCTGGGTGAACACCGGCGCGCTGGTCAACCGCATGAACTTTGCGCCCTCCCTGGCCGCCAACAAGCTTCCCGGCGTAACCGTAAGCTGGGCCCCGCCCGCTGAATCACGACCGCCAACTCGATAGCGCTCCGGCACCGAGCGCGTTCACCATCCGGTTCCGGCCCCATGCCCCTCCGGCATGTCGAAGAACAGCGACTGCGAGTCGCTGCTCGTTGCCGGCGGAGTGAGCGAGACCACCCGCCGGCCGTCTTAAAACAATTCGACGTGCAACGAACCGGGAACACAACCCAGAAGGCCGGTTACGAGAGCAGCCACGTCAAACACCCCGGCTCAAGCGTCCGCCGCACTTGAAAAACAAGATCAACTGCTGGCCGGTCTATTGTTCGGCTCTCCGAGTTCACGCCGATGATTGTGAAACCACGCGTCATTTAAACAAGCACGCTTGACGGGTTTGTAACCACCGCACTAAGCTGAAAAGGCGCGGGGCTTTAGCCCCCGAGGAATGCAACAAAGGAAACCGAGGTACCATGCACACCAACCGTAGATTCTTTCTTCGCAACGGCGCACTCGCCATCGCCGGCACCGCCGCGATCCCCAATTTCCTCATCCGCTCCGTCATGGCCGAAGCTGCCACCACTCCCGGCCGCCGCCTCGTCGTCATCTTCCAGCGCGGCGCCGCCGACGGCCTCAATGTCGTCGTTCCCTATCGCGAGAAGAACTACTACGCCATGCGCCCCGGCATCGCCATCCCGCAGAATCAGATATCGATCTCGATGGCTTCTTCGGCCTGCATCCCTCCCTCGCGCCCTTCAAGCCTCTCTATGACCAGGGCCATCTCGCCATCATCCATGCCGCCGGCTCGCCTGACATGTCCCGCTCCCACTTCGATGCGCAGGACTACATGGAGTCCGGCACGCCCGGCGTCAAGAGTACTGAAGACGGCTGGCTCGAACCGCGCCCTGCAAGCTGAAGACCTCCGCCATCGCCAGGAACACACCGCCTTTCGCGCCCTGGCTCTCGGCTCGCAGGTTCCGCGCACCCTCGCCGGCAAGATTCCCGCCATCGCACTTTCCAACGTCAACAACTTCACCGTCGGTGCACGCGGCCCCGCTCCCTCCCCCGCCGCCAACGCCTTCGAGGCCATGTACGGCGAGAGCGGCGACAGCATCCTCCACGCCACCGGCGACGAAACCTTTGAAGCCGTCAAGATGCTCCGCGCCGCCAACCCGGCTCAATACAAGCCCGGCCCCGGCATCGACTATCCCAACATCGGAATTCGGCAACAACATGAAGCAGATCGCCCAACTCCTCAAGGCCAACCTCGGCGTCGAGGCAGCATTCACCGACGTCGGCGGATGGGATACACATCAAAACCAGGGCGCAGTGAACGGCCAGCTCGCCGACCGCCTGCGCGACTTTTCATCGAGCATCGCCGCCTTCTGGCGCGACTTGGGCGACGGCGCGGAAACCGTCACCCTGGTCACAATGTCTGAATTCGGCCGCACCGCCCGCCAGAACGGCACCGGAGGCACCGATCATGGCCACGCCAACGCAATGTTTGTTCTCGGCGGACAGGTGAAAGGCGGCAAAGTCTACGGCCACTGGCCCGGCCTGGCCAATGAGCAACTCAACGAAGACCGCGACCTCGCCGTCACCACGGACTTTCGCCAGGTACTGGGCGAAGCAGTCGCCAAAACCATCGGCGCCAACAATCTCGAAATGGTCTTCCCCGGCGCACGCCTGCGAACCGACCGCTTTCTCCGCCTGATTTAGCGATCTCGCCGGTCAAAAAGCGGGTGCCCCAGGTCTCGACTCTGAGACCTGGGATATCCGTCAATGCTTCCCGTACATCTCCATCGCATCCTTGCGCAGCTCCGCCCGGCTCTCCGCGCGCGTATAGAACATATGCCCGCCCGGATACTCATGCACTGAAACCCGCGTAGGATCCCCCATCACCGGCATCTGATCAACAATCAGAATCGAGCCCATGAAGGGGCATGAGAGATCGTTCCAGCCATGCACGATCATTACCCGCAGCTTGGGGTCCGCCGCCACGGCCTCCACGCAAATCCGGCACCGCGCCCTTGCGCAGATCATCGTCGCGATCCCAAAGCCGGTTCACCTCCCCTGAGAGCGCGTTGTAGCGCGCATCCACCTTCCAACCCACGGTACGAGTGACAAAATCCACCATCGCCGTAGTCATGGGAGCAATCATGGCGGCCAGAATCGGATCGTTCGCCCGCTGCTTAGGAGAAAAAGGAAATGGATCGAAGGAGGTCACATTCGAGTCGTACACCGAGCCCAGCTTGCCCTGCTCCCGGAAGACCTCGCGCAGATACGCACCCGTCTCCAACCTCCCGCCGGAGTACTTCACAAAAGCCGGGTCCAGCCCTGAGAGGTCAGTCACATGCTGAATCATCTTCTGCGTGGCGTCGGGATCGGTTCGCCCTTTGAGCAGCGTGGTCGCATACTCCCCGCGCGTATACGCAATCACATCCCTCATCGCCTGCTGCGTGAGTTTATTTTCGCGCTCCAGATGTGCCGCTGTAATCGAGGGCAGCGTCAGCATCCACGGCAGCGGCGATAGATCGCTGTCTTCCCGGTTGGCCGGATTCAGATAGGGCGAAACCAGCACCACGCCGTTCATGGCCACACCCAGTTCCGCCTGAAGGAAATGCGTCACCCGCGGCCCGCGAAATCCCCCATAGCTCTCCCCCACCAGGTACTTTCGCGATCCCAGCCGGTCGTTTTTCACCAGCCAGTCGTAGATGATGCGCGATAGATACTCAATGTCAGGAGTAGTGGAATAGAACAGCTTCTTGGCGTCGGCCTCGGGTACTTCTGCCCGGCTGAAGCCTGTACCCACGGGATCAATAAACACCAGGTCAGTAAAATCCAGCCAGGTTCCGGGATTGTCCGTCAGCACCGCCGGGTCCGAGGGACTGTCACCTTCGTTACCGGCCTGCAGATGCTTGGGACCAATAGCGCCAAAGTTCAAATAGACCGAGGCAGCGCCCGGCCCGCCGTTCATGGCAAAGGTTACCGGCCGGTTCTCGCCCTCGACGGTATATGTGGTCAAAACCACTTCGCCGGCCGTCTTTCCGTCCTTGTCGCGCACCGGCAACGCTCCCACCGCGACGGTATAGCGCAGCGTTTTTCCATTCAGTTGCATCGTCTGCTGCACGTGCGCTGGAGCAGGCAACGGAGGCAGCGCGGACTTTTCCGCGACGGCCTTATCAGCTCCCGCGGTCTTATCGGCAGTTGCCGATTTGTTGGCGCCCGCCGGTTCCTTCTCTGCCTGCGCCCGAGCTTGCGCGCCAAAGATTCCAATGCAGAAAATCGCGCACAAGGCCGCGGCCAAGTGCCTCAAAGAAATCTGAATCCGAGCAATCCTCATTCCGATAAGATACTACCTCCACGGGACGCTCTCCACCGCGGCGACTAAGACCCGTCTCTGGGGACGCCAGGGCCCTGGCACCCTACCCGCCCGATGATTTACCCTCAAACACGTTATGAAACTCCAATTTGTTCTGCCCACTTCCGCCTTGGCCCTGGCCGTTGCCGTTGCCGCGTTTGCCCTCGCCCAAACCTCCAACCTGCCCGACTCACCCGGCGCCACTGCTACAAATCTTCCCAACGGCCCCACCGTCATCATGGATACCTCCATGGGCCCCATCACCTGCCAGTTCTATCAGCGGCAGGCTCCCAATGCGGTAGCCAACTTCATCGCCCTCGCCGAAGGCACAAAAGATTGGACCGACCCCGCCACTCGGACCGTACAGCACCACAAGCCTTACTTCAACGGCACAACATTCCATCGCGTGATTCCAAACTTCATGATCCAAGGTGGCGACCCTACCGCAACTGGCATGGGAGATCCCGGCTACAAATTCGCGGATGAATTCGATCCCAATTTGAACTTCGACAGACCCGGCAAACTGGCCATGGCCAACTCCGGCCCCAACACCAACGGCAGCCAATTCTTCATCACCGAAGTCCCCACTCCGTTCCTCAACCAGCACTACACGCTCTTCGGCCAGTGCGACGATGCCAGTGTTCAAGTGGTCAAGGCCATCGCCCGCGTTCCACGCAACAGCAGCGACAAGCCGAACACCCCGGTCGTGCTCAAGAAGGTCACCATCGTCCGTAACGGCCAGCACAAACAATAATTTCGAATCTAACAAATGAGGATTTCCCAGGCCTTTCGCCGCAGCTGACAGACCTGGGAATCCTTAAACTCAGGAGTCACCATGGCACTCGCAGCAGGAACCTACGCCGTCTTATCGACCACCGAAGGCAAGATCACCGTCCGTCTCTTTGAGGCCGACGCACCCATCACCGTGAAAAACTTCATCGAACTGGCCGAGGGCGCCAAGGAGTGGACCCACCCCACCAGCCGCGTCAAATCCAAAGACAAGCTCTTCAACGGCACCATCTTCCACCGCGTCATTCCCGACTTCATGATCCAAGGCGGAGACCCGGCAGGCAACGGCATGGGAGGCCCCGGCTATCGTTTTGCAGACGAAACCAAGGGCTCGCCCCACAAATTCGACAAACCTGGCAAGCTGGCCATGGCCAACTCAGGTCCCAACACCAACGGCAGCCAGTTCTTTATCACCGTAGCACCCACTGACTGGCTCACCGGCAAGCACACCATCTTCGGCGAAGTGGTCGAAGGCATGGACATCGTCAAAAAAATCTCCCTCGTCTCCCGCAACTCGCTCGACAAACCCCACAAGCCCGTAGTGCTTGAGTCAGTTGTGATCGAGCGCGTCGGCTAGTTTTTCATAGCGCATATCGACAGAATGGCCTCGCCAAACTTTTCCACCTTGGCGGGGCCGATTCCATCGATCTCCAACATTTCTTTCGGATTCTGCGGCCGTCTTTCTGCCAAAGCGGTAAGCGACCGGTCGTGCAGCACCACGTACGCAGGAACCCTCAACATCTTGGCTTCCGCTGAACGCCATTCTTTGAGCCGCGCCGCCAACAGCTCCCCTTCAGCCGAGAGCTTCACAGGCTCAGCTTGCGTCCGCGTGGGCTTTCCCGCTAAAAACTTTACGTTCTTCTTCGTAACCGGAGACCCAGGCCGCGTAGCAAACTCCTCCACCAATCCGTCGCTGATCAGCAAATCCGCCGGAGTCCCCGCTCGCAATTCCAACCCTGCTTCTGTCAACCGCACCTTGCGATATCGGCGCACCTCGCCGTCCTTTTCGTACTCAGCCTCTTCTATCTCAATCAGCCCGGCCCGCACCATCGCATCCAGCAACCCATCGAACTCGTTCCGGTTCATTCTTCCCGCCGGGTCAAGGCTCCGCTGCAAGGTTCCAGCTGCCTTGTAAGTCACCTCGCGCAGCTCTTCCACGATCCCCTGCACCACCGCCCGCTCCGCCGCCGTCGCGCGCCTGAAAAGCCGCAGAACCGCCCCCGCCGGATCGCAAACATCGCAGACCCCACACGAACGGCTAGCGTCCCCCACGTCTCCAAAATGCCGTACCAAGACTCCCATCCGGCAGTCGCTCGACGTGGTAAACCGCAGCACCTTCTCAAATTGTTCAGCACGAAATTGCGTTTGCACAGCATAGGTCTTCTTCCAGCCCGTTCCGCCCACAGTAACGTAGCCGCCAAAATCTACCCGCGCCCCGCCATGAATCTCCAGCTTCTCCAGCGCTTTGTCGAACTCTTCCTCGCCAAGTTTGGATCCTGCCCGCAACTCTTCCGCCGCCTGCGGCTCCTCGCCGAGTGCCTTGAAGACCTGCTGCAAGTGATCCACCGGCGGATAGTCTCTGTTCAAAAAGAAATCGCGTGTCCTCTGGTCTGCGTAGCTATGCATCAGGTAGGTCCGGCTCAAGGCCCCATCCCGCCCCGCGCGCCCAATTTCCTGGTAGTAGCCCTCCAGCGTCCCCGGCAGCCCCGCATGGATCACCGTCCGAATATCGGCCTTGTCGATCCCCATCCCAAACGCAATGGTTGCCACCACCACGTCCAGTTTGCCCGCCTGAAAAGCCGTCTGCACCCGTTCCCGCGTATCCGCATCCAGCCCAGCATGGTAAGCCGCAGCCCGAATCCCCGAAGATCTTTGCGCCAGTTCCTCCGCCAGCCGCTCAGAGTTTCTCCGCGAGGTTGCATACACAATCGCCGGTCGCCGCGCACGACTGGACAGCAATCCGCAGATCGCCCCCGCCCGCTCAGGCACGGGAACCTCAACCACTTCGATAGCCAGGTTCTCCCGCCGGAATCCGTGAATAAACTTGCCCGGCTCCTTCATTCCCAATTGCGCAACAATGTCCGCCTGCACATCGGGAGTAGCCGTAGCCGTCAGCGCAAGCACCGGCACATTCTGATCCCTGATCCCTGAGCCCTGACTCCTGTTACCCGCCCTCAGCACCGGCAAATACTGCCCCAGCATCCGGTAATCCGGCCTGAAGTCGTGACCCCACTGCGAGATGCAGTGCGCCTCATCGATTGCGATCAGGGCCAGTTTCCGTTTGGTCAGCATCTCCACAAATCCAGGCACGCGCAGCCGCTCCGGCGCGATAAACAGAAACTGCAGGCTCCCGTTCAGATAGTCTGCGCACGCCTGCCGCGCCACCACGCGTTCAAGCCCGGAGTGAACCCGCGCCACGCGCAGCCCCAGCGCAGCCAGCTTTGCCGCCTGGTCCTCCATGAGCGCAATCAGCGGCGAAATCACCACCGCCGTCCCAGCCCGGGCAATCGCCGGCAACTGGTAGCAGAGGCTCTTCCCCGCCCCCGTCGGCATCACCAGCAACAGGTCGCGCCCCTCAATCGCCGCGCGGCAAACTGCCTCCTGCCCGGCGCGAAAGCGTTCAAAGCCAAAAACCGACCGCAACAGCCCAGCCAGATCAACCGAATTGAAAGGAGGAGTCAAAAAAGATCGCCTGCGCAGTGAAGACCCTGCACTGGAATGTGAGGAGCCTCCTCAACTTTACAGGATAAGGGCGCGGCTTTCGTACCGCTCCAACAAAGAGGATCAGCGCGTGCAACTGATAATCTGGTACTACGCAATCGAAAAGCAAGAATGAAAACCCAGGCTTGATCGGCTGGTTTTTCACAGGGAGCATTCATGAAAAAGCAATTTGCATTATTGGCGCTTCTCATCGGCATTTCGCTGACCGCAGGTGCACAAACAGCAGCAGTCGGCGGTGCAACGATGCAGCCGGATGCTATCCAATCGTATCTGCAGCCGCTGGTGACCAACCAGACCCTCGCCGGCGCAGTAACCCTGGTTGCAAACAAGGACAAAACTGTCTACCTCGAGAGCGTAGGCTATCGAGAACTCGCTGCGAAGATCCCGATGCCCACCAACGCCATGTTCTGGATCGCCTCCACAACGAAGCCCATGACCGCAACCGCCGTGATGATGCTGGTGGATGAAGGCAAGATCAATCTCGACGACCCGGTGGAAAAGTACCTTCCGGAGTTCCATGGCATGATGGTGGGCCCGGCGGACCCTGATTCAAAGCCCACAACACCAGCTACGCGGGACTCTCAAAAGGCTGCCCCACTCGTCCCCGCCAGTCATCCCATCCTGGTGCGAGAGATCCTGAGTCACACCAGTGGCCTGCGGTTCCACTCAACTGCCGAGCCGGGCGCGCTCGATATGCTGCCGCTCAAAGATGCCGTCCGCAGTTATGCCGCTGACCCGCTGATTTATCAGCCGGGCACAGACTACAAGTATTCGAATGAAGGAATCAATACAGCAGCTCGGATCATTGAAGTTGTGACCGGGATGCCTTATGAGCGCTTTATGCAGGAACGGCTCTTCGATCCGCTGGGCATGAAAGACACAACCTTCTGGCCTAACGCCGAGCAGATCAGCCGCCTTGCGCAAGCCTATAAACTCGACCCGCAAACTAAGAGCCTGGTCCAAGTTCCCATCAGTCAACTGACCTACCCGCTCAACGATCGGCAGCACCGCTATCCAATGCCCGCCGGTGGCCTCTTCTCTACCGCTGAAGACGTTGCCAAGTTCAGCCGCATGATTCTCAGTGGCGGCGAACTGAACGGCAAACGGATCATTTCTTCCCAATCGCTCCACGCAATGACAATCCCGGAAAATATGGGGCTGGGCAAAACAGATTACGGATTCGCGTGGAACATAACCAAGACCGGTTTCGACCACGGGGGCGCATATAAAAACGCCATGTCTATCGATACGATGGCAGGCCGCATTCTCGTCTTCATGGTCCAGCAGCGCGGGGACTGGGGAACAAAGCAGGGAGATCAGATTGTCTCCACGCTGGAGAAGCTTGCAAACGATGTAGTTGCTCCGCCCGTGGCCGTGCCCGCCGCTAGCTCGGCGCCCGCAACTCACTGAGGCCCAGAGTCAATCGAGTCAGTGCGATTCTGCTCTGCAGCCAGGATCGTACTGACTCATTCTCATTCCATCCCGGCGGCTCAGTTCAGCGGCTCCGCCTCAAGCGTGATCACCTGGAATGATTCAAGCATAAAGCGATGGGGTTGGCCGGCACGCAAATTAATTGGTGCCGATGACTTATCGGCCACCCACGGACTGTGCGCCCTGTAACTCTGTGGTGCATCGCGTGGCAGCTCAAATGCCTTATCCACATCGAGCAAGAACTCCTGCGCATGATCCGACGGATTGCGCAGCACTACAATCCCCTTTTGCTTATTCCACGACGCCCAGCCATAGACCTCGAGCTTGCCCGGATCGCCCCCGATCCAATGCGTATCTTTCAGAACCGCAGCGTTGGAGCGCGACCAGCGAGCCGCCTCCGCCAGAATATCCCAGTCCCTGCTGGTAAGTAGCGACGGTGTTATATATAACTCCTGTAACTGCGTCCCGCTGCCGAAATAGGAATGAACTTCGTCGACTAGATCAGGGTCCAAATCTCCAGGTGAGGAAGTTAGCCTGGGAAGATTGGTATAATTCACCTTTTCAGCGTAAATAATGCCGTGCAGCATGAGCGAATTCAACGGAAACAGCGGGCCGCCCTCAACTATATTTCGAAAAGTTTGCTCATCGCGATAAGTAATCCACCTCTGGCGCACACTCCCTGCGCCGTCAAAATTATAGTCGTCCCCGCCGCGCCAGACGTCGTCAGAATAACGCAGCCAGAACGGTGAAGGCAGCGTCCCCGTCGATACGTTGATATAGATATTGGGATCCTGCCGACGCAGCATCTCAATAAGATGAATGGCCGCCGAAAAATCGCTGTCGAAGATGCTGCCCGGGAAAACCTGGCTGGCGTTACCCGTGCCGTCAAACTTGAATTGATTCACCCCGTATTTTGCGATCATATCCTGGCAGGTCTTCTCAAAGAGTTTGTAATAACGCGGCGCGGAGAGAGCGAATCCGCCCTTCACCGTCTCCAGCCCCGCGCGCTTTCCTGCGGCAATACGCTGCTCTTTCGCCGCCTCATAACCGCCCCAGGGAGAAAGCCACACACCAATGCCAAAGCCATATTCCGCCGCCGCCTTCTTTACATTTGTCAGACCGTTCGGAAATCCTGAGTTGAGATTCCAGATTGTATGCGTATCGTCCCAGCCGTCGTCCATCAGAAATGAGTCCATAGTGACGTCGCGCTTGCGAACCAGTTCTTCCCCAAAGGCATGCACGCGGTCAAGCACCTGCGATTCATTGAAGCGCTCGCCGCTGCCCAGGTCAAACCAACTGTTGTAGTGCAGAAATGTGCGGTAAGGATGCGCACGCTCTTGTTCAATGTAAGCAAGAAAATCGCGCCGCAACTGGCCCGGAGCGGACACTCCGACCACCGAGGAATAAGAAATGGATTGGCCTGCCCCCAGAGGCAATACGCGCGTCAGCACCGCCGTCGCGCGATCGCCCTTCACCTCGCTCGCCGACAGCGGAGACTCGAAACCAAAGAAGAAATCGCCCGCCACCATCGGCGATCCGGCAACCTTCCCCACGACGCGCGCCCCGGGGGCGTTGAAATCGAAGAGCCGCACCTCGGCAATATCAACGGACTGCGATGGCGCCCGCAAGGTAATCTCCTGGCGCAGATAATTCGTGCCTTCGCGCAATATCGCGCACCAATGCACGGCCAGAGAGTTATCCTGTGTGCTCAGGTCGGCGCAGATTGACCGGCCTGCAATCTGTTCGGCGCGCCGTGCAGCGGATGGATTTGGTGTAACCCACCCCTCAACCGGAGCAGCACTCATCTTGAGTTGCGAAGCGGCAATCACGCGCCCGTCGCGAAGCTTCAGCGAGAATGCCTCCACCGGATACAGTTTTGTCCCGCTGCTTCGATCCTCGATCTCCGTAACCTTGATGCCGCCATTGATTAGCTGAAAGCGTGCGGCGAGCCGATCTCCACCAAGCTCATAGCTCTTCGCAGCGCGCCCCGGTGCCTCGCCGGCGGAAGCGGACATGGTCACAGATAAAAGAATGACAAAGACTGAGATTTTCATTAAAGTGCACCGCAGGTTCATAATTTGCATCGCCGTCGAGCACCATATTCAGCAGGTAATGGATCAACTCTCATTACTGTTAAGACGCTTCGATGAGCCAAGTATACGCCCAAAGAAACTCGACTCATCCGCCCGGATTGGCTCAGATTGCTTCATCAGCCATTATTCAGCCACTGTATAATTCATGGGTATCTCAACGGAAAGAAACAGCTACATTGGGGTGGATAAATGCCCGAGTCGATTGATTGGCCTCTCAAGTCTCATCCGCAGCGCCCAGGCCGCCGCATCTTGCTTTTTTTCCTGGCCGTGGTGATCGCCATCGTCTTTGGAGCCCGCACCGCGATCTCCTATTGGGTCGATCTGCTGTGGTTCAGGACACTCGGATACCAGGATGTGTTCTGGAAGACATTGGGCTTGAAGTGGGGAATCTTCACGGCTTTTGCGGCAGTTACATTCGTAGTTCTTTATGCAACATTCGCCGCTCTCAAACGAGCACATTCCGACGATCTGCCCATCGATCACACAATGTTTATCGCGGGAAACGCGGTGAATCTCCCTGTCGCCCCGGCCTTGCGCCTGCTCTCCTTCGGGGTTTCGTTTGTGGTAGCGATTGCGACCGGTGCGGCGATGGAGGCACAGTGGCCAACCCTCGCGTTGTTTTGGTATGCGCCTCACGTCTCGGGCAGCTTAGTCGATCCCATCTTCGGCAGGCCGCTTAACTTCTATCTCTTCACCCTCCCGGCCCTGGAGCTGATCGTGGGCTGGCTGCTTACGCTGGCAGTGCTCGCCTGCATCCTTTCCTTTCTGTTCATCCTTATCACCGGCGGTACTCGCGTTCTCAGCGGGGGATTTGGCCGCGGCTCTTTGTTGCCTTGGCGCGGACTCTCAATCACGGTCGGGTTCCTGCTGCTCGTCGTTGCAATGCGCGTATATATCAGCCGGTTTGAGCTGCTGTTTGAGCACCACACAATCTTCGATGGAGTCACGTACACTGACGCGCACGTGACGCTGACCGGCATGCTCTTCGTATCGGCCGCTCTCGTGCTGGGAGCCTCGATCGCCTTCGCCTGCGCAATAATCAGGGCCCGTGGGCGCATGCTCGTCGTCTCCATCATTCCTGCCGTGATTTGTTATGCGGCAGCCGGAATAATCGGCTGGTACGTCAGCAGCTTCATCGTAAAGCCCAACGAACTGGTGCGCGAGCAGCCCTATATCGTCAACAATATCCAGATGACCCGGCAGGCATACGGGCTCGACCGCTTTGCGCAGCGCGAGTTCCCCGCGGAGACCACCGTTGGTGCAGCCGATCCGGCCAACAATCAGTCCACGCTTCAGGACATTCGGCTATGGGATGTGCAGGCGCTCAAAGATACGCTGCGCCAGATTCAGGAAATTCGCACCTACTACGATTTTCCAGGCATCGATATCGACCGCTACCAGATCGACGGCACTATGCGCGAAGTGATGCTTTCTGCGCGCGAACTGAACGTGGACAAGCTTCCGGAGAGCAGCCAGAACTGGATCAACGACAAGCTCATCTATACCCACGGTTACGGCATCACCATGAACCCTGTGAACGGCTTCACGGCGGAAGGCCTGCCCACGCTGCTGCTCAGTAATATGCCCGTTCAGAGCACAGTGCGCGGCCTCAGCGTGACCCGGCCGGAGATTTATTTCGGCGAAATGACCAATACCGACGTCTACGTGAAGACGCGCCAGCAGGAGTTCAACTATCCTGAGGGCCAAAGCAACAACCTCACATCCTACGAAGGTAGCGGCGGCATCGTATTAGGCGGATTTCTGCGCCGGGTGCTGATTGCATTCGACCGCGGCGATCTGACTAAGCTGCCCTTCAGCGACGACGTGAATTCTGAAAGCCGTTTGCTGATGCGGCGCACCGTGCGCGATCGCGTCGCTGCTCTTGCTCCATTCCTGACTTACGACGAGGACCCTTACATCGTGGTCGGCGATGACGGCCGTCTCTCGTGGGTGATGGATGCCTTTACATCTTCCGACAGCTATCCCTACTCCACGCATCACAGCCTGGATAATCAACCCGTCAATTACATGCGCAACAGCGTCAAAGTCGTGGTAGACGCCTACGACGGGACCACGACCTTCTATGTCTTCGACAGCGAAGACCCGATTCTTGCCGCATATCGCGGAATCTTCCCCTCGCTGTTCAAAGATGCCTCGGCCATGCCCGCCTGGCTGCGCAAGCACGTCCGTTACCCCGAGCTATTGCTCAGTTTGCAGGCCGAGGTCTACGGTCTCTATCACATGACCAATCCTGAGGTCTTCTATAACCGCGAGGACATGTGGACAGTGGCCACAGAAACCGGCATGGCCGCAGGCGGAGAGCAGACCACGCAACCCATGCAGCCGAATTTCGTGATGATGAGGCTGCCGGGCGAAACCGATCTCGAGTTTGTCGAGATACTTCCCTTCACCCCAGTCAACCGCAATAATCTGATCGGATGGATTGCCGGACGCAGCGACGGCGCACACTACGGCACATCGGTGGTCTACGACTTTCCCAAATCAAAACTCGTGGATGGACCGCAGCAAATTGAGGCGCGCATCGATCAGAATGCGCAGCTCTCGGGGCAGTTGACGCTGTGGAATCAGCAGGGCTCTCATGTTCGCCGTGGCAGCCTGCTGGTAATTCCCTGCGGCAAGGCGCTGCTCTACGCGGAACCGATCTACCTACAGGCCGAGCGCAGCCCCATGCCGGAGTTGCGCCTGGTTGTGCTCGCATTGCAAGACCGTCTTGCCTACGCACCAACCTTTGAGGCAGCTCTCGCTTCCCTTTTTGGTTCCGAGTCTTCGACCTTGAGTGCGGCGGAGGCGCCGCGAGCCACAACGGAAACCAGCGGCGCTCCGCAACCTGTTCAGAATCTCGACTCGCTCATTTCCCAGGCAGGCAAAGACTTTTCTGACTATCAGCGCCTCACCTCAGAAGGCAAACTGGGCGAGGCCGGTCAGAAGCTCGACGATCTGAAGCACACGCTCGATAAGCTGAGCGCGCATCCGAAGTGATCTCTCTATGCTTGCTGTGCGGTTTCGATCATGGCGAGAATGTTTTCGAGCGGCGTACCTGCCTGTACATTGTGACAGGAACAGCAAATGAATCCTTCACGCCCGGCGCCCAAAGTCTCCAGGCAACGGCGAACCTCGCGGCGAACGTCTTCCGGCGTTCCGCGCGGCAGTGCAAACTGGTTGTCCACGCCGCCGTGAAAAACAACGCGATGGCCGAACTCGCGCTTGAGTTCTTCCATTTCCATCCCCGGGCAGGCGTGCTGGATCGGGTTCAGAACATCTACGCCGCAATCGAGAATTGGTCCCAGCAAACGGCGTGCGGCTCCGTCCGTATGGTAGAAAACCCGTAATCCATGCGCGTGAATCAACTCGCACCAGCGCCTTAGCCGCGGCTCTAAATGCCGTTTCCATAAAATGGGCGACATCAACAGCGAAGTCTGCCCCGCAATATCGTCGCTGATGAAGACCAGGTCCAGAAACTTTCCTGCGTATGCAAAGAAGCGGCGCATCATTTCACTTTGAATTTGCTCCACGCGGTCGAGAATGGCTTCCACGAGCTCCGGAGCCTGAATCAAATCCATCAGCGATTGTTCCAGCCCGCGCATCTGGCAATAAATTTCAAATAATGAAACCCATGGACCGATAACGGCAAAATCCCGTGCCGCCTGCTGTGCCTTTACTGTTGCGCCGTCATAATCGAATCGCTCGACACTCGGCCACCAGGGATAATCGTCCAGCGATTCAGGTGTGTTGTACGCAGCCAGCGGCGCTTCGCCGAACTCCGCATAATGGGCCTCGCCCGCCTCGATATCCTTCAGCGGCACTCCCCACACTGTGCGGCTGCCGCCCGCCTCGGCTCCTGCGCCTGATTGCGACCCCGCGCGCTCACCCTCTTCCGTCTTCAAATCCATGAACACCCAGACAATCTTGTCCAGGCCGAGCGCGCGATACATTGCCAGGTCGTCCGACACGCCGCAATGCCTGCGCAAAACTTCGCCGATCTCCGGCGTGTGCCACAAATCCAATGGCAGCCGATCCACCGGTTGACGGTTCAGGACGGCCAATATGCGTTCACGCGGATTCATTCCGTTCAGTCACCTTGATCTGCGCCTGCGTGCTCTATTTGTGTGTTGTGCGGTCCGGCGTTCAGTCGAAGAGATCCGCACCCCGCAGCAAGGCGCCGGCGCGATCCTTGTCAGAGATGATTGCGCTGTCTGCGTCGATCGGCCAGGGTATAGCCAGGTCGGGATCATTCCACGCAATGGTGCGCTCCCCGGCGGATGAATAATAGTCAGTTACTTTGTACGCGAAACCGGCCACATCCGTAAGCACAAGAAACGCATGGCCGAATCCCTGCGGAACCCACAGCATTTCTCCATTCTCGCCGCTCAACTCGACGGCCACGTGCTTGGCAAATGTGGGCGAACTGCGCCGCAGATCCACAACAACGTCGAGCACAGCGCCGTGCGTCACCCGCACCAGCTTCCCCTGCGGCTGAATAACCTGGTAGTGAATCCCGCGCAGTACGTTCCTCTTCGAAATAGAAAAATTATCCTGCGGCCACGTCGAAGGCAGTCCCGCCTCCTCCATTGCACGCCGATTATAGGTCTCACAGAATGCGCCGCGGCTGTCGCGGTAAATTGCCGGGGTCAGCATCAGAACTCCCGGCAGTTCTGTCTTCGTGATCTTCATAACTGTGCGGCCTTGACTGCAAAATTCTGTTCCCGCAGCAGGGCAAGCAGGTATTGCCCATACCCGCTCTTGCTGATCGGCTGTGCCAGCGCCTCCAACTGCTCCGCGGTGATAAAGCCCTGGCGATACGCAATTTCCTCCGGGCAAGCAATATTGAGGCCCTGTCGGCGTTCAATGGTATGAACAAAAAGTCCAGCCTCCAGCAACGAATCGTGAGTACCCGTATCCAGCCACGCCATGCCGCGGCTCATAATCTGCACGTTTAGTGTGCCGGCTTCAAGATAAAGACGGTTCAGGTCAGTGATCTCGAGTTCCCCACGCGCCGACGGCTTGAGCGACGAAGCGATGCTGGCCACCTGATTGTCGTAAAAATAAAGTCCGGTCACCGCAAAGCGCGACTTGGGTGCCTTGGGCTTCTCTTCGAGACTAATGGCACGGCCTTCGGCGTCGAACTCCACTACTCCATAACGTTGTGGATCTTCCACCTGGTAAGCAAAGACCGTCGCCCCATGCTTCAGTTCCGCCGCGGACTGAAGCTGCCGCGAAAATCCCTGCCCATAAAAAATGTTGTCTCCCAAAATCAGGGCGCTGGTATCGGTGCCAATAAAATCCCGCCCAATCAGGAAGGCCTGCGCCAATCCGTCGGGACTGGGCTGGATGGCATAGCTGAAATTGATGCCCCATTGGTGGCCGTCCCCCAGCAACTCGGCAAAGCGGCCCGTATCCTGCGGCGTGGAGATGATCAAAATATCTCGCAGTCCGGCCAGCATCAGCGTGCTCAGCGGGTAATAGATCATGGGCTTGTTATAGACCGGCAGCAGTTGCTTCGATACAACTGTGGTCACGGGATAAAGGCGCGTGCCCGATCCCCCCGCAAGAATGATCCCTTTCATAACGTGACCCGCTCCGTGTAGTTCTCTTTGATCCATTCCAAATAGGTCCCGGTGCGCACGCTCTCGACCCATGAAAAGTGGTCCAGGTACCAGCGAACGGTCTTGCGCAAGCCGCTCTCAAACTTTTCCGCAGGCTGCCAGCCCAGTTCGCGCGACAGCTTCGCGGCATCGATGGCATACCGCCGGTCATGCCCGGGGCGATCTTTAACGTAGGTGATCAGTTTCCTGCGCGGGCCGATTGCGGCATCGGGTCGCATCTCGTCTACAAGATCGCAGATCAGGCAGACCACATCGATATTCGCGCGCTCGCTCATTCCCCCCACGTTATAAGTCGCCCCAATTCGCCCATTCGCCAAAACAGTGCGTATAGCCGAGCAATGATCTTCCACGTAAAGCCAGTCGCGCACGTTTTTCCCGTCGCCATAGACCGGCAGCGGCTTGCCCTCCAGCGCATTGAGAATCATCAGCGGAATCAATTTCTCGGGAAACTGAAACGGACCGTAGTTGTTGGAGCAATTTGTGGTGAGCACCGGCAAACCCCAGGTATGGCAATACGCTCTTGCCAGGTGGTCTGAGGCTGCCTTCGAAGCCGCATAGGGGCTGTTGGGCGCGTAGGCCGTCGCCTCGGAAAAGGCCGGATCATCGGGCCCAAGCGAGCCATAAACCTCGTCGGTGGAGACGTGAAGGAACCGAAATGTCTTGCGGTCTGCTTCGCTCAGCTCTGACCAGTAGGCCTTGGCCTGATCGAGAAGAACAAAAGTGCCCTGCACATTGGTGCGAATGAAAGCTTCCGGAGAAACAATGGAGCGGTCCACGTGGCTTTCCGCGGCAAAATGAACGATGGCCCGAGGCTCATGTTCGCGCAGCAGCGCGCCCACTAGTTCTGCGTCGCAGATGTCGCCCCGCTTGAGCAGGTAACGTGAGTCCCCATCGAGCGCAGAAAGATTGGCGGGATTGCCCGCATAGGTCAGCAGGTCCAGATTGACCACCGGCGAACCGGCAGCCTCAATCCAGCTCAGAATGAAATTCGAGCCGATGAACCCGGCCCCGCCCGTAACCAGTATCGTATCGCGCGTAGAAGTCTCCGAGACTCAGTATAAGCCTCAAAATGCGCCACTTGCGATTCTATCTGGAAGCGGCGACGGTAGATATCCTGGAGCCGCCGCGCAAGGAAGTTCCACCATTGAGGCGATTTTTTCGTTATATTAAAGATTCAGCCTAGTCCCGGACGCGGCCAGATCGGCTCAGGCAAGCATCCTCAAGAAGAATCAGGGCGATTTTCCTCAGCACAATCGCCGGGGGATGTGTCTTTCGGACAGGGTGAAGCTTCTGCACCGGGAAATTCAACGAAAAGGGTTGCCATGAGCACATCGGACAATCGTCTCCGCACTCATAAGCCGCAGGGTCTCTACCACCCGAGCAATGAGCACGATGCCTGCGGCATGGGTCTTGTGGCCAGCATCAAGGGCGAAAAAAGCCACGAGATTATCCGTAAGGGGCTCGAGGTGCTGATCAATCTCACCCATCGCGGTGCCGCGGGATGCGATCCGGAGACGGGCGACGGTGCAGGAATTCTGATCCAGATTCCGCACGAGTTTTTTGTGCAGGAGTGCGATCAATTAGGGATGGAGTTACCCGAGCCGGGCGCTTATGGCGTAGCCATGTGCTTTCTGCCGGTGGAAAAGCACAACCGCCTGCAATGCGAAGGAGTCTTCGAGCGCATTGTGCAGGAGGAGGGCCTTTCAGTTCTCGGCTGGCGTGACACGCCGCTCAACGGTGACGCGGTGGGCCGGGAAGCGCGTGCCTCGCAGCCTTACATCGAACAATTGTTCGTGAGCCGGCCGGAAGGTTCGGCACGCCACGCTGGATGAAGATGCCTTCGAGCGCCTGCTCTATCGCGTTCGCCGTCGCACTGAGAATGAGATCGCAAGTTCGGAGATCGAGGAGAAAGATATTTTTTACGTTCCCTCGTTCTCCTGCCGCACCATCATCTACAAAGGCCTGATGCTGGCTCCGCAGATTGAGCGATTTTACTTTGAATTGGCCAATCCGCTGGTCAAAAGCGCACTCTGCCTGGTCCATCAGCGTTTCTCTACCAACACGTTTCCCAGTTGGAAGCTGGCCCATCCCTATCGCTATGTAGCCCACAACGGCGAAATCAACACCATCCGCGGCAACGTGAGCTGGATGACAGCGCGCCAGTCCATCCTCAAGAGTCCGCTGCACGCCGGCCAGATCGACAAGCTGTTTCCGGTCATCGTGCCCGGCGGCAGCGATTCCGCTTCCCTGGACAACGCGGTAGAGTTCCTCTTCCATTCCGGCCGTTCCCTGCCCCACGTGATGGCCATGCTGATTCCCGAAGCCTGGTCAGGCAACCCGGATATGGACGAGGAGAAGCGCGCCTTCTATGAGTATCACGCTTCTCTGATGGAGCCCTGGGACGGCCCTGCTGCCATGGCCTTCACTGACGGCCGCGTGATCGGCGCAACGCTCGACCGCAACGGCCTGCGCCCCGGCCGCTACATCGTCACTAAGGACGATATCGTGGTGCTGGCCTCTGAAGCCGGCGTCCTTGAAGTCCCGGCCGAAGATATTCGTAAGAAGGGGCGCCTGCAGCCCGGCCGCATGTTCCTGGTTGATACCGTTCAGCAGCGCATTATTTCCGACGCCGAGATCAAGAAGCAACTAGCCAGCCGTCAGCCTTACGGCGAGTGGCTCCGTGAGCAGCAGGTCACGATGGACCAGTTGCCTGAGCCCTCCCGCATTATCGCCACCAATCACGAGACCATCCTCCGCCGCCAGCGCGCCTACGGCTACAGCGAAGAAGACCTGAAGATTCTGCTCGCCCCCATGGGCGCAAAAGGCGAAGAGCCGCTTGGTTCCATGGGCACCGATGTCCCTCTCGCCTGCCTCTCTGACCGCCCCCAGTCGCTCTTCAACTACTTCAAGCAGCTTTTTGCGCAGGTGACCAACCCGCCCATCGATCCCATCCGCGAAGAACTCATCATGTCGCTCATAAGCTACATCGGCACCGAGCGCAACATTCTCGATGAGGCGCCGGAGAACTGCCACACTCTCAAGCTCCCCCATCCCATTCTGACCAACCGCGACTTGGAAAAGCTGCGCCGCGTCTCTTCAGGCGATCTGCTGGCCACCACCCTGCCGGCGCTCTTCCGCGCTGAAGATGGCGAGGCCGGCCTCCGGCACTCGCTTGAAGACCTGAGCAACCGCGCCGCGCACGCCGTCATCTCCGGCTACACGCTGCTGATTATCTCCGACCGCGGCGTCGATTCGACCTATGCGCCCATTCCCAGCCTGCTGGCCATGGCCGCCGTGCACAACCGTCTGGTGCGCGAGAAAACCCGCACCCAGGTGGCGCTCATCATCGAAAGCGGCGAGCCGCGCGAGGTGATGCACTTCGCCCTGCTCATCGGCTACGGCGCCAGCGCCGTCAATCCCTACTTGGCTATTGAAACCCTGCACGACCTCAAGCTGCGCGGCATGATCCCCGATGACGTCAGCGCCGAATGCGCCGAGAAGAACTTCATCAAGGCCATCAATAAAGGCCTGCTCAAGACCTTCTCCAAGATGGGCATTAGCACCCTGCAAAGCTATCGTGGCGCGCAAGTCTTTGAGGCCGTTGGATTGAACGAGGCTCTGATTGAGTCCTACTTCCCCGGCACTGCATCCCGCATCGAGGGCGTGGGGCTCGACGTGCTGGCCCGCGAAGCACAGCTCAAACACGACTTCGCCTTCCAGCCGCTCACCGAATCGGAGACCGACCTGGCCGTCGGCGGCCAATATCAATACCGCCTCGGCGGCGAGTATCACCTGCTCAACCCGCTCACCATCAGCAAAGTGCAACAGGCTGTGCGTCAGAACAATCCGGCCACATTCCAGGAGTACACCGATCTGCTCGACGATCAGAACCGCACTCTGTGTACCCTGCGCGGCCTGCTCAAGCTAAAATACTCTGACAAACCCATTCCGTTAGACAAAGTGGAACCGGCCAAAGAAATCGTCAAACGCTTCACCACCGGCGCCATGAGCTTCGGATCTATCAGCAAAGAAGCTCACGAGACCCTGGCCATCGCCATGAACCGCATCGGCGGAATGTCCAACACCGGCGAAGGTGGTGAGGACGAAGCCCGCTTCCAACAGGATGCGAACGGCGACCTGCGCCGTAGCGCCGTCAAGCAAGTCGCCAGCGGCCGCTTCGGCGTGACTGCCAATTACCTCGTCAACGCTGACGAGCTCCAGATCAAAATGGCCCAGGGCGCAAAACCCGGCGAGGGTGGACAGTTGCCCGGCCACAAAGTCGACGAGGTCATCGCGCGCATCCGCTACTCCATTCCCGGCGTCGGCCTCATCTCGCCCCCGCCGCACCACGATATCTACTCCATTGAAGATCTCGCGCAACTGATCTACGACCTGAAGAACGTCAATCCCAAGGCGCGCATCGCCGTCAAGCTGGTCTCTGAAGTGGGCGTAGGCACGGTAGCCGCGGGCGTCGCCAAGGCTCACGCCGATGTAGTCCTCATCTCCGGCGATAGCGGCGGCACCGGCGCTTCCCCCCTCAGCTCCATCAAGCACGCCGGCCTGCCCTGGGAGCTTGGCCTTGCTGAAACCCAACAGGTTCTGCTGCTCAACGATCTGCGCAGTCGCATTCGCGTGCAAACCGACGGAAAATTGCAAACCGGCCGCGACGTTGTAATCGCAGCCCTGCTCGGCGCGGAAGAGTTCGGTTTTGCCACCATGCCGCTTGTCTCTCTGGGCTGTATCATGATGCGCAAATGCCACCTGAATACCTGTCCCGTGGGCATTGCGACCCAGGACCCGGTGCTGCGCGAGCGCTTTGAAGGCCAGCCCGAGCACGTCATCAACTTCTTCTTCCTCATCGCCGAACAGGTGCGTGAGCACATGGCCAAACTCGGCTTCCGCACCGTGGATGAGATGGTGGGCCGCGTAGATAAAATCGATGCCGCCGTGGCCGACGTGCACTGGAAGGCCAGGGGAATCGATCTCTCCTCCATCCTCTACTCGCCTGCGCTGCCATCACGCGTCGCTCGCCGTTGCATCCAGGCTCAGGATCACGGCCTCAATCAGGCCCTCGATCACCAGTTGATCGCCAAAGCCGCGCCAGCACTCAAATCGAAGATCTCAGTTTCCGCCAGTCTCGCCATCCGCAATGTGCACCGCACCGTGGGCGCAATGCTGGGCGGCGAGATCGCCCGCCGTTACGGTTCGGCTGGACTGCCCGAAGGAACCATCCATTTCAAATTCAATGGATCGGCCGGCCAAAGCTTCGGCGCTTTTATTCCCTCCGGCGTCACACTCGAACTCGAAGGCGATTCCAACGATTATCTCGGCAAAGGCCTCTCCGGCGGACGCCTCATCGCCTACCCGCCCAAGACCTCCAGCTTCCTGCCTGAGGAGAGCATCCTGGTCGGCAACGTCGTTCTTTACGGCGCGACCGGCGGCGAAGCATTCCTCAACGGCATTGCGGGCGAGCGCTTTGCCGTCCGCAACTCCGGCGCTACAGCGGTAGTCGAAGGCGTAGGCGACCACGGCTGCGAATATATGACTAAGGGCACCGTGATTGTGCTGGGCATGACCGGCCGCAACTTCGCCGCCGGCATGAGTGGTGGAATCGCCTACGTCTACGACGAGCAAGGGGACTTCGCAACCCGCCGCTGCAACAAGGCCAGCGTCGATCTGGAACCGCTGGTTTCACAGGAAGACGTGGACCGGATCCTCGGCCTGCTCGAACGCCATCGCGACCTGACTGGCAGCCCGCGCGCAGCCTGGATTCTGGAGCACTGGGCCGACGCGCAGCCAAGATTCATCAAGGTCTTCCCGCACGAGTACAAGCGCGTTCTCGGTCGCTCGCTCGTGTCATGACGGTCTATTCTTCCCCATTTTCAATTTCGTCGCCACTATGGGCGACAGTAAAGGTTCAGCATGGGTAAGGTGACCGGATTTTTAGAGATTCAGCGCGAACAGCCCACTCGCCGCAAGGTAGAAGATCGCCTTGTGGACTGGTTCGAAATCTATAATCCTTTCCCCGAAGAGAAGCAGCGCGAGCAGGGCGCTCGCTGCATGGATTGCGGCGTGCCCTTCTGCCACACCGGCTGCCCGGTCAATAACCTGATCCCCGACTGGAATGATCTGGTCTACAGCGGCCGCTGGGAGAGCGCCATTCGCCGCCTCCACGCCACCAACAACTTCCCTGAGTTCACCGGCCGCATCTGTCCCGCTCCCTGCGAAGCCGCCTGCGTGCTGAGCATCAATCAGCCGGCCGTCTCCATCAAACTCATCGAACGCAGCATCGTCGAGCGCGCCTGGGACGAGGGCTGGATTCAACCCGAACCGCCCGCGCAAGCCACCGGCAAGAAGGTAGCCGTCGTCGGCAGCGGGCCTGCCGGCTTAGCCGCCGCACAGCAGTTGCGCCGCGCCGGTCACACCGTCACCGTCTACGAGAAGAACGACCGCATCGGGGGCCTGTTGCGCTACGGCATCCCCAACTTTAAGCTGGAAAAACACGTCATCGATCGCCGCATCAAGCAGATGAAGGCCGAAGGCGTGAAGTTTGTCACCGACGCGCATGTTGGCGTAAATGTGCCGGTCGAAACCCTGACGGAAAACTTTGACGCCATCCTGCTCGCCGGGGGCTCAGAGCATCCGCGCGATCTCAAGGTTCCGGGCCGCGAACTCAAGGGCATCCACTTTGCAATGGAATTCCTGCCCCAGCAGAACCGCCGCTGTGAAGGCGACCAGCTAGATCCCTCCATCGCCATCCTCGCCGAAGGCAAGCGTGTAGTCATCATCGGCGGCGGCGATACCGGTGCAGACTGCCTGGGCACCAGCCTTCGCCAGCACCCCTTGAGCGTTCACCAGTTCGAGATCATGCCCAAGCCTCCTGCCCATCGCGCCGCCTCCACGCCCTGGCCGCTGTGGCCATTGCAGTTGCGGACGGAAAGCTCCCACGAAGAGGGCGGCATCCGCGACTGGAGCGTGAACACCCTCCGCTTCACCGGCGACGAGAACGGCAATGTCAAGCAGTTGCACCTGGTGCGCGTAGGGCCGCCGCCCGCCTTCGAGCCCGTTACCGGTTCCGAGTTCATCCTCGAAGCCGATCTGGTCCTGCTGGCCATGGGCTTCCTCGGGCCCGTGCGTTCCGGCATGATCGAGCAATTGGGAGTGGCTCTCAACAATCGCGGCAACATCGCCACGCATGACGGCTATATGACCTCGGTTGACGGCATCTTTGCCGCCGGCGATATGCGCCGCGGACAGTCGCTGGTAGTCTGGGCCATCTCTGAAGGCCGCAAAGCCGCCGCTGCCATCGATAGCTACCTGGCCGCAAAAGCAGAACCGCTGGAGCAACGCCATCACGCGCTGGCTTAAGCCGCCTTTCAACCCCTCATGTTCAATTCAGAGTCTTGTTATGCTGAATCTGCTCTTCAAGCAGAGACAGGGTCACACCCTCGGCCTCCACGTCGTTCTCAATCTGATCTTCAAGCAGCAACAGAATCATACCCACAGCCACCACGTAATACCCCAGTTTGGGCAAATTCCACACCTCGCTCTCAATGTGGACCGCGGGCCACAAAGCCGTCATCAACGGCACCACCACAAACACCAGCGCCCACGCCAGGAATCCGGCCATGGTGATAAATGCGCCGGCCGTGGCGCGCCGGTAAGCGCGCCAGAAATGGATGCAGCAGCCGAAGTAAACGGTAAATAGCAGAGCATTCAAAGCCAGTGCAGCTCCGTTGCCGGGCCGATTCTGGATGATAAGCAGGAAGATCGAGAGCGGGCAATACTGGACCACATTCACCCAGCGCAACGAAGGTTCGAAATTGCGCATCGCCCTGAGCGCAACTGCCAGCGGCAGAAGGCCAAACAGAGAGCGGCCACGTTCAAAGCCCAATGCGGCGCAGGACCGGCGACAAGAAGGGGAATGTAGAGTGCGATTGCGCCCAGCAGCGCCGCCAGCATCCACCGGCTGAGTTCTCCTTGCGGTTGGGAACTGAGCCCCACATAAACAGCGTCCCGCCCCACGCCAGAGCAACCAAACCCACACGGCGGCCAATACCCCCCAAACGCCAGGTATTTTCGTAAACAGAAATGCGGCAAAATGCACTACGATCATCAACCAGCCGACAGCCAAATCTTCGATATATCGCGTCGGACGTCGCCGCGATATAGATGCAAACACGCACGCCAACAGGATTACGCCGCCAGGTCAGGAAGCTCACTCCAATTCACTGGTCTCACCTCAACAATCTCGTTCGCACGAACTGCACGAACTCATGCCGAATAAAGTACCTGAATTTGAGCCCGCATCCACCCTTCCTGTGAAAACTGTTAGGCTCTATAAGCCGGAGTGGAAGAACCGAAGCAAAACCACGGCAATCACGTTAGTCCCCCTCCAATCCTCGGCTGGGCATCATTTCCTCCTACGCCCACATAAAGATAGTATAGACCTTGCCGGTTCTGTCTGTGCAAATTGCTCTATAGGAGGATGCCTCAGAAAGAAGAAACTGTCCTTCCGAAATATTTCTAAGTTGTTGATTTATTTGGCTGCCCACCAGGGATTCGAACCCCAATATGCTGCTCCAGAGGCAGCTGTCCTACCATTGAACGAGTGGGCAACTCATTTGCACGTGCCTCTTGCGGGCAGCTTTGACCTCGCTCCGGCCAGGGTGCCGCAATCGAAGCCAGCTTGTTTATCATAAGTGGATTCCCACGGCATGGTCAAACCCCATCGGCATAATCGGTTGCGACCGGCCCCGGACCCCGGCCAGTCACTGAAAGAAGAACGAGTAGCAGTCGCTTATCAAATCTTTAGCAATTCACTATTTGATCCTCATTGCAATCCAGCACAATAGACCTCATGGTGCCATTTTGGCTGATATATCCCTATGATGTAGAATCAGCCCTGAGAATGGAGTTATCCCTCAATCTCGCCTGGGTGGCGCTGGCGGCGCTGATGTTCTGCCAGTGGCTGCATCTTGCCTTGCGCACCGGCCCGGATCGAAACATTCAAAACCGCAGGGCGCAGTTCGTTGCCTTGGCCGTGCTTCTCCTCATCCTGTTTCCAGTAATCTCAGTCACCGACGACTTGCAGGCCATCCAGAATCCGGCCGAAACCGATTCCAGCATTCGCCGCGACCACATCGTCTCCCACGCTCACTCCATCCCTTCCGCGGTCGTCGCCCTCCCACTACCGGTTTTCGCCGAGCGTTCCTTCGGCGCCCTGAGTCTTCGAGCACCCGGCAATCTACCCGCTCCAGCCCTCGACCATCCTGCCCTGGCCTCCGTTCAAAATCGCCCCCCTCCGGCAGCTTGATCGTTGCGCTATTCTTCCTACATCATCAGTCGCCTCTTTCTCTTCTGTGTCCGCCGTGCAAACCACGGCGCAAAGGCTGTGTATGAAGCAATTCCTCCCTTTTCTCTCTTTCCCGGCGGTAGCGGCGTTGCTGTTTTTTGCGCCAGTGCCGGTTCGCCGCCAGCAACCCCTTACCTGGGATCAGGTCAAGGCAAAATTCGAAGCGGCGAATCCAGGTTTGAAAGCGGATGCCGCTAACGTGGAGGAGATGAAGGCCGAGGAAATCACGGCCTTCCTCCGCCCCAATCCCCAGTTCACCGTATCGGCCGATGGCACTCAGATCGCGCCTCATGACGGAACCTGGGCTCCCTTCAGGGGCACCTACGAACAACCCAACTTCAGTTACCTGCATGAGCGCGAGCATAAACGGGAGTTGCGCTTACAGAGCGCCAAGGAAGGCACGCAAATCTCCCAGTCCCAGCACGTTGACCTTGAACGCAATCTGCTCTTCGGCCTCCGCTCGGCCTTTGTTCAGACTCTCCAGGCCAAGGCGGTGCTGCAACTGGCCAAAGCCGATCTGGATTATTGGGACAAAATCATCGAAATCAGCCGCGCCCGCTTCAACGCCGGCGACCTCGCAAAAATTGACCTCGCCCGGATCGAGCTGCAACGCGTGCAATACGAGTCTGAATTCGAAACTGCAATCGTCAACTTGCGCACCCAGAAGATTGCGCTTCTGCTGCTGCTCGACGACCGCACGCCGGTCGATCAATTCGATGTGACCGGGCTCTTCGAACTCGGGCCGGACCTGCAGCCCCTCGACAGCTATCACCAGGTTGCCCTCGACAACCGGCCGGACCTGCGAGCCGCGATCCAGACCATCGAGCAGTCCCAAACCAATCACAAGCTTGCCTGGGCCAATGGCTCAACTGATCCCACCTTCGGCACCTGGTACACCTATAACTCCTCGAACAATAACCCCAATGGCATTCAGACTCTCGGCCTCAGCGTCAGCATCCCTCTGCGAATCTTCGACAAAAACCAGGGCGAAAAGAAGCGCACGCTGATCGATATCGACAAAAGCCAGCAGGCCGCCGAAGCATCCAAGGCGCAAGTCTACAGCAATGTGGACGACGCCTATGAATTGGTGCGCAGCAATATTGCTTTGCTTAAGCCCTATAAAGCGCAATATCTCGATCAGTCAGTGTATGTCCGCGACACCGTGACTTACTCCTGGCAACACGGCGGAGCGTCGCTCATGGATTTTCTCAACGCACAGGCAGACTATCGGCTCGTTCAACTTGCCTACCTGCAGTTGATCGGCGCATATATGACTGCCGCCGCACAACTGAATCTCGCTGTGGGACACGAGGTAATCCAATGATTTTGAGTTCATTCTTCAGACAGTTCTCCCGGGCTTCGCTGGCTCTTGCGCTGGTAGCCGCATTGGGTTCGGCTCTCTCGGGATGCAAAGGTAAAGAACAGGGCGATGGCGCTCCGCCCCCGGCACAAGTGATTCCGGTAGCCGACATGAACCTGATCACCATCGACAAAGACGACGTTTCCAAGTTCCCGCTAATCGCCGCCGGCCAGGTCGAGTCCGCTTCCGAGTTGACGGCCACCGGCACGGTCTTTCCCGACATTGCCCGCGAGATTCCCGTCATTTCGCTTGCCAATGGACGCGTTGTCGACATCAAGGCCCGCCTCAATGACAACGTAAAAAAAGGCCAATTGCTCCTGAAGGTGCGGAGCTCCGATATCACCAACGCCTTCGATACCTACCTGAAAGCAGCCAATGACGAGCACATGGCCAACCTCGCTTACACGCGCGCCATCGACCTCTTCAACCACGGAGCAATCTCGCAGGCCATGCTGGAGCAGGCCGAAGACACGGAGAACGATGCAAAAGCCGACCTTACCGCGGCTGCGGAGCAGTTGCAGACCCTGGGGGTGGACAAGAACCATGCCAGCAATGTCGTCAACGTTTACGCGCCCATCAGCGGCGTCATCGTCGCGCAAAACGTTACCCAGTCCGCCGCCGCGGGGGTAAACCTTTCCGGCACGGCCACAGCATTCACCATCGCCGATCTCTCTTCCGTCTGGGTCGTCTGCGACGTCTATGAAAACGATATTCCCCACATCCAACTCGGCCAGGAAGCGCGCATCAGGCTCAACGCATTTCCCGACCACCCCATTACCGGCCGCATCAGCGACATTGGACCCATTCTCGATCCATCCATTCGCACCGCCAAAGTTCGCATTGAAGTTCGCAATCCCGGCTTCTTAAGGCTGGGCATGTTCGTCACGGCGACATTCACAGGCAAAACGAAAGAAATACATGCCGCGGTTCCCGCGGATGCCGTCCTTCACCTCCACGACCGCGACTGGGTCTATCTCCCCGCAGGCGGCAACCAGTTCAAGCGCACTGAGGTACATGCCGGCAAAATGCTCGAGGGAAACCGGCAGGAGATCCTCTCCGGCATTCAGCCCGGCGAGCAGGTAGTCACCAACGCATTGCTGCTTGAAACTGCAGGAAATTAGTAGATGATTCGCGCCCTCGTAGATTTTGCGCTCAAAAACCGCTGGCTGGTGCTCGGGGGCGTTGTAGTGCTTACCGCATGGGGTATTGTTTCCTTCCGCAATCTGCCCGTCGAAGCCTATCCTGACGTGGCCAACAACTACGTGCAGATCATCACCCAGTGGCCGGGCCGCTCAGCCGAAGAAATCGAGCGCCAGGTCACAGTGCCGGTCGAAATCCAGATGGCCGGCATCCCCCATCTCACCCATCTGCGCTCCACCACGCTGGCCGGCTTATCCAGCCTGATGCTGATCTTTGATGACGACTCGAAGAGCGATGTGAACCGCGAGCACGTGTTGGAGCGGCTCAGCATGGTGAGCCTTCCCGCCAATCTTGTTCCCCAGATGGGAACGGATTGGAGTCCCGTAGGCCAGATCTACTGGTTCACCTTGGAGAGCACCAACCCCTCCTATGACGTAATGGAGAAGAAGGCGCTCGAAGATTGGTTTATTGAGAAGTCATTCAAGGGAGTTACAGGAGTAGTGGATGTAGCTAGCTTCGGCGGACCCACCAAGGAGTACCAGATCAGGCTCGACCCGGAAAAACTCGTCTCATATGGGTTAAGCATCTGGGCAGGTGGAACAGCAGATCGCCAACAACAACACCAACGGCGGCGGCAGCTTCATCGAACAGGGATCGCAGCAGATCAACGTGCAGTCGGTCGGCCTCTTCACCAGCGTCCAGGACATCGAAAACACAGTCGTCAAAAACTCCAATGGCGCCGCCATCAAGATCAAGGACATTGCCATCGTCGCTCAGGGCCCCAAGATCCGACTCGGCCAGATCGGCAAGGCCACTCACCGGCCCGACGGCACGATTGTCGATAATCCCGATACTGTCGAGGGCATCGCCCTGCTACAAAAGGGCGCCGACTCCGATCCCGTCCTGCAAGGCATTCACAAGGAAGTCGATAATCTGAACAATCAGCATTTTGCCCAAGGGCGTGAAGGTGGTGCCCTTCCTCGACCGCTCCGACCTGGTCAAATACACGGTCGAGACCGTCGAACACAATCTCACTGAAGGCATAATCCTCGTCTCCATCATCCTCTTTCTTTTCCTCGGCAACGTGCGCGGCGCCATCATCGTCGCCCTCACCATTCCCTTCGCGCTGCTGTTCGCCTCCATCTGCCTCGACCTCAGCCACATCCCCGCCAATCTCCTTTCGCTTGGCGCTCTCGGACTTCGGCATGGTGGTCGACGGCGCAGTGGTGATGATCGAGAATATCGTCCGCCATCTCTCTCAAAAAGACGATACCCGCACCCCATCCAGAAGATTCGTGATGCCTCTCACGAAGTGCAGCGCCCGGTCTTCTATGCCATCGCCATCATCATCACCGCCTATCTGCCCATCTTCACCCTGCAAGCCGTCGAAGGCCGGCTTTTCAAGCCCATGGCATGGACGGTTGCCTTCGCCCTGCTCGGTGCCCTCACCTTCTCCATCATCATCGCCCCGGTTATGGCCAGCATCTCTATTCAGCAAGGGCGCAAAGGAGTGGGAGAATCCCGTCCTGCACTGGCTCAGGGATCACTATCGCACTGGCGGTCCGTGCCGCCATTGAGCATCGCTATATCACGGTCGGCATCGCCACCACTCTATTTCGTCATTGCCGTCTATCTCACCGTCGGCGGACCCATCGGCTCTGAATTCCTGCCTCACCTCGACGAAGGCGCCATCTGGGTCCGCGGAACGCTGCCTCCCAGCGAAGGTCCCACCGCCAGCATCGAATTCACCAACAAGGCGCGCCTGGTGATGGCCTCATTCCCTGAGGTCACCCAGGTCGTCAGCCAAACCGGCCGCCCTGACGACGGCACCGACACCACCGGCTTCTTCAACACCGAATACTTCGTCGACCTCAAGCGAAAGAGGAATGGCGTCCGGTCTTCCACCAGAACAAGGATTCCCTGATCGCGGCAATCAATAAGGAGCTTGAAAAGTTCCCCGGTGTCATCTGGAACTTCTCCCAGCCCATCTCTGACAACATGGAGGAGGCGGTCTCCGGCGTCAAAGGCGAGTTGGCCGTCAAGCTCTACGGCGACGACCTGCGCACTCTAGAAAAGAAAGCCGAAGAGATCCAGGCCCAGATGGCCACGGTAAAAGGCATCGAAGATCTGGGCATCTTCCGCATCATCGGCCAGCCCAACCTGAACTACACCGTCGATCGCGACGCCGCAGCACGCTGGGGCATCAACGTGGCCGACATTCAGGACGCAGTGCAAACCGCCGTGGGAGCCAACGCCCTGACTCAGGTGCAGCAGGGCGAGGCCCGCTTCGACGTAACCCTGCGCTACCAGCAGCTAAGTATCGTGATACCCCCGAGGCCATTGAGAACATCCGCCTGCTGGCTCCTTCCGGCGAGCGTGTCTCCCTGGCGCAACTCACCAAGGTCTCCACCGACGACGGCGCCGAGGAGATCTATCGTGAAGGCGGTCAGCGCTACATCGCCATCAAGTACTCCGTGCGCGGACGCGACCTGGGGTCAACCGTCGAAGAAGCCATCGGTAAAGTCGACAGGAACGTGAAGCTGCCGGCCGGCTATCACGCCGAGTGGGCCGGTGAATACGAAAGCCAGAAGCGCGCCAACAAGCGCATGGCCATTGTCATTCCCATCACCGTGATGGTGATCTTTCTTATCCTCTACACCATGTTCCGCTCTTTCAAGTGGGCCATGCTCATCCTCGTCTCCGTCATCATGGCATCCATCGGCGGCCCGCTTGCCCTCTTCATCACCCACACCAACTTCTCGGTCTCTTCGGCCGTGGGATTCCTCGCGCTCTTCGGCGTCTCTGTGCAGACCGGCGTCATCATGCTGGAGTACATCAATCAACTGCGAGCCCGGCGCCGAGGAATGGAAGAGCCCGCCGAAGAGCACATCGTCGAAGCCGCCATCGAAGGCGCCGTCCTTCGCCTGCGCCCCATCATGATGACCATGCTGGTGGCCACGCTGGGACTGCTTCCCGCCGCGCTTTCTCACGCCATCGGCTCTGACTCGCAGCGCCCCTTCGCCATCGTCATCGTGGGCGGCCTGCTCGCCAACCTGGTCATCGGCGTCTTCCTTCTGCCCACGCTCTATGTGTGGGTAGCCGGCGAAAACGACGTACTGCCCGCAGTCGAAAACACCGAAGAGTTTTAAAGACAGGGAATAGGGAGTAAGGAATAGGGAATCGATTCTTGACATTCTGATGGATATTCGTGGTTTCCCACTCATGCGACAGATAAAGTCGTGTGGATCGGGCACAACGCGTTTATGTAAGGCGAGTCCTCCTATTCCCTATTCCCTATTCCCTACTCCCTGCCTTCATCACTCCTCCCGCAGCACTTCCAGCGGCCGAAGCCCAAGAATCCGGTAACTCGCAATCCATCCCGTCGCCGTAGCCAGAACCGCCGTCCCCGCCAGCGCAATCAGCGTCGCGTTCCACTCGATATGAAACCCCACGTCGAGCTTGTGCAGCAGCACCCGCGTCAGCAAATTGGCAAAGACCACGCCCACCGGCCCGCCAGCAACCCCAGCACGCTGAACTCCACGCTGAATGTGCGCACAATCCTCATCCGCGTGGCCCCCAGCGTCTTCAGCACCACCGCCTCCCGCATCCGCCGGAAGCGCGTGCTGGCAATGCTCGAGGCCAGAATCGTCAGCCCCGCAAAGATCGAGAACCCGGCCAGAAACCGCACCACAAAGGTAATCTGGTCCACCACGCTCTCAATCCGCTCCAGCACATCGGCCAGGTTGATCACCGTAATCGTCGGGTAGGCCTGAAAGAACGCCCGCTCCATCGCCGCCACCTGCCTGGGATCGATATGCACCCCTCCGTACCAGGTCGTCGCCTCATCCCTTAGCTGTCCTGAAGGCAGCACAAACGAAACGCGCGCTCCCAGGTGTTGCCCGTCGGCACGATAAATTGCGGCAACCTTCAGCGCCCGCACCGTTCCGCCGACCTCGATTTCCACCGACGAACCCACGCCCAGGTGCAGCCGTTCGGCAATTCCTTCGCCGACCGCCAGCTCGGCCGCGTTCGCATCCGTCCACCACTTGCCCTGCTTCACCTTGTCGCCGTCCGGCGGCGCATCGGCCCAGCTCAGCTCAGCATTCTGCAGCATCCGGTGCGGATAATGCTGCCCCTTCAGTTGCTCCACCGGCTGTCCGTTCAAAGAAATAAACCGCCCCGTCACCACCGGCATAAGATCCAGCGCCTGGCTCACTCCCGCCTGATGCTGAAAAAACTCCTTCACCCCGGCAAGCTCATCGCTGGTCACATCCACCAGAAAAATATTCGGCAGCTTGGGCGACGCAGTCTCGCGCAGATCGCGCAACAGCGCCGCTTGCATCAGGTAAACCGCCAAAATCAGCATCACGCCTGTCCCCAGCGCCGCCAGCACCGCCGCCGACTGGTTCCCCGGCCGATAAAGATTAGCCAACCCATGGCGCACCGACGAAGGCAGCCGTAGCCTCACTCGATTGAGCAGAAAGCGCAGCGTCCAAAGCGCAGCCGCCGCCAGCACCAGCAGAACCACCAGCGCAATCGCAAACAGCACAGCAAACCAGGTGCCCACCTTCGCCGAGTCAGAAAGCGCCCACGCAATCCCCCCCAGCGCCAGCACCACCACCAGCGAAATCCCCAGTTGCAGCCGTCTGGCCCACCAGCGCGCAAACCATCCGCCAATGCCCTCCGGCCCCGGTTCCACCAGCCTGCGCAGCACCAGCACCGGCCTGACCCCGCGCACGTCCAGCAGCGGCGGCAAACAAAACAGCAGCGTAGTCAGCAGCCCCGTTCCCAGTCCGGCCGCAATCGACCTCCATGGAAATTCAAGCGCCGCCTGAAACGGAAGCAGCTTGCCGAACACCGCCGGCAGCGCAGCCATCACGCCCACTCCGGCGGCCACGCCAAGCAACCCTCCGGCCAGCCCCAGCCCCAGAGTCTGCAACAAAAAGATCCGCAGCAAATCGCCCGATCCCGCGCCCAGGGCCTTCAAAATCGCCAGCATATCCATGCGCTGTTCCAGATGCGCATGCATCGCCATCGCCACGCCAATCGCCCCCAGCACCATCGCCACCAGGCAGATCAGGCTCAAAATCGCCGTCGAATTGTCCAGCCCCGTGGTCAGCGACGGATTGCCCTCGCGAAAATCCATCACCTGCGCATCGGGCAGCGCCGCCTCCAATTGCTTGCGCACAGCGGCGGCATCCGCCCCAGCCGTAACGCCCGTCGCCAGCTTCTCCGGCAATTTCATCAGCAGCCGCTGTGTAGCCCTGCTTCCCGGCGCCAGCAGCCCGGTCCGCTCCAGCGCCGCCTGCGAAATCATCACTCGCGGCCCCAGCCCCGCTCCGGCGCTGATGCGGTCCGGCTCCTGCTTCAGCACCGCCGCAATCCTGAAATCTCTGCCCGCCCAGCCGCAGCGTCTGCCCCACCTGCGCATTCAGCCGAATCAGAAACTCCTCCGCCACCACCGCCGAATCCCCATCCAGAGCCTGCTCAGACTCATCGCCGGCTCCAGCTTCGCCTCGCCATAGTAGGGATACTCCGCCGGGTCCACAGCCTTCAGCGAGACCAGCACGGGCAAAGGATCAGGCGGCACGGAAGCCATCGAAATAGTCTCCGTAATCCAGGTCGAACGAATCCCGCCCGGCTGCTCAATCGCCGCAATTTTGCTCTTTTCCTCCGCCGTCGGCTCGTGCAAAATCCGCGCGCTCAAATCCCCAGCCATCAACGACCTGGCTTCCAAACTTAAAGGTCTGCCTGAAACTTTCGCTGAAGCCGCGCACCCCCACCAGCGCCGCAACCCCCACGGCCACCGACAGCACCACAAAGCCAAACTTCCCCGGCGCGGACTTCAAATCCCGCCAGCCAATGGCCCCAGCCCGCTTCCAACTCAATGCCCGCTTAGCCATTCTTTCGCCTCGCTACTCGGCTGAGACTGCCGCCAAATAGGGCAAGCTATCCTCCACCACCATCCCATCCTTCAGCACAATCTTGCGATCCGCGCAGCTGGCCACTTCAGGGTCGTGCGTCACCAGCACCAGCGTAGTTCCCGCCTTGCTGGTTACGCTCCAGCAGCAGGTCCAGCACCATGCGTCCGTTGGCGGAGTCCAGGTTCCCCGTAGGCTCATCGGCCATCACAATCGGCGGCTCAACCACAAAGGCCCGCGCCAGCGCCACCCGCTGCTGCTCGCCGCCGGAGAGCTGCACCGGATAATGATCCATGCGCTCCGCCAGCCCCACCTCGCCCAGCAGCCGCCGCGCCTGCTTCAGCCCGCTGCCCTCCACATTCAGCTCATAGGGCAGCAACACATTTTCCAGAGCCGTCAGCGTGGCAATCAGTTGATACGACTGAAAGACAAACCCAATCTTGCGCCCCCGCACCGCGGCCAGTTCCGCCTCGGCCAGATTGTGGATCGGCGCCCCATCCAGCCAGATCTCGCCCGCAGCTGGGCGTATCCAGCCCCGCCAGCAGCCCCAGCAGCGTGCTCTTCCCGCTGCCGCTGGCGCCCACAATCGCCACAAACTGCCCCGCCGGAATGGTCAGCGAGATTCCCTTCAGAATCTCCACCCGCCGCGCGCCGTTCTGAATCCACTTCTTCGCATCCCGAACTTCAATCACTCGCCTCCGCCTCCGCTCTAGTCCCTGGTCCCTGATCTAGTCCTGCTTTCGCTACACTATCCCTGTGGACGTTCGCCGCACTTCATCGTTTCGATCTGCTTGCTGCTGCTTGCCGGCCCGCTGCATGGCCGCCGACCGGCCCGTCCTGGTTTGCTACGGCGACAGCATCACCGCCGGCTACGGCCTCCAGACCGGCCAGTCCTATCCCGACGCCCTGCAGCGGGACCTCGACAGCCGCGGCTACCACTACAAGGTCGTCAATCAGGGCACCAGCGGCGCCACCACCAAGGACGCCGTCGCCGGTCTGCGCTCCATCCTGCTCCTGCATCCCGAAATCGTCATCGTCGAGTTCGGCGGCAACGACGGCCTGCGCGGCCTGCCCCTCGACCAGACCCGCCGCAATCTCGACCAGGTGCTGACCACGCTCGAAAACGCGCACATCAAAATCCTGCTCGCCGGCATCACCCTGCCGCCCAACTACGGCCCCGACTACATCCAGCATTCGACAGGTCTTCCGCGATCTGGCCGCCAAGCACCACGCCGCCTTCGTTCCCATGATCTACAAAGACCTGATCCACGTCCCCGGCACCATCCAGGCCGACGGCATCCATCCCACCGCCAAAGGCTCCGAGATCATCGCCAAAACACTGCTGCCGGCGCTGACGCCGCTGCTGCGCAAGGGCCAGTGATCAGTGGACAGTGATCAGATGGTCAGCTACATGCCCGACAGCATGTATTCCGCTGTCGCAATAATGTCGAACCACGTTCCCACTGCCACACTGACCCTGATCCCTGATCCCTGACCACTGTCCTTACCCCATCACCACCACCGGTTGAAACAGCGTTCCCGCCACGCGCTTCGCAATCCCCACCAGTTCCCTCTGCCCGGCAAACACCTTCACCAGCGGCGCCGGAAAACTCCGGCAGATTGGCCTGCGCGCCATTGCGCAGCCGTCCCAGCGCCATGCGCATCGCCAGTCACCGACGGCATCTCCGGCAGCAGACTGCGCGGATGAATGCACAACGCCTCCAGCGCCTCCACATTCCCCGCCAGCGCCTCCAGTTCCTCCAGCGTGTGCGCCTCGTCCAGCGTGAACACCCCGGCCTGCGTCCGCCGCAGGCTGCTCAGATGCGCTCCGCAACCCAGATCCTGGCCCAGTTCATGCGCCACCGAGCGCACATACCCCCGGCGCTGATGCTCATCGTGAAGCTGGCCTCCGCGCCCTCCAGCGCAGTAATCTCAAAGCTGGCAATATGCAACCTTGGCCGTCTTCAGTTCCACGGGCTTGCCCTCGCGGGCCAGCTTGTAGGCCGGCGTGCCGGCAATCTTCTTTGCGGAGTAAGGCGGCGGCATCTGCTCCATCTCGCCGTGGAAGCGGCCAGCCGCCGCGCGCACCTGCTCCAGCGTCAAGCACCGGCTCCAGCATCCGGCCCGTCGGCCTCGCCCTCGGCATCGTAGGTGTCGGTCGAAAATCCGAAGCGGATCGTCCCGGCATAGCTCTTCTCGGCGGAGGAGAAGTACTGCGCCAGCCGCGTAAACTTGCCCAGCAGCAGCGGCAGAACGCCGGTCGCCATGGGGTCCAGCGTGCCCAGATGGCCAATGGATCGCTCGCCGGTGATCCTGCGCAGCCGCCCCACCACATCGTGGCTGGTCATGCCGCCCGGTTTGTCGATCACCAGAAGTCCGTTCACTCTAACTAACTGTAGTCGACCGGACCCATCCGTCATACCGCGCCCGTTCCCGGCTGCCGCACCAGCGACAGAAACTCCAGCCGCGTCTCCTTCTGGCGGAAGCAGCCCACCATGCGCCGAAGTCACCGTGGACGAGTTCTGCTTTTCAATCCCGCGCATCATCATGCACAGGTGCCGCGCCTCGATCACCACGCCCACGCCCTGCGGCTCAATGGCATCCTGAATCGCATCGGCAATCTGCCGCGTCAGCCGCTCCTGCACCTGCAGCCGCCGCGCAAACACCTCCACCAGCCGCGGAATCTTGCTCAGCCCGATCACCTTGCCCTTGGGAATATAGGCCACGTGCACCTTGCCGAAGAACGGCAGCATGTGATGCTCGCAGAGCGAGAACATCTCAATGTCCTTGACGATCACCATCTCGTCGTAGTCCACGTCGAAGAGCGCCCCGCGCAGAATCTTGCGTCGGGTCCTCGTCGTAGCCCTTGGTCAGAAAGGCCATCGACTTTTCCACCCGCGCCGGCGTGGCCAGCAGGCCATCGCGGTTGGGATCTTCGCCCAGCCGGCTCAGAATCTCGCGATACATCTCCTGCGGTGCTGAACTCGCTCAGCCCTTCGTCCATCCCTGCCGCCCTGCGAACGGTCTTGCTCACTGCAATCGGCTGCGCCATCGTCCTCATCCTCTCGCCCTGGGGAACTGGGCGTCGCATCTGATCTTCTCGCTTCAAGAATTGCGCATAAAGATCTCAGACTCTCTCAATCCTCGCCATAGTACTCAAAGAAGTTATTCTCCGTCTCTTCCACCCGCACCTGCACCAGTTCCGCTGGCCGGCAGCGATCCATCAAGCAACTCGAACACCGCCCTACAAAGATTCTCCGTGGTCGGCACGCGATTCGCAAACAGCGGATCCAGATTCAGGTTCGTATGGTCAAATCGCTCCATCACCTTGCTCTGCACCACCTCATCCAGCGCCGCCATATTCACCACCATCCCGTCTCCGCGTCCACTTCTCCGCCCGCCAGCACCTCCACCACGTAGTTGTGCCCGTGCCCATGCGGATTGTTGCACTTCCCATACGCCGCCCGGTTCTCCTCCGCCGACAGCGCTCCGCGTGCAGCCGGTGGCTGGCGCTCAGCATGTACCGGCGCCCAAAGTAGGCCTCTCATCGCCTCACCCTCGATATTCCGCAAAAATCTCCGGCGTCTCATAGACCCGCACCCGGCTCAGCCGCGCCCCGCCCGCCATCCGTCACCGCCGGCTCCAGCCGCTTCCACGCGGCAATCGCGATGTTTTCCGTCGTCGGAATCAGCTTCCGCTCGCCGCAAACTCCGCAACCTCCAGGTTCAGGTGGCGATGATCGTAAGCGGCCAGCACCTCGCGCTCGATCACGTCCTTCAGCCACTTCAGATCGACCACAAAGCCGGTCACCGGATCCGGCTCGCCGGCCACCGTCACCTCCAGCGTGTAGTTGTGCCCGTGCCCGTTGCGATTCGCGCAGCGCCCAAAGACCTGCTCGTTCTTCTCCGCCGTCCAGGCCGCGTTCCAGTAGTAGTGCGAAGCGGAAAAAGTCGCCCGCCGCGTCAAAAAGATCATTCTGACCCTCCTTGGATAAGATGCCCAGCCCCGCTAAATGCTTCACGAATGCGGCATAACTCATGCCGTCAATTTCACGCTGAAGCCGCTATCCACCGTCATTAATCTGCGACTGGATACCAATCTACGCAGCCTACGATACTCCTTCCCTTCCAGCTTACCCGCTTCAAAATCCGGTGCTGAAACCAGCTTCGATAAAGCAGCACCACAAACAGCGGCAACCCCAGCGGCGCAAGCGCGCAGTCCACAAACGGAAAATTCGACTTGGCCACCCGCGCATAAAAGCGAAACAGCGTCCGCACCCACAGCAGCGCCAGCACCCACCCCGCGCCCAGCCACTGCAGCGAATGCGCGGCAAACCGCGCATTCCAAAGCCAGACCGCCAGCACCGGCAGCCCAACCAGCAGAAAAATATCGAGCGCCCGCCACACCGCCAGCGCCAGCGTATTGTCAAACAGCAGCGCCAGGTTCTTGGTCCAGCCCTCGATCATCGCCGCCGTCGAGCGGTACATGCGCGTAGCCACCGCATCTTCCGCATAGCGGAAGCGCAGTCCCACCCTGCGCCGCTTGGCCAGAAACGCCAGCTCCACATCCTCCAGCACCTTGTCGGCCACGCTCGCGTGCCCGCCCAGCCGCCGGTAAGCCTCCCGCTCCACCAGCAAAAACTGCCCGTTGGCCGCCGCAATCCGCTGGTTCGGGTCGGAGACTTTGGCCGGCGGATAAGCCAACGCCAGTTCGCAAAAAACCAGCGGCATCAGCGACCGCTGCGCACAGCCCGCTCACAATCTGCCGCGGCGAATAGCTCAGCATCCCCACCTTGTGCCTCTCCGCCTCATGCATCGCCCGGCGCAGGTCTCCCGGCTCGTGAATCGTATCCGCGTCGGTAAACAGCAGCCATCGCCCCCGCGCCCGCTTCGCCGCCGTCCAAATGGCGTTCGCCTTCCCCGTCCAGCCCGGTTCCAGCTTGCCCGCCTCCATCACCGTCACCCCGGCAAAGCCGCGCGCAATCTCCGCCGTCCGGTCGGTCGAGTGGTCGTCCACCACCATCAGTTCCCAATCCTTGCCCAGTTCGAAAATCTCCTCCGACTGGCTCACCAGCGACTGAAGGCACGCGCCCAGGCAATCCTCTTCGTTCCGCGCCGGAACAATCACCGTAAGCTCCATCAGTTCCTCCGGCTCCGGCTGATCGAAGACCGTTCCCGGCACAGCTCCCCGCCCATCGCGCCGCGGCCTCAGCCTGCCCGCCGGGCTCGTCTGAAAGCCCCAGCACCGGCTTCCACCCGCCAGCCCCGGCCGCTCCCTCGCCTCTGTCCTGTTCTCGTCCATCGCGCATCACCTTTCCTTGGCCTTTCGCTCCGTATTATAAGGATGTGCGGTTCCACCGTTTATCTCACGCTCGATTTGCTCCTGCCGCTGGCCCTCCTGCCCGGCTGCGACCGCGGCGCGCATCCCTGCCCAGACCGGCAAGCCGGCCCCCGATTTCACCGTCTCCGACGGAACCACCACCGTCCATCTGGCCAGCTACCGGGGCAAGGTCGTCCTGCTCAATTTCTGGGCCACCTGGTGCGCCGCCCTGCGTTGAGGAGATGCCCGCGCTGCTTGAACTCCACCACGACCGGCCCGATCTGGCCATCCTGGCCGTCAGCATCGACGAAGACCCCGACGCCTACAGCCGTTTCCTCGTCCGCCGCCACGTCGATTTCATCACCGTCCGCGATCCCAGCCAATCCGCCGCCAAGCTCTATCCACACCGAAGGTTGGCCTGAAACCTACATCATCGACCGCCAGGGCGTCATCCGCCGCAAAATCGTCGGCGACCCGGACTGGTCCAATCCCGAGATCCGCGCCTTTCTTAAGAGCCTGTAGCCTGTAAGATCACGCTCAGATGCCGCACCCCTTGGTATCATTCCTCTATGACCACAGTGGAAATCCTCTATCGCTACGCCACCCCGCCCACTGAGGCCGTGACCGTGGCGCTGGCCGGCACACAAGACGTATACGGCATTCGCCGTCTGCGCTTCGACCGCGCCGCCCGCACACTCTGCGCGTCGAGTACGACGCCACCCGTCTCAACGCCGCCGCCGTCACCAAACTGGTCCGCCAGGCGGCCTCGACAATCGCCTGAAGATACTCTGCCGCTCGATCGCCCCACCCCCTGCGCAACCCCCACGCTGCCTGCCGGCGTGCCATCAGCTGAGCACGATTGCGCCGCGCCTCAAACCCTGATAATCTGTCTATGGTTCGTTTCGGAACCAGCCATGTGCGCCCGTAGCTCAGCTGGATAGAGCGACTGACTACGAATCAGTAGGTCGGGAGTTCGAATCTCTCCGGGCGCACCATAGATAAGATAAACAAAATAAATAACTTATAATCAAATCTCCCGCTCGAAAACAAACCGCTGTCAATCTACCATGTCCGATCCATGTCCGATGGGGGACAAAAGTCGGCTCTGTGTGGCTCATGCAAGGCCGCGCATTTGAAGTCTCTTCAAGCGTTCGCGGTATTGCCGTTGGTTGGATGCTTTACGCTCACGATATTTGGGAGACTTCTCGTAGAACGCTTTCCGACATTCCGGGCTGCAAAACCTATCTATCTCCCGTTCAGACATCCGCCAGCGTTCTCCGCACATCTCGCACAACCGCACTTTGTACAATTCGCGGTTCGCGGCCAACCGCGCCAAAGCTACAATGACGACAGGTTCGCTCACCTGAACGCGGCGCGGCAGGAACGCGAATCCCTGGCCATGTACCGCCACCTGCCGACCGCGCGGGTGTCTGGGGACCATATCTAAGGCCCAGATGCCGGAGGCGAAGCTGTAGGTCATCTCAGGATGAAAACTGTACCCCCTCATCAAGCCGTCGAGCTTGTCATGCCGGGTCTTAAGCTCCGCTATGTCCCTCTCCCAGTCCTTCGCCTTCACTACAGGGCCGCGATGCGCCCGTGAAGAGCGGTCTATTCCTGCCCGCAATTCCTCTAACTCTTTGCGCACGTCCAGTACGCGCCGGTAGGCCGCAGTCCCCTTTGCCGCATTCAACCATTCGACCGCTAGAACCGCGTCGCTGAAGGATTGCGAACGAATCCGCTGCTTCAACTCTGTCTGAGTCTTTGGTTGCGGCGCTGTTGCATCAACAAATCTGACTTTCCGTTTTGTCGTTACCACGATACTAGTGCCTCCAATGTGGTCATCATACCTCTGGATTTTAGTGCACTTTGTGGTCAGAATCAAGACATTCTTCGGGCTTCTCGGGAAAGGAAAGGATTTTGATGAACGCTCAAATCACATCAGCGCCAGATAGCGCACCCCTTTTAAGCGACTACGTTGACAAGTTTCAACTGGCCGCAGAGTTAAAGAGAACGCCGCGCACAGTGGACAGGATGGTGCTGCGCAATGGCTTGCCCCACGTTCAGATCGGCAATAGGCGCCTGTTTCGCAGAGCTAGTGTGCTGGCGTGGCTTACCCAACGGGAAACCCCTGTCCCCGCGCAACACAAGCGCAACGGGCGCGCGGCGCGATGAACCCAAACGCGCCACAGCCGGACCTGGCCCGCGTGCCTGAATGGTCCCGCACTGGTGGGGCCTTCCCTACTGGTCAACGGGGAGCGGAGACACCCGCGCCTTCGCGTCCGCCTGCCACATCGCCGACCCGCACGCAAGCCCGACGCCCCGCGCCTCAAGCGAAACCTGCGCCGGTCGATCCGTTGCCCGCGAACACGGACGCCGAGAAAACGATTTTGGGAGCGGTCTTACTCGACAATGAGGCTCACGCCGAGGCCGCCGCTATCCTCAAGCCTGACGATTTCTCGCTCGACTCACACCGCCGCATTTATCTGAGAATGGGCGAATTGATCGCAGCGGGGCACGCCTGCGATATTGTCACCCTGACCGACGAACTGGCGAAGCACAAGGAGATTGAGTCAATCGGCGGGCGGGCCTACTTGTTCGGGTTGACTGAGGGTTTGCCGCGTCGTCCGGTGATCGGCGAGTACGTCCGAATCGTGCGAGAGAAGGCGCGGGCGCGCAGATTGCTCTCCTTGGCTGAAGTAACTACGGCGCGCATAGCGGCGGGCGATTCGCCGGACGAAATCACCGCGTGGGCGCTCTCACACCTTGAAGCACTCGGCACAGTCGGCGGGGCCGGACTGCGCTTACTTAAAGGCCCGGAGATTGTCGAGCGCGACGAGCCGATGATCCTCGAAGGCCACATACCGGATGACACCGGCGTCGGACTTATTGGCCGACCGGGAGATGGAAAAACCACGGTTGCACTACTCATCGCGGCCAATCTTTCTCGCGGCATCACGCCTTACAGCGGAGCACCCTGCAAGCCCCGCAACGTTCTGGATATGACCAATGAGGATTCGCCGTCACGTATCCGCAAGCTCTTTGCAGCGGCGGGCGGTGATGTGGCGCGGTTGTGGGTTGAGCACATCGATAGCCTCTGGTGCCTGTCCGATCTTCCCCGGCTAGAAGGGGTCATCAAGGCGCATTCTATCGGCTGTGTGGTAATTGACTCTCTTGCCTCGCACAGCGCGGGCGTGGACCTCAATTCTCACGTCGAGACGACTCGCCTACTGATTCCCGTGCGTGCTCTGGCGGAGGCGCATCACGCTGTGATTTTGGTTATCCATCACCTCAACAAAGGCATTTCTCAGGATCATCTGGCGAAGGTGGCCGGGTCTATTGGCATCTCCGCATCGCTTCGCCACAGCCTGCACGTGGTCCCTGATCCCGAGAATAGCGATCTGCGTCTGCTGGTGAACGGGAAAAGTAATCTTTGTGCTCCGGGCCTTCCCGCTCTGCGCTTCAAGGTGTTCCCTGTGGGATGGGAGGGCGAAAGCTCCGTCACCATCGACGAGGTTTACCAGACACTAGACGCTGCCAGCACCGCACAGCCTGCCGTGGAGCACGCGGCGCAATGGCTACAAGCTCTCCTGGCAGCGGGTTGCCGCGAAGCGAAAGAAATAGAACAGCTCGCAAAGACAGAGGGTATCAAGCCCGCAACATTGCGGCGTGCGAAGGGCCAACTTTGTGTGCAATCACGACGTGCCGAGTTCGGCGGTCAATGGTTCTGGTGGTTGCCCGCAACCGAAAGCGGGGCCGTGCAATGACTGCGACCCCGCATGACGACTGTGTGGTTTGCTCTTACTGGAAGGATCGCATCGAAACATCCCGCGCGCGTGCTCTCAAGAAAGTTGAAGGCGCATTCAGTGATGAAAGGCGGGCGCGGCGGGAATTAAGAGAGCACCTGGAGCGCAGCCACGAGGGGGGTCAATGATCGGACTGGGTGACAAGGTGCGACTGCGAGCTTGCAGGGCCGGGGAGCCGGGGACGGTAATTCGCGCCGAGCGCGGCAAATTCACCGTCTACTGGCGCGATCTAGATTACTGGAGCAAGCATCGCCCGGACTCGCTGGAACTGGCGCAACCGGAAGGACGATTGATTCAAGTGAGACAACCAGAGAGGAAAACCCAATGAACGATATGTTCGAGAAAGACCCCAACAACGTTATCACCGCCGATGCTGACGGCAGCAACCGGCAATATGGGTTTCTGTCATCCGTTGGGTTAGTGGAAATCGAAGTGCCCACGCCCGCCGGGAGTCAGCATCCGACCGAGCGAATGCACGCCAAGGACTTCGGCGCGCACGTCGTCCGGAAGATTGAGGCTGCATTAGGACCGGACTACCTTGGCGAGAAGCAAAACCCGGTCCAAAGCCTTCATCACTATATCGGCGTCGTGAAGGGCTTGGAGCTTATAGATCAACGCACTATCCGCCGAATGGATCAACTGGCCGGGGAGTTTGAAAAGGCCCCGGACAAGCGAGAATTTTTCGCATCGGCAGTCAAACCCTTTTTGTTCAATCTGGCACCGCAGCGGAGGAAGTCATGAACGAAAACGATGCCGAAACCATTTACGATCTGCGGAACAAAGCGAACAGGTTCCTGCTAAGCGGAAACGTGGAAGACTTCAACCGCATTCAAAGTGAAATTTCACGACTCCAGCAAGAAGCCGATACAGTGATCGGCGCGAAAGAAGGAGAGAAAGCATGAGCACACAACAGAACAAGCCAATTACTGAAACCGTCGCCTCCGAACTTCAGAAGTTGCACGCAACCTATGTCGCGGCAGTCTCTGGGCTGGAGAGCGAGCGTGCCGCACTGGAGCAAGAGTCTGCGGCGATCCTAAAAGCCGCCGATGAATTAAAGCTCCTGCTTCCAGCAAAAGCGAGAGAGGCGGAACGCGCCGCTGATGCGCTCTTACTGGCTGGCAAACACGAAGAGGCGAAAGCAAAGATCGCTGAGCAGCAACAGGCAGAGGCCGCGCCTGCTGAAATGGAGCAACGGCGCTCTGCAATCGCCGTTCGCGTGGTCGAGATCGACGGCGAGAAAAGAACCATCGCCCGCCGTGTCTTTCAAGAGTGGTTCCCTTCCTTCCGGGAGCCGCTGGTCGAGGCGCAGAGGGAACTTTGTACGGCTCTCGATAACGCATGGGCCGATATTCAGCGTTTTGCCCAAGAAACCGAAACCGGGGGGCTGCCGCGTCCACTGGTCACGGAGAACACTCGCCTTGATTTGACAGCAAGAGAGCGCGGGGAAGAAAAGCTTCTTTTCAACCGGCTGCTGTTTTGGTTCGATTTTGGGGGCAGACGATGAAACCAAAGGGCAAGCCCAAGTTTCCGCCGAGCACCGAAGAGACAGCGACAATCGTGTCTATGGCCGCGAGTGGCGCAAGTCAAAACAAAATCGCTCAGACCGTAGGGAGGTCACGGGGCATGGTGAAACACGTTCTAGCAGAACCCGAAATTCAGCGGCAAGTCGAAGATGAAAAGGCTGCGCTGGCCGAGATTTACCGGGGCAAGGCCCGCCGCATCGTCGAATCAATCGGTGAAGAAGACATCGCCAAAGCCAGCCTCCAACAGAAAAGCATTTCTTCGGGCGTGCTCCTAGACAAATCACTGCTTCTCGCGGGAGACGTGCCACCTATCCGCGTCGAGATACTTTTGGAGGCCGTAAGCGCGATTAGGAATCAACGGGAGCAAGAAGACGCACGCCTCCGGGCCGAATTTGCTGCGGCTCATGCCCTGCCCGGCAACGAACAAGCGCAATGAGACAGGTCAGAATCCTTTCCCGCGCCTCTCTCCTGTGCCGCCACGCTATCGGCCATAGGAAACCATCACCCAACCCGCAGCGGCGCGTAGAGTATGGGGGCGCTGGTACCCTCTGCAATCCTGGTTCATCGCCATCATCAATTGGGGCTCTCCCATGAAAGCGGCGTGAAACCTAATTGACGTCTACGCTCGATGTGAACGGGGCGTTCTCTTCCGGTACAGCATACCGGCGAGAGCCGTCATCCCAATTCCAAGAAGGCTCAAGGAACCTGGTTCAGGCAGTGTTGAAGCTATGGCATACTCATATGCCTCGGGGTAGGTGTTGACAACGCTGTCAGCCCCAAAGATGAATGAATGCGTTGCTACCACATCCGACACGTCACCCATGTACGTGAAGTTGGGGCCATTCCAACCGCCGCAGATTTGTGTCCCAAGGCTTAAACCACAACTGGCCAGTATTTCGCCCCCTCCCGGTTGGAACCCCAACCCTAAGAAATCACCGGTATAGACCGTGCCATTTTCACTGCCCGTTATATCTCCCGCGAACGTCAGTGAAGAGGTGACCGGAATCTGCACAGCATAATCGTTGGTATTGGTAACTGTGACCACCCCCGCTTCTATAAACTGGCCGAACTCCGAGTATGGTAATTGGGCGGCGGTGCGGTTGCCCAGCCACTGGCGGAAGCGGGGGTGATAGACAGCGTTCCATTATTCCAGACAACTGACATGTTGCCGAAGTTCAATCCCGAATTGCCACTCAGAAAGACCTGGTTGAAGGTCCCTGGAAAACCTGGGTTCGTGTTCGTGAATGTGTAGGAGACCCCCGCGACCGAACCGAAAGTGATCGAATTCTGAGTGGCGATGTCAAATGTGTAGGTATCAGCGTGTACCTGCATGGGAATCAGAAGAGCCAACATTGGCAAAAGACACGCGAGACGTCGGACCATGGCGCTAATCCTCCTAACTATCAGTTAGCTTGTCACATGATTCTTCGGTACTTAATTGCACGTTTGGGGCCGTTCCTAATTGGCCCAAGATTGGAGATTAGCGTAGGGTGTTCCTGTTGGACTGCAAAAACTTGCACATTATCGAGGAAAAACACTTCTCTAACGTCACTTGATTCAGAAGAGGATCAGGGGCATCTGGTGAGGCGCTTTTTGCGGAAAATCTTTAGGTCTATACATGTAACGCGCACCCCGTCCGGCCTCTGTGGGGGGCCTGCCCCCTCTACGGGTCCTACTTCCGGGGGCGTCCGACTCAGAGAAAATCAATCCAACCGATCCGAAGATCGCTTGCCGTGGGACGCTGGCAATAGGGCAGGGTTGTGCGCTCCATCGGACACCTGTCGGACACAGGGAAGGAACGAGGAGCCATCGGCGAATAGAGTGAATATACGTAATGCTTTGTAATTGATGGACTTGGAATACGGTACGCCTGCCGGGAGCCAACCTTAAACCCGAAGATGAGGTGTCAGAGGCAGACCCCTAACCGTGGCTCTCGATGCGCCTATCCCTGCCCGATGCGCCCTTTTTTATGGTGGCACTTGCCTGCTATAGACATATCTGCACTGATCCCCGGCAGACGCACTATTCAAGGGCTTCAAGCATAGATGCTCACGTAGATGCTCTACCCCTGTAGCTTGAGCACCTTGAGCATCTATGGGAGATTTGATCATCTATGAAGATGCTCATCGCACCATAGATGATCACCATAGATGATCATAAATATATATATAAGTCCTTTATTATCCATAGATGCTCAAATCCGCGAGAGAGGGGGATACTGAGCACCTATGACGGTTTCAATCGCCTTACTACTGCACCATGCGGGCGGTCGGCAAGATCGCGGGGAACAGGTTGGCAGCGTCCCGCTGTGGATTGTCGGCAAGGTGCGCGTAGCGTTGCGTTGTTGAGGCTTGCGTGTGGCCCAGGAGCTTCCCTACGACCGGCAGGGACACGCCGCTAGAAACCAGATGCGATGCGAAGCTATGCCGCAAGTCATGGACGCGGATACCGTCGAGCTTTGCCAGCTTGCACACTTTAGCCCATGCGGACTTTATATCTTTCAGGTTCTTGTCCTGCGTCCTGCCGGGGAACAGGTACTCGCCTTTGTGTTCCATGCGTTCGAGTAGAGCTAGAGCTTGCGCGTTCAGTGCGACGTGCTCCGTTTTCTTCTCTTTCGTGCGATGGCTTGGCTTCGTCCAGACGCCCCGCGTTAGATCGAAGTCCGCCCATTGAGCGGTGAGAGCTTCACCCTTGCGGCATCCCGTGACCATGATGAGGCGCACGGCATCCATTGCCCGCCGTGCTTCCGTCTGCAACCATTCCCGTTGCTTTGCGGAGAGAGCACCTTTCCCACACTGGCGCGGATACTTGTCGAGCGCATCGGCCAGCCGGACCAATTCATCTTCCGAGAGCCAGCGGTCCCGCTTTTCCTCGTGGTACTTTCTAACGCCGTCCACTGGGTTCTTGTCTATCGACCATTCGCCGCTATCATCCGCACTGGCCCACGCGAACATATGGTGCAGTAGAGCTAAACGCGATTGGCGCGGTACGGCGTGTCTTTCAGGGAAGCGTGCAGATCGACAATGTCCGCCCGTTTAATGCCCCCGATGGGCAAGTCTCCAAGGGCGGGCAGAATGACACCGTTTAATAGGCTCCGGTCGTCGTAAACCGTACCGGGCCGTTCGTTCGGCTCCGCATACTTCTCAAGGTACGCATCGGACAGTTGCTTGAGTGTCCGCACGCGGGCCTGTGCTTCGATAGATTCCCGTTTCCGCTGTTCCAGCACATCGAACGGATCAACCCCGTCCCGTATCTGCTGGCGCAACTCGATTGCCTTTGTGCGGGCCGTCTCCGCTGTGTACTCGCCCAGGGAGCCGATTGTGTAGCGGCGCTCGCGTCCGTGGAGCACGTAGTTAAGAACGAAACTCTTTGCGCCCTTCTCAGTGACGCGCAAGCCAAACCCGGCAATCTCCGAATCGTAGTGAATCCGGTTGCCCGTGGCAGGCAGTTTAACGCGAGTGGCAAACGTCTGGG
>CAWIVA010000035.1:0-41898 GCA_963839225.1 uncultured Acidobacteriaceae bacterium
ATAAGCGAAGACGCTCGCCGCGTCGCTGAACAGCACCGCACCGAACGGGAGCGGCAAAAGCAGGCGCTCAATCTGCAACGGGAAAACATCCTCTCGCAGAGAACCTCAAATCCGGCACCCCGCGCGGCGCTTGAAGCTGCACTCGACCATGATCGAAGGCCAGATTCAAGCCATGGGTTTGTCCTGCCGAGGGGTCTTCAATGCTCACGGTTGAACAGCAGCGAGTTGGCCTGATCCACTGACGTCAACATCACCCGCGCCACGTTCACATGCGCCGGTCGGGTCACGGCCCACAAAATCGCGTCAGCCACGTCTTCCGCCTTCGGCGACGTAACTCCCTTGTACACCTTCGCCGCCCGTTCCGCATCCCCGTGGAAGCGTACAGGCTGAAATCCGTCTCCACCATCCCCGGATCGATGCTCGTCACCCGCACCGGCGTTCCCAGCAAGTCCTGCCGCAGCCCGTCGTTGATCGCCCGTTCCGCCGCCTTGCTGGCGCAATAAACCGCGCCACCCGGATAAGTCAGCTCCCCGGCCGTCGAGCCCAGATTCACCACGTGTCCGCGTTTGCGCACCACCATCCCGGGCACCACCGCGCGCGACACATAAAGCAGCCCTTTCACGTTGGTGTCGATCATCTCGTCCCAGTCCTCGATCTTTCCCAGGTAGAGCTTCTCGAGCCCGCGGCTGAGCCCGGCGTTATTCACCAGCACATCGATCTCCGCCCATTCGGGGGGCAGCGCGTCAATCGCGTTCTGCACCGCCCGATAGTCCCGCACGTCCAGGTCGATCGAGTGCACAGCCTCGGCCCCGAGCTCCAGAGCCAGTGAAGCCACATCGGCCAGTTTCCCGGCGCGGCGAGCTGCCAACAGCAGCCGCGTCCCTTCGGCCGCAAAGGCTAAGCTGTCGCGGCGCCGATTCCGGCGCTTGCGCCGGTGATAAAGACAATCTTTCCGTTCAGCCTCATGTTCCATTTTTACCAGATGTCGTCGGGCGATTGCCCCTGGTCAAGGCTTAGCACGGCACTTCTTGTTCCGCGCTGCACAGAATGTCGGCGCTGTTCTGGCCAGGGATTTGAAGTCGATGTTGTTTACCGCGGCCACGATATGCCCGTTTGAGGAAGTCGGTCTTTTCGATGAGATTCATGGACTCGTTCTGATCAGACGGGCCGAGCACAGTTTCACGGGAACAAATTGGCTGTGGGCTGTCTTGGGGTGGTAATTAAATCGTTGATTTTATATATGTTATAGGGCTTTGCAGTTTTACTTATTCTGTACGGTTCTGCGGATTTCTTTTTAAGTTAATGATTCTGATTGAGTTAAAGGCTTCACAGTTTCACAACCGTGATTTCGGACTTGCCGGGGGGGGGAGGGGGTGGGTACCTGACACCCTTCCTTTGCTTGCCCCCCACCCTATTTCTGGAAATAAATTCCTTGTTTTCAGCAGTATAGGGTAGGTGATGCGCTGCAAATTCTTCTTTCTAAAGAGGTTATTGCCAGATTTTAGATAACAAAGAGGTTACGGGTGTTTGCAGGTGTTCCACGGTTGTGAAAGGCATATTGAAATGATTGTTCGCCTCCGCGTCTCTACTTCCTATTTCAATTGTGCGCCGGGGGAAGGTAATTATCTGCAAAAGGGGATGCCTGAGGTATGGGAATATTTGTCTGTATGCTGGACCTAGCCTTCAGGGTCCGGAGCTGGTATTGACTGCACGTGTATTTAAGTGTATACACAATTATTGACATGGAAGAGAGAGCCGAGACCCGAAGTGCATCTTCAAGCCGTCGAGGTAGACCACTAAATGTCTGGGTGTCCGACGACCACAAAGAACAGCTTGACGAACTTGCTGAAAAGACGAGGGTTTCTCGTTCTGAATTGGTCCGACAAGCTCTTGACCTGCTCTTCAACCGTGCAGCGGCGGGCCAGCTCAAGATAGGATTTCCGGCACAGCCAAGGGCCTGAGTGCATTACGAGCGATATAAGCTCTGCTCCAAAACGGAATTTGACCGGTCTGGCACAGCGTCGATGAGATCAATCATGTTTCGCTTGACCTTCGCCAAGTGCGGTGCTTGAATTTGATGAAAGAAGAGGGGGATTAGCAGTGAGTGGGAAGGATCTGGGAGCGGTCTACACACCTGACTTGTTGGCGGATTGGGTTGCTTCCGAGCTTCTTGCCCGTCTACCACAAAGAAAATCGCTCCTCGTTATTGATCCTGCCTGTGGTGGTGGAGCTCTCTTGAAAAGCATACTCAAGAAGGGGTCCCGGTCCAACATCAGGATAGTGGGAACAGACATTGATGCCCAAGCAATCAAGAAAGCCAAAAAAACACTACCACCGTGGTCATTACTCAAAGTAGTCGATGCGCTTCAACCAAGCGGAAGCGGTTCCGATGTTGAGCGCGGATGGATGCAATTGATCAGGAAGTTGGGTTACTGGCGTGATCTCAAACCCCCCTTGGGGTGCAAGTCTGAATCAGTCGACAGCCGAGCTTCGCAGAGCTGGCTATCAACTCGCTCAAGGCCAGTTTGACTCATACGAGCTATTCGTTGAGTTGTGCCTCAGAGTTATGCCGAAACACGCGATTCTTGCATTTATTGTCCCTGACTCACTTTTCCTTCCCGAACATAAGGCGCTGCGGACCCTGCTATTGGAACGTACACAACTCCATCTCATTGCGCGGCTGGGGGAAGGCTTCTTTGATCAGGTATATCGAGGAACCGCGGTTATAGTGTGCGAGAAGACTAAGCCCCATCTAACCCGCACAGTCGAGTGTTTCAGATTGAGAAAGGAACTCCGCGATCAAGTCTTCTCAAGCCGCCTTTCGCTACACGATGCGAAATCGCAAGAGATGCATCTCATCCCGCAGAAGCACTTCCACTCTGACCCGGAGAGGCAGTTCAGCATTGAGCGTGAGCGTCGCGGCATTCTGTATTCAAGAATTGATAGACGTAGAAGCGCCTGGGCTTCGTGGCTTATTTCGGGCCGCGGGATTTACTCTCGAAAACCGGGTCAGTCATACTCTGCCCAAGGTGCAAAACGGCCCGCCCCGTACCGCGCAATGAGACAGCACTGAAATGCCAGAGCTGTGGGTTGAAGTTTGAACTATCAGAGGGTATATGGAAGAAGATCATAAGACGTAGTAAGACCGTTCCATCGGGCTGGAGACGCCTAATCGTTGGCGAAGATGTCGACAGATATTCCTGTCATTCTTCCCGAATCATTGAGGACAATGTCCGGATTAACTATAAGAATCCTTCATCGTTTGAGGGCAGCAAACTCCTAGTTCGCAAGACTGGCGTTGGAATAAAGGCCGCAATTGACGAGACAGGCGCATTCACTAATCAGGTTGTGTTTCATTACCGAGCAAAGCCGAACAGTACGCCATCGTTCTTCTTGGACTATATCCTTGGAGTTTTATGCTCGCGGGTCATGTTGGCCTATCATTTGAAGAGGACGGGAGAAAATGAATGGAGGTCTCACCCGTATGTCACGCAAAAAACAATCGCTGAGCTTCCCGTTCCTCTTGTATCTGAAGGAGGAAGGCAGTGGAGACAGGCAAGAGCGATTGCCAATGCTGTTGTGGAACGTCGCCTGAATAAATCTTCCGATTTGTCAATGGACCTGCGCGTCGATGCTCTATTGCTGGCCTTTACGATCTAGACCGGAAGGGTTGCGCAGGGTTTGAAACGTATCAGATGAAGCGCAGTCTCTACAATCCATCACAACAATGAGGGCCGACGCATCTCAACTCCGCCCGGTTAGGGTGTAAGTAAGTGTCATACAGGTACATTGGGAACAAAACCCGATTTCTTCGCCAACTCATGTCGGCCATTACTTCGCTCGTTCAGCCTGGGCAAGTTGTCGCAGATCTGATGTGTGGCACCGCGAGTGTGTCGGCTGCTCTTCGTGAATCCGGGTTGAGAGTAATAGCTTCTGACCTAATGACTTTTGCGGTCCAGCATGCGCGGGTCCGTCTTACGCTCGATTCTCCGCCTCATTTTGCTCAGCTCGGCGGCTCATATTTCGCAGTTCTTGACAAGCTTCAGGCCCTTAAGCCGCTTCAAGATCTGATGGTCCGGGAGTACAGCCCGGCAGGCCGTCCGGCAGCCGGCTGTGAGCCGCGGATGTATTTGTCTGAAGAAACGCAGGGACAATTGATGCAATCAATTGTCAGCTGAATACCTGGAAGAATGACGGCGCTCTGACGCAAGTGGAGCACGATTTGCTCAGGCATGATTTGGTACTAGCAACGAATCGCGTGGCCAATATTGCTGGCACGTACGGTCACTTCCGTTCGAAGTGGTGCAATGGATCACTTTCCAGGTTAACTTTGTTGCCCACTGAGTTTGTTTGGGGTTCTCCGTGTGACCACTTAATCATGCAAGGTCCGGCTGAAGTGGTTTCCAAAGACCTGGTGGCGGACCTGTGCTATCTCGATCCGCCGTATATGAAGCGTCAATCGCGGCCAACTATCATCTAATCGAAACGATCGCTCGCGGAGATGCTCCTGAGGCGATCAGAGTGGTAGTGGACTTCGTCCTTGGAGAGATCAGTACTCAGACTTCTGCTCCAAGGTGAGGATGAGGGGAGCGCATTTTCGAAGATCATAATGGGCATGGATTGTCCGCTTTTCGTTGTGAGCTATAGCGAAGATGGCCTGCTATCCAGCGACCAGATGTTGGAGCTCTTATCGAAATTCGGTGCTGCCGAACTTCGAGAATTTAAGGTTCCGCGTTTTCGAAGCAATGACAGCCCCCTTGCACGCACCATGACCGAGTATCTGTTTGTTCTAGATCGAAACGGTTCTACCTTGCGGGGAAGCCGTCTTCTGCAGCGGCGTTTTGCACGACTGCAGCATGCGACGCATGCCATGTGATCGTGTAGGATTCGCCATTGATCGTAATTGGGAGCTGATTATTGACTGATTTTGGTCAGGTCTAGACCGGAAACATTTGCATAGTGCATACATTCGATGGATTAAGCGGATTCACAACAATGATGTTGTAAGGCGAGTCTGCACTTCCAGTTCCAAGCGCAATCAAATCATGCGCTTCGCAATAGAGTTCGCCGTCGGTCTTCTTGAATACATATTTGTCGCCTGTTAGTTGACAGCGCCCCCCATACAACTTCTTCAGCTTCGCGACGATCTTCTGGTTACGCTCGACAATAAATATGATCGCCTGCTTCTTCGTCGCGATTGCCGTCGTCTGCAATATCGTCATTGAAGAGTCTATTGATGAGTTGAACCTCCGACTTAGCTTTGTAAAGAGGCTTCTTGACAGTCGGGCTCGGTGGTGAGATCTGCTTGGCTTCCGCTTTACCCCCACTTGGCTTCAGTTCGATGGGTTTGCCGGGAACGGTCGGAAATGATCCTGCTGAGACTGGAACGTCTTGAACAGGAGATGCTGCGACATCTTTCAGGAATGGCCAGTCTGCGTTGTTCTCGTCGAATGCAACACCAGGGGACAAGTTAATGTACCCGTTCTTTTTCGTGAACATCTCCATCAGGCTGGGGTTGGTCGCCCAGCTCGCTTTTGGAGCAGCTCTCTGAAACCACCCGGCCCAATAGTCTCCGTTTGTGGTTCGAATCAGATAAATAACCAGATTTGGGATGCCGGCGCGCTTCGTTGGGTCCTTCGGAGCGGGAAACCCGGAGTATTGTGGATGCCACGCGTATAGCCTGCTGGAGTCTTTTGTTCCAAGCTTCTGCGCACGTATATTGTAAGAAGCAGGCCGACGTTGACCTATCTCCGCGGTTTGAGATTTGTTCAGGCCGATGCTACTCACTGTGAACTTCCAGAGCGGACCACTCTGTGTTGTGAGCTTTTTAATGCCGGCAAAGAAGCTCTCCCAATTCTCCGGCTTGACAGCAGTAGTTGGGAAGTCGATATACGACTGGCCTCCGCCACGTACCTCCATGCCTTTGGGCTTATTGATATTGAAGAAGTCCGCAGTGGTGAGCCGACGAAATACTATTTGATTGGCATTCTTCATTGGGTTAAGGACTGTAATTGTAGCAGAGTGGCAAAGCCGGGTGGTTTTGCATTAGTCGGGCCTCGTTCCGCCGCAGCTTCTGGGGAGTTGGTAGGTAGGAGTTTCGCGCAGGACGGCGAGGTCAAAGCAGTTGGCGCTGTTGTCGGCGCCTACTTCGCCGCGAATGGTAGAGCTGTTGATCATGGCTGCGGCCCTGGCGGCCATGGCGGGCGGAGGCGGGGGCGCGTTGTGGGGGGCTAGCTTTTTCTGGAGCCATGGGGCGGGAATGCGGTAGCTCTGAAAGATGGCTTGCGCGGTGGGAGCGGACTGTGCCGCCACGGCAGCGGGAGCCTGCGCCATGAGCATGATGTTCTTGTATGCGCCGCCGGAGTCGAGCGGCAGAGAGCAGAGGATGCCCATGATCTTCATCTGTCCCTGCGCGCCGTCGAGGCTGGCGACGAAACGGCCGCACTGGCCGAGGGCCGCGGGTAGCTGGATGGGAGTGGCGGAGGTGATGTTGATCTGTGGGGCGGGCTTGCCGGCGATGGCCGCGTTCTGCTGGATGATCATGGTCAGCTTTTGCGTGAGCGGGGCGGCGTAGGGCATGGAGAGGTCGATTCCGTTGGCGCCGCGCTGGCCGGCCTTGAAGGGTCCGTTTTTGGCGACGAGGGTGTTGCCGAGAGCGACGGTTTCCCCTTGCGGGCCGGTCATTTGGATGAATGTCTGCCGGCCCTGGGTGACCTGCCAGCCGGAGGGCACGCCGGCGGAGGCGCTTTGATCGGAGGCGGTGTAAGGCTGGAGCTGAATGGCGGGAACTGCTGCGGTGGCCACTGGTTTGTTCGCCTGGCATCCAGCTGCCAGGGAGATGGCGACGACAGAGACCGCTGTTGCGGCCAACAGTAGGGAAAGCTTTCTTAAGGCCATTGACTAACCTCCGTGTAGTTGGATGTGGGGAAGCTGTGAAGCGGTTGTTTTTCGAGGTAGTTGGTTTGAAAAAACATCCCTCAGGGGCTAAAGCCCGCGTTCATCCTATTGCAATTGCGGCACGACAAGAGTCGTGCCCTTTCAAAACATCGGCCTATTTCTTGGTTCCCGCTCTTATTACTACTCCTGCGGCTCGACCAAATGGTGCGCGATGGCGAAGAGGGCCAGTTCGAGCCGGGTGGAGACGCCGGTCTTGTCGAAGATGTTGGAGAGGTGGCGCTTGACAGTTTCTTCGCTGAGGTTGAACTGCTTGGCGATGTCGCGGTTGCTGCAGCCCTCGACGATGGCGCCGACGACTTCAAGCTCGCGGGGGGTCAGGCCATAGGTTTTGCGCTGCGGTACCTGGGCCTGCTGCATGAGGTCGTGGAGTGCGGAGACGAGGTTGATGACGCGCTTACCGCCGATCCAGTAGTCGCCGCCGAAGACAGTCTTGATGGCGGTTTGCAGGTGGTCGGCAAGAGCGTCTTTGAGCACGATGCCGCGGGCGCCGATGTGCAGGGCCTCGATCACTTGCTGGGTGCTGATGGTAGAAGTGAGCAGGATGATCTTGACCGTGGGCATGCCGGTCATGATGGCGCGCATGGCTTCAAGGCCGGGCAGGCGCGGCATCTGCACGTCGAGGAGCAGGATGTCGGGCTGAAGTCGAGAGTCTGGGTGATGGCTTCGTCGCCGTCGGTGGCGTCGCCAATGACTTCAAAGCCCTCAGACTCAGAGAGCATGTTGCGCACGCCAATGCACACTACCGGATGGTCGTCCGCGATCACAATTCGAATAGGTCGTTCCACTTGAGCGGCATACCTCCGAAGAAAAGTCTTACTTAAGCCTGGAATTCCACTTCCAGCATACGCTTCAGGCTGGCGGCGGCGGTGCGCAAATTTTCAAGCAACGCCGGGATGTTATCCAATTGGTTAACGGGGGATTCGAGTTCCGTGGCCGATGCGTGCGGCCTGCTGGGCGCCGGCCATGCCGCATCCGCCCTTGATTGCGTGTCCGATGCGGCGGATCTCCGGGATGTCGTGTTTGGCGATTGCGGCCTCGAGAAGGGCGATGCGGCGGGCGAGATCGGAAACGATGGCAGCGTAGATCTGGCGGACGGCGGTTTCGGACATCATTTCGCGAAGCTGGGCGAGGATTTCCGGGTTGACAACCGGGAGGGCCGAGTATGGTTTGGCCGATGGTGGGCTGCCGGCGGAGGCCGCGGAGATGGAGATTTGCGCAGCGGATGGGGCGGCCCGTTTTTTTTCGATCAGTTTGCTCAGGTTTTCAGGGGTGAAGGGCTTGAGAAGAAATCCGTCGGCTGCCGCGATCACGTCGGCGGGTGGGTTGCTGCCGCTAATCGCAAAGATTTGGGCAAAGCCGTGTGCGCGAAGTTGCTCGATCAGGTGGGTTCCGCTCAAATCGGGCATTTGCGCGTCCATGAGAATGACTCCGGGGACGCAGGCGCCGACGGCGAGCAGCTCGAGAGCCGCCGTGCCGCCTTCAGCGGTGTAGACGATGTAGCCGCTCATGGTGAGAACTGTGGCCATAACCTCGCGGCTGATGGGGTCGTCGTCAATGAGCAGGATGGTGGGTAGATCCCGCTGGGCGCCGAAACCGAGCATGGATATAGTGTGCCACTACAGGGCGGGACTGGGTTGAGAATCGGCGGAGGGTTATCAGAGCGTTATCGTCAATGTCAATGGAGCACGTTAGTGGGAGATGACCAGTACCTGGAAGCTGTCTGGCGCCTGCGGGGTGTGGAGGGTGCCGATGGTGCCCGGCTTGTCGAGAGGCGCGCCGTGATAATCCGTGACCAGATAGACATTCCCTGTGATGGAATCGACGGCCAAGGTGCGAGCGCGCTCGCGGGTGGGCAGCGTCTGGATGACAGCGTAAGTATCGGTAACATCCTGGCGAATGATGGTGAGGCTTCCCATGGCGGCGCCGTTGGCGGTGTAGATAAGGCCGCGCTCGGGATCATAGCCGATGGATTCAACGCCGTAGCCGATAGGCAGGGAGGTGATTACCTCGCCGGTGGAGGCATTCAGAACTTTCATGGTCAGGTTGTTGCAGGCGGTGAAGAGACGCAGATGATTGTTATCGACAGCGATACTGCGGGGATCGGGGCACTCCGGGCCGAGGGGGAAGAAGCGCACATGGTTGCCGGTGGATTGGGCGGTACGGGGTAGGGCGCTCCAGTCGATGGTGACCTGAGCGCCGGGAGGGTGTGCGGGGGCGGATTGGGCGGATGCGGCGGAGCTGGGGGCGCCGTGGAGACGGGCTTCTATGGCTGTCACATCGATCCAGGCGATTTCATTGTGGTCAACGAGGCTAACGTAGATTTGGCCAGCGGAGTTGGCGGCGGCGAAACCCAGCCTGCCGGGGAGAAGGATGGTGGCGATTGCGGTTCGCGCCTGCGGGTCGATAACGGTGATCGAGGATTTGGGCTGATTGGCGGGCCGCGATGTGGATGAGTTTTGCGGCAGCAGGTCGGAGCTGACAGCGAAGAGCAGATGGCTCTGGGGTTCGAATACCAGGCGCGGGGATTGGCGCCAGTGGTGACGCGAGCGACAATCTTGAATGTGCGGCGTTCAAAGATCGCTACCTGATTGGCTGGGCCGTCGCTGACGAAGCCGACTTCGCCGCTGTCGTCGAGGGCGATGGAATGGGCGAAACGCAGGCCGGTGATCTGGCCTGCGAGGTTTCCGGTTTCTGTGTCCACCACTTGCACGACGGGGCCGTGGGCGATGAAGAGGCGGCTCGACTGCGAGTCCATCGTGAGGTAGTCCCAGTTCCCGGCGCCGCCTATGAACCATGTGTCTTTGATGACGAAGGGGCTGGCGGGTAGTTCAGTGGGCGCGGGGGTTTCTTGCGCGGGAAGGACGGCGCAGGCGAAGAGGGTGAGGGCTAAAATGGTCTTCATCGCAAAGGGCTCCTTAGCAGTAGATGCGTGAGCGGGGGGAGGGGATTAGCCAGTTAGCGAGTCAGGAAGCCAGGAAGTAACCGAATCCGTAGCCTGATTTGGTTGGTGTGTTAGCGGTCATAACTAGACATTGAGATTTCAATTGCCGCCGATATACTGCCAGCAATGGCGAAATTTGGAACGAGAATAAGGGAGCTGTTGAAGATTGCGGGGCCGGGACTTATCGCCGGAGCGGCGGATGACGACCCGTCGGGGGTTGCGACTTGTACGCAGACCGGAGCGCAGTTTGGATATGGGCAACTTTGGACGGCGCTGCTTATCTTGCCTATGCTGACGGCGGTGCAGGAGGCATGCGCCCGGATTGGAGCGGTGAACGGGAAAGGGATTGCCGCCGTTGTCAAGGAACACTATAGCAAGAAGGTGCTTTATGGAATGCTGCTGCTGATTCTGGTGTCCAATACCATCAACCTGGGAGCCGACCTGGGAGCGATGGGGGCCGCGGCCCAGCTTATTCTTCACACTAGTTTTACGGTGCTGGTGCTGTTTTTTACGGCGCTGATTCTCATCCTGGAGATCTTCACATCTTATCGTGCTTATGCGCGACTTTTGAAATGGCTTTGCGTGACTTTGCTTTCTTATGTGATCACGGTATTTATGGTTCATGAGCCCTGGGGCGTGATTTTGAAGGCAACATTTGTTCCGCACATTGAATTCAGTTCCGAGTTTTTCTTTATCATCACGGGCGTAATCGGCACGACGATTTCGCCGTATATGTTCTTTTGGGAAGCATCACAGGAGGTGGAAGAGGAGCGAAGCAAGAGGATGATCCATAACGGAGTGCCGAAGCTTACCAAACCATTTATGAAGCGGCTGCGGCTGGATAACCTCATGGGAATGGTATCGTCGCAGATTACGGCGTGGTCGATTATTGTGGTTGCCGCGACGGTGCTGCATGGGAATGGGATTACGCAGATTGGAAGTGCGGCGGATGCGGCCAAGGCACTGGCGCCGCTGGTGCATACGTTTCCGCATGCGGGGTTCCTGGCCGAGCTGATCTTTGCCATCGGGATTATCGGATTGGGGTTCCTGGCCGTGCCGGTTTTTTCGGGGTCGGCATCGTATGCGCTTGCCGAGGCGTTGAACTGGAGATCGGGGCTCAACCTGAAATTGAAACGGGCACATGGGTTTTATGGCGTGATTACAATTGCTACCGTGGTGGGGTTGACGATTAACTTTATCGGCATCAATCCGATCCAGGCTTTGGTTGTCTCGGCCGTGATCAACGGAGTGGTCGCGGTGCCATTGATTTTTCTGATTGCGCGGATCGCTCGGAATAAGAAAATCATGGGCGAATACCGGAGCGGGATGCTCTCAAATGTTCTGGTGTGGGCTACTTTTGTGTTTATGGGAGCGGCGGCGGTGGCTATGTTTTTGACATTGAAGTGGTAAGGGGAGTGATGTGGTATCCCACCCTTCCGCAAAAAATGCGGGAGGATGGGGCATCCGGCCGCGACGGAGCAGGGGATTTTAATGGGATGGGATGCCACTCGTTTTCGTTGTTTCTTTTTGTGATTTCCCGGGTCTCAAAAGCGAGTCCTGGGGCACCCATCTTTGGTGGAATGGAAAAAAGTGAAATGACCAGAGGCGGTTTAGTCGTCGGCTGTGGTTACTTCGTGAAGCCAGCCGGGGGCTTTTAATAGCTCGCGGGGGCGGGAGCCATCGGCGGGGCCTACTAATCCGTCATTCTCCATTAAATCGATGAGATGGGCGGCGCGGCCGTAGCCGATTCTCAGGCGGCGCTGGAGGAGTGAGGTCGAAGCTTTGCCGAATTCGAAGACGAGACGGACCGCGTCGTCGAACATGGGATCGTTTTCTTCGGGGTCGGGGTTGGAGCCGTCGGGGTTGGCTCGGTCGTCTTTTGGGGATTCGAGGAAGTCGTGGACGTACTCGGCTTCGCCCTGTTTCTTCCAGAATTCGACTATGGCGGCGGTTTCTTTTTCAGTGACCAGCGGGGCGTGGAGACGCATGAGGCGGCTGGTGCCGGGCGGGAGGAAGAGCATGTCGCCGCGGCCGAGGAGAGCTTCTGCGCCGTTGGTGTCGAGGATGGTGCGGGAGTCGACTTTGGTGGCCAGGCGGAAGCTGATGCGGGTGGGGATGTTGGCCTTGATGAGGCCGGTAATCACGTCGACGCTGGGACGCTGGGTGGCGAGGATGAGATGGATGCCCACGGCGCGGGCCATCTGCGCAAGGCGGGTGATGGACTCCTCGACATTGGAGCGGTCGAGCATCATCAGGTCGGCCAGCTCGTCAATGATGATGACGATGTAGGGGAGGGGCTCGTTGTCTTCACCTTCGTCAAAGAGCGAGGGCATGGTGCCTTCAAAGAGCTTGTTGTACTGGTCGATGTGGCGGACGCTGCGCGAGGCAAGGAGCTTGAGACGGCGCTCCATTTCGCGGACGGCGTTGCGGAGGGCGTTGGCGGCCAACTTGGGCTGGGTGATGATGGGCGTGAAGAGATGCGGGATGCCTTCATACATGCCCAGTTCGACGCGCTTGGGATCGACGAGGATGAGGCGGACCTGCGCGGGGGTGGTGCGGAAGAGCAGAGACATGATCATGGCGTTGATAGCCACGGATTTGCCGGAGCCGGTGGAGCCGGCGATGAGGACGTGGGGCATGGATGCCAGGTCGGCGGTGACGATACGGCCGTTGATGTCTTTGCCCATGGCCAGGGTGAGGCGCGATTTGGCTTTGTGAAAGGTTTCGCTTTCGACGACGTCGCGAAGATGGATGGTTTCGCGTTCGCGGTTGGGGACCTGGATGCCGACGGTGCTTTTGCCGGCCATGCGCTCGATCAGGATGGATTCTGCGCGCATGGCGAGGCAGAGATCGTCGTCGAGGGTGGTGACGCGCGAGTATTTGACGCCGGGCTCGGGCTTGAACTCGTAGGTGGTGACCATGGGGCCGGGGTTGATTTGCACGACCTGGCCGCGGACATCAAACTCGGCACATTTTTCGACCAGGGCGCGGGCTTCTTCACGGAGCTCATTCTCCCGGATGGCTTGCGGTGCATCGCCGGTATTGAGCAGGGTACTGGGCGGGAGCTTGAAGCCGCTGACGTTTTTGGGGGCGACGGTGACGGTGTGAAGGTTGGCGTCGGCGCGGTTGTGGATGGCGATGGCTTCGGTGGGGGGGAGTGTGGGTTCAAACTTGCCGATGGGTTGGGGGTTCTGTGGGTCGGGTTTGTTGGATGTTGTGGTATCCCAGGTCCGAGAATCCAGACCTGGGTCACCCGGCTGGTCGATGGGCTTGGGTTGCTGGGATCTGGGCTGCATGGGGACTACGTTGGATGGGGCCGCGGGTGTGGCGGCGCGTTCCCAGATGCTTTGTTTTTGCGTGGGTGCGGCGACGGGGATTTCTTCGCTGGACGAATCGAAGCGAGCGCGCTGGTAGGCGGGGATTTCGTCGAGGGGGTCGAAAACCGGACTGCGATCGCGCCGGCCAAAGAGGCGGGCGAAAAGGCCCGGGCGGCGAACAGGTTGATCGGCATCGATGCTGGAGACTAAATCCTGATCACCATCTGGGCGGGCGGCGGCTTCGTGCTGTGCGCGGAGTTCTTCACGGCGTTCGGCGCGTTCTTCACGCCAGTTGCGCCAGCGATCGTGCCATGAGACGGCGTGGAGCCAGCGATTCTGAAGGCTTTCTTTCAGGGCCCAGAAGCTGACCGCGCAGGCAAAGTAGAGACCGGCGGCGGCCAGCACGCCTGCTACCAGCCAGGTTCCCTGACGATTGAGATAGCGGACAAGCAGATCGGCCATGAGCCGGCCGGTTACGCCCTCGACGGGAAGCTGATGGAGCCAGCGCCAGTGCCAGGGCAGCAGGGCGAAGGCGGTGGGCAGAAAAAGGAGGGCCAGAACAGCGCCGACCCAGCGGAGGACGGGCGAGTCACCTGCGCGAGACTGCATCCACGACCAGCCGATTCCGGCGAGCCAAATGGGAAGGAAAAAGGCGGTGATGCCGAGCGATTGCAGGAGGATGTCTGAGAGCCACGCGCCGAAAAGGCCGGCCCAATTGTGCGCAGGCAGGCCGGTGGCGGAGTCGAGCGATGGGTCGGCGGGGAAGTAAGTGGCCAGCGCCAGGAAAAGGAGGAGCGAGACCAGCAGCAATACCAGCCCCAGAAACAGGTTGAGGTGGCGGCTGCCGGTGGGCGATAAGGCGATGCGAATGGATTTCATGGCTAGGGCGCTCCCCGTGCTTCGGCTGCCACGGGATGTTCCGCGAGCGAGCCGATGGAGCGGCAAGAACAATCCCAGAGCAAGCTTAATTATGGCGGCTGGGGTGGGGTATTTTGGGTAAAAACGAACCGGGGGAACCTTGGTGTGGACCCCCTGTCAGGACAGACAGGGATCAGAGAACAGGCCCACGATCGGAGACCAATCCGTAGGGACCCCCGTTTAGGAACCACGGGCTTTGGCGCTTCTATTTTCTTGTTTGAGCCTGAGCAAGATCGAGATTTCGCCTGACTTCGGCAAAGGATGGATCAATCCGCAGCGCATCTTTGAATTGCTCGATTGCTTTTTCTCGATCTCCTGATTGAAACAGTGCTACGCCCAGGCCATTATGTGCATTCGCGCTACCAGGGTCGAGCTGCACGGCCAGGGTCAGCTCTTTCACCGCTTCAGGGAACTGATTCATCTCTGTGAGTATCTTGCCTATTCTGTAATGGGGTACCGGCTGATCGGGCTTGATGGCCAGAGAAAGCCGGAATTCCTTCAGCGCTTCCCGTTTGGACCCCTGCCGATCAAATATCATGCCCAAGTTGTTATATGCACTGTAATTATTCGGGTCGAGAGCAATCACCTGACGGTACTGCTGAACCGCCTCGTCAAGTTTTCCCTGCGCACGAAGAGCATCGGCAAGATAGACGCGCGCGGATATATAGTCTGGGTACGATGCAACAACTTTTCTGCTATATGTCTCTGCATCCTTTGGCCTGCCCATCAAGTTAAACCATAACGCCATATCGGCCTGGGCATTGCGATCCTCGGGATCGATACGCAATGAGAGTTCGAGACGTTGCCCAGCGAGCGGCAGGTTACGCGGATCGTGGGATTGCATCTCCGTCTGCATCATGCAATAGGCGGAATAAGAAAGAGTCAGGGGTCCCAAGGGTTGATAAACCAGCGCGCGCTCAAAATAATTTTGAGCTTCGGCAAATCTTCCCTGCCTTGCGTACGCGACGCCCATGCTTGAATTGGGAATCTCACCGCGTGGGTCGATCGCGAGCACGTGGGTGAAAAGCGACACCGTATCTTTCCATACCTTTACCTGCGCATTGGTTTTTATGGCGCAGGCGGCAAGGATGCCGACGGCAAACAATTGAGTAACTAACTTGATGTTTGGAGAATTGGCGACGGCATCGCCAATCAGCCAGACGAGGGCGATGAACAGGCCGACGTAGGGAAGATAAGTGTACCGTTCGGCCATGGCCTGATCTCCAACCTGCACGATGCCGATTACCGGCACCAAGGTTCCGAGGAACCACAGCCAGCCGAAGAGACAATAGGGCTTTGCTTTCCGGTAATGCCAGCAGGCAACGGTTATCAAGGTGAGCGCGACGGCTGATAACAACGCCGCAAAAACGCTGACGTGATCTGAATCGTAGTAGTAGAAGGCTCTTAGAGGATGGGGCCAAACCATGATGCACAGATAGCGGCAGTAACTGATGGCCGCGTTTGCGAATCTTTCCCACATGGGCAATGCTCGAAGCGGAGTTACCGAGTGACCAGCTTGTTGCGCAATAAAGGTAATGACGCTGGCGGCAGCCGACATCATGAACAACGGCCATTTTTCAACGCATAACTTCCAAAGCGAAGGGAACCACGCGGTGCGTGTTTCCGGAGCAAAAAGAATTCTCCGCAATGGCCAGAGATCGAGCAGGAGCAGAGCGAAGGGAAGAGTGACGGCCATTGGTTTCGACATCAAAGCGCAGGCAAAGCTGCAGACGGTCCACGCGTACCGCTTCCAGGAGGGCCTGTGCACATACCCTGCATAGGCAAGCAGGGTGATGAAAATGAAAAACGCGCACAGAACATCTTTGCGCTCGGAGATCCAGGCTACGGATTCAACATGCGCCGGGTGCAGCGCGAAGAGGAATGCCACGATTGTGGAACGACCTAAATAGCCGGTCACTGAGAAAAGCAGGAAGAAAAGAAGGATGGCGTTGGCGGCGTGCAGACACACGTTTGACCAATGGTGGCCAGCCGGGCTGTCGCCATACAAACTCCAGGCCACCATATGAGAGATCCATGTCAGCGGATGCCAGTTTGATTGGTCGAAGGTGGTAAACGCCCACGCTATGCTGGTTGTGGTTAAACCCTGCTGGACATGCGAGTTCTCCAGGACATAGGCGTGATCGTCGTAGTCAACGAAATCGTTGTTTTTGACACCGCGGTAGGCAATGAGGGTGACCACAGCCAGGAGGGCGCAAACAGCCGCAAGTTGCCACCTGCTGGTTACGGGAGCGATGGACGCGGGTTTCCCAGCGGGCGGCTCGGGCGTGCGCTTGAGCGGGGATTTGCGCTGTCGAGATTTTTGGGGCATGGTTGGCGATCTGCGATTATCCGACTTTCGAAGTTGCCCAGGTCTCATAATCGAGACCTGGGATGCCCGGCTCGCTTACTGGCTATTTAGGATTCTAAGGTTTCAAAATCGATCGGGGGTAGCCGTTTTGTTGTGGCTAGCTACCCAGGTACTTGGCGCCGTAGATGAGGAGCGCGGAGCCTAGAAGGATGCGGTAGATGGCGAAGACGGTGAAGCCATGCTTGCGGACCCACATGAGGAACCACTCAACCACACCAAAGGCGACGATGAAGGAGACTACAAAGCCGATGATGAGCACGATCCAGTTTTGAGAGTTCATGATTACGTGGGCGGCCTGACCGTGGCCGGGATGAAGCTCCTTGAACAGGTCCCAGAGAGTGGCGGCGATCATGGTGGGGATGGAGAGCAAAAAGCTGAATTCGAGGGCAGCAGGACGCGACATTCCGACGAGTTGGCCGGCGGCGATGGTGGACATGGAACGGGAGGTGCCGGGGAAGATGGCGGAGAGCGATTGGCAGAGACCGATCCAAACGGCCTGAAGGAGGGTCATCTCCTCGACGTGGTTTGTAATGTCCATGCGGCGCGCGGCCCAGGCATCGACGATCCACATTACGATGCCGCCGATGAGCAGCGCGAGGGCGATGGCCTGGATGCTGCCGAGATTTTTCTCGCTCCACTTGTGCAGCAGCAGGGCGGGGGCGGAAGTGACGGCGAAGGCGATGAATGTGAGAGAGATGGGATGGGTGAGAAGGTTGCGGTCACCGTTTTCGCCCCTGGGAAACGTGCGCAGAAAGCCGGTGATTCGGCCGAGAAAAAGAAACAAGAGGGCCAGGATGGCACCCAACTGAATGACGATGGTGTACATCTTCCAGTAGGCGTCGTCGAGGGGAATCTGCATGAGAGCTTCAGTAATACGCAAGTGAGCTGTTGAGCTTACGGGAAGGAATTCGGTGAGGCCTTCCACGATGCCGAGAAGGATAGACTGAATCTCCGGGTTCACTTAGCCTCCATTTATGGTGGTTCAATCGACGATTGGCCGACAGAGAACGGTCCAAGTATTTGGTTTAAAGCTACTAGAAAAGCATACCTCAGGAGCTATTGTTTCCTGTCTGAATAACGTCCTTGCACCGTCCCTACGGGACTCCATAGCGATTTTGTAGAGTCCCTTTTCCCCACGCTAAAGCGCGGGGCTAACAAACTCTGCGCCTCCGGCGCGGTTGTGCGGACATTATTCATGCGGTCCTCAAAAAATGCCCGATTTCATTTTGCGTAATTTATATACGGGCTAAAGCCCGTACCATTCAGTTAACTTGATCTAGGTTTCGGTGAGGATTTGGGCCAGAAGGGCGGGGTCTACGTTGCCACCGCTTACTACCGCTACTGCTGTTTTGTAGGGCGGGAGCAGAGCTGCGTGGAAGAGCAGGGCGGCTGTTGATACGGCTCCGCTGGGCTCGGGGACGAGGCGCGTGGCGGCTACAATGGCGCGCATGGCAGCTCGAATTTCAGCTTCGGTGACGGTGATGACGCCTTCTACAAAGGCCTGGAGGTGGGCGAAGTTGCGGACGCCAACGGATTGGGTGCGCAGGCCGTCTGCGATTGTCCGGCTGACGAGTTCGGCTCCCCAGGTGACGATGGAACCTGTGCGGAAGCTTTCGGCTGTGTCGCCGGCCAACTCGGGCTCTACGCCGAAGACTCGCGCCTTGGGGCTGAGCTGCTTGACGGCGGCGGCGACGCCGCTGAGAAGGCCGCCACCACTGACGGGAGCGAGGACTAAGTCGACTTCGGGAATGGATTCGACGATTTCAAGGCCGCAGGTGGCCTGGCCGGCGATGATCTGCTCGTCGTCGTAAGGAGGGATGACGACGTAGCCGTGCTTGCGGACTAGCTCGTCGGATTTGGCGAGGCGCTCGCTCGAGGCTACGCCTACATCGACGATTTCAGCGCCGTAGGAGAGCGTGGCGGCGCGTTTGATGGCGGGGGCGTTGGAGGGCATGACAATGACGGCTTTAGCGCCGACTTCGCGGGCCGCGTAGGCGACGGCCTGAGCGTGGTTGCCGCTGGAGTAGGTGATGACGCCGCGGGAGATTTGCTCGGGGGTGAGCTGGAGGATTTTGTTCGATGCGCCGCGCATTTTAAAGGCGCCGATGGGCTGGAGGGATTCGGCTTTGAGGTAGATTTCTCTTGGCCGGCCGTGACCGGAGAGTCCGGGAAATTGGGCGCGGACTAATGGGGTGCGGACGGCGATTTTGGATATGCGAACGGCAGCGGCGCGGATGGCCTCAAGAGTGACGAGATCACTCATTCTCAGATCTCCAAAATGATGGGCATGATCATGGGGCGGCGGCCGGTGGTTTTCTGGATGAGGCGCTTCAGCTCTCCGCGGACTTTCTCTTTGACCATGCCGTAGTCGGATTTTTGCTCGGTGGTGAGGCTGTCGAGGGTCTTCATTACCAGCTCACGGGCCTGGTCGGTGATGTCTGCGCCGCCGAAGCCGCGCATGACGACTTCAGGCGCTTGTTCTACCTTGCCGGTGCGCTTGTTGATGGCGAGTACTGCGAGGACGATGCCGTCTTCAGAAAGAATGCGGCGGTCGCGGATTACGAGTTCCTCTACGACGTCGATGGAGGAGCCGGAGTCGATGAGGATGCGGCCGGCGGTAACTTTGTCTTTTTTGCGGGCGTCATTTTTGTCGAGCTCGAGAACGTCGCCGTCTTCAATGACCATGGCGTGCTCGACCGCGCCTGTTTCCATCGCCACCTTGGCGTGGTGGGCGAGGTTGCGGTAGTCGCCGTGGACGGGGATGAAAAATTTGGGGCGGACGAGGTTGATGAGCAGGCGCTGCTCTTCCTGCGCGCCATGGCCGCTGACGTGGATCAGGCCGTTGGAGCCGTCGTCGTAGATTACATTGGCGTCGCGGCGGCTGAGATGGTCAATGACGCGGAAGATGCTTTTCTCGTTGCCGGGAATGATGCGGGAGCTGAGGATGACCGTGTCGCCGGCGTCGACGTGGGCGTGCTTGTGGTTATCGACGGCGGCACGGCTCAGGGCGGACATTGGCTCGCCCTGCGTGCCGCTGATGAGGATCATCAACTGCTCGGGAGAGAAGTCGCGCATCTGGCCGGGGTTGATAACCAGACCCTGGGGGATTTCGATGTAGCCAAGGTCCTGTGCGATCTCAGTGCTCTCCATCATGGAACGGCCTATGACGGCTACTTTGCGGCCATGTTTGCGGGCCAGATCGAGGGCGATGCGGATGCGGTAAATGGAGGAAGAGAAGCAGGTGAAGAAGAGCTTCTTTTTGGTTTGAGAAAAGATCTCGTCGAGGCGGGGAATGACGGCGCGTTCGCTGGGGGTGTAGCCGGAGCGCTCGACATTGGTTGAGTCCTGAAGAAGGGCCAGGACGCCCCGCTTGCCGTATTCGGCAAAGGTGTGCAGGTCAAAGGCGTTGCCATCGAGCGGCGAGAGATCGATTTTGAAGTCGCCGGTGTGGATGACGACGCCGACGGGGGTTTCGATGGCAAGAGCAACGCAGTCGACCAGGGAGTGGGTGACGCGAATGGGCTCGATGGTGAAGGGGCCGATGGTGAATTTTTCTTTGGGAACGATCTCGATGAGAGTGGTTTCATCGAGCAGGTGGTTCTCTTCAAGATTGCCTTCGACGTAGGCCAGGGTGAACTCGGTGGCGTAGACGGGGACTTTGAGCTCGGAGAGGAGCCAGGGCAGGCCGCCGATGTGGTCCATGTGGCCGTGGGTGAGGATGATGGCGCGGACATGCTCCTTGTTTTCAATCAGGTAGGTGATATCGGGGACTACGACGTCGACGCCCAGCAACTCCGACTCAGGGAACATCAGGCCGGCGTCAATGACGATAATGTCGTCTTCCCAGCGGAGTGCGAGGCAGTTCATGCCGAACTCGCCGAGGCCGCCGAGGGGGATAATTTTCAGTTTTTTTGTTTGCATCTGTCAGGTTCGATGGTAACACCGGCGGGCGAGCGAAAGTGTGGATGGAGCCCGGGCTAAAGCCCATCGATGTTTTGCGACTTTTCAGGGTGGATAAAGCCCCCTGCGCCCTCCGAAAGAGTGATGCGGATTTCGTGTTGTGCGATCGGTGGCATAAAGGTTCGACGCGAGGTGACAGTGCGGAAGTTGCCGCTATTTCGGAGATATTTTCACAGCGAAGAATGGTATGCATAGGAGGTGCGTGATGGGATTTAGTAAGGGGGAGAATATGCGGCATTGGGGAATGGCGATTTTGCTGGCGGTGTTTTTGGGGCGGGTGCTGAACGCGGCGACGGAAGGCGCAGTGCGCGCGGAGTGAAGCAGCGAAAGCTCCAGGCAGGCCGCGGTGGATGTGCTGCTGGACGGCGGCGACTGGCGATGGGCTCGTTTGATTTTGGCGGCGGGCGTGAAGGCCGGGGCTGAAAGGAGAGATTTGACGATAGCGCTTTCGCGCGTGACGGTTCCCGGGGATACGCAGTTGCAGGCGGGATTTACCGGCGTGGAGCGGTTCAACGAGACCAAAGAATTGATTGCGGTGAACGGCAGGAGTGGTGGTACCGGAAGCATTTCCAAGCCGGAGCCGAGGCTGCGGGGCGGTGAGCCGGATCGTCTTTGACGGGTCGGATTACTTTACGACGGTGTGGCTGAACGGAGAGCTGCTGGGCACGCACGAGGGGACGTATACAGCGTTTCGCCTTCGACGTGACGGACAAGCTGCGCTACGGCGGGGACAATGTGCTGGCGGTGGTGGTGACGCATCCGTGGATTCCCAAGGGACGCGGTCTGCTGGAGTATCTGAACGGCGACTTCAGCATGGCCATCCCGGGACTGGCGTGAAGCTGAAGAAGCCGCCTTATTTTATCGATATAGCTGGGATGCGCTGCCGGCGCAGGGAAATGCGACGTACGACATGGGCATCTGGCGGAGCGTTCATCTGCGGACCGAGAGCGCCGGTGACGATCGGCGATCTGCATGTGGAGACGGAGCGATTGACGCGGATGGAAGCGCGACGCTGCATGTGGGGGTGACGCTGGAGAATGCCGGACAGGAGACGCGCGACACGAACGGTGACGCTGAAGCTGAAGCCGGAGAACTTTACCGGCGCTGCGCAGGAGTTGCCGCCGCTGATGGTGACGGCTGCGCCGGGCGAGACGCAAGGCCGAGACCGAGGTGCACGTGACGCATGCGCAGCTATGGTGGAGCTGGGACACGGGCGCGCAGAATCTCTATCAGCTGTGAAGCGGGCACTGCCGCGGCGAAGGGGATTGGGGCGACCGGCGGTCGGTGGTGTTTGGGATTCGGACCATTACGCGCGACGCTGAACATGGCCTACTGGCTGAACGGGCGAAAGATCTTTGTCAAGGCTCGTGGTTTCCGATCGCGGATTTCTACCGGTCGACGCCGACGGCGGAGAGCTATGAGCGGGATTTGCGACTGTTTCGCGACGGGAACTTCAACCTGCTGGTGAATTTTACGGTGGTGGAGAAGCCGGAGTTTTACGATTTGTGCGACCGGCTGGGAATCCTGATGGTGGCGGAGCTGCCGTTTTCGCAATTTGGGCCGCAGCAGGTGCTGGACCAGGACAATCCGCGGCGGGAGCCGTATCTGAAGCAGGCCGAGTTGCAGGTGACGAGAGATTGTGACCGCGCTGCGCAACCATCCTTCGATTGTGGAGTGGGCGCCGCTGGCCGAGGCGCATGAGAAGGCAGGCGGATGGGGCTAGCAATGGGGTCGACCAGGAGGGTTATGACAGTTCATGGCGGAGATGAAGACGATTGTGACCGAGCTGGCGCCGGGCAGCATCTTTCATCCGAGCCTGTGCGATCTGGGCGAGCAGCACTTCTGGAATGCGGCGGCGGGAATGATCTGGGAGCGGGAGCTCTACCAGGATGTGTTCGACGCGAAGACGGGATTTGTGTCGGAGTATGGCGGCATCTCGATTTCTTCGTACGAGAATCTGGGCAAGTACCTGACGCCGGCGCAGCAGTGGGGCGTGAAAGACGAGTTTGCCGCGGTGGTTCAATTTGCCCATCGATACGGAGGCCTACGCTTACCTGACGAGCTTCGATGTCGACGGGCTGTATAGCATGCTTTATCGCACCGAGCATTATGTGGATCGCGATCCGCGGTCGGTGGCGGAGCTGGTGAGCGATACGCAGCTCTACCAGGCATTGATGCTGAAGTATGCGGCGCAGGCGTTCCGGCGCAAGAAGTACGATCCGATCAACGGCATCCGCAACTGGGATTTTCTGGAGCTGGATCCGGGCTTCCGCTTCGGCGATTGTGGACTACGATCGCGTGCCCAAGACTGCTTACTGGTTGATGAAGCGGGCGCAGGCGCCGGTGGCGCTGAGCTTTGCATACAAGGATGCGCTGGAGTCGCAACTGGCGGGGAGCCGATGGTCGGCGCCGGTGTGGGTGATCAACGATACGGACAAGGAGGTGACGCGGGACGGTGCATGCGGAGCTGCTTGCGCGGAGCGGCGAGAAAGTGGCGGCGGCCGATTTTCCGGCTGCGATTGCGCGCGGACGGCAAAGGCGTGGTGGGGAGTTTGCGTTGACGTTGCCGCAGACGGCGGGAGTTTATGTGTTGCGCGCGACGCTGGCGGGACGCGAGAGCGGCGAAGGAGACTTCGTTTATCAAGGTGGTGCCGCCGGCGTTTGCGGGCGAGCATCGCGTGCTGCTGATTGCGCAGCGAAAGTTTGCCGGGCCGATTGCGACGATGCTGCGCGCGATGGGCTGGACGTGGATGTGTACGACGAGAACTCACTGGACGAGATGGGGAGCGAGCTGGCGGATGGAGCGGCGCTGCAGGCGAAGTATGACGTGATCTGGCTGGGGTGCTTTGAGGCGCTGGCCAAGGTGCTGCCTGCAGAGACCGCAGAGGCGATTGCGAGGCGGTGAAGGCGGGAGCGGGGTTTATGATTACGGGCGGCGAGGGCAGCTTCCACGGAGGGCGGGGACACGCTGCCGTGGTTGAAGGTACCGCGCTGGAGGGGTTTTGCCAGTGGAGATTTCAGGGCGCTGGGATCTGATTTATGGCGCGCACGGCATGGACGATGCGCTGACGACGAAGAATGCGATTCGCGAGATTGCCGCGGGGAGCGATGGCGGAACGGAGTTTCGCCGGAGGGGTCTGGGCTACTGCGGCATTATGGGTGGCCGGATTTAACCAAGTGGCGGCGCGTGCGGGGTCGCATACGGAGCTGACGATTGCGGGGAGCCGCTGCTGGTGACGGGCAAGTACGGAGCGGGCAAGACGGCGGCGTTTACCGGCTTTACCCGGCGGCGGACGACTCTTCCGCGTTGCCAATCGACGAGTATCTGATTGCCGAGCCGCGGGCGCGTGCTTATTTCGTGTTGTTCGCGGATCTGTTGGCGGACGTGATGCCGGGCGGGAACGAGCACACGGAAGGGCTGCTGCGGCGCATGAGAAGCCGCTCTTCCAGATGCTGAAAGAACAGCCGGAGACGGAGCTTGCGGTTACGAAGTGGGTCCGGTTACAGCAGATGGGGCAACTGCGCGCTGCCGGGTTCGCGTCGAGAACCGGGAGGGTACGCACACCTGGTTCACATGAGAGTTGAGTGGCCGGGGGACGGGCCGCAACCCTACTGAGCGGAGCTGAGCGATAACGATTTCGAGTTGATGCCGCGCGAGAGCAGGGAGTTGAAATTGGAGTGGACGGAGAGTCGAAAGTCGGCCGGACTGCGAAGGGAACTTTGATTGTGAAGGCGTCTAACTCGGCGGAGACGCGGCTGGCTTTTTAGCGGAGCAGGTCTTCGAGGGTGGTGCACAGGTCGGTTTTTTCGTCGCGGTATTTGACGATGACGGGGGCGTAGAGGCTGAGATTCCAGACTGTCGCGTGTCGGGTGGCCTTTGCCTTTGGTGACGGCGCGGGAGCCGGGGACGACTACGGCGTTTTCAGGAACGATGAGGGGCAGATCGGCGGTGGCGCGGAGGATCTGGCCGTTGACCAGGTCGAAGACGGGAGTGCCGCGGGTGAGGATGGTTCCGGCGGCGAGGACCGCGCCCTTGCGGACGATGGTGCCTTCGTAGACGCCGGAGTTGCCGCCGACCAGCACGTCATCTTCAATCACGACAGGGCTGGCGTTGATGGGTTCAAGGACGCCGCCGATCTGCGCGGCGGCGCTCAAATGGACGCGCTTGCCGATCTGTGCGCAGGAGCCGACCAGGGCGTGGGAATCGACCATGGTGCCTTCGTCGACCCAGGCTCCGGCGTTGATGTACATGGGCGGCATGCAGACCACGCCGCGGGCGACGATAAGCGCCGGCGCGGATGGAGGAGCCGCCGGGAACCACGCGTATGCCGTCGGCGGAGCAGAAGTGGCGGACAGGATAGGTGTTCTTGTCGACGAAGGAGAGGCCGCCGGCAGGCAGTTCTTCGAGGACGCCGAGACGAAACCCGAGCAGGATGCCCTGCTTGACCCAGGCGTTGACGCGCCAGCCGGTGGGCGAGGCGGGGTCGGGCGAGGCGGCGCGGATTTCGCCGGTTTCGAGAGCGGAGCGCAGGGAAAAGAAGGCCGTCATGGCGGACTGGGTCGCCGATGGCGGCGGGTCCTGCGGCAAAGTGGCGCTCGATGGTCTCTTGAAGCTGGCTTAGGGTCATGGCAATTTGAGAATATCAGGGGGTAGGGATTAGGGAACAGGCTGGTTGGCGCTCAGGCTGCCGAGATCAGAGAGAGTCGGGGAGCGGAGTTGGGGGCGATTGGATAGGGTTTCTCCTGGAATGGGCCTTCATGGAAATGGTTTGAAGGCGGTAGGAACTTTCTCCGGTGGGGATCATCGTCATGGGAAGAGGAGTTCGGTTGGAATTCCCGCAGAAGTTTTTTGCTTCAAGCCAGGCGCATAGCCGAGGGTCGTGAATCTCAGGTTGGTCGTGCCAGAAATCGGGTGACAGGTCGCACTGAATCAGCAGATGATCGAGATGCAACTCGATGGCGCCGATGCTGCCTGGGGAAGTAACGCCGGACATTGTGACTGCCTACATGCAGGCCGGTTACTGTGAGCCCTTTGCTTTGCGTTCTGACCACCATACGTAGCTCCATTGCGGGTTAGCTGCACACAGTTTCGCTGCGATGGGTGAGAATTGGGTTAACTGTTTTTGAAGAGCCGTGATGCGGATACTGATTTAGAACTCAAAGTGGGAAAAGGGCTATTCCGGGAAGCGATGCCGAGCCTTACCTCTTGCTTCTATTCGTTCGGCGGGGTGTTGTTGGCCCCGGCGGAGAAAGAACGGGAGATTGTGCCGGCGAAGTTATACCCATAGCGATGGCCGGGGGAAGTGATGAAGATAGAATTCTAGACGAAGGAAAAGCATGAAGAATCTGAAGGTATTGATATTGGGACGCGGGGGCCAGGTGGGATGGGAGTTGCGCCATCGACTGGCCTGCATGGGCGAGGTAATCGCAGTTGATTTTCCGGAGGTGGATTTCTCGAGTGCCGATTCGATTCGCGAGACGGTACGGGCAGTTGCGCCGTCGGTGATGGTAAATGCGGCTGCTTATACCGCGGTGGATAAGGCGGAAAGCGAAACAGAGCTGGCCATGGCGGTCAACGGGATGGCGCCGGGCGTGCTCGCCGAGGAAGCAAAGAAGCTGGGCTGCGTTCTGGTGCACTATTCGACCGATTACGTTTTCGACGGGACGAAGAAGGAACCGTATGTGGAGACGGATGCGCCGAATCCGCTCAATGTTTATGGCAGATCGAAGCTGGCCGGCGATGAAGCGATTCAGGCGGTCGGCGGGGAGTTTGTGATTTTGCGGACGGGCTGGGTATACGGGGCGCGGGGGAATAATTTTCTGCTGACCATGCAGCGGCTGGCGAAGGAAAAGTCGGAGCTGCGGATTGTGGACGACCAGATTGGATCGCCGACCACGAGCGAGTGCATTGCGCAGGCGACCGCCGATATTTTGGCGCAGGTGCTTGCGCCTGCGGGGAGCGGATTGCAGGGGCGCAGCGGTGTCTATAACCTGACCTGCGCGGGAGAGACGAGCTGGTTTGGATTTGCGAAGGAATTTTTGAGCGAGCAGGTCGGAGATTCGACGCCGAAGCTGATTCCGATTCCGACCAGGGAGTTTCCGCGTCCGGCAAAGAGACCGGGGAACTCGCGGTTGTTGTGCCGGCGCGTGGAGGAGACGTTTGGAGTGCGCATGCCGGACTGGAAAGTTGCGCTTGGCCTGGTGCTGGAGACTTTGAACGAAAGACGATAGGCGGCGAGCGACAAATGCTGCAATGACAGGCGATAGCGGCGGTCTCGGGGCAACTCGAGTTGACAAGAATTCTGATGTCCGGTAATTTTTAAGGACGGAATGTTTCGATCGATGCACACTATCTCCCACAGAATCGCGTGTTGTTGTCTCTGACCTTGCCGGCGCCCGCCGGCATGTACGCTATTCTGTAACTCCGAAGCACATCTGATTCAAAGCGATTTGCGAGCATAGGAGCTTTGTGTTCCCTACTTCGACAGCAATAATCCACGCTTACCATGGCCGCTTAATGAGCAGGCCGGTAACCGCGCTTTGCTCCTGTTGTTGTTGATAACTGCTCGCAGCTCGCCCGCCGCCAGGCTCAAGCAAAGGAAACCAACACGACAAATCAAACTGTAACGCTCACTCTTTCTCTCTAGCCAATCACCAAGGCAGGGAACTCGATTGAGCGTATTCAAGGAGAATCCAAAGTGCAAAAGTACTTTTATGCTGTTCTGTCTGTTTCTCTGCGCCGGTTGCCGCTATCCCTCTCTGGTGTGCTTTTTGGGGTTGCTATAGCGGGCGGCCTGCCCCTGGCCGGGCAGGACGACATCACTACGCAAAACGCGACGTCCGGATTCAATGGCGTGTACATCACCGGGCCGGCTTCGAACCCGTTGAGCTTCCTGAACGGCGCGGCCTGGCGCACTACCGGCAATCCGTCACCCTATGACTTTCACGACTTCGCTCCGGCGACTCATCTTGACTCAAAGCTGCCCCATTGGATCGACGTGCAGGCCGAGGAGCGGTTCCGCTACGAGGCGTACGACAATTCAAGCTTCAAAGCGAAGGTCGATGACTCCTACCTGTTGAACCGTTTCCGGTTCCAGGTGGATGTGCACACGCGCAGTTGGCTGCGGGTTACGGCGCAGGTGCAGGACGCGCGCGCGGGCTACCAAAACCCGCCGATCGGCCCGCCGAACACGGTTCGCTGGGATCTGAAGCTGGCTTATGTCGAGGTTGGCGCGCCCGACAAGCACTGGTTCAGCTTGCGCGTGGGGCGGCAGTTGATCAACTACAACAACACCATCATCGCCGACTCCGAGTGGCGCAACCAGGGCCGCTCCTACGATGCGGCGGTTGTGAATCTGAACGCGAAGCGCGAGCACTTGGGGCTGTTCGCCGCCTCGGCAGTGGCGCCGCAGGCCTATGGGGTGAGCCCGCATCAGGAAGGCAACAATATCTACGGAGCCTACGGGCGCATCGATGATTTTCTTGTGCCGCACTCGAATATTGAGCCGTTCTTTCTGTGGCGCGTACAGCCGGCAGAGGTTGTGGAACCGGCCGCCGCCAAGACGACCGGCAAGGAGAACGAGAGAGCCTTTGGAGTGCGTTTAAAGGGGCAATCTCACACCGCGTTCGATTACGGAGGCGAGGTGATCCTCGAAACCGGCACGGTGGGACCGCAGCCGATTCGAGCCTCGGCAGCGGAGGCAGGCGCGGCATACCAGCTTCTCGATGTGGCGGCCAAGCCGCGCATCTTTGCCCAGTACGACTACGCCACGGGGAACAGCAACCCGAAGCAAAACGCGTCGCACACCACCTTCGATACGATCTACCCGACTGCCCACGACCGGTTTGGAATCACCGATTTGTTCGGCGGGCAGAACATTGAGGCGGTGCGCGCCGGAGCCACTGTTGAGCCGCATCGGCGGCTCACCTTCACGGTGCAGGGGCTGGACTTTTGGGCGGCTGATGCGCTGGACTCGATTTACAACACTTCCGGCAGCGCGATCGTGACCAACAAGACCGACCACGGACGCCATTTGGGAGCGGAAATCGATGGCTACTCCTGGTATGAACTCAATCGGCACTTCAACGTGGGCGGCGGCGTTGGCCATTTCGGCGGGGGCCAGTTTTTAACGAATGTGACAACCAGCCACTCGTACACTTACTACTACTTCGCGCTGAACTTCAAGGACAACGGACGGAAGTAGCCAAGGCCCCTGGCTGGAACCTGAGAGACGAGGCGGTGAAATTCCATCTGCCACCACTCCCCCCTACCCCTTTTTGCAAAATATTGATTTGGAATGGCTTATTTGCAAAATCCAGACGGGAAAGGACTTACGGGCGCTTTTCCGGTTCCCTCTGGGTTGCGGAGGGCGCTGTGAGATTATTGTGCGCCAGCTGGGAGAAATAACGCGCAAACTTCCGGCTGTTTTTCGATGAATACGTCACGTCCCCCCCTGCGGGAGGGTGGAATCTTCCGGGGGATGGTTCTTCCCGGGTTTCACTCGGGCTATTTTCATCTGCTAGCTCCGGGAGCATGCGAGGGAGTGTCGGGATCTGTGGCGATAGCGGGACGCGCAGGGTTGAGAGTCGCGCTCTACGACCCTTGACGCGGGTCGAGAATGGGGCGCCCGTCCACCCTGCGCTCAGGATCAGGCGTTTGTCCCGCCATCGACGGTCAGATTTGCCCCGGTAATGTACGAGGACTCAGGCCCGGCGACAAAGGCCACCAAGGCGGCGACCTCATCCACTGTGCCATAGCGGTTGAGCGATGTCATCGCCTTTTGTGGCGCTGCCCATTCGCCCGAGGCGGGATTCAGATCCGTGTCGATCGGACCGGGTTCCACGTTGTTTACCGTGATGCCGCGGCTCCCGACCTCTCTGGATAGCCCCTGCGTGAACATCTTCACGGCGCCTTTGGTGGCCGAGTAAGGAACGAGTCCGGGTGTCATCATGCGCTCACCTACGCACGACCCAATCATGATGATGCGGCCGCCGTCATTCATGTGCTTCAGCGCCACCTGCGTTGTGACGAATGTCCCCCGTATATTAATGTCGATCAGCCGATCCATCTCTTCCAGCGTGGTTTCCTCGAAGGCTTTTGGAATCGCTGTTCCAGCGTTATTCACCAGCACATCGAGCCGGCCGAGCGTCGCAACGGCCTTTTCGACCGCGGCAGTGACTGCTTTGGCATCGGCGGCATCCGCCTGGATGGCAACGGCCTTTCGGCCACCGGCTTCAATCGCCTTGACTACGGCGGAAGCCGAATTGGCGTCCTTCGAGTAGGTGACGGCCACATTCGCTCCATCCGAGGCCAGACGCTTCGCGATTGCGGCGCCTATGCCTCGCGAACCGCCCGTTACAAGCGCGATCTTACCTTCTAGTTTCTTTGACATGGGATTCTCCTTGGGGACATGCCCGATGTTGAATAGCAATGACCGGAGCAGACCAATTCTGCGCGGTCGTCAACGAAGAACTCGATGCCAGTTAAGCTGACATCTGCAGATGCGAGTAGGGTGATGGCGTGAGCGAATTTCTCAGGACGGTCGGGACAACCGACATGCCACGGCAATCTATCCGGTGAAATATAAGATGATTGCGCAATTCATTTTGCTTCGTTTTTGTGGGGGGTTTTTTCCCGGCCGGGGAACACTGCAGGGGATTGCGAACGATTGAGCATCCTGTGTTTGCCAACCTTTCGCTGAGTGCGCGAAAAATGGGGCAACCGCGGGCCCGCGGGCCAAAGCCCGGTTAATTTTTATGTCATTCAATGCACGGGCTAAAGCACGTGCCCTTCAAACCAACTTCGAAAAGAGAAGCCGTCGTCGAAAAGCAGAAAGGGCAGCCCGTGTGGGCTGCCTTTTCTGTGGTTGCGGAAGCGTGAACGTTCGCTGGAGTTATGGGAGGTAGTAACGGAAGGAGGTCCAGAACATGTTCTCAGTGCCCTTGGCGCCGAGAGCGGGAGAGCCGGCACCTGACCAGCCCTCGCGGACTGCGTAGCCGTACTGGATGCTCTGACGCAGGCGGCCGTGGTCGCCCTTATAAATGTCATACCAGTATCCACCGGTGATCTCCTGCACGTCGCGGGTTTGGCCGGTGCAGGTGCTGCTGCTGGGGCTGCCAGGGAGGTAGCCGTTGGAGCCGCCGGAGTTGTATCCGGGAGCAGCGGGAGTGTCGCAGCTGGAGTTGACGGCCATCCGCGAACCGTAGCCCACGGGGACGGTTCCAGGTGTCGGTGTGCTCCAGTGAGCGCCCCATGCGCCGCCGGCTGCAATGTCAGCTGCCGTGGGCGTCTTGGTGCAGGTGAAAACACCGGTTTCAGTTGCCGAAAGCGGGCAATATTCCGCTGCCGGGGAGCCCAGCGTAGAGGGCAATCCGTTGACGCCCACTTGCTGAGAAAAGTCTGCGCGGCCGGCATAGTCTCCACCGTAGTTGAGGTAGAGGGTCAGGCGGGGGGTGGGTGTGGCCTCCAGGGTGAACAGGCCGCTGAGGTTGTGGATGGGAGCGAAGTTGCCGTTAGCGTCGGCCGTGATGTCTGGCAGTGTGGAGTCGCCGTAGCGGCCGACGCCGGGACCATAGAGGCCCTTGGCGCCGAAGTCAAGTTTGTGGGCAATGACGGGAACGCGCAAGCTGCCGCCAAAGCCGCCGACTACGATGCGGTTGTTATAGAAGCCGCTAGATGAAGAAGACGCCCACACATTAGTATTTGCGGTTCCCCCGTTAAAGCCGGCGATATCCTTGATGCCACCGTACTTGATGCTGTTGGTGGTGGTGTTGGGATAAACGGTCTCGTGGGCAAAGCCGGCGATGCCGAAAACTTCATAGTGGCCCCAGCCTGGATCGAAGGCGGCCTTGAAGAGGATGTCGGGCGCCTGGTTGAAGGAGATATTAGCAACGTTGGCGTTGGCCACGATGGTGGCGTAGACGGGAACGGGCGCGCTCGGAAAACCAGGGCAAGAGGAGGAAGTTGTCCACTCTACGCACTGGTTGGTGTAGTTCTGGACATAGGTGGTGGTGGCGCTGGCGCTGATGGCGGCGTTGTAGTTGCCACCGTTGGCGCCGGCGCTGCCGACGACCGCGTAGGGGGTGTTGCCGGCCAGCGAGGCGGTGTAGAGGAGCTGCGGATTCTCAGCCGCGATACCGAAGGCAGCGTGCTTGGTGGTATAGGTGGCGCGCATGCCGTACTGGCGAGTCCAGACGAAGCCCGCGACGTAGTTCGGGTCTATGGTCTGCGGAGTAAGGACGTCGCCGGAGAGGTTGGAGATGCCGACTTTGTCTTCAGTCGCCAGGGACCATAACTGGCCGCCGGTGAAGGCCCAGCCGCTGTTGGTCTGAGCCTGCGCCCAGAGAACGCGCTGGCGGAGGACGTAGCTGTTGGACTGGTTGTTGTTGGAGGTGATGCCGGTGCCCAGCCAGTCAGCCTCATAGTAGCCGCGCAGAGTGCCCCAGTTGGGCTTGCCCTGAACCATGAGGGAGACGCGGGACTGACGCGCGCTGCCGTAGAACTCGCTGAGCGAGTAGGCATCTGCGCCTTCATAAGGAATAGAGCTAAAGGCGGTGGGAATGTCGCCGCCGGTAGCGTGGGAGCGCCACACAGTTTCAGCCGCTGCGTAGCCGCCTGGCGTGATGCCGACGCCCTTGTAGTGGAGGACGTTGGGGCTGTTCAATTCCTTCTTGATCTTGGAGGTTTCGTCGGAGACGGTGGTGGCCAGAGATTCCTGGTTGCCCTTGAGGTCCTTGACGGTGGACTGCAGCGTGGTGACGGCGGCTGCGTTGTCACCGATGGCCTGGTTGGAAGCTGAGGCGGCGGCATTTGCCCTGTCGGCGGCGGCCTGGGCATCAGCAGCGGCCTGCTTGGCCTGCTTCAGCTCGGCGTCCTTGTTGGCCAAGTCGGTTTTGAGTTCGTCGATCTGCCCCTGGAATTCCTGGCGCAGACCCTGAATCTGTTGTTCAACCGTGGGTGGCTTTGGTTTCTTCTCTTTTGCGGTTGCGGTGTGCTTCTTCACTACCGGCTTATCCTGGCCGGCGCTTGCGTACGAGGCAAACAGGCAGACTGCCAGAATTGCCGCGGCTGCAGTTGCGAATTTGAATTTCATGGGCCTCTATCTTCCTCTCAAATCTCATTAGATTGTGGTCTCATCCGCCTTCGCAGGCGTATGCGTTAAACTCCCGCAGCCCGAAATTCCTGAGAACAAAGCCAAGATGCAATGCTATCGGTGCTGCGGAAGGAACAATAGTAGCCAGAGAAAAGTACGCAGAGGCGGAGCTTTCACTGGCTAGTTCCGAGTTCTAGATTGGCAGAGTTTGATGAATATATGACTAATTTACGTATTTTTTACAATAGTTAGCCCGAGTTATCGCATGAGTTTCCAGGCGAATTAACATCCTTTTAATAAAGATATTAGTTAGCATGTTATCGCGGCATGTGGACCGCAGCGATCTTCTGAGCAAAAGCTGGTGGCCTTTTCCTGAAGTACGCCTCCTAAAATCGCTGTTATCCTGAGCAGCAGTTGATTTTCCTTGTTATTTAACAAGCTTCGGAGACACCAGCCTGGACCAGTTTTTTAATCCTTTCTGCCGGCACTGAGCAAATTGGCCATTATTCGGTATGCTCCGGGGACTAATTCAGGGAGCTGGCGATATAACGCGAAAGCGACATAAATATACGTTCCTCTGCCGGGATGGGCGACGAGCAGGCCGCCGCGCTGCGGGTCCTGGCCGGGGTCGGCGGTTTCTGTAAGTGCGGTGTAGGCGGAGCCCCAAGACTCGACGAATGAGTGGCCGCGCTCCTCGACCCAGCCGTCGAAGTCGGCGGAAGTGATGCCGTTGGGCGAGGTGAGGAGGGGATTCGAGGGTTGAAGGAGCTTGACGGGGGCCTGCTCGTCGACGACCCGTTCAGGAGAATGATCCATGGAAAGCGGGAACGGGGCGGGGAAGCTGCCGCTCTGATATTGGACGATGAGAGTTCCGCCGCGCTGGACGAATTCATTGAGGCGCGGTTGGGCGGCGGATAATTCAGGGCGCGTTGAGTAGGCGCGGATGCCGATGACGATTACGTTCCAGGTGGAAAGATCGGCGGAGGTGAGTTCGGCGGCAGTGAGCAGGTGGGGCGCGGGGCCGAGGGCCTCAATGTATTCAGGGACGAGGTCTCCGGTGCCCATGACGTAGGCGATGCGGAGGCCGGGGGCTATTTTTACGTCTATTTTGCGGGTTTGTAATTGGGCTGGTTTGTAGAGATTGTAGGGGCGCAGGCCCGGATAGCCGATGCTTTGCCAACCGGATTCATAGTTATGGCCGTTGGATCGGGCTACGGCCTGGATGGTGATAAGCGCCTGATTGCTGGCGGCTGGGGTTACGGAGAAGAGGATTGGCTCGGTGTCGCCGGGGCTGTCGAGTTGGAAGTGCGCTTCAGCGGGGTTGGATGACCAGCCGGCGGGGAGGTTGAGAGAGACTGTGCCTTCGGCGGCGGATTGGGCGTGGACGGTAACGCGGACAGGGAGAGCGGAGCCGTCGAGGGGGAGAATGCGGGCCTCAGGGTCGAGGCGGACGCCGATGGCAGGGGTGACGACCAAGGGTTCGTAGATGCCGCCGGGGCCGGGGACTCGCTGCATGGTTTGGACTACCTGGCCGATGCGGATGGGTAGGCCGTCAAAGGTGAATTCGGCCCATGCGGCGAGCGGCCAGGGAGCGAAGGAGCGCTCGCGGTATTCGGGGTGGGTAAGGTCGTACCAGGGCTGTTCGATATTTGGGCGGGTGAAGTAGGGCTGGGTAGGGGCGGCATTTGCTGCGGCCTGCACCTGGAAGATGGGATCGGCGGTGGGGGCGGCGGGGTCGAATGCGGCGGTGATCTGTTCGTATTTCCATGGGTTGCCGCTGTTGCTCTCTAGCCAGACTTTGTTGAGACGGGATTCTGATGTGGATTGCGCGGCGTGGACGCGAACGCGGAATTGTTCGCCGGGAGTTACGCTGCGTGGTGTTTCGTCGGGCCCGCTGCCTCTGGGGCCACCGCTGGGCGCGGTCTCGGATTTGGTGGTGAAGGCTACAAAGTCAAGGCCGAGGAGATTTTTTAGCGCGGATTGAAATTGGTCAATTTTTGCGTTGAGTTCGAAGAGCAAGTAGCCTTTGGATTGGGGGTCGAGGTTGCTGGCGGCGACTTTTGCGTTGAGGTCGAGGGTTTCGCGGTAGATGCGGGCGAGTTTATGTGCAAAGTCGATGGCTGTAATTTTTTTTTGTTTGGCCTCAGCGTTTCGAATGCTGTTATCGATGCTGTGAAGGCTTGCGGCCAGCCAATTGGGCGCGCCGCCTTTGGCGAGACTGGGCAGGCCGTTGAGGGTGGTATCGATTGCTACTTTGGAATTTTGGAAGAGGTCGTTGTTGGTTGCGTGGGCGCCGGGTTTCGCGGTGGCTTCGGGAGCAACGGCCCAGAGGTGATAGCTGGTGGAGGCGGGGCCGCTGAGGGTGGGGTTTGAGCCGCCGTTCTGCGACTTCTGCTGGCCCCAGCCTTCGCGCGCGATTTGCACGTAGCTGCGACCGATGATGGGATCGCGCGTGCCGACCTGGATGGTTACATCGGATGAGGGCGCGTCCTGGGACCACTCGCCGGTGATGTAGTTTTTGAATTTCGCAGGCGCCCATTTGCCGGTGGCGTAGTCGAACATTTTCCCGTCTTCAATGCGGGCGAAGGGGACCATGGAGTAGACGGCGAGGGGCTGCCAAATTGTGAGGCCGAGGCCGCCTTCGCTCATGGGCTTGAGCTGGTCAGGGAAGACGGTGGGGTCGGCGGCGGCTTTAAAGACTTCCTGCGCGATTTCGCCGGAGACCTGGTGGTGGCCGTGGCCGTCAGTGATGCCGCCGACGAATGTGGAGACGATGATCTGCGGGCGCTCGCGGCGGACGGCGAGTACGGCGTCGTACAGAACGCGGTCGTGGCCCCAGCGGGCGAAGGATTCTTCTTGAGTTTTTGAAAAGCCGAAGTCGATTTCGGTGCCCCAGAGTTGCTTTGCGCCGTAGAATTCATCGGCCTTGAGGAGCTCGTTGGTGCGGATGAGGCCGAGGGCGTCGTAGCTGTCGGCGGAGATTGCGTTCTGGCCGCCTTCGCCGCGGGTGAGGGTGAGCAGGATGCAGCGGACGCCGAGGCTGCGGGAGAGAGTTGTGAGCAGCGCGCCGTCTTCGTCGTCGGGATGGGCGACGATCATCATGAGGCTGGCGGTGGTTTGCAGGCGCTTGAGGGATTGTTCGAGGGCCGCGGCGCCGCGGTCTTCAGCGATGGGCAGAGCGATGGGGTTGGGCTCGACGGAGGGGAGCTGGATGGGCGAGGCAGCGGGGACGGGCGGCTGCGCGGATTGTTGCGCAGGCAGGCGGATGGAGAGAGCGCCTGCGAGGATGAGGGCGGCAAGGACCGTCAAGGCTGCGGGTCGTTGATGCTTATCGGCGAGGAACATGCTTTCCGTCAGTGTACAATCCGGGGAGCGAATCAGGCATCGCTATGAGCTGCTTGTGAGTGGGCGGGGCAGGATTGGTGGAAGTATTTTTGCAGAAGCAGCGGGTTAGCTCCCGCTTTGCGGGGAGAGCGGGATAGCGAGTTTGCGGATTTTATTGATCTGTCCGTCAAATAGTGTTACCACTTCCCACCCATTCAGCAAAGAACGCTGAATGGATGGGGCACCCAAGAGTCAGTATTTACGGGCCGGGTCAATGGGATCTTTTCTTTATGACGCATTCTCAAACCATTGCGGGGAGTGGCGGCACGCTGGAACGGCGTATCGGGCTGCGGGCTGCTGTGCTCTTCAATATGTTGGAGATGATCGGGGTGGGGCCGTTTATTACGCTGCCGCTGGTGATTGCGGCGGCGGGGTACCGGTTGAGCGTTTGGGCGTGGGTGCTGGGCGCGGCGATCGCGGTGGCGGATGGGTTGATCTGGGCGGAGCTGGGGGCGGCGTTTCCGCGGGCAGGCGGGTCGTATGCGTTTTTGCGTGAGATCTACGGGCCGAAGGGCGCGGGGAACTGGCTCAGCTTTCTTTACGTCTGGCAGTTGAGTTTTTCCGCGCCACTGGCGATTGCTTCGGGGTGCATCGGGCTGTCGAGTTTTCTGGGGTGGTTCTGGCCGTGGCTGGAGAGTGCGCCGATTGCGGCGCTGCCGGCGCTGCATTATGCAAACTTTGCCGCGGCGGGGGCCTGCCTGCTGGTGACGGCGCTGCTTTATCGGAATTTGAGTTCGATTACGCGGCTGGCTTGGGTGCTGTTTGCCGGGGTGATGGCGGCGATTGCCGGGGTGATCGTATCGGGGTTTGTGAATCTGCGGCGGAGGGTGGCATATGCCGTCTTCGCCGGCGCAGCCGCTTGGCATGGCTCTGGGCGGGCTGGCGCAGGCTACGCTGCTGACTACCTATTGCTACTGGGGCTACTACAACATTTGTTTTTTGGGCGGCGAGGTGAAGCGGCCGGAGCGGACGATACCGCGGGCGATTCTGCTTTCGGTGCTGTTTGTTGCGGCGATTTATGTGGCCATGAACCTGGCGGCGCTGCCTTCGATGCGCGATGCGGCTTCGCACCTGGCTGCCGGCGAGACCGTGCGGCTGCAACTGGTGGCGGATATTGCGAAGGCGGCGTTCGGAACTGTGGCCGGGCGGCTGATGGCGGCGCTGATTATCTGGACTGCATTTGCTTCCGTCTTTTCGCTGTTGCTGGGCTACTCGCGGGTGCCTTATGCGGCGGCGCGTGATGGAAATTATTTTCGTTTTCTCGATGCGGTGCATCCGCGGCACGGGATTCCTCACCGGTCACTGATAGCGCTGGGGGTGGTGGCGGCTTGCTTTTGTTTCTTTTCGCTGGCGCAGGTGATTACGATGCTGGTGATTACTCGGATTCTGTTGCAATTTTTTTTGCAGCAGGCGGGGGTGATTCTGCTTAGGGTGCAGAGGCCGGAGTTGGAGAGGCCGTTCAGGATGCCGCTTTATCCGCTGCCGCCGCTGGTGGCGATGGGGGGATTCTTGTTTATTTTGATCAACCGGAGACATGCGCTGGGCGAATTGGCGTTGGCGGCGGGGATTGGCGTTTCGGGGACGCTGATTTACCTTTATCGGGCTTGGAGGTTGGGGGAGTGGCCGTTTGTGGCGGGGATGAACGTCTAGTTGGGATGCGGCAAATGACAAAGGATGCAGGTGATTGGTTCCTGCACAAATAATGTTCTTGCGCCGTCCCTACGGGACTCCGTCACGAACCTATAGAGTTCCTTATCCCCACGCTGAAGCGCGGGGCTAACAAACACTGCGCCTCCGGCGCGTTTGCGGTCGTCAATAATGCCCCGTTGATGACACGTTTGTGCGGAGATTTCTTATGTAGTTCTCAAGAGCCTCGCTTCGCGCGCCGTCCCTACGGGACTCCGTAACGAACCTGTGAATCTCATTTCCCCACGCTGAAGCGCGGGGCTAACAAACACTGCGCCTCCGGCGCGTTTGCGGTCGTCAATAATGCCCCGTTGATGGCGCTTGTGCGGAGATTTCTTATGCAGTTCTCAAGAGCCTCGCTTCGCGCGCCGTCCCTACGGGACTCCGTCACGAACCTATAGAGTTCCTTATCCCCACGCTGAAGCGCGGGGTTAACAAACACTGCGCCTCCGGCGCGTTTGCGGTCGTCAATAATGCCCCGTTGATGGCGCGTTTGTGCGGAGATTTCTTATGTAGTTCTCAAGAGCCTCGCTTCGCGCGCCGTCCCTACGGGACTTCGTAACGAACTTGTGAATCTCATTTCCCCACGCTGAAGCGCGGGGCTAACAAATATTGCGCCTCCGGCGCGTTTGCGGCCGTCAATGACGACTAAGTTTATGGCGCGTTTGTGCGGAGATTTCTTATGCAGTCCTCAATGGCCTCGCTTCGCGGGGTCTCAGGTTGCGAACGGGCATTACCGCTGCAAAGATCAATCGAATTGCAGGAAGGTTTGGGATACGGGGTTGAAGCTTTTGCGATGGAGTGGGGTGGGGCCGAGACGGGCGAGGGCTTCAATGTGCTGGGGACAGTAATAGCCTTTGTGGCTGGCCAGGCCGTAGCCGGGGAATTGGCGGTCGAGACTCTATGAGAAGGCTGTCGCGGTGGACTTTGGCCAGGACGCTTGCGGCGGCGATGGAGAGGCTGATTGCGTCGCCGTGGATTACCGGCTGCTGGGGACCGGGCCAATCAATGGTGTCGAGACCGTCGATGAGAAGGTAGTCGGGGATCAGGGTTAGTTGCTGGACGGCGAGTCGCATGGCCAGCAAAGAAGCCTGTCGGATATTGATGCGGTCGATGGTTTCAGCATCGACAGCGGCGATGGCCCAGGCCACTGCTTTCCGGCGGATCCTGGGCTCCAGTTTGTTGCGCTGCTTTTCAGTGAGTTGTTTTGAGTCGGTGAGGCCTTGGAGTCGGCAGCCTTGGGGAAGGATGACGGCGGCGGCGACTACCGGGCCGAAGAGCGGGCCGCGGCCTACTTCGTCGAGACCGGCGATAAGGAGGGCGCCGCCACGACGCGCGGCTTGTTCCAGTGCTAATCCGCAGACGTGGGTTTCCGCCATGGATTCAGTATAGGAAGAAAGGGCGGTGGAGGGTTGTGGTTTCCTACCCCTGCGGCGGAAAAAAGCCGCAAGGATGGGGCACCCGGCCCGTGGGGACACCGGACCTGGGCCCCCACTTTTCTCAATGGTCGCGGTATAGAAAAGCAAAACCCCCAGCCGGATGGGCCGGGGGCTTGTGGAAAAGATGGGCCCTGACGCTTAGGCGCGGACTTTGCCGGTTACGCGGTCTACTTCCTTCAGGCGGGCGGCTTTGCCGCGGAGCGAGCGGAGATAGAAGAGCTTGGCGCGGCGGACGCGGTAGCTGCGAACCGTCTCGATCTTGTCAATGACCGTGGAGTTGAAGGGGAAGATGCGCTCGACACCCTGGCCAAAGCTCATTTTGCGGACGGTAAAGGTGCCCTGGGGCCGCGGTTGATGGCGATGACCAGACCCTCAAAGGCCTGGAGGCGTTCTTTGTCGCCTTCCTTGATCTTAACCTGGACGCGAATCTGGTCGCCGGGAGCGAACTCGGGAAGGTCGGTGCGCTTGAGCTTGTCGGCCAGGCGCTGCATTACGGGATGAATGGACATGGTGTTTTCCTGCAGATGGACTCAGAACTTCAAGATTTATCAGAGAAGGGGCTTTGTGCCTAATTGGAGCGGGGCCGGGTTGCGCTATATTTCCGGTATGGATGAGAAACGTGAATTGCTGCGAGCATACGCTGGCTACAGTGGCCTACAGGGCGGCTCGGGCGCTCAAAGACGCGCCGGAGAATTTTGCGGGGTTTATGGCGGCGGGACGGACGCCGATGGCAGATTCTGGCGCACATGGGGGACCTGTTCGACTGGGCGCTGAGCATGGCTACAGGGAATCCTAGCTGGCATAATTCTGCGCCGCTCAAATGGGCTGACGAGAGAAAGGCGGTTCTATGCCTCGCTAAGCGCCTTTGACGATTATCTGGCTTCGGCTGAGCCGCTGCTTGCCCCGGTGGAGCGGCTTTTTCAAGGGCCGGTGGCCGATGCGCTGACGCACGTGGGGCAGATTGCCATGCTGCGGCGGCTGGCGGGCTGCCCTGCGGCTGGCGAGAATTTTTATGTAGCGGCGATTGAGGTGGGGCAGGTGGGAGAGGAACAGCCTGCCGCGGTGAAACCGCTCACGTAGGAAACACCGGGTGAATGGTCACCCCCGTCGCTTGCAAAGCGGCAGTGTGCTCCTTAAGGGAGCTTTGAAAGCGCCAGGTTACTTCCGGATAAGCCATGTGTTACCAACGTCGCACCACCCTGGCACCACGGGTGTTGTGCCAGTCTGGCACTAGGGTGTCTCAATCTGGCACAAAGCAGGGATTGGTCTTGGAGTCTCATGGCAGATTATTGCAAGTGAGAAGTTATTGCGGCAACCGCAATAGCTCTGAGAAAGACGTTTTGGCCCCGAGATCCTTGCGATCTTCCAGGCGGCGGAATGAGAACGAGAAAGAGAAAGAAGAGACGAGAATGAGCAAGAAGAACTTAGTTTTTAGCGCTGTTCGCATTGGCCATGGTGCTTGCAATCACTCCGGCCGCGACCGCCGATTCCATTCAGCTTCAAGTACTCGGGTCCTGTCGCCAACGGGCCTGCAGGGCACAGTGACCCTCGACGGCATCTTCACCACTTCGACTCCTTATGGTCCCAACGGAGGCGAACTCATCACTTCCTTCACAGGCACGTATTCGGATTCGGGAGACGGGGTTTCCCGGAGCAGTGAGCCTATACGCCGGCGCCGGCGCCTATGAGAGCTTCCTCACTTCCAAGGACGGTCTTTGGTGGTACGACAATCTGTACTATCCCGGCGCAAACACGCCCAACACAAAGGGCGGGCCAGGTCGATCTGTATGGTCCACTCTTTTATGTTGGCTCGGCCAGCGACCCCAAGGAGTGGGAAGTGAACTTCTGGGCAAACACGAGCACCACCTATCAGTTTGAAGAGGCGTTGACCGACAAGGGTTTCTTGAGTTCCTCAACCGGCATCGGCATTTCTGACGCCGACGGTCCATCGATCTCGCCCGTCGTCCCGGAACCTGATTCTCTCTTGTTGCTCGCCACGGGATTGCTGGGCCTGGCCGTGGTCGCTTTTCGCAGTGGCAGAACGTCTGGTCGCGACGTAATTTCGTAATCCCACTCTTTTCCAGCAGGAAATGCAGGGCCGGGAGCCAAGCAATTGGCTGCCCGGCCTTTTTTATTTCTGCTCGTGCCCTTGCCGGCGGATAGAGTCAGCAGTTTGCGGTCTTCCTTGGACAAGGCGGCGTGCTCGAGGAGATCGGGGCGGTTCGAGAGGGTTTTGCGGAGTTGCTGCTCGCGTCGCCAGAGGCGGATTTGGTGGTGATCGCCGTTGAGGAGGACATCAGGGATGCAAATGCCCTCAAATTCGGCGGGGCGGGTGAAGTGGGGGTAGTCGCAGGAGACCTCCGGCGCCGTGCTGGGAGCGGGGAACACCTTCGGTATCGATGGTGATTTCGGAGTCGGGGATGCCGAAGCTCTCAAATTCGCCGGAGGATTCGTTGCCGAGGACACCGGGAATGAGGCGCATGGTTGCGTCGAGCACGACGGCGGCGGCCAGTTCACCTCCGCTGATCACGTAATCGCCGATGGAGAGTTCCATATCGCAATAGATCTGGTTGATGCGCTCGTCTACGCCTTCGTAACGGCCGCAGATGAGGACTATGCGGTCGAGTGTGGCCATTTCGCGGGCCAAGGTTTGAGTGAAGGGACGGCCCTGGGCGGAGAGCAGGATAACGGTTGGACGCTTTGCCTCAGGGGCTAAAGCCCCCTCCTCTTTTTGTTGCGATTGCGGCACGACTAAAGTCGTGCCCTGACACTTCAGAGAGCTTTCACAACTCGACTCTTCAACAGAATTGAAATCTTCCGCAGGCTTTGATTTTGT
>CAWIVA010000036.1:0-156576 GCA_963839225.1 uncultured Acidobacteriaceae bacterium
ACCTTCTTTTGGTTGCCAACTCACCGGCGATCCTGCGCGTGAATGGCGCTCTCACTGCCGGGATCGGACAGAGTTTATCGCCTGCTGAACTGCGCAGCCTTCTCCTGCCCATGTTGACTTCAGATCAAATGGCGGAGTTGCAAACCCGGAAATCACTCGATTTCTGCTTTGTCCGAAAATCAATTGGGAGGTTCAGAGCCAATTATCACTACCAGCGCGACACCCTTGCAGCGTCAATTCGTCTTCTTCCGGAGCAGGTGCCTTCTCTGGAGTCGCTTCACTTGCCGCGCCAGGGCTTGCGCTTCTCGCAGAGCGCCGCCAGGGCCTTGTGCTTGTCACCGGGCCGACCGGCAGTGGAAAAAGCTCTACCCTTGCCGGATTGATCGACCTGATTAACAACCGCCGCCGCGATCACATCATTTCGATCGAGGATCCGATCGAATATCAGCATTCCAACCGCAACTCCATCGTGGAGCAAATAGAGCTGGGACATGACACGCCAGGCTTCGCTCAAGCCGTACGCTCGGCTCTGCGACAGGACCCCGATGTCATTCTGATTGGCGAGATGCGTGACAGCGAGACCATGTCGGCAGCGCTGACCGCCGCTGAAACCGGACACCTCGTTCTGAGCTCTCTCCACACCAATGACGCAGCTCAAACAGTTCTGCGTATCCTCGACATTTTCCCCTCCACCTATCAGTCGCAGATACGGCAACAACTGTCATTGGCTCTGTTGGCGATCATCTCGCAACAGCTCCTGCCGACGTCATCCGGGGCTGGCCGTTATCCCGCTGTCGAGATCATGCTCGCTACACATGCAATCCGCAATCTCATTCGTCGCGGCGATGACCATCAGCTTCGCGCCCACATTGAAACAGCGAGATCTGAGGGGATGCTGACGATGGAACAGTCTTTGGCAGAGTTGGTCCGTACCGAGCGCATCTCACGCGAGACAGCCTTCGATCACTCGCACCATCCTGAAGACTTGCAGCGCCATCTCTCTTTGTAGTCCAGACCGGCAGCCTGCTCTTCCTTTATGTGAAGAGCGGAGCATTTTGCATAATATATGACCGCCGAAGCGCACAATCATTCCATGACCCTCTCCATATCTCGAGGAACACTCCGCAATTGTCCATAACGTCTTTGCTGTCTAGAATCTGGAAATAACTTCTTTAGAAACAGAGAGTTGGCGCGGAACCCGCGCCCTATCCCCTTGAAAACAGTGAGTTTCCCGCAAGATACCGGGGGGAGGGGGGCAGGGAAAGGAGTGTAAACCGGGCGGATGTCCGAAAACTGCTCATACCATCGAGAGGGGAGACTATTCCCTATTCCCTGATCCCTATTCCCTGCTTTTATCATCCGCGCACTGAAACGCCGGAGAAGGAGAGCACAGCCAGGCCGCGAACCGGCTGGCCGAAGAAGCGGGCCGGCTCAAAGACGCTGAACAGCCAGCAGGTTCTCCATCTGCGTGCGGGTGGTTTTGTCCGTGGGTCCGGAGACGATGCGATAGTCGTAGACCCGGCCGGCGCCATTGATATAAGCCTCCACCACGACGGGGCTCGAAAAAGATTCGATTTCATTATTACCCACAGCGCTGGAGAGATTAGAGCAGCCGCGGGGCGGTCGGCGTTGCCCAGGGGCTCGTCCGTGTTGGCGTGGGCCACCTCAGGCTGGGTAAACATGGTCAGCCAGAACGATCACCGTACCCATGCAGCAAAACGGCGCTGGCAAACCCGGCCGAGGCCTGCAGCAGGAAGGGACCCACGGTGTTCCTCCAGACCAGATTCCAGGCATCGCAAAGATGCTCTTGCGGCTGCGCGCACGCTCCTGGCTGATGGCCACGCGAATCCGCAGCAGCAGATCGTCTGGCTCCGGCACCGGTCCCAGCGCGGCCAGCGTCGCCTGCACCTGCGCGCAGCGACTCCCACTCCCGCGGCGCACTTCCCGGCAACCTTCAAGGTGGGCGCGCAATCAGCTGCATCTCTCGTCCGTTCAGCCGGCCGTCCAAGATATTCCGTAAACCTTGCCTGCACTTTATCGCAGCCGTTCATTGCGCCTCCTCTCCCAGAGGTACGTCAAACCCGGCGTGAGCCGGGGAAGCGTGTAGCCAAGCGAGCCGGAGCCGTCAGAATCGCCTTCAAGCAGGCGCGCCCCCGCACCAGCCGCGACTTCACCGTCCCCAGATTCACGCCCTGCTATCTCCGCCACATCTTCGTAAACAAATCCCTCGATATCGCGCAGGATCAGCGTACTGCGGTATGGCTCGGGAACCTGCCGCAGTGCCGCCTACTCTACCAGGCCCTGTTCTCGGCGTGAACCGCCATCTTCGAAGGGCGATTCGGCCGGGTCCACGAGCTTATCCTTCAGCCGCACCGGAGTGCCGCATTGACCCTCGATCAACTCCTGCTCGATGGCCACTTCCTGCTGCTTGTGCCGCATCCACCAGCGCCGCTGGTTTGAGGCTTCGCGCAGGGCGATGCGGTAAATCCAGGTGCGCAGGAAGGCCCCATGAAAGCTGCTGCATGCTGCGGAAGGGGCTCCTTCCAGAACACCTCCGGGGAGGAGATCGGCGGCATCGGCGCGGTCCTGCACCGAGGGCGCGATCAGCGAGTAGATGGGTTGGTGAAAAGCGCGCGATCAACCATGCAAACGCCTCCTCGGAACCGGCCTGGAAGTTCAGCGATCAGAGCCGCTTCGTCGGATTGGAGGGTCAGCGCGCTGGCAAGATTGCCCATGGTGAGGTCCACCTGCACTTCAGTATCCTCCCACCTTACCGCAATCTCACAAGCACTTCAAGCAATTCTCACCGGGCCTGTCGCCCCATGCCAAATACTCAAGTACCGATTGCGGCCACTCCTCCGGGGCCCTGAAACTGCTGCCCAAAAACCAGACTGCCGCGGAGTGCGCGGGAAACGGAACAAAAGCCAAGTGAGCAAATGCCCCGCGCGCTCTATTGTCTTAGACACCGGGGACCCCCCAAAGTGTTCCCGGTCACGACAGTGTCCATTCTTTCGTAACCTGAAATGAAACATTTTGAGCGTAAATACGATTCTTCGCCCCGGCTCGGAGCGGTTCCATCCTCTGCTGCAGGCTTCGCGGCCTGCGAGTCCCTAAGGTTCGACGAATCAGGCCTAAGCAGAGACAATAAGGGAGTTGCATCCCGCCAGTAGTGGGCCTGTGGCGCAGCTGGGCAGCGCGTTTCCATGGCATGGAAGAGGTCGTCGGTTCGATCCCGACCAGGTCCACCAGATAACAACTGTGCAAAGCCATACAGGCGCGCCCCGGCTTGCCGGGGAGGTCGTCGGTTCGATCCCGACCAGGTCCACCATATCACCCGGACAATTTATATTTATTTCATTCTCTCCCGCAGAGCCATTGCTGCTCCTGATTCGTTCAGGCGGTACGGGGCCAAGAGTCTTGTGGGGTATATTTCCTCATGATGCTAAAAGGTAAATGGATAGTCGCCTTGCTGTTGGCCCTCACGTTGCTGCCTGCGCAGATCATCTCCCAGGCAAACGATAAAGCCGGCCAGAATCGGCAGTCTCCGTTTACTTCGTTTTCTGCCGGTAATCCAAGCCTCCTGCAGCAAACTCCGTCACTGCGAAGCCCAGCGATCGTCTCGCCGCAAAGCACAAATAGCCCCATCGCCAAGCCGGAGTGCGACGGGCTTCCCTGCGATTACCCTGAGCCGCGCATCTCCGTTGCCGATCCGCCCCCCGTGGCCGAATCCTCTTTTACCCGCGACCGCATTACCTGGGCAGCCAACGTGGTGCTGGCCATCGTAGCTTACGTAGCAATCATTCTTTAAAAATCTAAACTGAAAAAAATCGAGCGCAATACGCGCGCTACCGAGACCCTTGCCATGGCCGCAGCAGACAGTGCTCAGGCGGCGTTGTTAAATGCACAAGCAGTCATTGATGCGGGACGGCCCTGGATGCTGATTTCGATCGAGCCATCGCGGAGCGTGCTGAACAGTTTTGTCGTAAGGGCCACCAACCGCGGCCGCTGCCCCGCAAACGTGATTGACTCACAGGAGCGAATCATGATTGCACCCGATGAATTGCACACCTTCCGCAAACTCCTGAGTTCGAGGGCCAGGAAATCGACCCCTTCCTTCGTCTCGATTATTTTGCTGCCAGGCGAATCGACCACAATCCGGTCGTTTGGTCGCGACGATATAAAAGGGATTTGCGAGTCAGAGGAGATTGTCAGGCGGATTGAGAATTGGGAAGACAAAGTATTTATTTATGGAAGAGTTCTCTACAGGGAACTTATTGAGTCCGCCGACAAGCAGGTTCATGAAACTTCATGGTGCTGCTGGTATATTCACGGGCGCCAGAAGAGCGGATTGGTCATAGCCGGGCCGCCCGAATACAACTTGCACACTTAGGGGATTTTCATCTGGAAGCCGGAAGTCGCTGCGCTGATGTCGGAGTCATTCCTCAGGAATTCACCGCGTCGCTCAGTTCTTGCTCATAGTTTGGTTCGGTTTCGGCGAGCCTGATTAAGCGGTGAAGATAAGCCCTGGAGATGCACAGACTGCGGGCTGCCAGGGTCTTGTTGCCATTGTTTTCCCGAACTGCTTTAACAGCGAGTTTTACCTTGTAGTCGCGAAGCTGGCGTTCAAACGAGCCGGCCGGATGATAATCGGCGATATTGACAACATCCTCGATATCGTCCTTCCTCTTCATCGGGCAGGGGATCCAGGCTCAGGTCTTCAACGCAACCGTCATGCCAGGCGAAAGGATGATGGCGCGCTGCATCACATTTTCCAGTTCGCGCACGTTGCCGGGCCACGGATAGTTCTGCAGCACTGGATCGCACCCGGCTCGATGGAGTCCATCGGCTTCTGGAAGATCTGCGAGTAGTGGCCGAGGAAATAATCGGCGATCTGAGGAATGTCTTCCGGATGTTCCTGAAGAGCGGGCGACTCAATGCGCATGACATTGATGCGGTAGTAACAGATCTTGCCGGAACTTGCCCTCGGCAACCAGCTGGGCCAGATCGCGGTGCGTTGCAAAGATCAGGCGCGCACGCAGCGGGATCAGCTTGTTGCTGCCCAGGCGATTGAACTCCATCTGCTGCAGAACGCGGAGCAGCTTGACCTGTGTAAACAAACTGAGGTCGCCAATTTCGTCCAGGAAGAGGTGCCGTCGCCGGCCTGCTCAAAGTAGCCTTCGCGCGCGCCCACCGTCCGGTGAAGGCGCCTTTTTCGTGACCGAACAGTTCGGCTTCAATCAGAGTCTCAGGGATGGCGCCGCAGGAAACCGCGACAAAGGGGCGCTTGGCGCGCGAGCCCATATTGTGGATGGCCCGCGCGATCAGTTCCTTGCCGGTTCCGCTCTCGCCTGTCACCAGCACGGCGGCATTCAGATTGGTGACGCGATGCACCACTGGTAGACGCGCTGCATGTGCGGGCCCGACCAATCAGGCGGTCGCAGGTGCCCGGCTCTTCCAATGCATGCTGCACTGTCTCAAGCTGCCGCTTCAGCAGTGAGTTCTCATAGGCCCGGCTCAGCATCGTCTTGAGGTCGCGAACCGAGGGTGGCCTGCGGCAGTAGCCGAACGCGCCCGTGCGCACCAGTTCAAAGGCCGTGGAGCGCAGACCGTCGTCGGCCATCACCACCGCGGGAACTTGGATGCAATCAGGCGGCGCGAGAATTCCACCCGATCCTGCAGCGAATCATGGCTGCGAGTAAGATCCACAATCATGACGTCGCATTCACCCGCCGACACCAGATCGCTCATCTCCTTCCTCGGTCTGACTGCAGCAAGGATCTGGAATTCCTTCCCGAGCGCAGATGAGAGAAGAGGATGGAGCGTACGATCTTCCGAATAGAGTCCAATCCTGATCATTCCTGAGCCTGAACTCTTACTCTAGGTCAGGCCATAACCGACCCATTCAAGCCGGGAGTAATCAATCCATGGCCTTCAATCGACCCAAAAGGTGCCAATACCAGCTTTGGGCCAGAAACCATGCAACCTTAGAAATACAGTTCAAGACTCAAATGGTAATAAACCTCATGAAGAGAAACACATGCACGAGAACCACGACTTGGCTTGAAAGGGAATCTCAATTCTTAAGAGACAGTTATCAATCAGTATGCGCTATCTTGGGGAATTGCTGACAAGTTTTTAACGATAACAATCAAGTCCGCCTCGCCGAAATTTAGGGGATCAGGGTGCTACTCCGGCGCGTCCAGCGCCTGATTGGAGGTTCGAAATTGTTCCGGCAACTTATTCATCAGGAACATCTTAGGAAAAACGCATCCAACGCTTGCAGCGATTCGCTGAACTCGCCCATAAAGTTGCCTGCCACAGGCAGCTGCAATTTAAGTAACAGCCCTCCTGCTGCTTTAGTTGCAGATCGTTCCTGCCGGGTAATTAGTCTTCGGCTGCAATCGCAGGTGCTGCTTAGTCTATTAAATATCGGGGGCGCGAACTCCCGGCAGAAACTTGAATTATTCTTTTGGGCGGCGCCGTTGCCGTCACCCGATTCCTGTTTCGCAGCCATTTTCTCTACGATCTCGATTCAGTAAACTTCGCCTCGGCATTCGGGCGCTTCGATCCTCGCACACACCAGCCCCATCGCCAATTTACTTTTTATACGTCTGCCTGGGTGGTGCTGATTAATCTTTTGGGTCACTATGCTAACCGGGCCATGGTCCTGTTGAGCATTGCCGCGGGCATCGCTTCGGTCGTGTTTATCTACCGTTCCCACTCCAGTGGTTCAGCGAAGGAGCAGCTGTTTTAGTAGGTTTGTATCTTTCTGTTTTCTCCCCCTCGCCTGGTTTCACGGCACGGTTGCCCTGACCTATGGCGTTGAGGCTTCGGCTCGGCGTTGATGGGCACTGTGCTGGCAGGGGTCGATCGCGGAAAAACCAACCTCATTCTTCCCGCCGCACTCCCGCTGGGAATCTCCGCCGGCGTAACCCTCTTCGATCCTGTTCTGGGACCGCTGTTCCTCTATTCGCTGAGCACCGCGCCGAGAAAGAAAATCCTGTTCGGCGTGGCCGCCCTGGGAGTGACCACGTCGCACTGGTTCCTGCCCATGATCTGGGCCAGCGGAGGATTCGCTGCATACTTCGGAGCATTCGTGTCCCTGTGGCGCATGGTGCCCTCAAGAGGCACGGTCTTCAACTCGTCGCCGGTCACCGCCGGGGCTCGCGCTTACGATTATCTACATTTATCATTTCTTATGCTTTGGGGCCGCATCGATGGTTCCGGTCTGGGCGCGTGTTCAGCACGTTCGAGGCGGAGAGCGCAAGAAGTCTTCACCGCGGTCTGAACGGTTCCAGCCCTCTGTTTCTTCACGTTGATTTTTCTCAAGTTCGTCAACAGCGGCTACCCCTGTTGCTCGTCTCCGCCGGCCTGCGTCTGGCTTGGCTCCTGGGGAGCCGAGTGGTACGAGCAAGGCGCGTGGCAAACGCCTTTGAAGATCGCAGCTATCGGCATCTGCGCAGCGGTAAATATCTTCCTTTTTCTCGCCTCCCCGGCCTACTGATTTTCGGGAGCGACAGTTTGAGCGACAGTTGGACGGAATCCAACCGGGCCCGTCCCAGCTTGGCCCCCTTATGGATCCTCCCGATCCTGAGTTTTGACTCTCACTTTTTGGGCTTATCGCCATGCCGGTTACTATCTGCCCCGCTATCTGACGCTGCAGTACCCTGAGGTCAAGTTGAGTGAAGGCACGCGGATTTTTGCCATGAGGGACAGGATAGCCGTTTGCTCGCCAGTTTGCCCTCCGGCTCCTATAAGCGCTTTGTTGTGTTTCCTTTACCGGGCACAGGCGGCGAGTATCAGCGTTATCTGGAGACCTTTAAGCGGTCTCCCCGCCCAGGACCTCAAGGACGGGAAGGGCCGTCAATTTGTGACTGGCCCCATCTCCGACCTGCCCCTGCTCTTCCCGCAGGCCGCACAGGTAACCCCCTAGAGTAAGCTTAGTTGTGTGTATACCCCCTGATTCACTCCGGCGGCCAATTCGTAAACATCGATTACACCGGCCGTGGCGCAAGTCGTTAACTATATGAATTCATTGGGCTTGCTCCTTTCCGGTTTGGTCGGACAATTGCTTTAACCGCAGTGTTCCCTAGCCAGAGGGGAAAAAGGAGTCAGAAATATGCACTCTTTTGCCTGGTGGCCTACGGTGATCGTACTTGCCGTAGCCACCTTCACTGACCTGCGCAACCGCCGCATTCCAATTGGCTGGTGCTTCCTTTTCTGCTGGCCGGGATCGTCGTCTCCGCTTGGCTGCAGGCTGGCATGGAGTCGGCCAGAGCTTTGCAGGCATGGGACTGGGGCTGCTGATTTACGGCTTTCTGTTCTGGATGGGCGGCATGGGCGCTGGAGACGTGAAGCTCTGCGTCGCCATCGGAGCCTGGATTGGCCCTGACCAGTTATTTGTCGCGCTGGTCATTACCGGCATGGCCGGAGGGATCATGGTTCTCTGATTGGGCCGCATACGGTGGATTTCTGAAGGAACTTTTCACCGGGACGGGCAATCTTCTATTCGGGCAAAAGAGCGCGGTCAGCTTCGCGACCCGGAGCTGGTTCTCACAATCCCCTGAAGCGCAAGATGCCCTACGCTCCGGCAATCGCCATCGGAACACTGATTTCATTCTTTGCCCACTAAGGACAGGAGCAATAAAATGACGCGACGCGAAACCGAAATATAAATATTTGATCGACCCCCAAGAACCATTGGAAACAGCAAGGAGCATAACTGACATGAATTCGCATTCTGCTTCGTATACCGAACCCCAGTCTCCGGATACCTTCGGCGCGGCAAATATGTCGATCGTGCTGATCAGCCCGGATGACCTGCGCCGCAGAGCCGCTGCCGAAGCTCTTGCCCTGTGCCCGGGAAACGACGTCCGCGAGTTTTCCTCCTATCCTCCCGGCCTGGACGATGTGCCGCGGCTGCTGGAGCAGCACCACGACGTCATCATCATTGACCTCGACAGCGACCCGGAGTACGCCCTGGAACTGGTGGAGAGCATCGGCGCCAACGGCACGGCGACAGTGATGGTTTACTCGGCCAAGGCCGACGCGGAGCTGCTGGTCCGCTGCATGCGTGCCGGCGCCCGCGAGTTTCTCACCCTGCCTTTCAGCCACAGCACTATGGCTGAGGCACTGGTGCGCGCCTCGGCCCGCCGCCCGTCGGCCAAGACCGCGAAAGCGGTTACTCCGGAACCGCCTTTGGCACCGGTAAATACCAGCAGCCGACCGGCAGTCGCTTTCGCGGCCTTGGCCGACGGGCGGCGGGCCGAAGCGCGCACCAGTGCCTCAGCCATAGTGCTGTGGCTGAAGGGCAAAGTGAGAAACTCGCGGGCGCCGGCGCGCATGCAGCGTACCAGCAGCTCCGCGTCGGCCTTGGCCGAGTAAACCATCACTGTCGCCGCGCCGTTGGCGCCGATGCTTTCCACCAGTTCCAGGGCGTACTCCGGGTCGCTATCGAGGTCAATGATGATGACGTCGTGGTGTTGCTCAAGCATCCGCGGCACATCGTCCAGGCCGGAAGGATAGGAAGAAAACTCGCGGACGTCGATTCCCGAGCACAGGGCAAGAGCGTCGGCGGCAGCTTTGCGGCGCTGGTCATCCGGACCGATCACCACGATCGACATATTTGCCGCGCCGAAGGTGTCAGGAAACTGGGGTTCGGCAAACGGAGCTGAATGCGCATTCACGTCAGTTATGCTCCTAACTTTTTCCATTGCTTCTTGGGGGTCGATCAAAGATTGATATTTCACTTTCGCGTCGATCATTTAAGTACCCCGAAGATTAATGAGCAAAGAATGAAATCAGTGTTCCGATAGCGATTGCGGGCGCATAGGGCAGCTTGCGCTTGAGGGGATTCGTGACAACCAGCTCCGGGTCGCGAAGCTGGCCGCGCTCCTTTGCTCCGAACAGAAGGTTGCCCGTCCCGGTGAAAAGATCCTTGAGAAACCCACCGAATGCGGCCCAACAGAGAACCATGATCCCTCCGGCCATGCCGGTAATGACCAATGCAACAAACAACTGATCCGGGCCAATCCATGCCCCGATGGCGGCGCAGAGCTTTACGTCTCCAGCGCCCATGCCGCCCATCCAGAACAGAAAGCCGTAAATCAGGAGCCCAAGGCCCATACCGGCGAAACTCTGGCCCACTCCGTGCCAGCCGTGCAGCCAAGCGGAGCCGACAACCCCACCCAGCAGAAAAGGAAGCACTAACCAATTTGGAATGCGGCGATTACGCAAGTCAGTGACGGTGGCTACAGCAAGTACGATGAGCGTCGGCCACCAGGCAAAAGAGTGCATATTTCGGACCCCGTCTCCCCTTTGGCTAGGGAACATTGTGGTTAAAGCAATTGTCCGGCCAAACCGGAAAAGGAGCAAGCCCAACGATCTCATACGGTTATCGGCTTAGCGTTATGGCCGGTGTAATCGTATGTTTACGAATTGGCTGCCGGAGTGAAGCGGGGGGTATACACACAGCGTCGCATACCCCTAGGGGGTTGCCTGAGCAGCCTTCGGGAAGAGCAGGGGCAGATCCCCGATAGGTCCGGTCACAAATTGGCAGCCATTCACATTTACGTGCTCGAGGTCCTGGGCGGGAAGCAGCTTTTTGAAGGTATCGAGATAACGCTGATACTCGGCGTCTGTACCCGGTAAAGGAAACACAACAAAGCGTTTATAGGGACCGGCGGGCAAGCTGGCGAGCAAGCGGGTATCCTGTCCCTGCATGGCGAAGATCCGCGTGCCTTCACTCAACTTGACCTCAGGGTACTGCAGCGTCAGATAGCGGGGCAGATAGTAACCGGCATGGCGATAGCCCAAAAAGTGAGAGTCGAAACTCAGGATCAGGAGGTCGTTCGGGGGGCCAAGCTGGGGCAGAGCCGTTCGGATTCCGTCCAACTGTCGCTCAAACTGTCGCTCCGAATGGTAGGAACAGTAGGCCGGGAAGGCGAGAAAAAGGAAGATATTTACCGCTGCGCAGATGCCGATAGCTGCAATCTTCAACGGCGTTTGCCACGCGCAATGCTCGTACCACTCCGCTGCCCATGAGCCAAGCCAGACGCAGGCGGGCGGAACGAGCAACAGGAGGTAGCCGCTGTTAACGAACTTCAGAAAAATGAAGGTGAAGAAACACAAGGCTGGAAGCAACCAGGCGGCGGTGAAGAGCTTCCTGGCGCTGTCGGTGGGAACGGATTTGTATCGCGCGCCGACTGGAGCCATCAAAGCGGCCCCAAAGCAAAGAAATCCGATAAAGACGATCACGCAGGCACGGGCAATGGAGGTGGCGGGCGAGGAGTTGAAGACCGTATCTCTTGAGGGCACCAACCGCCACAGGGAGACCAATGCTCCGAAGTATGCATCGAATCCGCCGCTGGCCCAGATCATGGGCAGGAACCATGCGACGATGGTGAGGCCAAGCGCAGCAACTCCGAACAGGATTTTCTTTCTCGACGCGGTCCTCAGCGAATAGAGGAACAGCGGCCCGAGAAACATCAGCGATGACGGCCTCACGCCGGCGGAGATGCCCAGCAGGAGTGCCGCCGGAACAATGAAATTGGTTTTTCCGCGATCGACCTGCCAGCACAGGTAGCCCATCAAGGCCGAGAAGAACGCCTCTACGCCATAGGTAAGGGCGACCGTACCGTGGAACCATGCGAGGGGAGAAAACAGAAAGATCAGACCTGCGAAAACAGCTGCTCCTTCGCTGAACCACTGGAGCGCCAACAGGTAGATAAACACGACCGAAGCGATGCCCGCGGCAATGCTCAACAGGACCAGCGCCAGGTTGGCGTCGTGAACCAAAAGATTAATCAGCCGGCCCAGGCAGACGTATAAAAAGTAGCCCGGCGGATGGGGCTGGTGTGTGCGAGGATCGAAGCGCCCAATGCCGAGAGCGAAGTTTACTGAATCGAGATCGTAGAGAAAATGGCTGCGAAACAGGAATCGGGTGACGGCAACGGCGCCGCCCAAAAAGAATAATTCAAGTTTCTGCCGGGAGTTCACACCCGTGATTGTACCAATCGCTCCGGCGGCAACTGCGATTGGGGCCGAAAGCTAATTACCCGGCAGGAACGATCTGCAACTAAAGCAGCAGGAGGGCTGTTACTTAAATTGCAGCTGCCTGTGGCAGGCAATTTTATGGGCGAGTTCAGCGAATCGCTGCAAGCGTTGAATCGGGAGGGCGAGCCGTTTTTCCTAAGATGTTCCTGATGAATAAGTTGCCGGAACAATTTCGAACCTGGAATGCGGCGCTCGACGCGCCGGATTCCTCCCTGATCCCAGGCTCCGCGTCGAAGATTCAGCGAGGCGGACTTGATTGTTATCGTTAAAAACTTGTCGCAATTCCCCAAGATAGCGCATACTGATTGATAACTGTCTCTTAAGAATTGAGATTCCCTTTCAAGCCCCAGAGTGGTGACCGTGCATGTGTTTCTCTTCATGAGGTTTATTACCATTTGAGTCTTGAACTGTATTACTAAGGTTGCATGGTTTCTGGCCCAAAGCTGGTATTGGCACCTTTTCGGTCGATAGAAGACCATGGATTGATTACTCTCGCTCCTTGAATGGATCGGTATGGCCTGACCTAGAGAAAGAGTTCGCTAAGCAATGATCAGGATTGGACTGTATTCGGAAGATCGCACGCTGCATCCGCTTCTTTCCTCCGCGCTCGGAAAGGACTTCAAGATTTTGATGGAGTCGGGCGAGGAAGGGATGAGCGACCTGCTGTCAGGCGGGGGCTGCGATGTAATGATTCTGGATCTGTACTCGAGCCACGATTCGTTGCACGATCGCATCGAGTCCTCCCGGCGCTTCATTGCATCGCAAGTACCCTCGCTGATTCTGGCCGAAGACGGCCTTCGCTCAACGGCCTTTGAACTGGTGCGCTCGGGAGCCTTCGGTTACTGCCGCAGGCCGCCATCGATTCGCGACCTCAAGACCATGCTTAGCCGGGCCTATGAGAACTCCACGCTGAAGCAGCAGCTGCATACTGTGCAGCAGCAGTTGGAGGAGCCCGGAAATTGCGACAACCTGATCGGATCGAGCCCGACGATGCAACAGGTCTACCAGCTTGTGCATCGGGTAACCAATCTGAATGCCTCAGTGCTTGTAACCGGAGATAGCGGAACCGGAAAAGAACTGATCGCCCGCGCTATTCACAATCTGGGCTCGCGCGCCAAGCGCCCATTCGTGGCGGTTTCCTGCGGCGCCATTCCTGAAAGCCTGATTGAAGCCGAGCTTTTCGGGCACGAAAAAGGCGCCTTCACCGGATCAGTAGGCGCTCGCGAAGGCTACTTTGAGCAGGCCGCCGACGGCACGCTCTTCCTCGATGAAATTGGCGATCTCAGCCTCTTTACGCAAGTCAAGCTGCTGCGCGTCATCCAACAGATGGAGTTCAGCCGCCTGGGCAGCAACAAGCTCATCCCGCTGCGCGCGCGCCTCATCTTCGCTACCCACCGTGACCTGGCCAAACTGGTGGCCGAAGGCAAATTTCGCCAGGATCTTTACTACCGCATCAACGTCATGCAGATTGAATCGCCTCCATTGCAGGAGCACCCGGAAGATATTCCCAGTATCGCCAGGCACTTCCTACGCCACTACGGGGAAGTTTTCCAAAAACCCATGGAGGATATCGATCAGGATGCAATGGCCATGCTGCAGAGTTATTCGTGGCCCGGCAATGTGCGCGAGCTTGAAAATGTGATGCAGCGGGCAATCATCGCCGCTCCCGGAATAACCATCCGCGTGGAAGATTTGACCCTGAATGCAGTGCAGGATGAAGAGGATGCCGATCTCGACGACGTGGTGAATATCGGCGATTACCATCCTGCCGGCTCATTTGAACGCCAGCTTCGAGATTACAAAGTCAAACTCGCCGTCAACGCCGTTCGCGAGAACAATGGCAACAAGACCCTGGCAGCCCGCAGTCTGTGCATCTCCAGGGCTTATCTTCACCGCTTAATCAGGCTCGCCGAAACCGAACCAAACTATGAGCAAGAACTGAGCGACGCGGTGAATTCCTGAGGAATGACTCCGACATCAGCGCAGCGACTTCCGGCTTCCAGATGAAAATCCCCTAAGTGTGCAAGTTGTATTCGGGCGGCCCGGCTATGACCAATCCGCTCTTCTGGCGCCCGTGAATATACCAGCAGCACCATGAAGTTTCATGAACCTGCTTGTCGGCGGACTCAATAAGTTCCCTGTAGAGAACTCTTCCATAAATAAATACTTTGTCTTCCCAATTCTCAATCCGCCTGACAATCTCCTCTGACTCGCAAATCCCTTTTATATCGTCGCGACCAAACGACCGGATTGTGGTCGATTCGCCTGGCAGCAAAATAATGGGGACAAAGGGAGGGTTCGATTCCTGGCCCTCGAACTCAGGAGTTTGCGGAAGGTGCGATTCATCGGGTGCAATCATGATTCGCTCCTGTGAGTCAATCACGTTTGCGGGGCAGCGGCCGCGGTTGGTGGCCCTTACGACAAAACTGTTCAGCACGCTCCGCGATGGCTCGATCGAAATCAGCATCCAGGGCCGTCCCGCATCAATGACTGCTTGTGCATTTAACAACGCCGCCTGAGCACTGTCTGCTGCGGCCATGGCAAGGGTCTCGGTAGCGCGCGTATTGCGCTCGATTTTTTTCAGGGTGGAAACGGCCAGAATGATTGCTACGTAAGCTACGATGGCCAGCACCACGTTGGCTGCCCAGGTAATGCGGTCGCGGGTGGGCCAGGATTCGGCCACGGGGGGCGGATCGGCAACGGAGATGCGCGGCTCAGGGTAATCGCAGGGAAGCCCGTCGCACTCCGGCTTGGCGATGGGGCTATTTGTGCTTTGCGGCGAGACGATCGCTGGGCTTCGCAGTGACGGAGTTTGCTGCAGGAGGCTTGGATTACCGGCAGAAAACGAAGTAAACGGAGACTGCCGATTCTGGCCGGCTTTATCGTTTGCCTGGGAGATGATCTGCGCAGGCAGCAACGTGAGGGCCAACAGCAAGGCGACTATCCATTTACCTTTTAGCATCATGGTCAATATACCCCACAAGACTCTTGGCCCCGTACCGCCTGAACGAATCAGGAGCAGCAATGGCTCTGCGGGAGAGAATGAAATAAATATAAATTGTCCGGGTGATATGGTGGACCTGGGCGGGATGGAACCGACGACCTCCCCGGCAAGCCGGGGCGCGCATGGTTGGCACAGTGTGTAATCTGGTGGACCTGGTCGGGATCGAACCGACGACCTCTTCCATGCCATGGAAGCGCGCTCCCAGCTGCGCCACAGGCCCACTACTGGCGGGATGCAACTCCCTTATTGTCTCTGCTTAGGCCTGATTCGTCAAACCGTCAGGGACTCGCAGGCCGCGAAGCCTGCAGCAGAGGATGGAACCGCTCCGAGCCGGGGCGAAGAATCGTATTTACGCTCAAAATGTTTCATTTCAGGTTACGAAAGAATGGACACTGTCGTGACCGGGAACACTTTGGGGGGTCCCCGGTGTCTAAGACAATAGAGCGCGCGGGGCATTTGCTCACTTGGCTTTGTTCCGTTTCCCGCGCACTCCGCGGCAGTTGGTTTTTGGGCAGCAGTTTTTGGGCCCCGGAGGAGTGGCCGCAATCGGTACTTGAGTATTTGGCATGGGGCGACAGGCCCGGTGAGAATTGCTTGAAGTGCTTGTGATTGCGGTAAGGTGGGAGGATACTGAAGTGCAGGTGGACCTCACCATGGGCAATCTTGCCAGCGCGCTGACCCTCCAATCCGACGAAGCGGCTCTGATCGCTGAACTTCAGGCCGGTTCCGAGGAGGCGTTTGCATGGTTGATCGCGCGCTTTCACCAACCCATCTACTCGCTGATCGCGCGCTCGGTGCAGGACCGCGCCGATGCCGCCGATCTCACCCAGGAGGTGTTTGTAAAGGTCTTCCGCGGCGTGGGCAGCTTTCATGGCGAGTCTACTCTGCGCACCTGGATCTACCGCATCGCCCTGCGCGAAGCCTCAAACCAGAGGCGCTGGTGGATGCGGCACAAGCAGCGGGAGACGCCCATCGAGCAGGAGATGAGCGGCGGGGATTGCGGAACGCCGCTGCTGCTGAAAGACACTCTGGTTGATCCGGCGGAGTCGCCCTTCGACGAGGCCGTGCACGAGGAAACCAGGGCGCGGGTTGAGGCGGCATTGCAGCAGGTGCCGGAACCGTTTCGCAGCACGCTGATCCTGCGCGATATTGAAGGGTTCGTTTACGAAGATGTGGCGGAGATGCAGGGCGTGAACCTGGGCACAGTGAAATCGAGGCTGGTGCGGGGGCGCGCTTGTTTAAAGGCGATTCTGACGGCTCAGTCCGCGGCCCCGCCTGACGCGGCAAACAGCAGATTAGACATACCTCTTGGAGAGGAGGCGCGATGAACGGTTGCAGTGCAGTGCAAGCAAAGTTTACTGAGTATTTAGACGACCGGCTGAACGGACGAGAGATGCAGTTCATTGCGGCCCACCTTGAAAATTGCCGCGAGTGCTCGCGGGAGTGGTCGTCGCTGCGCCAGGTGCAGGCCACGCTGGCCTCGCTGGGACCGGCGCCGGAACCTGACGATCTGCCGCTGCGGATTCGCGTGGCCATCAGCCAGGAGCGTGCGCGCAGCCGCAAGAGCATCTTTGCGGGCTGGAACCTGGTGTGGAGAAATTCCCTGGGACCCTTCCTGTTGCAGGCCTCGGCCGGGTTTGCCAGCGCGGTTTTGCTCATGGGTTCAGTCATCGTTCTGGCTACCATGTTTACCCAGCCTGAGATAGCCCACGCCAGCAAGGACGAGCCCCTTGGCAACGCAACCGCGCCGCGACTGCTTTATCTTTCCAGCGCCGTGGGCAATAACGAAATCGGCGCCGTCTCCAGTCCGGTGGTGGTAGAGGCTTATATCAACGGGGCAGGCCGTGTCTACGACTACCGCATCGTCTCCGGACCTGCCGACGCGGCCACTCGCGCGCAGATTGAGAACTTGCTTCTGTTCAGCGTTTTTGAGCCGGCGCGCTTTTTCGGTCAGCCGGTCCGCGGCCTGGCAGTGCTGTCCTTCTCCGGCGTTTCAGTGCGCGGGTGATAAAAGCGGGGAATAGGGAATAGGGAATAGGGAATAGTTACGTTCCCGCCGGTATGAGCAGTTTTCGGACATCCGCCCGGTTTACACTCCTTTCCCTGCCCCCTCCCCCCCGGTATCTTGCGGGAAACTCACTGTTTTCAAGGGGATAGGGCGCGGGTTCCGCGCCAACTCTCTGTTTCTAAAGAAGTTATTTCCAGATTCTAGACAGCAAAGACGTTATGGACAATTGCGGAGTGTTCCTCGAGATATGGAGAGGGTCATGGAATGATTGTGCGCTTCGGCGGTCATATATTATGCAAAATGCTCCGCTCTTCACATAAAGGAAGAGCAGGCTGCCGGTCTGGACTACAAAGAGAGATGGCGCTGCAAGTCTTCAGGATGGTGCGAGTGATCGAAGGCTGTCTCGCGTGAGATGCGCTCGGTACGGACCAACTCTGCCAAAGACTGTTCCATCGTCAGCATCCCCTCAGATCTCGCTGTTTCAATGTGGGCGCGAAGCTGATGGTCATCTCCGCGACGAATGAGATTGCGGATTGCATGTGTAGCGAGCATGATCTCGACAGCGGGATAACGGCCAGCCCCGGATGACGTCGGCAGGAGCTGTTGCGAGATGATCGCCAACAGAGCCAATGACAGTTGTTGCCGTATCTGCGACTGATAGGTGGAGGGGAAAATGTCGAGGATACGCAGAACTGTTTGAGCTGCGTCATTGGTGTGGAGAGAGCTCAGAACGAGGTGTCCGGTTTCAGCGGCGGTCAGCGCTGCCGACATGGTCTCGCTGTCACGCATCTCGCCAATCAGAATGACATCGGGGTCCTGTCGCAGAGCCGAGCGTACGGCTTGAGCGAAGCCTGGCGTGTCATGTCCCAGCTCTATTTGCTCCACGATGGAGTTGCGGTTGGAATGCTGATATTCGATCGGATCCTCGATCGAAATGATGTGATCGCGGCGGCGGTTGTTAATCAGGTCGATCAATCCGGCAAGGGTAGAGCTTTTTCCACTGCCGGTCGGCCCGGTGACAAGCACAAGGCCCTGGCGGCGCTCTGCGAGAAGCGCAAGCCCTGGCGGCAAGTGAAGCGACTCCAGAGAAGGCACCTGCTCCGGAAGAAGACGAATTGACGCTGCAAGGGTGTCGCGCTGGTAGTGATAATTGGCTCTGAACCTCCCAATTGATTTTCGGACAAAGCAGAAATCGAGTGATTTCCGGGTTTGCAACTCCGCCATTTGATCTGAAGTCAACATGGGCAGGAGAAGGCTGCGCAGTTCAGCAGGCGATAAACTCTGTCCGATCCCGGCAGTGAGAGCGCCATTCACGCGCAGGATCGCCGGTGAGTTGGCAACCAAAAGAAGGTCGGATGCCCGGCGCTGGACTGCGAGGGCGAGAAACTGGTCAAGCAGTTTGATCTCGTCGGCCTTGGATTCCCTGGCGGAACGATTGACCTGCTCGACAAGCCGCGTCAATTCGCCATCGTATTCAGTCATATAAGTGCTCAGAAGGAAGTCCGAAAGGCCTTCCTGTTGCCCGTTGTCTCGATCAGCGTCCTGCTCGGGACCAGAATAGGGCACGAGCGCGTCCATCGCAACGGGTCTTGGTCCATTTAAGGATACAGATTCAAGAGCCCGCTGCGGAGGTTGTGGCTGGGAATCCCGGCCAATCGCGCCTTCGTAGCCGCCGATTGTATTTGACCAGGTCTACGAACCTACCGAGCGGTTGACCGGCAAACCGGCAGTGTGGTTTTCGTTAACCTCCCGCACACCTTTGGCACGGTTGATTTTTGGCGGGCGGCTACGGTTGGTTGTCGAAGCATGCATCCTGCTTCGATGCCAGCGCATCTGAGTGGCGGGAAAGGAGGGTCACTATGCCAACTCAATCGACTGCGGAGGCTGCGCGCAAGGACCTCAAGGAAGGGAAGTCGGCTGCAACGGCCGCCGGCGAGTTTGTGCACGAAGAACTGGAGCACGTTCGCGAAGGGGTGCACGGCGCACGGTCGCCGCAGCAGGCTATTGCGATTGGGCTGAGCAAGGCGCGGCGCGCGGGCATACCGCTGAAACCTCCTGCTCGGGGCAAATCCAGCGATGCCACTCGCGAACGGGCTGATCGCGATTACGAAAAAGGGGCAAACGCATCCGGTCAGCGGCGAGGAAGGGTCCACAACGCGCGGGCGCTCAAGGCTGGCCGCCATGAAACGGGAACCGCATAACACGGCCTCTCATGACGCACTTTCGCGGCAGGCCAAGAGTTCGGCGCGGCGGCGTGGGCAGAGGGTCCACGGTGAGGTGTGATTGAGATGCGATTTATCCTCGCGAGTAGCCATTCGATCGTTCGCAGGTAATGGGTCAGGTTGAGGGATTATTTCCTCAGGGGCTAAAGCCCATCGTGGGAATCATGTGTCGGGGTTAAAACCCCGACCTACCCACACATACCCTTCAAAATGGGCGTTGCTTGTTCGATGGCCCTCTACTGGTCCGTCTGATCCCTGTTCACAGTCCGCTGCGTCTACTAAACTAGACTTGCTAGCAAGGTATATTCATGACGCTGCGTACCTATCGCACTTTCGCCGTATTATTTGCCGCTATTTTGTTTGCCGGGCTTACGGCGGCACCGGCTCAATCCAAAGACAGCAGCTCCACCAAGGGCCAGAGCTCGTCCACGCCGTCAATGCCGCGGGAGCGGGCGCCTTCGCTGATCGATCCCGCGGGGCCAACCATCTCGCTGATCAGTTCGGAGCCGGTTTTCCTGATGGCCGCGGCTCTGAATGCATGCGGCTACGACGAAGGCCTAGAAGAGAGCGCGCCGGTGCGCAAACGGGTGCGCGAGGAGATCAACCAGGCGCTGGCGAAGAGCGAGGATGCGCGCGCCAAACGGGACAACCTCTGCCTTTACGTTGCCCAGCACCGGCTGACGGGCTCGGACCTGGATATTTCGCAATATATTTCTCTGTCGCTTTATTTGACCCCGCCGCCGGAGATTGAGGTCTCGCAGGATCTTCCGAGATGCCGCCCGATTCGACTCAGGTGGCGGAGATTGTGCCGCTGCTCAAGGACTTTGCGGCTGCCGTGGACCTGCATGGAATCTGGCTTGGCGTGCACCATATTTACGACGAGGAAGAGAACCGGCTGCACGATCCGCTGTCGAATATGATCGTCAACACCAATCTTTACCTCAAGATGCCGGCATCGGCTTATGAAGGGCAGAGGTTCATTGTGATCCTGGAGCCGCTCTCTCGCCGCGCATGGTCAACGCACGCATCTACGGCACCGACTACGTGGTGGTGGTTTCACCGGTGGACGGAAGGATTCGCATGAGCGACGTGCACCACACCTACCTGCACTACATCATCGAGCCGCTTCTCTATGCGCGCGCCACGGCTGTTGATCGCATGCAGCCGATTCTCAAGGTGGTGCGCGACGCTCCTCTGGATTTTCGCCTGCGCTCCGACTCCCTGCCGCTGACCATCGAGTGCCTGATCAAGGCTATCGAGGCGCGAACCATGGATACAGGGATTCCCGAGTACAAGATTCCGGCCGGCGTTGACCGCTCCGACCTGCCGCGTTACGAGCACGAGCGGATCGTCTACCAGCAGAAAGTGGACGCCGTGCGCTGGGCCGCCGTGCATCACGACATGACGCAAGGATTCGTGTTTACGCAGTACTTCTATGAGCAGTTGATCCAGTTTGAGAAGGACGCGGCCAGCCTGAAAGACACCATCGGCGAGATGGTTTACAGCATGGACGTGGATCAACAGGTAGAGCGCGCGCGCCATATCGACTTTGACAAGGAAGCCGATGGCGAGGTGCTGGGACGGAGCACGCCGCGCAAATTAACCGGGTTGGATCTGGCTGAGGCGAAGCTGGCGGCAGGCGATGTGGCAACGGCCAGCACACTGGCGCGGCAGGCGCTCACCGTGCAATCCGACAATGTGGAATCGGTGGCTACAAGTGCCCGCGCCCACTTCATCCTGGCCAGGGCGGCGATTCTGACCGGTCATCCCGACGATGCGATGGACGGATTCCAGAAGACTCTGGCCACCAGCAAGGAACCGCGGCTGCTGGCCTGGTCGCACATTTATCTGGGCCGGATGCTGGACCTGGACTGCAAGCGCGACGAGGCGCTTTCAGAGTACACAGCGGCGCTCACGGTTCGCGATGGGCAGCAGGATACCCGTCTGGCCGCCGAGCGCGGGCTCAAGGCAGCCTATGCCGTCCGAGGTCACAGTTGCGACGAGGATGCGCAGGACGATACTTCCGGCGCCGTGAAGCCGAATGCGGGAAGTTCAGAGCAACCGGCAAAACCGCAATAGTCCGCATTCTGCAACCCTCACAGGACCACAAGGAGTCTAATAAAAACATTGGCGGGAAGTTTTTCCGTAACTGATGCAGCGCCGCTGTCCCCATGACGAATCCATTGGAATTTGAAACTGTGGAGGCGCAGATGAAAGCAGATCTTTCCGAACTGGAAGTTTCACTGGGGCACATCTTTAGAGGGCCGGAGTTGCTGGAGCGCGCGCTTACGCATCGCTCCGTGCTAAAACAGCGGGCGCCCGGCGCGCAGGCGCTTGAAAACGGGCATGAAGAATTGACGGCCGTGGGGGATAATGAGCGCCTGGAATTTCTGGGCGATGCGGTGCTGGGGCTGGTTGTGGCGGAAGAGCTGTTCAAGGCGCATCCTGAGTGGCAGGAGGGAGAGCTGACCCGAGTGCGCGCCAAGCTGGTGAGCCGGCAACACATGGCGGAGGTTGCCCAGGCCATCGGGCTGGGCAGCTATCTGCGCCTGAACCCTGGCGAGGAGCGCGGAGGACTGAGGAACAGGAGCACCGTGCTGTCGAACAGCATGGAGGCGGTGTTGGCTGCGATGTTTCTTGACGGCGGGCTGGAACCGGTGAGGGCTTTTGCGGGCAGATGGGTAATGGGTGAAGCTGCCGAGCAGTTAGCACGCGAGTTGCATTCCGGGGCCGCGCTGGGCAACTACAAATCGGCGCTGCAGGAGCATCTCCAGGCTGCGCGGGCTGGTTCGCCTGTTTACAAGATCAGAAGTGAAAGCGGTCCCGACCATCACAAACGATTTTTGGTGGAGGTATTGCTGAAAGCGGAAGAAGGAGGGCCAGGAAAGCCTTTGGCGCGCGGCAAGGGAACTACGAAAAAACTGGCGGAACAGGATGCTGCAAGGCGCGCGCTGGAGCGGCTGACGGCCATCGAGGCCAAAAGCGGTGACCTGGCGTCCGGCGCGAACATAGAGGAGCACGCAGAGCAATGAGCGGCGCAATTCAGCAGCCCGGCACGCCGCGACTACAGCGGATCCTTCGAGGATTGCCTGCCGTGCCTGAGGCCCTGGCCTGGCTGCTTACCCTGGTGGTAGCGGCACTGTTTCTGAACGCGTTTGTGTTGCAACCCTATCTGATTCCATCCGAGAGCATGGAGCGCACTTTGCTGGTGGGAGATTTTCTGCTGGTGAACAAGCAGGTTTTTGCCCCGCCCGACAGCATCAGCCGGTGGTTTCTGCCTTATCGAGACGTGACTCGCGGCGATATAGTCATCTTCCATCACCCTCAGCACCCTTATCTTGTTAAGCGAGTTGTGGGCATACCAGGCGATCGGCTGCGCATTGAGGATGGGCGTGTGATGGTGAACGGCGTGGCCCTGGACGAACCTTACGCAGCCTTTGAACCTGCCGCGCCGAATCCATTCCGTGACGATTTTCCCGCCCAGGTATACACCGATCCGGAGGTCGATCCGGTGTGGTGGAAGCAGATGCAGAGCCTCACGCGCGACGGCGAACTGGTTGTTCCCGAAGGGGAATATTTTGTGCTCGGCGATAACCGCAATCACAGCACGGACTCCCGCTACTGGGGCTTCGTAACGCGGCGGGAGATTGTGGCGCGGCCGCTAGTGATCTACTTCTCGCTCACCCGGTCCTCCACCACCGATGTGCGAAAGGCTGCGGATGATAGACTCGGACACGAGAGTGAACTCTCGGCCAGACTCACCGGATTTGCCCGCTGGAAGCGCATCTTCCACGTGGTGCATTGAAAACAGGGATCAGGGGTCAGGGATCAGAGATAAGCCAAGAGATCAATGAATAGTGATTAGTGCCGATGAGTCAGAGGTTTTTTCTGACCCCTGATCCCTGGCCCCTGACAAAGAGCACAGGATGACGAAGAAAAAGACGCCAATTCCCAAGACGCCGACTGAGGCGCAGCCGGTTCCTCAGGAAACCAGAGTGGAAGAGACGCCGTTTGAGGCGGTGGCCAGCATCTGTTCGGTGCTGGTGATTGGTCTTTTCATCCTCACCTTTCTGGCGCAGAATTTTGTGATTCCCTCGGGATCGATGGAGAATACTCTGCTGGTGGGCGACCACCTGGTGGTGGACCGCATCACGCTGGCACCGCCCGCGAAGTGGATGCCGCTGGTGCACTATCGCGAACCCAGGCGCGGCGATATTGTGGTCTTCATCAAGCCCGTGCCGGACCTGGACGCGGAAGGAAAGCCGCAGTACCTGTTTCTGGTCAAGCGGCTGGTGGGTGTGCCCGGCGATCACATTCACCTCGACAACGGCATCGTCGTCATCAACGGCGTAGCCCAGAGCCCGCCCAAGGAAGGAAAGATCTCACCCAGCGGCGATCTGGAATTTGTGGATGAATTTCCTTCGGTTCCACCGTCGCCGCCTGTCGCCACCGAAGCCTGGAGCGTAGACTTCCAAAACCACATTGAAAATGGCGAGCTGGTGGTTCCTCCGGGCAAATACTTCATGATGGGCGACCACCGTCACAACAGCCTCGATTCGCGTTACTGGGGTTTTGTGCCCAGGGAAAATATCGTAGGCCGGCCGCTGTTCAACTATTGGTCGTTCAAGACTTCGGAGGACCAGTATGAGCAGACCGGGATCGGCAACACCGTGGCCTGGATGGGCCACGTTGCATTACACTTCTTTACCGATACGCGCTGGAAGCGGACGCTGCACCCGGTGAGGTAGAGGCTGGATGAAGAAGAATGAGGCATCGACGGAACAGCCAGCAGCCATTCGAAACAAGGTGGAAGAGACGCCTTACGAGATGTTGGCCGGCCTTTGCGTGTTTGTCGTGATTTGGCTGTTCGCCACCACGCTCCAGGGCCAAAACATGGTCATTCCTTCTGGATCAATGGAAAAGACACTCCTGATAGGTGACCATCTGCTGGTAGATCGAATTACCTTCGCTCCACCCACCAAATGGATGCCGCTGATTCACTACCGCGAACCACAGCGAAACGACATTGTGGTCTTTTACAAACCGGTGTCCGATAAGAATGGCGACCACATGCACTTGGTCAAGCGACTCATTGGCGTGCCTGGCGACCATATCCATCTGCGCAACGGTATCGTGATTATCAACGGAGTGGCGCAAGACCAGCCGTACGCCGAAGCAACAACGCCAGAGAATCATCAAGACTTTCTTGACGAGTTTCCGTCCGTTCCGCCGGTGCCCACGCCGGATGCAAACCTAGGCACTCCTGAGGCCTGGGCGGTGGACTTTCCCAACCACATCGAAAACGGTGAACTGGTGGTTCCACCGGGCATGTACTTTATGATGGGCGATAACCGGCACAATAGCCTCGATTCGCGTTTTTGGGGTTTTGTGCCCAGAGAAAATATTGAGGGCCGCCCGTTGTTCAACTACTTGTCGGTCAAAACCTCCGCGGAGCAGTATGAACAATCCGGCATCGGCGATACAGTGGCCAGAATGGGCTACGAGGCGCTGCATTTCTTCAGCGATACGCGCTGGAGTCGGACGCTGCATATAGTGAGATAAAAAAAGTTGTCAGTGATCAGTTGTCAGTGGTCAGTCAAAAAAACCGGGCTACCGACAACTGACGACTGACAACCGATTACTGAGAAACCATGACGGAAGACGCTGAACCCCGGCAACGAACGCACAGGCGGCTATGGCTGGCACTGGTCGCGGTGTTGGTTTTGCTGGCAGTTCTGATTGTGCCTCCGCTGGTGAGCATCAATCGCTACAAGAGCAAGATTACGAGTTTGATGGCCGCATCCCTGGGCAGGCCTGTGCGCCTTTCTTCAGTGGAGTTGCGCGTCTTGCCCAGGCCGGCATTTGTGCTCAGCGATCTGAGCGTTGAAGAAGACCCGGCCTACGGCGCCGAGCCTTTCCTGCACGCCAATACCGTCACCGCATCCTTCAGTCTGGTTTCGTTGTGGCGGGGACGGCTGGAGATTGGCCGCATCAGCGTGGACGAGGCCAGCCTGAACCTGGTGCGCACCGAGACAGGCCACTGGAATCTCGATTCGTTTTTCCGAACCGCGGCCGCACACGCTGGATCGGCTCAGGAGAGCGAAGGGCGGCGTGCTGTTCCGCTGCCTTTTCTTGAGGCAACCAACTCCCGCATCAATATCAAGAGCGGCGTGGAGAAGCTGCCGTATTCGCTGGTCGATTCAGAACTCTCATTTTGGCAGCAGGAGCCGGGAGACTGGCGCATCCAACTGCGCGGCCAGCCGGCTCGCACCGACGTGAGCCTGCAACAGGCCGATACCGGGATCGTGCGGCTGGAAGCAAACGTGCGCCGGGCGCCGGAGTTGCACCAGATGCCGGTGCATCTGGATATGGATTGGCGGGAAGCGCAACTGGGCCAGCTCACCCGGCTGGTCATTGGGTCCGATCCCGGCTGGCGGGGCGACCTGACCGGCGAACTGCACCTGGACGGTACCGCCGAAGCCGCCCAGGTGAAGACTCGTCTGCGCGCCACTGGAGTCCACCGTGCCGAGTTTGCCCCGGCTGCGCCTATGGACTTCGACGCAAACTGCGGTTTTGTCTACCACTATTCCACCCGCGCACTCAACAACCTGGCCTGTGACTCTCCACTCGGCGACGGCCGCGTCCATATTGCCGGAGACCTGCCGGGCGAGGGCCAGCAGCCGCGCATCTCAGTCGAGTTAGACCGGATTCCGGTAGCCGCGGTCCTCGATGCATTGCGCACTGTTCGCAGCGGGTTCGGCTCCGGTCTTGAAGCCGGCGGCGCGATCAGCGGGAAGATCGCTTATGACCAAATCGCGGGAAAAGAGTCGGCATCCGGCAGGAGCGCGAAGGCGCGTTCCGCATCGCAGGGGCCGATTACCGGCAGCTTGACTGTGGATGGATTTCAACTGAGCGGCGACGCACTCCACACGCCCATCCGAATTTCAAAAGTGGTGCTGGAACCCGTTGCCGGCGCTGTGGATCAGCACAGCGGCGAGCCCGAGCCGCCGGCGCTGGCGGCAACCATGGTTATCGCCGCCGGCGGGGCGGTTCCTCTCACAGTTGACTCGCGGCTGGCGCTCTCAGGCTACCGGATAAATGTACATGGCCAGGCTGGGCTTGCACGGGCAAGGGAGATGGCGCACGCGGCTGGACTGGGGAATGGCGTGGCATTGGACGCGCTGGCGGGAGAGCCAGTCGCCGTGGATCTTAGCGCCGAGGGACCGTGGATGCCGCCTGCGAGCATTCCTCTCAACAGCATTGCACCCGGCGAGAACTCCAGAAACCCGTCTGCAGTGACTGAAGCGGGCCAAGCGGTTGCAGATTCTATAAGCGGAACCGTTCTTCTGCACGACACCAACTGGAAGTCCGATTATCTGGCCAACCACGTGGTGATTTCAGCGGCAACGCTTCGCCTGGGCGGCAGCGAAACCCGCTGGGACCCTGTGGTTTTCTCCTACGGCCCGGTGGAGGGAAAGGCGAGCCTCAGCATTCCCGCAAACTGCGACCCGCTCCAGCCCTGCCTGCCGCAGTTCAAGGTGGAATTTGGCGATCTTGACCTGAGCGTCATGCAAGCGGCGATTCTGGGAGCGCATCAGCGCGGCACGATGATCTCGGCGCTGATCGACCGGCTGCGCAAGATGAATCAATCTGCTGCGCCTGTCTGGCCGAGGCTCCAGGGAACGGTGAAGGCCGAGTCCCTCATTGTTGGGCCGGTTACGCTCGTCAAGCCGTCGGCCAAGCTGTTCATCCTGCCTGCCGGAGCAGAGATTTCAGGGCTCGACGCCGGCCTGTTCGGCGGCCGCGTGCAGGTGGACGGCACGCTCAGCAGTGGGGACAAACCGTTCTATTCGCTGCAGGCTCGCTTTCAAAAGCTCAATCCCGCGGCCGTGGGCCGGCTGCTGAGGCAGCGCTGGTCGGGCGGCGCCTTCAGCGGAAACGGCCAGCTCGATCTCTCCGGTTTCACAGATAAAGAACTGGCCGCCTCGGCCAAAGGCTCGATGCACTTCGATTGGCGGCATGGGGCTGTTGCGGCAGATTCTGGCTCAGTTCCGCCGCAGCTTGCCCGCTTCGACCTTTGGAGCTCCGACGCAGAGATCGCCCACAACGCCATTACGCTCAAGCAAAGCGAGGTCGACGAGGGCGCTCGCAAGCGAACGGTGGATGCCACAGTGACGCTCGGCGACCCGCCCAGGGTTGCATTTGCCGAGACTAAAGAGCCGCATCTCAAAAAAGCGTTGATCGTTACTCATTAGCTTCGATGCGCCGTCCGTGGGCATCCTGCAAGGGCCGGGTGTTGACCTTAAACAGGGGAGCGAAGGTGCGCAGTTGGTCGCGGCTCATGCTGATCTCCTGCTCGAAGATGAACCAGCGTACTCCTTCGGTGCAGGGCGGGGCGGTTAGCGAGCCCATATAGGTCCAGTAGCCACGATCGGCGGGAAGCAGGCCGGCGGGATTTACAAGGTCGGCAACCTTATCGCTCGTGCCGGCTTTTTGGGGCAGATGGGGCCACAGCATGGCCAGCACGGCGTTGGGATTGCCCATATCTTCCTTCAGGCGCACGGCAATAATCGCCAGCTTGCCGTCAGCGCTCTGGTGCACCAGGTGGATGCTCATATCGGTGAGCTTGCCCTTGACCGTCTCCTCGCTGGGGTGGTGGAAATCGAAATAGACCAGGTCGTAGCGCACGCCGTTGGCAACGATGTAGCTTCCGTGGTCCACGTGAGCCACGATGGTGTGGCCATCGTTCACCATCGCGACGGGCCCGGCAATGTAGTGGAACTCGATGGGCTGGAGAGCCTTGTTGAGGTGCGCGCCACGCATATCGATGGGCGACTGCTGATGGCCGGAGGAACAAATTTTGTAAGCTGGATCGAGCCGATGCCAAGCCAGTGCGCCTCGCTTGCCCTCGTAGTCCCATGGGGTTGTGGCCTGCGCAAAGGTTTGCCCGGCGGCCAGGGCGGCCAGGCCGAGTGCAAGAATGGCAAGTGCTGGAAGACGCATCGATAGCTCCTCGTTTTGAGAGACGCTGTATCCTCGAAAATTCTATTCCATCCGCCGGGGGGCGGGAAAAAGAATGGGACCCATCGATTGATGGATCCCATCTTCCGTTAACGCACTTTAGGGAAAGGGCCTATTTAACCGCGGCAGCCAGGGCGGCCTGCTCGGCCAGGGCGGCGGCTTTGTCGGTTGCCTCCCAGGTGAACTCCGGCTCGGTGCGGCCGAAGTGGCCGTAGGCTGCGGTCATTCGGTAGATGGGGCGGCGCAGGTTGAGGCTCTCGATAATTCCCTTGGGGGTGAGCGAGAAGTTCTTGCGAACCAACTCGGTCAGCTTGGAGTGGCTCAGCTTCCCGGTTCCGAAGGTGTCGATGCAGCACGCTCACCGGCTCGGCTACGCCAATGGCGTAAGCCAACTGCACTTCCACGCGCTCGGCCAGGCCTGCGGCCACAATGTTTTTGGCGATATAGCGAGCCATGTAGGCTGCGGAGCGGTCCACCTTGGTCGGATCCTTGCCGCTGAAATGCGCCGCCGCCGTGACGGCCCATGCCGCCGTAGCTGTCGACGATGATCTTTCGGCCGGTGAGGCCGGTATCGCCCATGGGGCCGCCGATGACGAAGCGCCCGGTGGGATTGATGTGGTACTTGGTGTGCTCGTCGAGCCACTTGGCCGGCAGCACGGCCTGGATCACGTACTTGAGAATATCGGCGTGCAACTCTTCATTGCTGATGCTCTCAGAGTGCTGGCTGCTGATGACCACGGCGTCGATGCGGGCGGGCTTGCCGTTCTCGTCGTACTCCACCGTCACCTGGCTCTTGCCGTCGGGACGCAGGTAGGGCAGCTTGCCGGATTTGCGCACGGCGGTAAGCTGGCGGCAGAGCTTGTGGGCCAGCGAAATGGGAGCGGGCATCAGCTCCGGGGTTTCATTAGAGGCGTAGCCGAACATCATGCCCTGGTCGCCGGCGCCGCCGGTATCCACGCCCTGGGCAATATCGCCGGATTGCTTGTTGATGGTGGAGATGACGGCGCAGGTGTTGGAGTCGAAGCCGTAAAGCGCATTGTCATAGCCGATGGAGGCCACAACACCGCGCACCAGGCTCTGGAAATCGACGTAAGCCTTGGTGGTGATTTCGCCGGCAATGACCACCAGGCCGGTGGCCGTAAGCGTCTCGGCGGCAACGCGGCTGTAGGGATCCTGGTCCAGGCATGCGTCCAGAATGGCGTCGGAGACCTGATCGGCAATTTTATCCGGATGGCCTTCGGTGACGGACTCAGAGGTAAATAAGAAACGATCGCTCAACTTCGGATTCCTCCCCATTGAAGGGATTTTCGTATTTGTGGCCTGCCGGGATGGCCCCTGAGCAGCGGCGAAGAGCCCAAAACCGCTCTCTTCTCCCATCTGCCCCCACGCCGGCATAGTTCACAACGTTTCTGAGACCGTAGCCTCGAGAAGCGCATCTATACATGTTAACCGCGGCGGGCGGTTGGGGACAAAGACTGACAGCGAATGGGGCACAGCGGCCCGTGGGAAGGGATTCCTGTCAGTTGATTGGTGGCGCTGTGTTGGCGTAGGCCCGATCAAGCTCTTCGCGAAACGCTGTAAAGCTGGGCAGATCGATAAGTTCAGGGATGATCTGACCGTCCCTTACCAGGTCTGCTTGTTGCGATGCATTTGGTTGATAACCAAGATGTTCCGTCAACCGTGCCTTAAGATTGTTCGGGCTGGCATCATTCCCAGGCTCATTTTCCAGCCAGTTGAATTTTCCTTCGGCATTTTCATGCTTGAAAAGTCCGCACAGCATCCATGCCTCTGACTTGGGTCGCGGCACCATCGGAACGCCGGATTGGAACTCCGCTGTCTTAAAGCCACTTTGCATTGATTCAAACTTTATTTGCCAATCTGCTCTTGGTGTAGAGTTGGTTCCATCAGCATCGCGAAAAAAGATTGCGATTACATGAGAGTTCCGTTCGGCCGCAATCGTCTTTGCGTGTTTTCCGAGGAGTAAGGCCGATTTAAAGAAAAATAGATTTCTCTTTTTCGCGTCTTCACCGCGCGGCAAATACAGTGGCTTTGGGGAGCGAAGGGCGGCAAGATCTGCTTTATCCAGAAAACAGACGCAATCCCCGCCGTTCACGTGGAGTTCCAATACCGAGTAATTCAGTTTATGAGGCCGCTTCAAGAGTTTATCGATGATCCATGCCATTGGGCCGGACACAAACTCTCGTCCAGCTTCACTCTGTCGTGTGGTTCCGAGATCGGTCGGGCCTTCGCCAGAGAGAACGAGAATCATTGGCCTGACGCTCCCGCTTGCGTGGAAGCGCCTCGTTCCATCTCCTCCGCCTCGCGTGCCAAAAGCTCGATAGAGGTATCGACGTAGACTTCTCCGGGGCCAAGAATACCGAGCTTTTTTCTCGTGGAAGGCAGATCAAAGTACCGGCAGGATCGCGTCCTGCCTTCACTGTTACGGTAAAGGAGGAGCACCGATTCGCGAGCCTGGTCATCTGAAAGATAGTTGAGACTCAAAGGACTATGCGTGGTTGCAATCACCTGTGCATTTGATTTGGCAAGATATTCAATCAGCTTGGCCATCAACTCAGGATGTATGCCGTCTTCAATCTCATCAATCAGCAAAACATGATCCGATGTGTTTGAGCTCTCTATTTGCGTCACAATGGCCAGAATTCTTGTAAAGCCATCGCTAAACTGCGAAGACGGTACGGCCTCTCTCAAGAAATCTTCCTTTGCATTGTGACGATATAGCTTTGAAATGAGGTCCTGATCGAGGAAGACTTGCTGAATACCGGGATAGAACTCCCGCATTCGTTCACTGATTCTGGCCTGGATTTCACGCCCCAAGTCAGCAGTGAATCCCGCGAGGTTTTCGCCGTGTCGCCCAATATTCTTGCTGCGCAGAGACTGCTTTTTCAGAGTGTTGGGCGAAAATAGCTCGAATGTAACAATATTCCGGCTGAATAAATCCTTAATAATACTAAGAGGGTTCGGAGCGGGCGCAACTTGAAGCGCTTCCAAGGCTGAACCACGCAGCGATAATCCCGTATATATCCTCGGCGGTCCGTTGCCTTCTATGATGGTTACATCTCCATCTTTCACCTCAAGGAAAGTGTCGCCATTAATTACGATCTTCTCTTCGTCGCACTCGCCTGCATGCTGATTGTACCGGACACTCCACTCCGCCTGAATCGACGGATCAACCTGCATTGAAATCGAGGTCTCGAAGAGGCCCCATGGAGATGAATCGAACGAGGAACTAAGTATTTCTTCTTCCCATCCTCTATCTTGCAACCAGCCGCGAACATTCCCCTGCATGAAGTAACAAAGAAAGTCCAGAACCTGCAATACAGAAGTTTTCCCGCTGCCATTGGCTCCAATTAGGCAGGTGAAATTGGCAAGTGGAGGCAATCCTAGGGGAGGGAGGGAAAAGCCGTCGAGTGACTTGAAGTTGTCAATCTGGATTCTGCGGATCACGGGTCACTCCGGCCTTTCTTGATGCCATCATATATCCTTCCGCAGGAAAAGCTAGATATGTGTTGTGGGACGGAGATCAGCGACTGAACCAGGAGTCAACGTAATTGAGGATGGCGTGCACCGCGGAAGAAATGGAATGGGCGGCGGTGTGGAGTTGCTCAGTGGGCAGCAGGCTGGACCACCATCCGGCACGCTGGCCGTAGTAACGCAGGGTGAGGCAAGCGGCCATGGCTACCACCAGCATCAGCAGGATCGCTCCTGCCCAGCGCAGGCGAACCTCAACGGCATCGTGGCGCAGGATGCGGGCTTTGCTCACGTTGGAGGCAAAGGCCAGCCAATTGCGGTCTTCATCTATCACCTGGCCTGAGGCCCTATAGGCATCGAGAAAGCGCTTCGTCCAGTCCTGCTGATCGAGGCCGACAGCTCCGGCATAGCCGCGCACGATGCCCTTGCTCAGGATGCCGCCGGGAAGGAGACGAAACTTTTCCTGCTCCAGCGCCATCAGGTGCCGCTGGCTGATTTTGGTTTCCGCGGTGATCTGTTCCAGCGCAATGCCGCGGGACAGCCGCTCTTTGCGCAGGTCTTCTCCAAACTTGCCCATCGCAACCGGTAACAGGTGAATACCTGGAAAATTTACAGCTTAACAATAACCGGAGTTCGATTTGCAGTCAAAGCGATTTGCGGGCGGAGGCGCAGGTTTTTGCCGCGGCGTACCGTAATTGAAACGATGCAACCGATCGGTCCACCGGACGCCCGGCCCAGGCTGTTACCCTGAAAGGGGAGGATTTTCAGGCGAATATAGCCCCTCCGCGTCCTAGAAGAGAATTTGGGAGCCATGCCCGGGAATGAATAAGCTCATCTTCGCCAATCTGCTGCAAAGGCCGGTGCGTTCCATCATCAGCGTATTCGCCGTGGCCATTGAGGTCATCATGATTCTCTCCATCGTGGGCGTCTTCATGGGGATGCTGAACGATCAGAAGCAGCGTACCAACGGGATCGGCGCCGATCTGCTTCTGCGGCCCTCGAATGCCAGCATATGAACGGTGTGGGAGGCGCTCCCATGCCGATAAAGACATTGAGGCCATTCGACGGCTGCCGCACGTTGCCGTAGCCGCGCCGGTGATTCAAAACCTAACCACCACGGAAAAATCGAAGTGCTCTTCGGCATTGACTACCCGAGCTTTAACGCACTCAAGCCCTTTGTTTTTGTCTCCGGCGGGCCGTTCCGGGCGGCCGATGATGTGATTGTCGACGACGTTTTTGCCGGAAGCAACAATCCGGATACGGGCAGGCCCATGCCGTGGGCGATACGATCACGATCATGAATCGCCCCTTCCACATCTCCGGCATCGTGGAACACGGCAAGGGCGGACGCAAGCTGCTGCCCATCGATACCATGGGCGAGATGATGGGCGCGGAGGGTAAGGCGTCGCTCTTTTACATCAAGTGTGACGATCCGGCCAACGATGCGGCTGTGATCCGCGAGATTCACGCAACCAGGGGTCTGGAGGGCACCCAGGTGCAGACCATGGATGAGTGGCTCTCAATGATTACCCCGGAAAAACTGCCCGGCTTTAACGTTGCGCTGGATGTGGTGACCGGCATTGCCGTCATCGTGGGATTTCTGGTGATCTTCCAGTCAATGTATACGGCGGTGCTGGAGCGGACGCGGGAGATCGGGATTCTCAAATCGATGGGGGCGTCAAAGATGACGGTAGTCAGCGTTGTGATGCGCGAGACAGCGGTGCTGGCGGTGGCCGGCGTGCTGCTGGGAATCGTAGGCATTTTTGGCGTGAGCGCTCTGCTGGGCCACGTTTTCCCACCCTGCATTTTGAGATCACAAGCGTGTGGATTGCCAAAGGGGCGGTAATCGCCTTTGCCGGCGCTTTGTGCGGAGCGCTTTATCCGGCCTGGATGGCGGCGCGCAAGGATCCGATCGACGCGCTGGCATACGAATAAAGCTCTTTGGCCCGAATTCGGATGCTCTTCCTGAAAACCAGCAGCCAGTTTTTTGCCTTTGACTACCCATGCGTAACCTTCTTGTGCTCTGCAAGTTGCACCGCTGCCCGGCGGCCGGAGTTCGTACTGGTCGAACAGCGTGCGATGGCCCGCTGCCCTTGCCCAAATTGGTCCATTCCTGCACCTGTAACCGGGTCGGGAATCCTGTGACTGCAATCACTCGACAGCGCTGTGTGCGGATGATAGCCTTGCGATGGCTTTCCCCCAGTGTTCAATGGGGTTGCGTATCCCGGAACCATTCGCGTTTCGGACCAAAACTTCAAGTTCGGAGGAATTGTGGCACAGTATTGGGTGTATTTCTCTCTGCTCGTGAGCGCATGTTTGCTCATCGTAGCTTTCTGCTTCGCGCGGTTTGTCATCGGCTCGGAGATTGGTACTTTTGAAATGCGGAAGATCGCCGCAACCGTCAAGGTGGGCGCCGGGTTATTTCTGAAGCGTCCGTACACAACCATGGCGGCCATTCTGGGCCTGCTGCTCCCGGCCATTGCCGGTGCGCAGGAACAGGGAGCCGGAGGCGAAGCGAATCTGACACTGCCGGATTTGTCGAGCGTGGATTTTCTCGGCATTAACGGGCACGCCCTGCTAATGATCGGATTGCTGTTCTGCGTGGGTGGGCTGCTGTTCGGCCTGGCGATCTATGTGCAGCTAAAGAATCTGCCGGTTCATCGCTCCATGCGCGAAATCTCCGAACTGATCTATGAGACCTGCAAGACGTATCTGATCACGCAGGGCAAGTTCATTCTTCTGCTCTGGGCTTTCATTGCGGTCATTATCTCGATGTACTTCGGCTGGCTGAAGCCGGTGGGAAATGTTGCGGTAACCCTGCCCATCATCCTGGGGTTCAGCCTGGTCGGCATCGCGGGCAGCTACGGCGTGGCATGGTTCGGAATTCGCGTGAACACATTTGCAAATTCGCGGACGGCATTCGCGGGATTGCGCGGCAAACCGTATCCATGCTTTGCCATTCCTCTGAAGGCCGGCATGAGCATCGGCATGTTGCTGATCTCAGTGGAACTGCTGATCATGCTGTGCATCCTTCTGTTCGTCCCGGCTAATTACGCCGGCCCCTGCTTTATCGGTTTCGCGATTGGCGAATCGTTGGGCGCCGCGGCGTTGCGTATTGCCGGCGGCATCTTCACCAAGATCGCCGACATTGGCGCCGACCTGATGAAGATCGTATTCAAGATCAAGGAAGACGATGCGCGCAACCCCGGCGTCATCGCCGACTGCACGGGCGACAACGCGGGCGACTCGGTTGGCCCCAGCGCCGACGGGTTTGAAACTTACGGCGTCACCGGCGTGGCTTTGATCACCTTCATTCTGCTGGCAGTCAAGAGTCCCATGACGCAGGTGCAACTGCTGGTATGGATCTTCGTGATGCGCGTGGCCATGCTGGTCTCGAGTTCGGGTGCATACTTTCTCAACGGCTTGATCGCTCGCATCAAGTATGCGAATTCAGACGAAATGAACTTTGAGGCGCCATTGACCTCGCTGGTCTGGATCACATCGATCGTTTCCATCGCTCTTACCTACTTTGTCACCTACCTGATGATTCCCAATCTCGGCGGCGACGATACGCTGTGGTGGAAGCTGGCTTCGATCATCTCGTGCGGAACGCTCGCCGGGGCGATCATCCCCGAATTGGTAAAGGTATTCACTTCCACGAGTTCGGGCCACGTGCAGGAAGTTGTCACCTCGGCGGACGAAGGCGGAGCCTCCCTGGGAATTCTGTCGGGATTGGTGGCTGGCAATTTTTCAGCCTACTGGCTGGGATTGAGCATGGTGGGGCTGATGTCAATGGGCTACTACTTCAGCACCGGGCCGTCGATGGATTCGCTGATGCTGGCGCCGGCAGTCTTTGCGTTTGGCTTGGTTGCTTTCGGATTTCTTGGCATGGGGCCGGTTACCATTGCCGTGGACTCCTACGGGCCGGTCACCGACAACGCGCAATCGGTCTACGAGCTTTCGCTGATCGAAGTGATTCCCGGCATCGAAGCTGAGTTGAAGAAGGACTACGGCATCGACGCGAAGTTCGAGCGCGCAAAACACCTGCTGGAAGCTAACGATGGGGCCGGCAACACCTTCAAGGCTTCGGCAAAGCCGGTGCTGATCGGCACAGCCGTGGTGGGCGCAACCACGATGATCTTCTCGATCATCATGGCGCTTACCGACGGACTGACGCATGGCAAAGACAACCTCTCTCTGCTGCATGCGCCATTCCTGCTGGGGTTGATCACCGGCGGCGCCATGATTTATGGTTCACCGGTGCTTCAATGCAGGCGGTCACCACGGGCGCTTACCGCGCGGTGGAGTTCATCAAGGCGAACATCCACCTGGAAGGCGCAGAGAAGGCTTCGGTTACCGACAGCAAGAAGGTGGTGGAAATCTGCACCAAGTACGCGCAGAAGGGCATGTTCAACATCTTTCTCGCCGTCTTCTTCGCTACGCTTGCGTTTGCGTTCGTTGAGCCGTTCTTCTTTATCGGCTACCTGATTTCGATTGCAATCTTCGGACTGTACCAGGCGATCTTTATGGCGAACGCCGGCGGCGCATGGGACAACGCGAAGAAGGTTGTCGAGGTCGACCTGAAACAAAAAGGTACGCCTCTGCACGACGCAACCGTAATCGGAGACACCGTCGGCGATCCGTTCAAGGACACCTCGTCGGTGGCATTGAACCCGGTGATCAAGTTCACGACCTTGTTCGGATTGCTTGCTGTCGAGCTTGCCGTGACGCTGACCAAGAGCCAGCCGGTGCTCACGGAAGTGCTGGCAGTCGCGTTCTTCCTGGTGTCAGTGTTCTTTGTGCACAAATCGTTCTATGGCATGAGGATTGAAACCAAGGGAAGCAACTGATTCCCTGACTGGCGCACGCAATCAAACGAACGGCCCCGTGCTTCTTGCACGGGGCCGTTTTGCTGATGGGCAGGATTATTCGGCTTATTGATTTGTTTGGGCAATTGTTACCAGACTTTCCCGTTGGCGGCCTTCTGCATCGAAGTTGGCGGGTTGAGCCAGGCTTCGAAGGCTCGTTTGCGCGCGGGCCACTCGTGGTCGAGCATGGAGAACCAGGCTGTGTCGCGGTTCTCGCCTTTGACTACCATGTGCTGGCGGAAGATGCCTTCGAAGGTGAAGCCGAGGCGCAGGGCGGCGCGGCGGCTGGGGTCATTTTTTGCGTTGCACTTCCACTCGTAGCGGCGATAGCCAAGCTGATCAAGGACGTGCGCGGCCATCAGGTACATGGCTTCAGTGGCGGCTGTGGTGCGCTGCAGTTGCGGCGTGAGCAGAATGTTGCCCACTTCGACAACGCCATGTGCCGGCTCTATGCGCATGTAGCTGGCGTAGCCGGCTGCCGTTCCGGTTGCCGCGGGCACAATGGCGAGAAAAACAGCTCCCGCGGCCGACTGTTTTTCCTCGATGGCGCGGCGCAGATCGGCCTCGGTTGCGTAGGGGCCGTCGGGGAGCCAGGTCCATAACTCATCGTGCCCCTCGACCGCCTGCCAGAGGGCTACGGCGTGGCGTGCGGCGTCGAGTGGTTCAAGGGTGACGGTCCGGCCGCGGAAAGTTAGGTGAGCGGGCGCGGGGACGGGTTTCCAGTTCAGCGGGGATGGAGGGGCAGCGGACACAAATCCAGCCTATCAGCCGCTTTCATGCGACTATGTACTCATTTGCCATTGGTTTGGCAAAGTTGGCCAATTCTCCTATACTGGAAGCGAGGTGCACTATGCCGACTCGCAACGTGAACCTGCCTAAGAAATTGGACCAGTTTGTAACTTCCCGGGTGAAGGGCGGGTATTACGCCAATGCCAGCGAAGTGATGCGCACAGCCTTGCGCCTTCTGGAAAAGGAAGAGAAAGAATACGAGCAGAAACTGGCTGCGCTCCGGAAGGCCATTGATGAGGGCCTGGCAAGCGGGATTGCCGAACCCGGCGTATTCGATCGACTCGATGCCTACATTGAAGAGCTGGTGGCGGGGGAGGAAGAGTGTCGGCATACAGCGTAGCAAGACTCGCTTTCGAGCAGTGAGCAGTTCATCTGATTTTCAAGCCCCCTTGGATCCGTACCGAATCTCCACAATTCGCACAGGCGCGCCTTCAAACTGCACTGTTTCTGCGCCTTGTTCTCTGCCCCGGTGGAGGCTAGGCTTGAATATATGCCCATAGGGGGGCACGGACCTTAGGGTGCACTGAAATTGGGGCGGAATGGGAGCCGCAAATCCGCACTGTAAAAGGCTGATTTGAGCTTTCCACAGGCGATTGCCAATGTTTAGCAACCAGATGCCCTGAATGTGAGCCAAATACAAGATATTGTGGTTTCTTGTTGACATGTACCACGGACAGCGGTATTTTTTCATCTGCGGCTGTAATCGGATTGTAACGAAGCAGGCATGAAAAGCCACCGTCAGCCGTCCAAAGAAGAGAGAGTTCGCGGCAGATTTTATCCTCCGTTTCCCGGTTCTTTGTCAAAAGATCAAGCCCACCATCTTCCAGGCTGCAGCGCGCCCGGATGGGGGCAGTATTCATCAAATTTTGTGATCGAGGAGATTCCATGAACGAGACCCATCTACAGACTTCTGCCGGTCCCCAGCAGCCTTCCTACGCCCAGAACGGGCTGATCTTTTCCCGCCGGTATTCGACGGAGGGCGTTTCCCCCTACGACGATTTCCAATGGGAAAAGCGCACGGCGTCCATCACCGACGCCAAGGGCAACACCATCTTTGAGCAGAAGGATGTGGAGGTGCCCATCGACTGGTCGATGACGGCTACCAATATTGTGGCCTCGAAGTACCTGCATGGGAAGCTGGACACGCCGGAGAGGGAGGCCAGCGTGCGGCAATTGGTGGGCCGGGTGGCGGAGACTGTGCGCGACTGGGGTCTGGCGGGCGGATACTTTTCTACCCCCGAAGATGCGGCCGTCTTCCACGACGAATTGGTGCATATGCTGCTGGCGCAAAAGGTGGCCTTCAATTCGCCAGTGTGGTTCAACGTGGGCTGCGACCGCCTGGAGCCGGATGCGGCGGGGCAGAACTGGCACTGGAACCCGGCCACAGGGAGCGTGGTTCACGGCGCCACGGGCTACCACAATCCGCAGTGCTCGGCCTGCTTCATTAACTCGGTTGAGGATTCGATGGGCGGCATCATGGACCTGGCGCGGACCGAGGCCCTGCTGTTCAAATTCGGTTCGGGCACGGGCACCAATTTCAGTTCGCTGCGCTCCAGCAAGGAGTCAGTTTCCGGCGGCGGCACGGCCAGCGGCCCTTTGAGTTTCATGCGCGGGCTCGACGCTTTCGCCGGGGTCATCAAGTCCGGCGGCAAGACGCGGCGAGCGGCGAAGATGGCGATTCTCGACGTGGACCACCCCGACATTCTTGATTTCATCAACTGCAAGGCCAGCGAAGAAGCCAAGGCCCATACGCTGATCAAGGCGGGCTACGATGGATCGGGCCCGGACTCGGAAGCCTTCTCATCGATTTTCTTTCAAAACGCCAACAACTCCGTGCGCGTGAGCGACGAGTTCATGCGCGCCTATGAGAGCGACGGCGAGTTCACCACCTATACGGTGAGAGATCACAAGCCGGTGGATACCTTCAAGGCGCGGGACATCATGCACCAGATTGCGGAGGCCACCTGGCTGTGCGGCGATCCTGGCATGCAGTTCGATACCACCATCAATCGTTGGCACACATCGAAGAATACTGCGCGCATCAACGCATCGAATCCCTGCTCGGAGTATATGTTCCTGGATAACTCGGCCTGCAACCTGGCCAGCTTCAATCTTATGAAGTACGTGACTCCGGCGGGCGTCTTCGATATTCCCGCCTATCGTCACTCGATTTCGATCGTCATCACGGCCATGGAGATCCTGGTGGATAACTCGGGCTACCCCACCGAGGCCATCGCGCGGAACTCCCACGACTACCGCCCGCTGGGGTTGGGGTATGCGAATCTGGGGGCGCTACTGATGGCCTTCGGCCTGCCTTACGATTCGGCAGCGGGGCGCGATTTTGCCGCGGTGCTCACGGCCATCATGTGCGGCCAGGCTTATTTGCAGTCGGCCATCATCGCGGCCAATTGCCCAACGCTTGCCTCGGCCACTCCGCTGACCGCATCGGTGGAACGCCAGGGCGGGGCCTGTCCCGGGTTTTACGTCAACCGCGAGCCGTTTCTTGACGTGATCCGGATGCACCGCGCAGAAGTGAACAATATTGGAAAAGCAAGCGCAAGCGATCCCTTCAGCGTGCCGCAGCTCGATGCTCTTATCGACGCCAGCCGCGAGTGCTGGGATATGGCGCTGCTCTATGGCGAACGTTACGGCTATCGCAACTCGCAGACCACGGTGCTGGCGCCCACTGGCACGATAGGCTTCATGATGGACTGCGACACCACCGGCGTTGAACCCGACCTGGCCCTGGTGAAGTACAAGAAACTGGTGGGCGGCGGAATGATCAAGATCGTCAATAACACCGTGCCGGCGGCGCTGTTCAAGCTGGGCTATTCGAACGACGACGTGAACGCCATCGTCAGCTACATTGACGCGACGGGAACGATCGAAGGCGCGCCGGGCATCAAGCCGGAGCACCTGGCGGTCTTCGATTGCAGCTTCAAGCCGGCCAAGGGCACGCGCTCTATCCATTACATGGGACACATCAAGATGATGGCGGCCACGCAACCGTTCCTCTCCGGCGCCATCTCCAAGACCGTGAACCTGCCTCAGGACGCGAGCGTGGAAGACGTAGCCGAAGCCTACGCGGAGAGCTGGCGCCAGGGCATCAAAGCCGTCGCTATCTACCGTGACGGCTCCAAGGGAACACAGCCGCTGAACACCAGCATGGACCAGAAGAAGGAGCCCTCGGCTCTGGACGTTGCCGGTTCGCGTGTGTTGGTTCAACTAGCCGCCGGACAAAAGGCTATGGAGATCGACTTGAAGGCGCTTGAAGCCAAGCCGGGCGAAAAGCTGGAGGTGAGCGCGAAGCATGTGATGGCCGCAGCCGCATCCTTCCAGCATGCTTTGGAGGAGATTGCCCAGGCCGCAGCCGTGCCGGTACTCACGCCTTCGGCGGCGATTGAAAGCGCACAGGAACCCATCAAGGATGCGGCGCAGGATCTGAATGGGCCGCCTCGCGCCGTGCGTCACCGGCTGCAGGACGAGCGCGCCTCCATTACCCACAAATTCTCCATCGCCGGCCACGAGGGCTACATCACTGTGGGCCTTTATCCCAACAACCAGCCCGGTGAAATCTTCATCAAGATGGCCAAGGAGGGCTCGACCGTCTCCGGGCTGATGGATGCCTTCGCCACTTCCATTTCGATCGCCTTGCAACATGGAGTACCGCTCAAGGTGCTGTGCGAAAAGTTTGCCCATACCCGCTTCGAACCTTCGGGCTGGACCGGCAACGAGCAAATCGGCTACGCCAAGAGCCTGATGGATTACATCTTCCGCTGGCTCAATCTGCGCTTTCTCTCCGGCACGCAGTTGACATTGTTTGTCGGCATGGGCCAGCAACCTTCACAACTGCCCGCTTCGCCCAGCCTGATTCCTGAAAACGAACACGATGGGGACCCGATGGCGTCGCAAAACAACCTGGCCCGCCTAGCCGAGGAGGTAGCCAAACGGCTGAAAGAGGTAAGCGGCCAGGCCGGCAATCCAGGCAATCCGGGTAATCCGGGATCGATGAGCGGCGGCGCTCGCGAGGCCAGCTTCGATGAATACGGATCGCAAGTTGGCTTCGACGCGAAAGCTTCCGCGGCTGTGACTGCGCCCCAGTTGAAAGACCGCGGCATCTACCATGCTTCCGACGCCATGCGCCAAATGTACGAGATGGGCGACGCTCCCAGTTGCAGCGTCTGCGGCGCCATCATGGTCCGCAACGGCAGTTGCTACCGCTGCATGAGCTGCGGCTCAACCAGCGGCTGCAGCTAGAGCGAAATCTCTATTGCTGTAAAAGGATGTGGGTGCACCCATAAGGTGGCCATACTCTATCCTTTGCGAGCGCTCGTCCTCTGCTTAGTTATCGTGGTGCAGGTGAGGCGATGGGAGCGAAAGAGCAGGACGAACCAGTCGCCAGTCAGATGAGGTATCAGCTCAGTATCGGGAATCTCAAGTTGCGTTCCCGCGCACTGCTTACCATAGAATGCGCCTGCCCCGAATTGAGAGGAGATCTTAATCTCCGGGAGGCATATATCGCTCAAACCACTGCACGGCCCGCTCCATCACGTCACGCCGGTGGGCTGGATCTGTAAAGGAGTGCCCTTCGTCAGGGTAGACCACCAGTTGCGTGGGCACATGCCGGTCCCGCAATGCGTGCCAGAACTCGTAGGATTGTGGCGCTGGACACTCGCCGTCCCGGTCGCCCACCAGCACCAACGTCGGCGTCCTGGCCTGCTTGATATAGTTGATGGCCGAACTCTTGGCGTAGACCGCAGGATCGTGATAGACCGAAGCGCCGAAGTATGGCAGCAACCACTGGTCGACGGAGTTCTCTCCGTAGTAGCTCTGCCAGTCGGAAATTCCCGCGCCCGCCACCGCCGCCTTGAACCGCCCGGTCTGCGTCACGGCAAACATAGTCATGAATCCGCCGTAGCTCCAGCCGGTGAGCCCTACGCGCATCGGGTCAACCGGGTATTGGGCCAGCACCGTATCCACCCCGGCCAGAATATCCCGCAAATCACCGTAGCCGAAGTCCTTGCGATTGGCCTGGGTGTATGCTTCGCCTTGACCAAAGCTGCCGCGAGGATTGGGCAACAGCACAAAATAGCCAAGCGAAGAGAAAGCCTCCGCGTTCACCATCCATACCCCGTCCCAATGAGGCACTCGAGCCACTGCCGGGCCGCCATGCACCTCCACAATGAGCGGATATCTCTTTTGTGGATCGTAGTGCAGGGGCAGAATCAGCCAGCCCTGCACGTTAAACTGATCGTTCTTCCAGCTCAGCGAAATCGTCTTGCCCCAGGCAGGTTGCACGCCGTCGTTGAAGTGGGAGATCTGTCCGAGGGGAGCCTGATCTGCCGATCGGCTGCCGGCGGGCGTAATGGTCCTGGCCAAAAAAATCTCGGGCGGATCGTTGAAGGTGCTGGCGTGAAAAACAACGAAAGAATGGTCGGCAGTGGAAGAAAGGTTCAGCTTCATCCGGCCGTCGCCCACGATGCCCGGAATGCTGAAGATGGGGTCGCCAAAGCTGGTGGCAACGCTTTCGCTAACCCTGTCTCCTTGCAGCTTCATACGCACCAGTTGGCAGTTCCCACCGGCCAGCTCGCTCACAAAGATATGGCTGTCGTCGTCCCACTCGATCCAGGCCGGAGAAGTTGGGCGCTGCGGAGTCAGATCGACCGGGTGACCTCCTGTGGTTGAAATAAGCCACACATCGCCGCCCGTCGAGCCCTGGTCGCTCATCAGCCCGCCAACAAACGCAATCGCCTTCCCGTCAGGCGACCACCGCGGCACCGCGATTTGCAATCCATGCAACGGACCAGGAACGTCGGCGGGCACCAAGATCGCATTCGGGTCTCCGCCCAGCGCCTGCGTATACAGCTTCGCAACCCACCAGTTGTTTTCACCAGGCGGATCGGCAGCCACAAAAGCGAGTGCCTTCGAGTTCGGCGACCAGTCGAACTCATAAACGTGCAGATTGCCTGGCGTGGCCATCACCGGGGGAGCCGGCTCCTGTTTACTGTCACCAGCCGCCACTTGCACCACAGCGACCCGCTCGATCTCCACCCCGTCCTCGCCGATCACCCCGGAAGGCGGCTTCATCGCCGCTACCGCTCCAGCCGGCCGCGTCGCTCCCGGCACATACAGGAACGCCACACTCTTTCCGTCAGGCGAAAATGCCGGCGCTTCGACGAACCCCTTCAGCTCCGTCAGCCGTCGCGCCGGCTGCCCGTCCACACGCGAAAGATACAAATCGGACTGCACACCCGTCTTCGCACAGTCGGAAAAGAAGGCCAGAGTTTGGGAGTCCGGCGACCAGATCATTTCCCCTTCACTGCAATGCTCTTCCGGCTTGGCAGCCGCCGTCACCCGCCGGCTTTTCTTCAGATCGCCCAGCGGAGCAACCCTGATCTCCATCCCACCGCTGTCATGCTCAATCCACGCCAACCGCTTGCCGTCCGGCGCAATCGCCACCTGGCCAATCTCGTGCCCGCGGTTCAGCCCATTCAGAACTGCTTCAATCCGCGCCCGATCCTGAGCAGAACCCGAAGCGGAAGCCATCGCCCCCGCGCTGGAACAAATGAAACCAAAGCCAGCGAGCAGCGCAGCGCCAGCGATCAACCAGGCGCAAAAAGTTTTGCAAAAAGCCTTCAAAAACATAGGAAGATGCTAACAGAGCGAATCCGAATCAATTTGGACTTGAAGAAGTGATGCAATACGCCTGACTCCGGGACTCGACAAATTAATCTGGCCCGTTGCGGCGCGAGTTGTTTGAAAAGGCGCTTTTGACGGGACATTCTAAACTGGAATATCATTCGTTGGTCTTCAGTCACATTGTGTTGAACCTTGTAAGCCGGGAAATCTGCGGCAACGGGCTGGTTTGCTACAGGACAGAAGCAAAGCTCGCAAGCACTCAAATGGGGGATAAGACGATGGTGATCCATGAAAGACGAATGACGCGGCAACAAACCACAGATGAGGCACCCCAGAGCTCGAGCGATCCTCTGAACTATGACAGATCAGAGAGATGCAGCAAATCCAAGGTATTTAGGAAATCGTTCACAACAATGCTTGGACTAGGTGTTCTTGGCGCGATTGCGTTCGCGCAGAGCGGCGCCGGGCGATCAAGCGCTCAATCAGGGTTCGACTCAGGCTTCGATCAAACGGCTACTGAAACAGATCTGGGGAACCTGTACTTTCCCGCTTACCTTGCCAACGGCTTCTTCACGAACACCACTTCGACGCGCGGCACTGACGCGACATTGAGCTTGATGGGGGGCGTGATGGACTACACACCTGGTGATGTTCCGCGTCCCGCCGCGCTTCCAAGTTGGGCAGAGATAAATTATTCCGATGGTGTTGTCTGGCTAAATTCCACCCCGGTCACAGGCGCCAACTTTCAGAATTATCGCCAGACCTTGCACATGCACGAGGGCGTCCTCAGCACGCAATACGATTTTATAAACGGCGGCCAATCTACGCATATTTCGGTGACCACCCTGGTGAGCGAAGACGCAACACACATGGGCTTGACCAGTTCGAGTTTGAAACCGGATTTTTCGGGAACCGTGCGTCTGAGATTTACCTTGCGACCCCGCCCGGAGTTCGCCCATCGACTTTCCCTGGCCCTGCACACGCGCACTGAGTTGAAAGAAACGATTGACGAAAACGAGAGGGAGATCCGCCTTGCCGATCCCACGGCACCAGAACGGGCGGCGGAATGGTACCCCGGTTACGTCAATATCCAATCGTTCGGCGGTAGCAAGGCTGAGCGGCTTTTATGGATTACCGGCCGAGCCGCCGGCAACGGCGCACAGATTGCGGAAGCGGCTGCGATTGAACTTCCCCCCGGCGTCAAGGTCACCGAGGATAAGCTTGAGGAATCTCAGCAACTCGTCTCCCTGGAAATCAGCTTGCCAGTCGATCGCGGCCGTACGTATACGTTCACAAAATATGTGGCGGTTTCGCGAGACGATTGGGGGGGCTTGAAGGACGCAGTGATCGACTGGGCCAAGGAGGCACGGACGGAGGGCTTTGCGTCACTGCTCGCCAAACATGAATTGGCGTGGCACGGTCTTTGGAAATCCGACATCCTCGTCGATGGCGATCCTGAAATGCAGCGGATGATTCACTCCGATCTCTTCAGCCTGTATGAGAATTCAACTTTGAATACTGCCTGGGGGATGGGCGGCTGCGGTCTTAGTCTCATTTACTGGGGACATGTTTTCTGGGATAACGACACTTGGGATTTGCCCGCTCTAGTTTTGCTTCATCCGGAACGGGCAAAGTCGCTTGCGATGTTCCGCTACCGCACACTTCCGGCCGCCCAGGAGCGTGCCAATGCGTACGGCTACAAAGGAGCAATGTATCCCTGGCAGTCCGGGCCGCAGACAGGCGCAGAGTCGACGGACATCGGATTTGTTGTCAACGGCGCCCGTGAGATGCACGTCAACGGAGATGTCGCGATCGGCCAGTGGCAGTATTACCAGGCCACCGGCGATGTCGCCTGGTTGCGCAGTTATGGGTACCCGGTTATTCGCGAAGTGGCGAAGTTTTTGGAGAGCCGTGTCACTTATTACCGGGAAAAGGACCGATATGGATTCCAGCATGTATGTTCGCCTGACGAGGTTTACAACGATGTCTCCAACGACTCTTTCGATAATGCCGTGTCGCAGAAGGCACTGCGGGTCGCTGTTGCTGCTGCGGGTATCGTAGGAGAGATCCCAGACCCTCAGTGGGCGGAAATCGCGCAGAAAATGTATATCCCCTTTTCAGAGAAAGAGCAGCGTCATCTCGATTTCGACGAAACGACTGCCCATGACCAGAAAACCTGGATGGGCAGCTCGGTTTCCTGGCCGTCCTACCCGGCCCTCGATCTTGCAATGAGCCGTGAAGTTCGGCAGAACGACTATAACTTTGCTGAAAGATCCTTGAAAGAACTTACTGTCGACTCCGACCACATTAACGATATGCTTCCAACCATGCTTTCCATTGAAGCAGCAGAACTTGGGAATGGTGAAGCGGCATACAAGTGGCTGAAATTCAGCAATGTGAAACCACCCTTTAATATGAGGAGCGAGACCGCGCAAAATAATCACCTTTACATTCTCGCGGTCTCCAGCGGTTTTTTAGAGAATTTTCTCTACGGCTTTACAGGGCTTCGCATTACAGATCAAGGTTTAACGCCTGTTTACCCGCCGGTCCTGCCGCCTGAATGGAAAAGTGTCACCATTAAAGGAGTCAAGTTGCCCAACCGGCAGGTCGACTTGATACTCAACCGCGACGAGGCCGGCAGACCTCATCTGGAGACACGGACTGCCGGTTTGTGAGTCTACGGTGAACTGACAAGAGCGAAATAAGGCAAAGCCAACTGGGATCGTCGAATCTGACGACTGCGAACTCCATAGGCCCGCGCACCTTTTGCAGATGAAGGGCCTGTTCTACCTACTCACAGGATCAGTCACTTGCATTCTTAAGCCTACTTGCGTACAAGAAAGCATAGACAACGGCAACTATTCCAATGGCCGCTTTCGGCTAGACTCGTCGTGCTTCGGGCGGCAAATGGGAATCGGAGAGGAATCCCGGCCGGGAGCAACTCTTGACGAAGCTGGGCGGCAATTTGCCCTGACAGAAAGGTGCAATGTGATCGAAGCGACATGCGCAACAAAGAAAAGCTTTTGGCTTTTTTTTCTGGTCTTATCTCTGGCAGCCAGCGGAGCATGCAATGGGAGCCAGCTCCCTGGTGCCTCGCACAGCGACGGGACGCTTTGGGTCGCAGGCAACGATTCAATCGAAATTGGCGTGAACCGGACGACGGGGTTGATCGAACGATTGCGCGACAAGGTTAGCCAGGAAGACTATTGCAACCAGAATGTGAAGAATGCGACGTCGGATACGGACGGAAACCAGGGACTTCATTTCTCTGTCGGGATTCGGCCCGGAGGGTTGAAGCTGCTGGATGAATTGCGCGGCGCCGAGTACTCCGATCTCGAAAATCCCGGAGCCGTGAGCAACCTCAAGGAGACAGAGAGCGGCGGCGTAGCCAGCCTGACATTTGATAAAAAGTACCCCGGCGCGGAGTTTGTGGTGACCGAGACTTTCAGCGTCAGCGTCGGACAGATTCGCTGGGACGTGAAGGTGAAAAAGAGTAAAGGTCCGGACCGCACCGTTCGTGTGATTAATCTGCTGCCTATGCCGCTGGGCGGTTACCAGGCTTGGGCGCCGATTTCGGATGCACCTTTCCCGGTAAAGCCGTGGCTGCCATTTTCCATCGACTATGGGCAGTCTACTGCGGGCGCAATTGGCGAGGGACGTTGGCGTGCAACGGTTCCGTTGATGGTGTTCTACTCGAAGCAGCAGCGTCGTGCACTTGCCGTGGCTTCGCCGCTGGAAGTGCCGGCGGTGCGCATTCGCTTTCTATCCAACACCGGCGCCGAGGCAGATTTTCACTGGAACTCACGCCACTATCCAGTGCAGGAACGGCCATACTTCGAGGTGAGCAACGAATACCTGGGGATACGCGACAGCAGGGATCTGCACACCAGCCTTCTGATTTCGTCGCAGCTTTCCGATTGGCGTCCGGCGCTGGGCTGGTTCTACGCGCAATACAAAGAGTACTTCGATCCTGATCCCGCCTTTGACAAGTGGGACGGAGTTTATGGGGCGGGTTATGAATTTCTCAAGGCATCGCTTACGCCCAAAGAAATTACCGATGCCTATGCGGACGAATATGCGCGCGGGGAACGCTGGGAAGAGTTGCACGGGCACTTTGTGCACTACGGAGAGATGATCCCGGAAAGCGACGTCAAGAGTTGGAAGAACCTTTCTGATACATTCGGTGAGACCATGACGCGCGAGAAGATTGCCCAGCACTGCAGTGTGGCCAGGGGCGCGGGGGTGGGGACTTTTCTCTATTACAACGTGACTGAATCCGAGTACTGGTTTGCTCAAGAAAAGTTCGCCGATAGTATTGCCAAAGATGAATCCGGTGAGCCGATCGGCGCCTGGAAGTCGCATCAGTTTCCAAGCGAGCGGGCCTGCTGGCTGATGAATGCCGATCCCTCGACGTCCTTTGGGAAATATATGATTCAGCAGGCCAAAGATTTGGTGGAGGCTTACCCGGCAGCAGCGGGATTTTTCTGGGATGTGTATGGGCGCAGTTATATGTTCGATTTTGCCCATGACGACGGAATCACCATGATTAATAACAAGCCCGCCTACTATCCTGAGTTCATGTACCAGCGCCTGATGAGCGATTATGTGGGTCCGTTGCTGCACGGCAGAGGAATGCAAATTACCGCTAACAAGCCGGTCACGACTGCCAGCACCCGCGGTCTGGATTCCATCATGACGATGGAAGACGCTCCGCGCGAGGAAAGCCCGGGCTGGATTACAGCGCAGAGCTACCTCGGACTTACACGGCAGGTGGTGATTTTGGACGGGAATGCGCTGAACCAGGAAATGATGTATCTGCACTGCCTGCGCTACGGGGCCTTTCCTTCATTTCCGTCGGATCGGGATAAGGGTGGGCAGCAGGTTTCAGCGGAAGTGCTGGCGCAGAATCGGGAGATGGAAAAGAAATATCTTCCGTTTATCGAAATGTTCCGGGGCAAGAAGTGGATATTTTACCCAGAGGCACTGGAGTTGCCTGAAAACTCTTTTGGTAACATTTTTCGCCTGAAAGACGGATCGGTGATGATTACCATGGTCTCCGCGTGGCGGTATTTGCGTCATGCGGATGGGTTCGACCTGAATCAGGAAGTGATCGCCCGCTTGCCTGATGCGGCCAACATCGGATCGGTGGAAGTATTCTCGGTCGACGATGGGACTAAGTCAACGCAGCAACCGCATCGCGACGGGGATAAGCTTACAATCACTGTGCCCAGGCATGGCAAGGCAACGGTCATCCTGCTGCGTCTGAAAGGCTAAACGTGCAAGTTAGAACGGGAATGGAGAACGGCCAGGTGAAAATTAGCGCCGGCAATAATTCGGTCGCGGGATTATATGGATGCCTGAGGCACCCAGCATTGAGTTCAGCGTGCGGGTGTTTGTGGTCGACATTCGCGCTTGGAGTGGCAACCGGGAAAAGGGGGGACGAAGGCCGTGCGCTATCGCATCTACGGGAGTGAGGAGCGAGGATTCTCAGCCAATGCCAGACCCTACGAATACAATGGCGGGCTCGAGGGCGTGCGCCAGGCTCCGGGAAATCTATTGCTGGAGACGCAAGGGCCGGGGGAGAGCATCGTTCTTCCCGAGGATATCTGGCGGCCTTATTATCGCGTCGAAGCTGTCGATAATCAAGGGCGTGAGAGCGGCGCATCGGCGATCGGCGAGCTGCCGCATCCGCTGATTGCCAGCAGGGAACTGCCACCCGCCGTCCGGATGCACTTCTACGAGGCGCGAATCAGGACCAGCGCATCGATCGGTCATTCTGTTTCCGCAGATGAAAACGGGCAGTCATACCAGATGAAGTTCCGCGGTGGCGACGAGTACAGCTTCAGCCTGACCGGTGCGCCGGAGGGAGTTTCAATCGACGACACAGGCCTGATCTCTGGTTTTGTGGAGGAAGCGGCAAAAGATCGCTACGAGTTGACCGTGAGCGTGAAAAGCAAGACCGGCGGCGTGGGAGATTCGGTCAGGTTTCTTCTGCAAGTTATGAATTGCCGCTAGCAAAGGCAAGCTGGGAGGATGCCGGCTTTGATAAGCAACACAAAACCCGTTCAATGGACGCGCCGCAGCTTGCTACGCAACCTGTCCGCGACTTTGCCCCCCTTGGTTCTGCCCGGCAGAGTTCGCGCTGCACTGGCGCCGGCGGCGCCATTTTCTCGTTTCGTGGACGTTGCCCGCTCCGCAGGATTGAAAGAAACCACAGTCTACGGCGAGCCGGACAGCTTCACATACATCATCGAATCAATGGCCAGTGGATGCGCCTTTGTCGACTACGACAATGATGGATGGATGGACATCTTCATTCTTGGCGGACGGCGGCTCAAGGACACTCCGCCCGGAGCCAGCAATCGTCTTTACAAGAACAATCGCGACGGCACTTTCACCGACGTCACCGCGAAGGCGGGCCTTTTGGACACAGGCTGGGCTCAGGGCGTCTGCGTCGGCGATTACAACAACGACGGTTTTGAGGATTTGTTCCTCACCTACTACGGGCAAAATCGTCTCTATCGCAACAACGGCGACGGAACCTTCACAGACGTTACCGCCAAAGCCGGCTTGCTTTACCCCAGGACACGTTACAGCACGGGCTGCACCTTCGTGGATTACAACCGCGACGGACTGCTGGATCTTTTTGTGTCGAACTATCTCGAAATCGACCTGGCAACCGCTCCCTTGCCTTCATTGGACGTGCCTTACTGCAATTATCAGGGTGTGCCGATCATGTGCGGTCCCGCAGGACTTCCCAAGGCGCAGAACTATTTGTATCGCAACAATGGCGATGGCACATTCACTGACGTATCCACTGAGTCCGGCGTGGCCGGATTCCGCGGTTCGTACGGACTTTCAGCCCTCAGCTTCGATGCCGATGAGGACGGCTGGCCCGACATCTTTGTGGCCTGCGATACGACGCCTTCCCTGCTTCTGATGAATAATCACGACGGTACCTTTCGAGAGGAGGGCTTGCTGCGTGGCGTTGCTGTCAGTGGCGATGGGCAGCAGATGGGTGGAATGGGCGCCTGTGTAGGCGATTACAACCTCGATGGACACAGCGACCTGGTCAAGACCCACTTCCACACCCAGGCTACGGGCTTATATCGCAATGACGGCAAGGGGAGTTTTGAAGACGTGACCATACAGGCTGGCATCAACAAGGAGACTCGCTTTGTGTGCTTTGCCCCCGGCCTTGTGGACTTCGACAACGACGGCAATCCTGACTTGATGGTCACGGCCGGTGCGGTCTATCCGCAGCTTGATCACATTAATCCTAAATTTCCAGCGCGCAACCCACGTCTCCTTTTCCGCAACCAGGGCGATGGCACGTTTGTCCAGTTGGGAGCGGATGCCGGTTCGGCGATCGACTCCCGCCATTGCAGCCGCGGTGCCGCCTTTGGCGACTTTGATAACGACGGCGACATGGACGTGCTGATTATGAATGTAAACGAGCCGCCTACCCTGCTGCGCAATGACGCTCCGCCCGGCAACCATTGGATCAAGCTTCGCCTGGAGGGAACGAAGAGCAACCGCAGCGCGATCGGAGCGCGCGTTCTGATGCGGTACGGCGGTAAGGTGCAAGTCCAGGAAGTCCAGAGCCAATCCGGCTATTTGTCATCGAACGATCCGCGCCTGCACTTTGGACTCGGCGCAGCAACTACTGCCGACGTCGAAATTCACTGGCCGATGGGCACGGTAGAAAAGTATGCCGGACTCGCCGCCGGCCAACTTGTCACGATCCGCGAGGGCCAAGGAATTGTGAAAGGGCGTCCGTTTCGTTAGCGCCTAAATTCTTTCGATCGGCAATCAAACTTGGCGTCCGGATGACTTATATGATCGATCTTCGGAACCGCGGATGCAGGCCGATTCCCTACTGGAAGATTGCAAAATGAGAGTCTAATTGTTTTCCAGCCATCAACGCACTGAGCTGACACAATGGGAAAGGTTAAGTTAATGAAACAGGTTATGCCGATGAAAATGAATACCCCAGGAATCATCCATCTCGCAATTTGTGTATCTTTGTGGATGACCTTTGCTACAGCCGCCAATGCTCAAAGCGCCGGCACTCCGGTCAGTGTCTCACAGAGCACACTTACGATTCCAACTTATGAGCATATAGGAAGAGAATCTGAACCGTCTCTGTTCCCGAGTTCCACTGTGAAAGGTTTATATCCGTTTACATCTTATCTCCCCGCTTACTCTGAGGGCGATCCGAAGCCAAGAACTTATCGCGCCATTGTGCTTGAAAACGAATATCTCAAAGTTACTTATATCCCTGACCTTGGCGGCCGATTCTTTTCACTTTACGACAAGATGCACAAGAAGGAAGTTTTTTATCGCAATGACGTCATCAAGCCGGCCTTATTTAATCCTCGCGATAGCTGGTCGACATCCGGCATTGAGCTTACCGGACCTTACGATGCGCATATGCTCACGTTACACGGGGAACCTTACTGGTCCAATTCCATTGTGCGCCACGACGACGGAAGCGTTTCTCTGGTGCTCGGCGAGGTGGATCCCGTCTATCAAATGAAGGTGAATCTATCTGCCACTCTGTATCCCGGCGTAGCGGCCATGCAAATCAGCGTGTTTTGCTACAACAGGAATGACAGCGAGAAGCCGCAGATGTTCTGGACCAATGCGGGATTTCCGTCTACGGACAAAACGCGCTTCATTTATCCGATGACTCGCACCATCGGGCACACAACAGGTGAGGTTTCCGACTGGCCGCTCTACAACGGGATTGATTACAGCTGGGACCGGAATAACCGGCACATGCTGGGCGTGTTCGGCATTGACTCTTACGATAATTTTGCCGGGGCTTACCGGTTCGACAAGGATTATGGGGTCTTTCGCTATGCAGATCGTCGTCTTGTTCAAGGAATGAAGTTGTGGACCTTTGGCTACGGACCGGAAGGGGACCAGTGGCAAAAGGTATATACGGATAAAGCAGGACCATATATTGAAGTACAGAGCGGGCGCCATGTCTGGGACGGCCACTATGAATATGTCGAGCCCCATAAACTCGAGACGTGGAGCGAATGGTGGATTCCAGTAAGCGGCATGGGCGGTTTGACGACGATTACGCAGGACGTTGCGCTGAACATGAGCGCAGTTGCAGATGCCGCCGCAGCAAACTCCAAGATAGAACTTGTACTTGAATCGATGCGGCCGCTTTCCCGCGCAAAACTGGTTGTCACTGCCAAATACGGCGAGCTCTTGAATACATTCATCGATATGGTTCCAGGTACACCGGTTTCAAAGACGATTGTGGGAATCAAGACCGATGCGAATGGACTGACCGGTCTGACGGTCCGAATCACCGACAATTCAGGCAAGGAAGCTCTGAATTATCTTCGCCCGGATGAAAACCCCGGTCGCAAACAGTATTCTCCGTTTGCCAAGGCACTGGAAAATCCACCAAAGGCGCTGGACCAGATGAGTGTGGAAGAGTTGGTGGAGGCAGCAGATTTCAAGCTCAAGGAGATGAACCCCACCGCGATGCAGGACCTGGTTGGGAGGGCACTGAAAATCGATCCTGGTTATTCGCGCGCGCATCTTCTGCTTGGCGTCGATGACTACAATCACGGCCGTTACAAAGACGCGGCGGCGGAGCTAGCGAAGGCCACAGAGCGCGATCCATATCTTGATGAAGGCTGGTACTATCTAGCGCTAAGCCAGCTGACCTTGGGAGATAGCCAGAGCGCGGAGCGCAATCTTTATTACATCGAGCCTGCGAGTTCCTATTTCGGCGAACGGGAGTACCAACTGGGGAAGCTGGATTTTTTGGCGGAGAAAGTTGGAGAATCTTCATCACATTTCGATCGGGCGATCGTTGCGAATGGGAACGATTTAGACGCACGAGCGATGCACGCGCTTACGTTGCGCATTGAGCTGAAGAAAGTGAAAGCTTCGCAGGAACTGGCGGAGTTGTTGCAACTTGATCCTGCCAATCGTCTTGCTTATGCGGAGCGATATTTCTTGAGCGACGACGCGGCAGCGAAGGGCGAACTCTTGCGCCTAATGGGAGAGCAGAGCCAGGAAGCCATTGATGTGGCGATATTTTACGGTAACGCGCACCGCTGGCGCGAGGCAACCGAAGTTCTGCGGATGGTAGAGAGCAACAACAAAGATCCATGGGGCACATCGCCGCTTTTCTATTACACGCTGGCATATTATCTGCAGCGATCTGGAGACGAACCTCAAGCGGCCGAATATCGCAAGAAGGCTCAAGCGGCCGCGGGTATCATCGATCGCTTTCCGTATCGCAAAGAGAGTGAAGCCCCGTTGCTGGAAGCGGTGAAAAAAGACGCGCATGATGAAACAGTGCGATTCAATCTCGGATGCTTGCTTTACTTTCTCGAACGTCCAGATGAAGCGATTGCTCAATGGCAATCGGTGATTTCGCTTGACTCCAAGAACTTCAGTGCACGGCGCGCATTGGGAATGGCGTATGCGGCACAAGGTAGGATTGAGGAGGCGGCGCAACAGCTTGAGACCGCGATTACCCTCAGGCCGGATCATATTGGCACACTGAACGACTTGAGTTCAATTTATGCGCGCGCAGGCAAGTTCGATGAACAGATCGCCTTGCTCAACAAGGCTCTGCAGCGTTCACCGGAAGATGATGATCTGGTGATTGCCTTACTGAATGCCTACCTCATCAAAGGTCGCTACCAGCAGGCGGATGAAATTGTTAGCAAGCATGAATTTGCTCGTCGACACCGCTCCACAATTCTTCGCGACGAGTATCGCAACCTTCGCTATGGAATGGGATCTGTCGCTTTTAATAAGGGCGATTATGCCCAGGCGCTTGTGCTTTTTCAATCTGCACTCAAGCCGCCAATCACCCTGGGCGTCGACGATTTTCAGTTTGCCTCAACTCCGCGTGCCTACTATTACATTGGCCGCACGCTCGATGCCCTGGGCCGCAAGGATGAAGCTACAGGAGCTTACAAGCAGAGCATAAGCGGGATTGACCTTCTCACCGGTGACCGGGATAGCTGGAATAGCGACAATTTTTTTATGATACTTTCTCTCCAGAAGTTGGGGCAGCCTGACAAGGCGAAATTGTTGATGCCGCACTTCGACGGTTTCGCGAAAGCCGAGATGGATGAGACAAATCCAGTTCATCGTGGCGAGGCGCGCTACCAGCTGGCGCTGATCGCAAAGTATGACGGCAGACGCGAGGAGGCGCTCAGACTCATGCACGACGCAGTGGAGGCTTTACCGGATTCGCTGCCACCGCGTTACGAATTGCGCGGCGATTCGATCGATCCGCTCACGGTACGTAAGACAGATTGACATATGTAAACACTGCTTTGAGCCGCGCGGTATGGCGCTCTAAGAAAGTCGCAAAGCGCACTGGATAACCGGGGGAATTCGAAAAGTATCAGGATCGGAGAGTCATCATGAAAGACCATAGGTCACATACTTCAAGCCGGAGAAGCTTCTTGCGCGGCGCCGCTGTAGCGGCCATCCTCAGTCCCGCACTGGGTGGGCCGACGGCTGAAGCACAAGCCACCTCCGTCGACAGCGAAGATATTGCCTTGCTGGGTAGCATCAAGATCAACCGCGAGATCTATGAACACAATGCAATTCTTCAGGGTTCGCTGCGCTTTCTCCGCCCGCCTAAATCACCGGTAAAGGTGCAATGGATCGATAGTTTCGGAAGAGTTGCCGGAGAGAAAGTTCTCCCGGTGCCGCTCTCGCTGGCCAAGCCACTCGATTTTTCCTTTGATCTTCGAAATGGCCTGACGTATATGAATTCAGTAAGGGTCACTTTGAACGGAGTAGCGCAAGCTGTGTCGTCCAGGTTCATGCGTTCTCCCGATGCGTCCAATTGGAATGACTACCAGGTAATCACCTGGGCAGAGTATCCGGATGGTTGCTACGACCAGCTGCGAGCAGCGGGTGTCAACGCGACGATGTCCTACCGCGAGGGCGACTTTTCAAATGTTCTCGATAATAACTTCAACTTCTATGTTGAGCAGATGGTGTGGGACGTTTACGCTGTCTATCACAGGGATCAGTCGCTGTGGAGAGATCTTATTGCCAAAGTCCGATCGGATCGCGGCAACATGGAACATTGGGTCAGAACCCCTTGTGTTAACGATCCGGCAACTCAGAAGTATGTGAGCGATCGCGTGCAGCGTTATGTTCGTCAGCACCGGGCGTTCCGGCCTCTCTACTACTGCATCGCCGATGAGCTTGGGCAAGGCGATCAAATCAGCGCCAACGACTTTTGTCATTCCATTCACTGTACCGTTGCTTTCGCACAGTATCTGAGGGCGAAGTATGGCACGCTCCAACGTTTGCAGGCGGAGTGGGCCCTCGACATGGTGGTCCGATGGGATGACGAGGGGATCCCATCGGGAGGCGACCGGGAGAAGGCGAAGCTGATGATCAGCCACACCACTACAGACGCTGCTTTCGAATCCATCGCATTGGCAAATCTACAGACAAAGTATGGAAGCGTCAGCCGATTCAACAAAGAGTGGGGTACAAGCTTCCCTGAGCCTCACGGCACGGAGGGGCCCGAGTCCTGGGAGCCTGTTCTGGGCGCGGCCAGAGAATCGCTTTCGATTCGAAATTTGACCGAGGCCGACATTGAAAAGGCGCTCGGTCCGCTGGATCAGTTCAACGCCCGCTGCGGAAACCGCGCTGCATGGAATGCTCCGCATACGCCGACGGGCTTCAAGAACTGGTCGGAGGTGAAGGCATTTCTGCTCCGCTATGACGAGGAGTTGGCGGAAGTGAAATCGACGAAGGGATGGAACATATCTCGATGGTCGGATTTCCGTAACTTCATGGATTCCAGCTTTGCTGACGGGGTATTGCGCGCAGCCGCAGCGTGCAAGACGGAAGACCCGCAGGCGCGATGCGCCACTGAAGGAGGCCAGGCCCCATTCGCATTTGGCTGGTACAACTACGAGCAGGTTTTGCGCGCAGTGGACGTGATTGAGCCGTATAACATCGGCAATAACGTCGAAGTGATCCGGTCGCTCAAGCCGGAGGCGATCATGTTGGCAACGATTAGCTACGATCACAAACCAGGTACGCCAATGACTGCTGAAGATCGCTTAAGGCAGCGGCAGGCTGTGCGCCCCGTGTGGTGGAAGCTCTTCCATTCTCATCAGGCGACCCTCATCTGGGATAACCAGGAGGAGTCTGCAACGTTCGTTGATCTCAAAACCGGCCAACTAACAACTTCCGCGGAAACATTCACAGATGTTTTTCGTGAATTGCGCAGCGGGATCGGCATGCTTGTTATGAATAGCAAGCGAAGCCAGGATGGAATTGCGATCCACTATTCGCATCCGTCGGTTCAAGCGCACTGGTTGCTTGAGAACGTGAAGAAGGCAAGAGAATGGATGGTGGATACGGTCGACGCCTATATAACCAGTCGCTTCGTCGCAGTTCGCAACAGCTGGACCAAGCTGATCGAGGACGTTCAGGTGCAGTATGATTTCGTTTCTGCGTCGCAGGTTGCGCAGGGGGAACTCAACTCAGGCAAATTCCGAGTCTTTATCATGCCGGAGTCGATTGCGGTGAGTCCTGCCGAAGCAGACCAGATTCGAGAGTTTGTCCACGCAGGAGGAACGGTGATTGCGGACTGCCGTGCAGCTCTTTTGAACGATCACTGCCGCGACCTTGGCAGCGGACAACTGAATGATATGTTCGGAATTGAAGAGGGGGATCGAAAAGTTGCGGGAGCTCTGGCTAAAGGAGAAATGAACGAGGGGACATTGCAACTGGCAGGAAAAGACCTCGGGCACATCGAGCTTTCTGACGTGACACTGAACCTAACTACAGCAAAAGCATTGGCTCACTGTGGGGATGTTCCTATCCTTATAGTGAACCAATTCGGGGACGGCCGAGCCATAACATTGAATTTGGATTTATCCAGCTATGCATTTGACCGCTTGAATCCAAAAGCTTCCTCAACAATCCCCGACATGATCGAGGGCATACTGGGCCTGGACAAGATTCGCCCAGGTGTTCGCGTGCTTGGCTCCGACGGCAAGCGATTGGCGGGAACCGAGGTTGTGGTTTTCAAAAATGGAGAGTGTGAGATAGTGGCTATTTTCCGTAATCCGCAACTAGATGATGGCGGTTGGGGAACCTATCGGGAAAAGAAATCGAACTGGAGAGACTGGACGACAGATGCAGATAATTCTGCTCTTGAGAAAGAGGCAGAGGTAGCCATCGAATGGGGAACGGCGAGCCCCACATATGATGTGCGAGCGAGAAAGGATCTGGGATCAATTGACGTTTGCAAAGCAACGCTGAATCCATTTGAACCGCTGGTATTCACGCGTTCGCCTCGCCCACTTCCCAATCTGCATGTCAGCGTACCTTCCGACTGCGTGGCAGGCTCAACGATTGAATTAACCCTTACGTCTGGCGAGTTGCCCCCGGAAGAGACCGTCCGCGTTGTGCATTTTGAATTTATCAAGCCGTCCGGGCAAGTCTACGAACTCTACTCGCGGAATGTTAAGGTGCGGGGTCATTCCCAAGTCGTGCGTGTTCCAATAGCATTCAACGATCCTCTGGGAAACTGGAGCGTGCGTGGTCACGATCTGATGAGCGGACAGGAACTTGAGGCATCCTTCAATGTGCTTTCGAGGACATGAACTTAGTGCCGTCCAGTGCCGGCGCAGCGATTCTCAGAGATTCCGTTTATACCGCCCTTGACAACAGTTGGGAGAACGTACCCGAAGCCGCGTACCGCGGCTTCGGGCAGGGTAACTCAACGGCCTATGGTACAGGTTTTGGCCTGGAGGCCAGCTCTAAGGGTCCTCAGTGGCGGCATCCTCTTCTTTTGCGCGTCAAGCCCATTAGTTTTCCAGCTTTATCTTAGTCAACTTTTTGACCGCCGCAACTTCCTCTGATCCGCTCACTACGATCCGTACTGCAGTTCCCTCCGCATACTTCTTCGCCTGAGCGATGATCTTCATCACGTGCTTGGGAAACTTGTTGGCCCGCGCTGCCTGTATCGCCTTGTCGCTGAGGGCGAACGATGCCATGAAGCCACTCTGTGACGGAGAGAGATATACGATATTCCTTGCCTCCCGCTTCAGACGCAGTGCCCATCCGACTTTGATCGAATAGGAGTTCCACTCGCTGGTTAACTTATGCTCCGCTTCCTAAGGGCTGCATTTGACTCGGCCGGCGCGCACGGAATAAGTCGTGCCCCGGCCGAAAATTCTGCATAAGTCCGGCAGGATGCACCGCTTTTCAGCATGGGCAGGAGATTCAAGAGCGTCAAGTCATCAAACTGGGATGACCTGATCCTGGGCGCGACGATAGAAAAACTTATCCGCAATGATTACGAGTCTTTCTTTGCCCGCGAACAGTGGTTCCGCAATCTCAGGCTACCCTTCCGCCGCGGTTGGCGAAAACAACTAAAGGGTCGATAGCCGCACAGTCGGGTCACCCGGTTGAGCGGCACATATCTAAATAGAAAAGAGATGCCGGTTATGCGGCATCTCTTTTTCTTGACTTACTTACCTGCCTTAGCTTTTTGCACAATAACGTCTCTGTGCGAAATCACAGGATGCGCGCGCTCGTCCTCTGCCTTGGCTATTGCCTGCAGTGAGTAGTTGCCCGGCGCGGACGGCGTCTTCAGCGTCACCGTATAGGACTGCGCTCCCAGGGGCGCGAGCGAAAAGGTCGCCTCCTCGGCCGCAGCTTCCTTGCCCGTTTCCTCCGTAAATACCAACCGCAACTTACCTTTCCGAGGCCGATCTTCATCGTTCACCATGGCGATGGTATAGTCGCGCATCTCAGACGCATTCAACGACGGATGCCAGAAGTTCAAATAAACTCCCAGCGGATTGAAGGCCTGCTCCATTGCCTTTTCAAAATGCGGCTCCAGCTTGAGATTCTTCAGATCGATGAAATGGTCCGAGGTAAACGCGTTTGGGTCGCTGGCGGTGAGGTAAACAAAATGCAGCACGCCCGCATAGCGCCGGTAGGCGCGCCAGAACTCGGTCTCACCGCCCAGCAGATATGCTTGCAGCGCAAAGCGGTTCTCGGTCGTATTTTTGTCGCCGAGTAATCTGGGATAAAGCTTCTGCGTCAGCAGCGTCGGCGTGCCGTCGCGGTTGAGCCACAGCCAGCCATACTCATTCAGAATCATGGCGTGGCCGGTCTTGCTAGTGGCTTCCTCAGGCGGGGGACCCACCATCGCCTCAAGATCCGTCATATGAAATGAGGCCTCGGGTGAATCGCTCATTGCAGTGCCATAAAAGAGATACTGATGATCGGGCACCGGGTAATCTGGTCCTGCCGGCGCGTTATAGCTGTTCTCCCACTGCCGGTGAGACAGATCAAGAGACCGGACCGCGGGAATTATGGTGTTGGTAAACTGCGGCAGCCAGGACTCATTGGTCGCATCCCAGATGGCCACGCTGGAATGATTCCAGTTATCCCGCATCCACTCTTTGTACTCAGCAATCATTTCGTTGGTGTCGTATGAGCCTGCGTATGTAGTCCAACTGGGATGGCCTACCCACACAAAATATTGGTTTTCGATGAGCAGCCCATTTTCGTCTGCGATCTGCAGCCAGCGATCGGGCACCGGGCCGATGCAGAAGCGGAAAGCATTCCAATGCAACTGTTTTGGAATTTCAACTAATAGACGGTGCAGCCAGGCTTCGTCCCAGGGCAGCGTGCCCACATCCGGGTCCTCGAAGAAACGGTGCAGAGTAATATTCGATCCGCGTAGAAAATAAGGCCGCCCGTTCAGGTAAGCCCGTTGCGTGACCGTATCGAAGTGAAACTCGCGCATACCGAAGCGCGTAATTGCGTCGTCGCCCTCCGTGCCGGTGGCCACCTGGTAGAGGAACGGATCATCCGGGCTCCACAGGTGCGCCTTGGGCACGGCAACACTCTGCGTCACCGTTTTCTCGCCGCCCGCGGGCACTTCAACCCGCGTCTCAATTTTTTCCGATGCCGCCGTGCGAGACTTCCACTCATACACCTGCTGCGTAACTTCGGTCGTCACCGGGTGATCGGAGTAGTTATGCAACTCCGTTTGCACCAGGATGCTGGGGACCGGATTTTTCGCGCTTGCCAGTTGCGGCGCCACCTGTACCGATGCAATGACCGGATTGTCCATCGCCATCAGGGTCACATCGTCATAGATGCCCGGCGTCCAACGGTTTTTCTCAAAATCGGTTCCCTGCGAAACGTTGGCGGGCAGAACGCCGGGGTGCGCGCCAATCCGGATAATCAACTCATTCGCCGCGTTCCAATGGATTGCTCCAGTCACGTCGAACCATGCTGCGGTAAAGCACGGGTCATGCTCGCCGATGCGCACGCCGTTCAGGTAAACAACCGTGCCAAACTGCGCCTTGTTCACCTTCAGCAGCGCCACGGCGTTCTGAGCCGGCGCCTGAAAGGTCTTCCGATACCAGAAGTAATTCCGCCGCTGATGCGAGATGCCGCGCGCGTCGCCCAGCTTGTCGTAAACTGCCTGGCTGTACCTGCCCTGTTCTACCAGGTTAGAAAGCAGTTGCCGGCTCTGGTACTGATCCACATCAGGAAATGCAGGGAGAGCGGAGTGCGCCAGTCCAGGCACGGGCGCTGTGTGATGCCAGGCTGCCGGCATGTCGCTGGCGCCCGTACTGTCCTCCACATCCCACTGGCCATCCAGTGACAGCGTGGTTCTATGCGCGGTTTGCGCGCCAGCCGCGAGCGGGCAGATCGCCATGCCACAGCAGATCAACCATAGGATTGTTCGACCTGAATTCATGCACTTGCTCCTTACGGAAGCCAGCGGAACGGCTAACACGGTTGCTGTTTGCAGAAATGAACGGCGATTCATGGGCTCCTTTGAGTAGATGGGTGGGAATTGTATTCATATCGGTATTTCCATTCTATCTTCATGCCAACGGACCAATATACTGCGTCGACCAGCAGGGCAGCGTGGTGGAGCGCTTCGGTCCCTCGACAAAGCCAAAGCCCCTGGCAGGCTCCATCGAGAAACTTCTGGACGGCGAAAGATGTACTTCATGACTGCAAAGGGTTATCATGCGGCAATGAACTCCACAAGAAGGAAATTCCTCGGGAGCACCGCTGTTATTGGCGCCACTGCCATCTCCCAGACTGCGCTGGGAGAATTGCTGTCTTCCGCCCAAATTTCAACTCAGAAAGTCGTTTCAAGCAGTTCATCGGGCGATGATCCGGTCCCGGTGACGATCAGGGTGGCGGCCGGGGAGACGGTTCGCACGATGCAGGGCGGGATTGGAGCCTCCTTCCACGCAATCGCTACCAGGCTGCCCGGCATGAGACCAGATGGAAGCTCATATTCCGGCAGTGCCTGGGGAGGCAACCCCGATGCCGGGGACGACAAGCACTGGAAGGAGATCTTCAAACATGCGGAGTGGCTGGGACTGGATTGGTGCCGCGTCGAGATTGAGCAGCGCATGTATGAGCCCGGCCCGCGCGTTTTCGACTGGGACAATGCCGAGATGAGGGTTTTGTACCGCATCCTGGACTGGGCTGAGCGACGGAGCGTTGACGTCTTTTTGCAGCAGATGTGGAGCGACGTCGCATGGAACGCTTACCCCGGCAATGCAGAGGATCCCGTCAAGCGACTGCGCAGCGCGCCGCAATCGATACCGGAATGGGCTTTTGGCCTGGGAGAGGCTCGTAAATCACTTGACTCGAGTCAAGGGATACAAATGCATCCGGTGGTTTTCGATCGCCAACGAGCCAGGTCACGACGATTTTTCCTGGTGGCAGGATTCCAATATGAAGGCGCTTCCCATTACCCCTGGGTTCAAAGCGGCGCGGGAGGAGTTCGACCGCCGGGGACTAGCCGTGCCCCTCTCCGGACCTGATTGGACTGATTTGCCCGATCTCAAAGCAGCAGAAGTAGATTTTGATGCCTACGTCGGTGCATATGACCTGCACTCCTACAGCACGGTATTTGATTCGATGGGCGGCGATACCACGCTCACCGCATCAGAGAAGATGCTAGGCCGCTGGGCGGAGTGGGCGCATGCAAGAAGCAAGCCCCTCTTTCTCTCCGAGTTTGGCTCCATGGCTTATGGATGGGGCCACAACGATGCTGCTCCGGCCTGCTACGAATCCGGACTCAAGAACGCCTCTCTCGTTGTGCGCGGCATCAACGCCGGTGTAGATGGCTTCAATCGCTGGAGTCTTACCAATAGAGGCGACCTGGATGGTCAGTGGCAGCTGCTCCGCACATGGGACATTGACCACGACAGATTGCTCGAAACTTTCTCGCCCCAGCCCAATGCCTACTACCAATACGCAATGCTCGCGCGCTATCTGCCTAAGTACTCCGGAGTGCTGGCTGCTCAGGTGGAGGGGCCATACCTAGGATGCGACCGGAAGCTGGTGGCTGCTGCCCTTCGTACCCCCAAAGGAAATTTCACCCTTTTGTTGGTGAATGAGAGCCATCGCGCTGCCGAGGTCCGTTTCGAGCTCAAGGATCTGCCCGCCGCGCTGCGCTTGCACAGGTATTCGTTGACTAAAGAGAGTGAGGACCGGAGCAAGGTTGAACTTCACGCAGAGCGGGGCCTGGATGTGAGCGGAGTGTTCACTGACCGCATTCAGCCCATGAGCATTGTCGTCTTCTCCACTTACAGGTTGAGCGCCGACGAACCAGGCATGATCGTCGAGTAGGCTTTTCTTCGATTGAAAGATCGGCAATTCGGAAATCCGCTCACGGTTCTCTCTCCGGCGTCCTCCGGCCGCGCGCCTACGGCATGCTTCATGATGATCTGGCGCGCGCCGGCCCCTCACACTTTGACAAATATCTTCTTTTGGTAAAGCACCCACACCGGAACAAAACAAACCGCCAGGAATGAGAATGAATATGCAAACGCGGCCCAACCAGGGTCAGGAATTTGCGCGAAGACGTGGTTAATAACGTAGCCCAACACGCTCGTGCGTCCTTGCCCCGAAGCAAATTCAAGGTTCCAAAGCCCATTCGAAATCAACTCGCTGAACATGTAAGCCACAATGGCGTTCGAGCCGAGGACCAGCCACGGGTAAACCCAACCCTTGCTCCGCCCTTTACCCCAGCCCCACTGTTCCACAACCAGGTAAGCCAGCGTGAGCACGGCCAGCGACCACCCCGCCGCCACCAGCACAAACGTGCTGGTCCACATCTTCTTATTCAGCGGAAACCACACCGACCAAAGGTAGCCCGAGGCCAGGCAGGCCACCGATGCCGCGGCCAATCCCAGGTTCTTCTCCTTTACCGTACGGCTCCCCCGCAGCCACATTCCGGCCAGAAGCCCCAGCAGCGCGGTGCCCAGCGCGGGAATATCGCTTAGCAGCCCTTCAGGGTCGCGCAGATTGTGGGTCACTCCGTCCTCCAGCAGGTGGCCTGGCATGATGTGCTGGTCGAGCCAGTTCACGATGTTCAGGACGGGATCCAGGAAAGGAATATCGCGCCCCGGCATCCCCACTCCTGGTACTGGAACCCAGCGCACCAGCATCCAATAGCCAACCAGCACCGCCGCCAGCGCTACCACCTTGGTCCACACCTGCCTGTCCCACAGGTAGAAAAGCGCCACCAACAGGTAGCAGATGGCTATCCTCTGCAGCACGCCGTAAAAGCGCATGTGTTTGAGCGCGAAGAATGGGAAGCTGTTGACCGCAATGCCCAGCAAATACAGGATCACCGCTCTTTGCAGCGTGTGCCAGGCCAGTTGCGAGCGCCTGGCACCGCGGGCCAGCCGCGTGTCAAAGGCAAACACGATTGAGACCCCCACCACAAACACAAAAGTCGGAAACACCAGGTCAGTCGGCGTAAGCCCATTCCATGCCGCGTGCCTCATGAAGGCCCACGAGCCGGAGCCGCCGTTGTTGTTCACCATAATCATGAAGGCGATGGTGATGCCACGCAGCACATCCAGCGACAATAGCCGCTGCACGGGCGTCGGGTTTAATGCAGGGTTCGTCATTGCGACTTCTCCATACAGGTTGTTAGAATCGTTGCAACTTACCCTACGCGCTCCGGCAACAGTTCGCCAAGTCCCTGAGTCTTTCTGCTGGAATATTCATTTTGCTTGTCCAGGCAAAAAACCTGGACCTGCGTGAATTCGAAGCCATTTCACAGACACCTGCCCCGTCAACTCTTCTCCGTTTTCCAGATTGGATTCGCCTTTCTGCGCGCTACACTAACAATTTAATTAGTACAGAATATCGGACAGGCCACGCTTGATCTCCTCTAATAAGTGGGAAAGGAGATTCCGGCCAGGATTGGAGTTCACTTTATGACAGGCCGTGAACGGATTCTCGCGGTTCTTGTGGGGCAAAAGCCCGACCACCTCCCGTTTATGCCCATCACCATGATGTTTGCCGCGGATATTCTCGGCGTCAAATACGGACAATACTGCCGCGATTACAAGTTACAGGCGGATGCGCAGGTCAAGACCGCCGAGAAGTTCGGCATCGATCATGTATCCATTATCGGGCCCCCCGCTGCATCCACTGATTTGGGAACAAAGATTCAGTGGTTTGAGGACCAGCCGCCGGCAAAAGTTGAAGACGAAGCGTTGTTTGCGGATAAATCAGTCCTCGATCGCATGAAAGATCCCCATCCACCCTTTGGTGAATGCATGGAGGATATTCTTCGCTGCCTGGAATTGATGCGCCGGCGCGTAGGACAGGAATTAATCGTTGAAGGCTGGTTGGAGGGGCCATGCGCAGGAGCAGCGGACCTGCGCGGAATCAACCGCCTGATGCTCGATTTTTCCGACGACCCTGGATTCGTTCGCGATCTATTTGACTTTACGCTGGAGAACTCGGTTCACTTTGCAGCGGCGCAAATCGACGCCGGAGCAGACATTATCGGGGTGGGAGATGCCGCGGCTTCCCTGTTGGGACCGCGCATTTACAAAGAGTTCGTGTGGCCGTGGGAGAAGAAGCTGGTTGATGCCATCCACGCCAAAGGCGGCAAAGTTCGCCTCCATATCTGCGGGAACACTCGAAGGATTCTCAGCAGCATGGCTGAACTTGGATGCGACATTGTGGACATTGACTTTCTAGTGCCGCTTGAAGAGGCGCGCGCGCAGATGGGCCCGCTGCAAACGCTGACGGGGAATCTGGATCCGGTGCGAGAAGTCCGCAATGGTTCCCCGCTCACCATCACTGAATCCCTGGAAGCGTTGCAACACCATGCTGGAGAGCGCTGGGTGGTGGCTGCGGGTTGCGAGATTGTGCGCGATACTCCGCACGAGAACCTGCGCGCAATGATGAAATTCGCACAAACGCATGGGAATGGTCGCGGCCATGCGAAGGATTGAATTTGTGTTTCATTGTCCCGTGCCGAGTCTATAAGAACCAGATCGCGAGTTCGATGATAGAATTGCCGACGAAAGTTGGAAGTATACAAAATGACTACGAAAGAACCTCAACACCGAGACGATAAGCAGCCCAGCCCGATTCACCAGCAACGAAGTATGAGCAGGCCGGATCGGTTGCTGTCACTGGATGGTCTCCGCGGTTTCGATATGCTTTGGATAATCGGAGGCGCTGAGATTGTCAGAGACCTGGCTAAAGTATGGCCCTGCAATTTCACAACTGAACTGGCGCAACAGTTTGAGCATGTCGCCTGGCAGGGGCTGCATGCCTTCGATATCATCTGGACTCTTTTCATGTTCATGGTTGGAGTCTCTCTCGCGTTTTCCATAGCCAATCGCAAGTTGAATAGCGAGAGCAGCCGCTCAATCTACTCTCACGCCATAAAGCGCGCGCTCATTTTATTCGTCCTGGGAATGGCCGCGCAAGGCAACCTGCTGGACTTCAACCTAGCCACGCTTCATCCCTTCTATAGCGTGCTCCATGGCATAGCAGCCGGGTACCTTATCGCGACGATTGTTACGATGAACCTGAGGGCGAAGGGGCAGGCAATCGTCACGGCGATCTTCCTGGTGAGCTATTGGATTCTGCTGCTGGTCATTCCGGTACCCGGCGTTGGGCGCGGAGTGCTTACTTCTACCGGCAATGCAGCCACTTATATCGACTCTTTAATCATGGGACGCTTTTACTATGGCGAGAACACCTGGTTCCTGAGTTATCTCGGATTTGCTTCTTCCGTCCTCCTCGGCGTGCTGGCTGGAGAGATACTTCTCTCTACGCGATCAAAAAAAGCAAAGTGTCTTACTTTGTATGCTTATGGCGTGGGCCTTCTCGCGCTGGGCATTGTTTGGAGCATCTGGCTGCCAATCATCAAGCTCTTGTGGACCAGCTCTTTTGTTCTTGTCGCCGGAGGAATCAGCTGCCTGATGATGGCAACCTTCTATCTGATTATCGATGTCATCGGCTACACGAAATGGGTGTTTCCATTTTCCGTAATCGGCATGAATGCGCTGGCCGTCTATATGGCGACTATTTTGTTTGATTTTAGAAAGATAGGCGACGTCTTCGTCGGAAGCCTGTTGCCGCGAGTGGGAATATGGGGCGATGTGCTTGCTCAAGCGACGGCATTGGCCGTGGTTTGGTTGATTCTGTACTGGATGTATCGCACCCGGTCGTTTGTGAAAGTGTGATTGGCGGCATTGTCGAAAGATATCGCAGATGCAGCCGAATTGAATCGAAACTTAAAGGGACTAGTTGTTGCGGAAGGAGAACGCATGCATCGCAGAGAATTCCTGAGTAAAGCAATCGGAACGGCGGTAATTCAATCCGCCGTATTTTCAGCCGGTCCGGCGGCTTTGTCCGCGTCGATTGATGGAGCGCAAGAAGCTGCAGATAGACAAAAGCTGGTTCGGCCCATGGCCATTGGAGTGATGATTGGGCCTTCTTATGACAATCCGGAGAATGCAATCGCTCGAGTCAAAGAGCTGGGCATGACCAACTGCTTCCTCAGTCTCGACGGCTGGATAGGAAAGTTCAGCGCTTCAGGAGCGCAGCAATTGAATGCGCTTTTGGAAAAGTATGGGGTAACGGCAACTAGTGTCGAGGTCGTGGGACCGGGACGCCTGGTTTGGGATTTTGCAGAAGGCCCTTCAACCATTGGCCTGGTGCCGCGTGCCACACGAACAGCCAGGATGGACGCGCTGAAACAAACATCGGATTTCGCAAAATTATTGGGCGTACCGCGCGTCCAGACCCATTGCGGCTTCATTCCGGAGAATCCAGCGGATCTGCTTTACCAAGAGGTAGTTCTCGCTATCCGTGAAGTCGCAATGCATTGCGCGGCCAACGGTCAGAACTTCCTGATGGAGACAGGGCAGGAGACGCCCACCACACTCAAGCGGGCGATCATGGACGTCAACCAGCCAAACCTCGGCGTGGGGCTGGATACGGCGAACCTGATTCTCTATGGGAAAGCCAACCCGGTGGACGCAGTAGAAATCATCGGGCAGTACGTCAAGAGTGTTCATGCAAAGGATGGAATGTGGCCCACCGATCCAATGCGGCTGGGACAGGAAGTATTGATCGGTACGGGCCGCGTGGATTTTCTGAAGGTTATCTCAAGGCTTTATCACCTTGGGTATAAGGGAGCGATCACGATTGAACGCGAGACCTCCGGCCCCAAGCAGATAGAAGATGTAAAAAATGAGAAGGTTTATCTTGAGCGAATTCTTAACCAGGTAATGGCTGACAAAACCTAATCGACGGAGGCTTTGCTGTGAATAGAAGGCAATTTGTAGAGGGCTCGGTTGCGGTTTCAGGACTGCTGTTGTTAAGGCAGCGAACTGCATTCGGCTATGAGGCTAACTCGGCTGTGCGGTTAGCGTTATTAGGTTGCGGCGGACGCGGAACTACAGTCGCAACATCTTTTGCGAACAGCACCAGTGCCCGTATTGTTGCACTTGCAGATCTGTTCCCTGACAAATTGGAGGCGGGTAAGGCGCACTTCGATCAGATCTCGGATCAATTGGGCTACGCGCGCATCGATCCCAAGATGATGTTTCGCGGCTATAAGGCCTTCGAGGAAGTTGCCGCCTCCCAGGGTGTTGACGCCGTGCAGATATCAACTCCGCCCTGGTTTCATGTTCAGCATCTCGATGCTGCCGTCAAGGCAGGCAAGCATGTGTACTGCGAAAAGCCGGTAGGAGTTGACGTGGCCCAGGCGCAACAGGTTCTGGAGATCGGGAAGCGAGCCCAGGGGCGTGTAAGTCTCGATGTTGGCTTCCAGATTCGCAGTGCGCCGCCCTACGTCGAGATCGTTCGCCGTATCCACGAGGGCGCGTTGGGAAAGATTGCAAGCATAACCGCCCATTACGATGCTCCAGCAGTTGTCTACGCCCAGTTGCCCCCAATGTCCGCAGACGAACTTCGAATACGCCGTTGGCTATGGGACCTCGTGCTATCGGGCGATATCATCGTGGAGCAAAATATCCATGTGATTGATATCTGCAACTGGGTTCTTCAGTCGCATCCGATCAAGGCGACGGCCACTGGCGGCAGAAGCATCATCTCTCATGCCGGCGACATGTGGGACAACTACCAGGTTATATTTACCTATCCTGGGAACCTCCATGTGAGCTTTTCATCAACGCAGTTTTGCCCCCACAACTGGTTCAACGTTACGGTGAGTATCTTTGGCTCGGACGGCCTTGCCGAGGCTCCATACTCGGGCCCATTGCGCATCTTGACCGACAAACCATGGACGTGGGTCGATAAAGACACCCCTGCACAAAGAACTCCAGCCACCTTTGCCTCCAATGGAGCGTTCAGCGACAATCTGGCCCAGGCCGACCGGGAGAAAGATCGCGGCTTCATCGATAGCATTACGTCTGGGAATTTCCACAATCAGGCTGCTGCCGGCGTCGAAGCCGCATTGAGCGCAATCCTTGGTCGAATGGCCGGCCGCCTCGGTCGCGAGGTTACGTGGGAAGAAATGCTGCTGCACGGTGAAAAGTACGAGTTGAACATTGATATGAGCCAGTTTTCATGAGTCCGCGCTGAAGCCGGCAGGAAAAGGATGTTCCGTTTGATACCAGATGGCCCGCAAGTCTTGGGTGCGGAAGCTTAAACGTGCCAGGCTTCTAATTGGCATCGTCGGCTGAAAGAGGTTGCCCATGGATGTACCTTATCTTTTGTTCGCTGGCGCGCTCGTAGCTTCCACCGCGACTGCCCAGGGAGGATCGACACTTCCTGCAGGGATGTTCAGCACGCTGGGAAATCAGATCGTCGACCAGAACCAGAATCCCGCGCGACTGTCCTGTGTCTACTGGCAGGGGATGAACGCCGAGGATGGCACACTGTCAAACCTGTCGTCACCGTTCAATGGTTATTCGGCGAACATGGAGGCCATTTCCGCAGCGGGGTTCAACTGCGTCCGCGTCGATATCAACAACATTTCGCTGCACGATAATGGAACGGCTGCATTCCTTCAGGAACTGGACTCCGTGGTTTCCGCCGCCGGCAGCACCGGGGTCCGCATCATCATCGTCGACCACGACAATGAGGGAAACTACGGGAGCAACGATAACTACTCGAACGATTGCGCAGCCCAGCAGGCAAACGGCATCTGGTACGATCTGGGCGGTGCATCGGACGGAACGGACGGATGCCACGACACCGGTCACACCACGCAGGCGTCGTTTCAAAGCGACTGGGTTTCCATTGCTACCCGCTACGCAGGCAATGACACCGTCATCGGATACGATCTGTGGAACGAACCCTTAGGTTACGGCGACTCGGTATGGGGAGGAGGGGGCAATAACGATATTCACCTCATGTATGAAACCGTGGGATCGGCGATGCTCGCGCAGGATCCCGGCAAGCTGATCTTCGCGGAGTGCCCTCAGAATTACGGGCCGGCCACGCTATTTGACGGCACGACGGTTGGAAACGCTCCCTGGGGCGATTGCACCGGCGTCAAGAGCCTGCCCGTGGTGTTCACCGTCAACGGGAACCCGATCACTAACAAGGTGGTCTACGATGTTCATCTCTACCCGAACTCGGTATCGGGCATTTCATCCTTGTTTGGTTCCAGCAGTAGCGCAGACGCTATCAAGGCAATGAACTACTCATTCGGATTTCTCGAATCCCAGAACATCGCGCCCGTCTGGGACGGCGAGAGCGGGACTGGTTTTCAGGTAAATCCGGACGACGAGAACTGGGCCAATATGCTGGACCAATACCTGAACGGTCAGCTCGGGTCTCAAGGCGGCCCGACTTTTACAGGCAATCAGCAAGGCATGGGAATCGCCTGGATGACATGGGGTACGCAACAGAGCGGGCCGGGCAGCGACAACCTTGGGATTCTCAACTCCAATGGGTCCTTGATTCCTGCGCAGCAAGCCATCGTCGATCCGCTTATCTATTTCGCATCGGCCACGCCGGCGGTTAGAGTTCTTGGAACGGCGGTCAGTGTCGCGGCCGGCGCAACCACGGGGAACACATCCACCATCACAGTGACACCGGCGGGCGGCTTCACCGGAAGCGTAACGCTGACGGCCGCTGTCACTTCCAGCCCAGCCAGCACCCAGTATCCGCCTAGCGTGAGCTTCGGCTCGACCGGCACGGTGAATCTTGCCAACAGCATTGCCGGTACGGCGACCCTCACGATCTTCACCACCGCAGCAAGCAGTGCAGCGATCGACCACGTTCACCGCGCAGCACCCTGGAATACGGCCGGAGCCGCTCTGGCTTGCATTCTGCTCTTTGGCATACCGGCTCGGCGGCGCAGCTGGCGGACCATGCTCAGCATGTTGATTTTCCTTGTAGCCCTCACTGGAGGGGTACTGGCATGCGGTGGAGGCGGAGGCGGGAGCGGAGGCGGTACGGGGAGTCCCGGCACAACTGCAGGGACCTATACCGTGACCGTAACCGCCACTTCAAGTGCACCCACAGCCACGGGCACGATCACTATCGCCGTGCAGTAGTCCACGGGCATGAGGGTGAATAAACAGGCCCTAGTCCGCTTTTTTGCGCGGATGGATGGTGCTCGCCCCGACGTCTGCCTTCGGCTTTGGGTAATAGAGAAGCTGCATGACAATGTTGAGCTCCGCCGCGACCCTTGACCCGTCCAGGTTGAGGATGCCGAGATTGTCGTCGCCCTTGTTGGTGAATTGCGTGCTCCATGACATCCAGGCGATTCCCATGCCCTGCTGATTGCCAGAAAAACTCGGGCCGCCCTGGCCCGCAAGCTCTCCATTCAAGTACTTGACCAACATCCCCGCCCATTCCTGATCGTCCGGGTTTTCCTGAAAGCCTGTCCCGCTCTCGCCGTCCCAAACAGGGGCGATGTTCTGTGACACCAAGAATCCGAAGGATTTATTCATTTCCCTGATGGCGGACGGGCTGCTGCTGGAACCGAAGATGCGGTTATAGTCGTCAACGGAATTCGCGTAGAGATGAACATCGTAGACCACCTTGCTCTTGATGGTCTTTCCATTCACTTTGAAAACTATCGGGAGATTTTTTACGCCAGTGCAATCTCCCCAGGGTGCGCTGCCCACTGTTACGCCATCGTAGAGCGTGGTTGGATCGTAAATAGCCAGCGGGCACTCAGCGAAAATGAGCTTGCTGGGGTCCCTGGACAGGATTGCCGATCCTACGTTTTCAAACATGAGATGGATGTCGCGGTCGGACCCGCCGCCCCACAGTGAATGCCCCTTACTTGCTATGGATTCGTTCCACAGATCGTATCCGATCACGGTGTCATTGTGGGCATAGCGAGCAGCGATGGAAACCCAGTCGCTTTGAAACGATGCCTGGGTGGTGTGTCCGACATTATTGCAGCCGTCAGTGCCATTCGTCGCGCCGCCAAGATCGTACCAGAGCCCGTTTCCTTGCTGGGCGGTACAGGAAACATCGGGAACAGTTCCGCGCACTCCCTCATTATCATGATCGTCGATGATGACCCTGAGATTTGCCTTGGCGGCTGAGGCAACCAACTGGTCCATGTTGGCAAGGAAATCAGGGGTTTTGTTATCGTGCAGCGAGATGTTGTTGATATCTACACGTATGCAGTTAAAGCCGGTGGCTGCAATCGCGTCGACATTCGCCTGAATTCCTTTGAACGGTCCATCTTGATTGGCAAACCTGCCATCTTTAGCGTTCATTCCCAGCCAATAAACACAAGAGAGCCGAACCGGATTCTGGTTCCGGTCTACTATCTGGTTTCCCAGAGTGCTGAACATTCCAGCGGGAAGCATGGAAGGGGACTGGCCCGATGGACCCTGCGCTGGAATGCCGACGGTAGTAGCGGCAGCAGCAAGCATGCTTATGCATGAAAGACGAAACGCTTTCATGGGTTACCTCCGTTTTGAAAACAGATTTTCAGGAATTGTACGCTCGTTTGTGCAAATTACAAGACCAGCGCGGCAGCTTCAATGGGAAAGCCTTGCAGTTCGCTTTCTCTGTCGCAGCGCCTCGATGCGATCAGCGTCCCCCGATCGCTGCTGCCCTCGGTTTTTCGACGATGGTAGTAGCCCACAGAAATCCGGCCACGGCTTCCTTGGCATTCACACTTTTCTTACAGTGGACGTAATCGGAATAATTCGCCTGCACGCACAGTCCGTCGCAGGCGCTGTAGATATTGACAAAACCCTTATCATCGATCTTTGCATTCGCGGTGATCGCCCGGTATCCCCTGGCCACTACGGGCGCATATTCCTTGCTGTCGAGCAGGCCGAGATCGATTCCGCGCTGCAGGGCATAGCTGAACATGGCGCTTCCCGAGTTATCAATCCAGTTATCGGGTCGGGCGCCCTTATCAACCACAAGGAACCAACCGCCAGTCCGTGGATCCTGCGTCTGCTTCAGGGCCGCCGCCAAACGCCGATAAATATCCAGCACGGCAGCGCGGCGCGGATGCTCCTTCGGCAAGCCCGCCAGAGTTTCGACGACAACCAGGGCATACCATCCGAGGCCTTCGCTCCACACATCGCTGGATAGGCCTGTCCTGGGGTCCGCCCATTGCACTTTGCGTTCACCCACAACCGTAGCCAACTGTGGCTTCTCAGCCCAGGCATGGTAGTACAAGCCACTCTCATCTTTGTGAACGTGGCTGGCGAAGAGAGTGATTTGCCTGGTCACTTCATCGAAACAATATTCCCGATCTCCGATAGTCTGGCCATAGCGGAGCAGGAACATCTGTCCCATGAAGATGCCATCTACCCACATCTCTCCGGGCAGACTGCGGCTGTGCCAGAATCCGCCGTCGGCATTGCGAGGGTACGTGTCGAAGGTCCTGCGGATAACAGTGGCCGCGTTTCGATAGCGCACGTCGTGTGTGTGTTCGTACAACCCCACTACGATGTTACCGGCCATTGTATTGTCAAGGTTATTGATCTCGACATTAACCAGGTTTCCATTTGCGTCGATGAACGGATCAACTTCTCGCTGGATGAAGTTGAAGTATCTGCGGTCTCCGGTGGAACGCCACAGCATTTCGAATCCGTTCAACGTGTATCCCTTCCAATAGGACCATTGGGCAAGGGAGTCCTGCGGAGTGCCAGGATTGCGCTTCATGATCGTATCGGCCATGGCAATCGACCACGATCCAGGTTCCTGGCCGGCCGCGCGGACCTGGGGAATCGCAATCAGCAGTGAGGCAAGAAATAGCGGCGCGATCTTCATGGAACACTCTCTTTCCTGTCCATGCGAAAGATGCCCATCGTCAGCGCATCGATTTCTACATTACCGAGTCGAAATGCCCGCCATCGAGAATATGTCGTAGGGGCTTTGTAACTGGCGAATGAAAGCCTCGGCTCGCTTGTAACCGCTCTCGACTCCGCGAAACCTGGCAACCGAATCTTGCAGTTCGTAATATCGGTCCGGAGTTTGGCTGGCATGGGCGTAGCAGGCAGATCTCTTTAGATGCTCGGTTTCAGAGATGTCCACAAAGTGGGTAGGTGCGAACTGCATGGTGTCTTCGCCGTCGGAAACTTCGTAGTAATACAGGGCGAATTTCTGTCCCGATTGCTTCCAGGCATCGTAAGTCATCATGGAAATCGCGCGGTGGTCGCGGTGATTGTCGATGGGCCACTGGTTGAAAACTGCATCGGGTTTTTCAGCGTCAATGATCTTCTTGTAGGCCTCATAATGGTCGTTGTCCAGAATGGCGTGGCCATTAGTCTGGCCTGCGTAAGCCGGGCGCGCCTTGAGAATCTCGCATGCTTTGGCTGCTTCAGCCATGCGCGTAGTCGCGGGGTTCGGGGGCCATGCGCCATTATTCAAATACATTAGAACCACCTCGTGGCCAAGGGTAGTAAAGCGTGCAACTGTGCCCCCGCAACCATATTCAGGATCGCCCGGATGGCCTCCGGTTACAACGATCTTCAGCTTGCTTACCGGCTCCGTCGCGGCTGACAAGGTCTCTGCATTCACGTTCATTGCCGCGGCTCCAGCGATTACCCCCGGTGTGAAGCCTGGCAGCACCAAGCAGTATGTCCCGTCGATTCATCTTCATCTCTTCACCTGATCTTTCTGTTCCGCAAATCATAAAAAATTAAAGATAGCACGCCTCGCGGTATCGCGTGATCCGTTCTTTGCCTTTTAAGTGGACTTGCGCATTGCGCTGGATGACCATGTGGTCGGCAAGCACCGATGGAAGTTTTACTTCACAGGAGGCTATTCCGCTCAATATACACAAGTGCAAGAGCCGGGCAATCTGCTGTGGCGCAAGATCTGGAGGAGCAGTCGAAATCATGTGCTAGACAATTTCGCCGTGGGGAGCATTAGCGTTATTAGTTGTGTAATAAGATTACCGGTAACCCGCTACGAACGCAGTCCCAGACCTGCAAGGAAAGCGAATTTGCTCTCCACAGCGCCTTAAATTAAGGGTCTACCAGAATTCAACGGCTAGAATTGTGGGCGGCCCAGGGCGGCCGTCAATGACTTGGGTCTGAATGACTGCCTCCATATTCATAGTGGTCCAATTGGAAGGCGCGCGTTGTAGCAGTTGGTTGAGGTAATCGGGGCTTGAAAGGAGTTCTCCGGCTGCTTCAGTACCCTCAGAGGCTATGCCTGCTGCCAGAACCACGGGCTGACCTGTGGTGGAGTCGTGAAAACGTGCGACGACGGCATAATCTTGGGTGATCTTCTGGTCTGAGGCGTTCCAGGGAACGGACCAACGGGCTTGCGAGGAACCTCGGTGGTCAACAATGGAGTCAAAGCCATTCTGAGCGAGAAAAGTAAAGCGCAGGTTCTGTGTGAGGCGCAGGGTCCAGGAGTTGTCAAAGGCTCCGATAAGGATGATAGGCCCCTCGCGTAGCTGGTTAAAGGTGGTCTTTGATACAGTAGCAATGCGATAAGGCTTGCCACGCGTATCAAGCGCAGATGCAATGTGGGTGAGGGTGAGCACGTCATTGACGCCCAAATCCGCGGGTTGACGAGGTCCGTGAGAATCGGATTGCAGGGCGCCACCGGAGTTATCTGTTCGGCGAGCGTCTCTAGGACTTCCCAAGTCGGGTTCGCCGATACAGATGGTTGCGGTGCCGGACGCCGTGGTGATGGATTACCAAAACCGGTCCGTCGGACTGGCATGCGAATCTGTCCACCTGGAGAAGTCGGGAAGCGTGTGCAGCCAGAAGCCTATGCAGAATCCTCCGGCCACCGAGAGCGTAGCGCATAGCACAACCAGGATCACGACCCTCGAGGTACGGTGCGGAACTGCGACCGGCGCTGGCATAGGCCTTGTGGCAGGTGAGCCGTTGACCTCCTGATTCCGGTCAACTGGTGCGGCTTCGAAGGCTGGCGTGTCACTGTGCTCAGAATTCGCGGGTTCACGCGCGCATCTGCTAAAAACCGCAATGTAGGTACCAGAGGGCAGATCGATCTGTATCTCATTGAAGTGGGCGGGGTCGACGTAATACTGGGCAAGCCGCTTGCGAATCTCGCTGGCTGTGAAACGGACGACTGGGTCGGCGTTGGTGTCGTAGTCTGGCTTGCGGCCGAAAACCTCAACGCCTATGCTGCGCTCCTTGAGCTGATCGGTATTGCCCAGCAGAGTTTGCTCGACTGTGTAACGCAGTAGCGCAGGGTATCGCCTGCTGAAATGAAAAAGAGGATGGACAACGAGCCGCTCAAGCTGCTGCTGGACCAGATCGAGATCATTTTTCGACTCCGGGACCCAAAGCGCTAGATCGGATTTGGATATGTTCAGGATGTTCCTCGTCCTCGCCTGTCGATCATACATATGCGATTCTCTGTCGTCAATCCTGGTTATGTCATTGAAAATATTATATTAATACCCGATATAACTCGATTTTGATACCCGAATCACCTTGTCCCTAGTCTTACCTGCTTATAAAGTCACTGTGTTCAAAAACGGCTATGTGAGACCTCTTTGAACAAAAAAGGCAGAAAGACCGGCGAGGAAGCAAAGGTGAGAAGCGAGAGGTGGTCTGCATACCTTTGGGGAAGTGGCAAAAACCGATTTTCTCGCAGTAACCGTAGAAGCAGTCTCAAAGAATGCTCAACCATCGACAAAGCACAACCTTTGTTCATTGGAGAGGCATATATGCGCAACTGGATGCGATATAGTATCGCACTTTTAATTTTGCTGCGCATTAGCCTAGCGTTCGCTCAAAATGCACAAGCGAAAAGACAGGCAATCTGTTGGGTAGTGAGACCTGGAGTAGAAGTCGAAATATTGCGCTTGACAAATTCTTCGAGCAAGCGTTACAGTGTTTTGCTAAGTAAATAGGTTACCGGTAACCCATATTGAAAGCGGTACCGGACGCCGCAACGGGTTGGCAGAACATTTTGAATTTGCTGGAGTAGTGGGCTCGAATCGGCAGTTCTTCTCGATCTGTGTTTTAAGTACTGTACACGGATCAGAAAAGCGAGTCAGGGTTCGTTCGCCGGCATTATGGCCTACCGTCATTGTTGAGGAGTCTACGACGCGATGGGTGAAGTGCGAATTGATCGGGAAGAAGTGACCAGTGATAGTGATTCTGGCGCCATTAACGTCTTTGTTTGAGTACGTTAAGGTTGAGTCATCGGCCTTCATCCAAACGGGTTTAATCATTTTGGCTGCGGTTATAGCCCATCTTACGGGTCTTGCCGCAGGGATTGGCGAGAGAACTGTCGTGGCGCGCAAAGCTGGAGCAACGATCTTCGTCATTCTGAGCGTCCTGGTTACATCCACAGCGGCGGGTGCAGCAAGCAAGGGCGCGAAGACGGCATCAGTACCGGCATCCAGCAGGGAAACCGCACCAGCGACTGGCCTGCTTTCGCCTGGATTCCTGAGTACTTCCGGAAGTCAGATCGTGGACTCTGCAGGCAAGCCCCAGCGCCTTGCGTGTACGGGTTACAACGAGCCCGGCCCCGATATTCCCAAGGATCTTGCGGGGATGAAGCGGGCAGGGTTCAATTGCGCTCGTTATCCCTTTGATGAAGGCGCGCTCAAATCCACATTCCCAATCATGGACGCGATTGTCGCGGCTGCGGCCCCCCTGGGCATGAAAGTCATCTTCGATCATCATGTTGACGATGCTGTGGATCTTTGCGGAGGGCAGCAGCAGAACGGTCTGTGGTTTGACGCGGGCGATGGTACCGATAACACAGACGGGTGCGGCAATAAGGGCACGACAACCCCCGAGAATTTCAAGGCCGACTGGGTGACCGTAGCCAGGCATTATGCGGGTAACAGCACGGTGATTGCCTTTGACCTGGACAATGAACCACTGGTGCTCGGCCTTCACGCCACGCCCATCACCTGGGGAACCGGCGGCCCGACGGACATCCTGAAGATGTTCGAGGATGTTGGCTCTGCCATTGAAGCCGCCGACCCCGGGGTGCTGATTGTGGGGGAGTGTCCCGTCAACTATAGCGGGACGTTGTTGAATGGGCGCCCTGAGGGGACGAAGGGGATTATGGATTGCAGCAAAGCTCAGTCCAACCCCGTGGTCCTCAGTCCCGCGGCTCCCAAGTTCGTTTATTCGATTCACGATTATCCCAACATCGGTCCTGACAATGAAGGGCCATCCACTGCGGACAGAAATGCCGCCTGGGGTTTTCTTGAGAGTGAGAACATCGCACCGGTTTGGATCGGCGAGATGGGTTCCAGCCTTGACCAGCCGCACTCAGATGGCGTGACGGTCGCGCAGCAGTCGGTATGGGCCGCGGCCCTGGTTGCCTACTTGAATGGCAAGGCTTCGGGCGGCCCTACCTTTTCCGGTTCTCAGCAGCCATTTGGCACCGATTGGTGGGCGTGGGGCGACCTCACCGGGCAAACTCCCGATGGAACCTTGGAAGGGGCGATTCTGAGGCCCGCGCAGCTAGCCATGTATTCGCAGCTCCGCTTTGTCAGCAAGCCGGCCAATTCTCATCGTTCGTCCGTTTCCGCGGCTCCCGCGGGCAGAGGCGGTTGTCTGCTGCCCAAAGGCTGGTTCACTACCAGGGGCGCGCAGATTGTGGATGAACGGGGAAATCCGGTTCGGATTGCCTCCGTTGGCTTGCCGGGCAACGACGGCGTGGACGGCGCCTTGCGTTTCCTGAGAAACGTCAATTACCAGACGACCATGCGGGGGATAGTTGCAGACGGCTTTAATACGGTCCGCATTGCATGGTCTGATCTGACACTGAATCAATCCCCAAAGCCCGGAGCGATCAACTACGATCTGAATCCCGATCTCAAAGGCCTATCCAGCATGCAAGTGATGGATAAGGTCATCGACTACGCGGGAGTGATTGGCCTGCGTGTCATCTTCGACCATCACACAAACGACGGGGGCGACCACGGCTGGGGCGGACAGCAGACTAATGGCCTGTGGTTCGACAAGGGGCCCGGCTCTGACGGGACAGATGGCAGCAATTCTGGAACGATTACCGACGAGCAGTTCCAAAAAAATACGCTTGCGCTGGTGAAACGGTACAGGAATAACCCCACGGTGATCGGCTACGACCTGGACAATGAGCCACTGAGTCATGGCGCCGGCGGAGTATCTCTGAACTGGGGACAGGGCGGCCCAACGGACATCTGGAAGATGTATACCGACCTGGGAAATGCGGTTCTGGCGCTGAACCCGAAACTTCTTATCATCTGCGAAGGCCCTCAAAGCACGGCCAATACCGGCAACGGCCTGGCCGGCATCGGGCCGGAGGGGGATCTGACTGCAGTTGGCGGCGTGGGCGGCGTTCCGGCCAAGCCTGTGATTTTAAAGATCCGGAACCAGGTGGTCTATTCGGTTCACGAGTACGACACCAATGTGTATGACTTCGGCGCTAACGAGCAGCCATCGACTCTGATCTCGCATATGAACAACGATTGGGGATATCTGTATACCCGGAATATCGCACCGGTGTGGGTGGGCGAGATGGGCTCCAATCTTGACAAGCCGCAAGACCGGATCTGGGCGCAGACAACTCTGGATTACATGAACGGCAAGCTTGGAGCGCAGGGTGGGCCGGTCTTCAAAGGCAACGACCAACCTGTGGGCGGGAGTTGGTGGCTTTGGGGATACTTTCCGGGCGAACAGACGGATGGCACCCTGCAAAGCGATTGGGCGACCCCGCGACCGGACCAGCAGGGCATCACCGATCAACTGCTTTATATCCCTTTAAACCCGAGCGCCTCAACATCAGGCGCTCCGAACCGATCCGTTACTCAAACCAGTAACTGAACGAACAGAAAAGCCGCGGCAGATTTGTGTTGCCCGGAACAACAGCAATGTACAAGGCGATTTTCGGACGGAGAGGCAAACTGCCCAAAAGGATCGCCAAAGTGCCAATGAATTGCATTCTCAAGGAATGCTCAACCTTTGACGAAGTGCAACCTTACTCCATTTGGGAGGCATGAATGCGCAATATAATGCGATTTTGCATAACGCTGCTACTTACGCTGTGCATTTGCCCAGTGTTCGCTCAAAACTCAAACTCAGGTGTGATCAGGGGAACGGTGACCGATTCCAGCGGCGCCGTAATACAGGGTGTAACAGTAAGCGTACTGGACGTCGACAAGGGCGTAACAACAACCTATGTGACGAACAGCGCTGGCCTGTACGATACAGGCTCGATTGTTACCGACCATTACACCGTCACCTTCACAAAGGCCGGATTCGACACCTACGTGCGCGGCCCGGTCACGTTGAATGTTGACATTATCACCATCAACGGCGTTCTGAAGGTAGGCGCGGCGACGGAAACGGTGCGGGTTACTACGGATGTCCCGTTGCTCGATACTGAATCAGCGACCCAGGCGACGATCATGCCAGAGCAGGAATTGCAGGACCTGCCTAATACCGGTTTTCCCAGTTGGGAGAACTTCATCGTCCTCGCTCCCGGCGTAACCGGTACTTCGTCGCCTGGCGCCAATGGGGGCATGGCTCCCGGCCAAACCGCATCGGTCAACGGCAACGCTGTCTTTTACAACGTGCTCGGCGATGGCGTAACCATGTCCCTGCCGTCCAACGGAAACTCCTATGACTACAACTTCGATACCTTGCAGGAAGTTCAGATGGTCACCAGCGTCCCGTCGGCACAGTATGAAAACGGCGGCGCGATCTACAACCAGATCAGTAAGGGCGGCGGCAGTCACTTCCATGGCGATGTTTTCGATTACTTCCAAAACAGTGCTTTGAATGCGGCAACCTACGCCTTCGGCCAGGGCTATATTCCGGTCTTGCGCGCCAATTATTATGGCGGCTCCATTGGCGGTCCCGTGCCAGTGGGAATCCTGAAAAACAAGCTGTTCTTTTTCTTCAACTATGACCGCACCCAGGACTATAGCGGCGCGAACGAGGGCTTTATAACAGTTCCCACCACGGGTGTGCCAACATCGACCGGCGCAAACGCTTACAACATGCTTGCCGGCGATTTCACGGGCCAGCCCACGATTTATGATCCGAATACTAACAGCTTTGTCACGACCGGCACATTCACCGATGCGGGTGGACAAACAGCGATCTGTACGCCTGCATCCCCGTGCCTGGAGCGAATGTCCTTCGCAGACGAATATCACAACGGCAACAAGATTCCCGTCATCGACTCCGTCGCCCAGGCAATGGAAGCATTTTTCCCGGCGCCCAATGTTGCCAATCCGAGTGTGGTAGACGGGGTCACCACGAATAACTACTTCTATAATTGGGCCTCGAACTCGCCCGGTTATGCTTATTTTTGGCGCGTGGATTATGACATCACTTCCAAAAACCGGCTGACGGCAACGGATTTTTATAACGCGTCGAGCTCGCCCTACCTGGGCATAAACATTTGCCCAATTGACTGCTACACGGCAAATGGCAATGGGCGAACCGACCAAATTTCCGATGTCTGGACATTCAGCCCGAATATGATCAATGAATTCCGGTTCGGGTTCAACGCTCAGAACAATCTCTATATACCTGAGTCGCTCAACAAGGGTTACCCGGCCAAGATGGGATTGCAGTTTGCCGAGGCGAACCTCTTTCCCGAAGTCAACATCGATGGTGCATGCTGCTTTAACGGCAATATGGTGCCTCAGAGCAATGCCATTCAACACCAGCTTCTCTTCGAGCCATCCGACGTCGTGACGATGATCAAGGGCAGGCATGTTCTCCACTTCGGCGGTGAATTCCTTGACCAGGAAATCAACACCACGTTCTGGGGCAACATCGATGCCGGTTCGCAGACTTATACCGGCCAATACACCGAGGACACCCAGGGCGACTCTTCCGTCGGGCTACCCTATGCGGATTTTCTGCTGGGATGGGTACAATCCTGGAGTGCTGCCAATACACCGGAATTCTATCCAAGGATGAAGACGGTGCAGCTCTTCGCCCAGGACGACTTCAAAATGCGTCCCAACCTGACCATTAACATTGGCCTGCGCTGGGAGGGATGGAATGGGGTATACGACGCGCACAACAATATGCGTTCGTGGGATCCGACCGTTGTCAATCCCGGCGTTGACCCACAGACCGGGAATACCAACGAACTGGGCGCCATGTGGTATGGAAGTACGCATGCCAATGGACGCAATAAGATCATAGCGCCCGTCTGGAATACATTCCTGCCCCGGGTCGGCGCTTCCTGGCAGTATGATCCGAAGACAGTGGTTCGCGGCGGAATCGGCCTCTATGCCTATAACTACAACGAGGGCCCCAGCGTTTACAACGAGCTAGGAAGTGAGTTGGGTTCATCGGGCAACGAATCCGACAATACGAACGGCATACTGCCGGTGGTCATTCTCAACCAGAACGGTAGCGTGAACGACCAGGGGGCTGCCGGCACAAGCATCAACGCTGTGTATCAGAACGCTCCCACAGGCCCTGACTCCTTGAATGGACAAGGGGTCAATTTCGCCTATTATCATGAGCCGCTGTCGAGAATCTGGGAATACACCCTGGAAGTTCAGCGCATGCTTGGACCCAACCTGGCGGCCAAGGTCGCCTATGTCGGCAGTCATGGCTTCAACCAGCTATTCGGTGTCGATCTCAACCAGATACCCGAGGCCGACCTTGGCCCCAACGATACCAGCCCCCCAACCGATTTCCGGCCGTATCCGAATTTCCAGTCCATCGGCGGAAACAAGCTGATTGGGATATCGAACTATAACGCGCTCCAGGCAACGGCTGAGAAGCGTATGGGATCTGGGCTTGAATTCAACTTCAACTATACCTGGTCCAAATTCCTGAACGAGACGGATGCTTGCGCATGGAACTGTGCATCAACATATTTCCAGAATGACTATGATGCGCGCGCAGCCTACGGGCCTGCGGCCTTTGACGTGCGCCAAATGTTCAAGGGGCGTGTCATCTACAAGGTACCGGTTGGCAGGGGCCAGAAATACCTGAACAACAGCACCCTAATCGATGAAATTTTGGGCGGGTGGCAAACATCAGGAACGGTTCAGTGGCAGACTGGCAACCCACTCACCGTTATAATGCAGAGCAGCCAGTACGGCGGCGGCGGCAACGACTACTCTCAATCGGGCTACCAGTTTCCCAACGTTGTTCCGGGCGTGAATCCGTATTCCGGCGCTCACCAGATCGGACCGAACTCGAACTGGTTCAATGAAAGCGCCTTCAGCGATCCTGGCGATGGAGTATTTGGCGACTCCGGCAGGAACACCGTGCGTGCTCCGGGCTTCTCAGATGTCAACTTCTCGCTGGGGAAGAGTTTCACCGTCTGGCGGGAGGCCAAATTCCTGATCCGCATCGATGCGAATAATGTCCTCAATCATCCCAGCTTTGGCCAGCCCTATCCTTACATTGGAGCCGCGGGAACCACCGAGGTCTCCGCCATTACTTCGGTGACGAATGGCGGCCGTGCCGTGCTGATTTTGGGCAAGCTCTCCTTCTAACCACCAGGTGATATACAACCTGAAAGGACGGCGATTCGTCGCCGTCCTTTCTTACCGCAAAGCAAAAGAAACAGTACGTTGTCCGGCGTGATGGTCATGGCGTGACTGGAGGACCGGTGTGTGCCTGAGGTGTCTTTCATCACCAGCCATCAAGTCCCTGTGCGAAGGTTGCGCCGTGGCAGCGTACAGAAGAAACATCGTCTCATAAAGGGGTACCGGTACCCGAACACATACCGGAAACATGACCCCAACCGGCCATGAAGGACGGAGAAAAATGAAGCAGGCAGCTTTTCTGATTGCAAACGGCGACTTGCGGGTTCCAGCAAACCAGCAAACGTGGCCCGCGCAATTAAAGGCGGAGCGGGCGGTTACGGAAGCCGCAGCGCGATTTGGCGTCGAGGTTAAGAGAGGCCATGGGATAGATCCCGTCGAGGGGCACGGCTTTATCAAAAGCCAAAAACATGGGATGGAGGTCTTCCGCGGGATTCCCCGCGAAGCCCCCATCATCGTAGTGGATGCAGTGTGGCAATACAGCCAGCACATCCTGGCTGGATTAATGTTTCACCAGGGCCCGATTCTGACGGTTGCGAACTGGAGCGGTGAGTGGCCGGGATTGGTCGGCCTTCTGAATCTGAATGCCTGCCTGACCAAGGCCGGAGTGCCGTACAGCACGCTGTGGAGCAGGAACTTCGACGACGATTGGTTTTTGACGAATCTGAAGCAATGGTGCGACGGCAGGCACATCGAGCACGATGCAAGCCACGTGCATCGCCTGTCGGAGTTCGCGGTGCCCGCGGATGTGGAGAAGATGGCGGAGGAGGTGGAATCGGAGCTGCGCCGCAGGTGGGCGATTCTGGGAGTCTTCGACGAAGGTTGCATGGGGATGTATAACGCCATTATTCCCGACGAGCTGTTGCACCCGATGGGAATCTTCAAGGAAAGGTTGAGCCAGTCAGCGCTGTTTTATGCAATGACCCAGGTGAGCGATGACGAAGCCTGGAAGGTAAGGCACTGGCTGGATGGGAAGGGTGTCCAGTTCCAAATCGGATCCGACCCCGTGAACGAGCTTACCGACGACCAGGTTCTCAAGCAGTGCAAAATGTACATTGCCGCGCTGCGCATCTCCGATGACTTTGGTTGCGATGCAATAGGAATTCAATATCAGCAGGGATTGAAGGACCTCGTACCGGCCTCGGATCTGGTGGAAGGGTTGCTCAATAACGTCGACAGGCCTCCCGTGACAGCGCGGGATGGCGCACGAATACTGCATGAGGGGAAGGCACTGCCTCACTTTAACGAAGCGGATGAATGCGCAGGTGTGGACGCGCTGCTTACCAACCGGATATGGACAAAACTCGGATTCAGCCCGGAGACTACGCTCCACGATATTCGTTATGGAGAGGATTTTGAACTGAACGGCAAGAGTGAATTTGTGTGGACCTTTGAAATCTCCGGCGCCGTTCCCCCGGAACATTTGAACGGCGGGTTTGGCGGCACGGTTTGTGTGCGCCAGCCCGGGATGTCCTTTCCTCTTGGGGGCGCAACCATCAAGGGCATATCCAAGCCGGGCGCGGTAATATGGAGCAGAATATTCGTCGAGGACAACCGCATCAAGGCCGATATCGGGCGGGCAACCGCAGTCGAGCTTCCCGCCGAGGAGAGCGAGCGCCGATGGAAGCTGACAAACTGGGAGTGGCCGATGATGCACGCCGTATTGCCCGGCGTCACACGCGACCAGATGATGGGGAGGCACAAGTCAAACCATATACAGGTTGCGTACGCGCCCGACAGCGCCTCAGCGAATTTAGCTCTTGCGGTCAAGGCTGCCGCGTTTTCCCGATTGGGCATGGAGGTGAGTATCTGCGGGACGCAGCATGGGCTTGCCGCAAAAACGTAAGCGCCGATTGCTTCATCATGCAGGAGTGAAGGTTTTCAAGCGGGAGGATGTACCTGGATGACGAATTGTAACAAGCTTCCGCGGCCTTCAATTCTAGTGGTCGGAAGCATGAATATGGATTTGGTTCTCGAGATCTCCCGCATGCCTCACCCTGGAGAGAGCCTGGTCGGAAAAGGCTGCTCCAGGATTCCGGGCGGCAAAGGGGCTAACCAGGCGGTAGCGCTTGCGCGCCTGGGGGCCGCAGTAACTATGGTAGGGAAGATGGGCAGAGATGCCGATGGGGCCAAACTGCTTGAGGGTCTGAAAGAAGAGGGTATTAGAACCGAATTCGTGTTTGAGGCCGAGAAGACGGCAACCGGCCTTGCGGTCGTATTGCTCAATGACGCAGGGCAAAATTCCATCGTCACCTATCCGGGAGCAAACCTAGAACTTGACGAGACTGAAGTTCAAACGGCGTTTGCCGCTGGCAGCTATGACGCTTTGATGTTGCAGCTTGAATTGCCCGACGAAATCGTTCTTTCGTCTTACCGACTTGCGAAGAAGCTGGGAATTCCGACTTTCCTCGATGCGGGTCCAGCTCGATTCTTCCCGCTCGAGGAGCTCCGGGGGATCGATCTTTTGAGCCCTAATGAAACAGAGCTGCTCGCCCTCGCCGGCATCGAGATCAAGTCCATTGCTGACGCAAAGTTGGGCGCGGCGGAGCTGCTCTCACGCTCGGGTGCGAAGGCCGTAGTGGTAAAGCTGGGCGCAGCGGGAGCTTTGCTGCATACAGCCGAAGGCATTTCAGAGCATTTCCCCGCGCACAAGGTCAATGTGGTCGACTCCACAGCGGCCGGTGACGCGTTCACAGCGGCCTTGACGATCCGCTATCTTGAGACGGGAGATTTCCGTGACTCGGTAACACGCGCTAATCTTGCAGGGGCCCTTGCTACAACAAAACTTGGTGCGCAACCCTCGCTGCCAACGGCGGAAGAGATTGACGGGGCGCTTCAAGAATGGCAGCGGCAGCAGAATCAGTTGAACAAGGGGAAGGATGGCAGTTGAATCAGGAAACTCAAAGGGGAGCAATTGAGCGAATCCGTGGAGCAGTCCCAAAGCCGCCGGAAGCCTGAGCCTGGTGCGGAGGACATCTCGCAGCCAAACGGACAATCCCAGGGCAGCATTCTCTATTTGACGTTTGTGTGCACGGTTTCAGCACTAGGCGGATTGCTGTTCGGGTTCGATACCGCCGTTATCTCCGGCACACTCACGGCGCTGAAAGCACAGTTTGTGCTGGGCGCGGCGATGGAGGGCTGGCTGGTGAGTTCAGCACTCCTCGGCTGTGCCGTGGGAGCAATTGTTGCCGGCTCCCTCGCAGATCGATTTGGCCGTAAACTTGTGCTTATCACTTCCGGACTGCTCTTCGTCATCTGCAGCATCGGTTGCACGCTGGCGTGGAATCTCGATGTGCTTATCTGGTCCCGCCTTATTGGCGGTCTCGGTGTAGGACTGGCGTCGATGGTGTCGCCGCTCTATATCTCTGAGATTTCGCCATCCAATCTTCGTGGCCGGATGGTGACCTTGTTTCAGTTTGCCATTACCATTGGAATCTGTCTGGCTCTGATTTCAAATGCAGGATTACAGCACCTGGCATCCGCCGGCACGGCCGTTCATGGGACCGGGTTCTACCAGAGAGTATTTGTCGATCAGGTGTGGCGCGCCATGTTCGGGATGGAGTTGATTCCTGCCGTTCTGTTTACAGGGTTTTGCTTCATGGTGCCAGAGGCTCCACGCTGGCTGGTCAAGGCTCATCGTCCGCATGAAGCCAAAGAGGTTCTTACCAGGGTTGGTGGCGCCGCATTGGCGCAAAGCGAGCTGGAGGAGATAGAGAGCACAATTTCGACTGCCAGCGAATCCATCTTGCAGCTATTCAAGCCTGGCCTGCGTAAGGCGCTTTTTGTCTCGCTCTTCCTTGCGATTGCTTCCGAACTGAGCGGAATTACGATCGTCTTTTATTATGGCCCCGATATTCTTGAAAAGTCGGGGGTGTCGCTTGGCAAGGCCCTGGGAGGGTTTACATCGATAGGTCTTGTCAATGTGATCTTCACTATTGTAGCCATCTGGCTGATGGACATTGCCGGCCGACGCCTGCTTCTTTTTCTGGGTACAGTGGGGGCAATCCTATCTCTGACGATCGTGGGTATGCTGTTCCGCTCCGGGCATACGGAAGGAATGATGATTGTAGGCACGCTATGCTCATTTGTAGCATGCTTTGCTTTTTCAATGGGACCCATTAAATGGGTCATCATGTCGGAGATATTTCCGACAAAGATCCGCGGCCGGGCCATGGCTATTGCAACTCTTGCCGTATGGGTTACCGACGGCATCTATAACCAATTTTTCCCTCTGCTGCGTAACTGGATGGGAATCTCGGGAAGTTTCTTCATGTTCTCCGCGTTGCTGATTCCACAGCTTTTCTTCATATGGAAGGCAATGCCGGAAACGAAGGGACGGACGCTGGAAGAAATTGAGCGTTCGTGGACTCCCGGGCAAAAGTGAAACTCATGTTTGTTGTGTCAAACCCAGTTTTGGCAAGCTATTCGGGCCTGGTGCACTTTGGCCTGACCTAAAAGGAGCGGGGGTATGAACATCCATTTTTAAGATATACGGTAATCCTGCAGTGCAATCGTCAACTTATGAAGTAACTGGAGACAATATGCGCAACTCGCTCTTTGCAACCTTTCTATCCCTGACCATAACGGCTGGCGTCGCAGCGCAAGTGGCATCTGGACCGAAGGAGTCCGTGCCGCGGCCAGTAGAGACGATGAGTACGGCACCGACGGCTCCAACGGAAAAGGTGGATGCCGCCACCCTGGATCGCATCTGGCAGCAGTCGTCCAAAAAATACGAGCTTCCCCGGGCAGCCGCACTTCGGGAAGTTGACCGTCAGGGCGCAAAGGGCGCCTTTCGCGCCGATTGGGCCACTTTGGAGAATTATGAAGTACCGCAGTGGTACCAGGATGCAAAGTTTGGCATCTTTGTGCATTGGGGCGTGTATTCGGTCCCGGCTTTCGGTGACGAATGGTATCCACGCAGAATGTATACACAGGATTCCGAAGTGTATAAGCATCACATCGCAACATTTGGCACGCACGATATATTCGGCTACAAGGACCTGATTCCGCGTTTCAAGGCCGAGCACTTCGATCCCGATGCCTGGGCGCTTCTCTTTAAGAACGCGGGCGCGAAGTATGTGATTCCGGTCTTCGAGCACCACGACGGATTCGCCATGTACGATAGCTCTTTATCGGATTGGACAGTTGTCAAGATGGGCCCGCACCGCGACGTGTATGCGGAGCTTTCCAAGTCTCTTCATGCCCAGCACATCTACATGGGAGCGTCTTTCCATAGGGCTGAGCACAATTGGTTTTATTCGGAAGGGCGCAAGTTTGCAAGCGATGTCAACGATCCCCGATTTGCGTCCCTCTATGGGCCCGCACATCCGCGGATTGTCGAGTCCGGAGCCGATCATGAACTAATTGAAGACTGGACCTACCTGAGCCCTGAATTTAGAGACGATTGGCTCGCCAGAGCTTCGGAAATTGTGCAGAAGTATCATCCCGATATAATCTGGTTTGACTGGTGGATCGGGGAGCCCCGCGCTTCGCCCCTATCTCGCCCGTTTTGCTGCGTATTACTATAACGAATCCTTGAGCCACGGAACCGTCGGAGTCATCAACTACAAAGATCACGCTTTTAAAGCCGGAACGGCAGTCCTTGACATCGAACGGGGTCAGCTATCCGATATCCGTCCCTATACCTGGCAGACCGATACCTCCGTCAGCAATGTCTCCTGGGGTTTTATTGAGGGAGACACGTACAAACAACCGGAAACTCTTGTACACCAACTTATCGATATAGTCAGCAAGAATGGGAACCTGCTTTTGAACATTGGACCCCGAGCCGACGGGACCATTCCGGAGTCGATTCAGAATGTGCTGCTTGACATCGGATCCTGGTTGAATATGAATGGTGAAGCAATCTACGGCACACACCCATGGAAGGTTTATGGCGAAGGGCCGACCAAGGTTGCCGCGGGCCAGTTTCATGACACAGATACTCAACCCTACACCGCCGAAGACTTCCGATTCACCGTGAAAGGAAATGCGATTTACGCGATTGAGCTGGCGTGGCCATCAGGCGGCAAGGCAGTCATTCACTCGCTGGGGACGAATGCGACTGGAGATTCTCTCAAGATACGAGACGTGAGTCTTTTAGGCAACGGCGGCGCCATTCGGTTCGAGCAACAGCCGGATGGTTTGCATTTAAGCGTTCCACAAAACAACAATGGCAGGTACGCTTATGCATTCAAGATTGAGACGGACGGAACTCCTGCTGCAGCGGTTGCGGCCGGCCCGGGACAGTAGCATTCTTATGGTGTCTTGAAGTGTAGTTCCGGGTTTGCCGGCTGTGAGGCCGTTAATCCTTGCCCCCCTCAGTGATTGTGTAGAAGCGATCCGCCGCCAGTTGGGTGGAGGCGTCATCCCCAACGGCCAGAAAATCTCTACCTTGTCAATGCGATCGTGTTTACCCAAACCGAAGTGCAGGCGCAAGTCGTGCTGCGACAGATAGCTGCCGCCGCTGCGCACGCCTTCCATCCATTTGCACCAGTTCGCCGGCGGTAACACGCACACGGGCATTCAATGCCAGCCGGTTACTTTTTGTCCCTTGCAGAGAGAAACTCACCCAGTGATTTCGCGACCCACCCTCGGGCCGCAAAATCATAGGAGCACCTTCAAGGTTCTCCACTACCATCTCCAGGCGACCATCGTTAAAAAGATCCCCGACGGCCATTCCGCGGCTTACCTGCGGAATCTGAATCGCCGGCCCGACCTGCTGGCTGATGTTGCGAAATGTGCCGTCGCGCGCATTTTGGAAGAGAAGTTTCGGTTCACGGTACTTGGTGCCGACGCCGGCCACATTCACTTGCGGGTAAACGTGACCTTGGACCATGAAGTAATCGAGCCAGCCGTCATTATCGAGATCGACAAATGCATTTCCCCAGCCGACATAGGGGCGCGTGATGAACGCAATCCCAGCCGTGTATGAGGCGTCGGTAAAGTTCAAATCTCCATCGTTGCGAAACAGCGCCGCGTACTGATCGCTGAAATGGGTAATCAGGAGTGACAATCGCCCCTTGTGTTCGTAATCGCCAAAGGCCAGACCCATGTTGGCCTGCTCAAGGCCATCCTGGTTTACAGCCACGCCGGCCTCCGCGGCCACATCGGTAAAATGTCCGTTACCGTCGTTGCGATAAAGATAATTTGGTTCGCCGTCATTGGCGACAAACAGGTCCGGCCGCCCTTTGTTTTCTATATCTGTCCATACCGATGTCAGGCCGAACAGGCCCTTGGCATCGTCGACCCCAGCCTGTTGGGAAACCTCGGCAAAGGTTCCGTCACCACGATTGCGAAAGAGATAGTCGCGATAGCCCTTCAGCCCGGCCGGCCCGCACTGGACTGCCACGCCATGGTACTGGCATGTTTTGCTGGAACCGAATTTTGGCAGGTCGTCGAGATGAAAATCGACATAATCGGAGACAAACAGATCGGCCCATCCATCGCCGTCGTAATCGCCGAAGGAGGCGCCCATGGCCCAGCCCGTATCCACGTCGAGACCAGCCTGTTTAGTAACGTCGGTAAAAGTGCCATCGCCGTTATTACGGTAAAGAATCACTCCGCCGAAGCAGGTCACTAGCAGATCCGGCCATCCATCGTTGTTGTAGTCGCCTACCACGGCTCCCATCGCCCAGCAAGGGAAACCTACGCCCGCTTTGTCTGTAACGTCGGTAAAGGTTCCGTCGTGGTTGTTATGGTAAAGAGCAGACCTGGACTTCTTGCCGGCCATGGCCGATTCCACGCTTTGCGCATTGGTAAAGTAAATATCCGGATAGCCGTCGCGATCGTAATCGATCAGCGCCACACCGCCGCTCATGGACTCAACGATGTAACGCTGCTCAGGCGACGACAGGTGCTCGAACTTGATTCCCGTCGATGCTGTGATGTCCACGAGCTGCGGATACGTTGTGGGGACGTTTTCTTTCACGGCGGCTGCGGCAGGCTGAGACTGCGACAGCGCCGCGCACGGAAGCAGCAGGGCAACAGCAAAAAACACAAACGAAATGCACGTTAAAGCAGATGCCCTCCGCAAGCGAAGCCGGAAGCCAGAATGCATTAGCGGATGTAAGAAGAAGGCGATGACGAATGGAACCGGCAAAACCTCCAGAGACCTATTTCCCCATCCCACCTTCATCCTCCGGTTTGTCATCCAACTGCACGTGCATGTCGTGAAAGAGCGCCCGCAGCTTATCTTTCATATCCTTATACTTGTTATATGCGGCAAGCTCTTTCTTAGCCTCCTCCGGCTTTCCCTGTTGCCGGTCGAGGGTGCTGAGGCGGTAGTGAGCGGTATAGTCCATGGGGTCGATCTCCAGCGCATGGACCAGCAGTGCGCGCGCCTTGTCGCGCTCATTCATCGACATAAGAATCTTGGCGAATTCGCTACATGCATCTGCGTCGTTGGGCTGCATCTCGACGGCGCGTGCGTCGGCATCGTAGGCGGCCTTCAGATCGCCCCGCCGTGCGGCAACCTCTCCTAGCATCAGTTGCGCTTTTTCGTCATGGGGATTGATTGCCAGTGCGGCTTGGAACTGCGCTTCGGCATCGGACTGCAGCTTTTGATCGGTCGAATTGTAAAGTAGGATGCCATATTGGAAGTACAGGCCGGGCAGCTTGGGATTGAGCCGGATAGCCTCGCGAAAGTTGGCAACCGCTGCGGATTCATCCCCGTGATGAATAAGCTCACGTGCCATGACCTGATGCATCTCCGCGCTGTGCGGCGCGGCCATTGCCAGGCTCAGCAAGGAAGTGTTGGCCAGATCGGAGTACAGACGATAGGACATAAGCAGCAAGCCGGGGTCGGTGGGTTGAGAATCAAGCAGCACAGCAACAGTGCTTGCTGCTTTATCAAGATCGCCGGATTCCGTATAGTTTTCGATAAGGGCATTGCCCACATCCATCTGTACCTTTTCGCCCTTGAGATGAGGGAGGGCGGTCTCAAGGTCTTTGCGGGAATTTTCATCCTTGAGACGATTCTCAGCGAGTCCCAGTAGGGCCTGAATCTTCCACAAGTTCTGCCTAGCCGTGACTGCGGCACGCAGGGGGGGCACCGCTTTCGCATACTCCCCTCTGAAGTAAAGAAGCACGCCTAGATTTGCCTGGGCATCTGAATTGGTGGGGTCGAGTGCGAGAGCAGCCACAAGCTCGGGAATGGCAAGATCGGGCCGCTTCTGCTGCAGGTCCTGCTGCGCATTGCGCAGGTGCCGCTGTATTGCGTCACTCGTTCCCGGCGCAACCTGGCCAAGACTGGACAATGAAAGAGCGAACAACAATGGAGCGTATGCAATAGTTTTAAGATGCATGGCACACTAATGATACCGCAGTTAGCGAGTGCCACGACAACCGATTATCCTATGCAGGAAAGCAGAGAAATGGGCCAGCGGCATTCTCTTTCCAGGAAGAATACCGGTGGGAGTGTTACTGCAATTGTGAAGCAGGGGTACTGTGAAAGATGCCTGATTCTTTCTACAAGACAAAATGGCGTGATCCAATCCAGAAAGACAAATCAGGTGGACTCGCGGACTACAAGTTTGAGTGGGACAAAGGTCTTTTTGGGTGGTGCCGCGGCCTGTCGATTCTGCATTCCCAGGATTTGTTGGGTAACTTCAGCCGCCAGTCTAGGCACGTCCTGGTCTACCGTGGTGAGCGGTACTTGAAGAGTGTGCCAAAATGAAAGTCCGGCGAGGTTTGAAACTCCCATGAGAGCGATATCTCCCGGAATCGCGAAGCCGGCTTCCAACACCGCCCTCTCTGCTCCGGATGCAATGATATCGTTGTAGCAAAAGACTGCGTCAGGGCGCGGTTTAAGCGCCATCAGTTTGTGCATGGCGGCATAGCCGCATTCCTCGCCTCGTTCATCCCCCGATTCGACTGTAACCACTTGATTTGCTTTTATCTTATGGCCGTGCAGCTTTAATGTAGTTTTATAGCCAATGAGCCGGCCGCTCCCGGGACTGATGTTAGGAATGCCGATGTGTGCAATTCTGCGGTAGCCACGCTCAATCAGGTGCTGAGTAGCCAACCTGCCTATGGCTTGATCGTCAGAGCCGATGAAGTGCGAGTTCAATCCGCGAATAGGCCGATCCAGAAGCAAGTAAGATACATTTGCATCCTTCAAACACCGGGAAATGCTATTTGACTTTGCGTGTTGACTCGAAGCCAGGACAAGGGTATCAATGCGGCGGGCGAGCAACGTCTCAATTTCCTGCAGTTCCAGTTCCGGATCTTCGTCCGACGATGAGAGAACAAGGCTGTAGCCCTTTTGGCGCAGGTTACGCGCCAAAGCTTTTGCGATTGCCGCAAAGAAAGGGTGCATCAGATCGGGAACGATCATTCCTATCAGGAATGTCCGCCCGGTAGCCAGGCTACGAGCCGTCAGGTCGGGACGGTAATTCAGTTCTTTTGCACGCTGCAGCACGCGTTTGCGCATTTCGCTGCTTATTCGGCCCTGGTTGCGCAGCACTTTCGATACAGTTATGACTGACACCCCAAGGTCCGCCGCGACATCTCTCATTCGAATCGAGTTTCTCGTACGAACTGACATTGGGGAAAGTCACCTCTGGTAGCGCTCTAAGTCAGGGAAAACCTACTGAGAAGTATCATGATAATTCATTGACATGGTTAATTAAAAGTACATAAAATTGATTCAAAATGCACCCCAAGCAAATGACTGGAGTTTCCGGGATTCTCTCCGTAACCCATGGCCGATTGCCGCGATGAACCTATAGAGATTAGGGGGAAGAAACATGAACCGACGTTCATTTGTCAGAATGGCTTTAACCGGTGCCATTGCGATAAAAGCCGGGAAATGCAGGGTCGACGCCGCTATAACGCCTACGGGACGGCGTGGGGAGGACTCTGGAACTGACGACGATCTGAAAGTCCGCTGGCAGAGGTTGGACAACGCGATTCGTGGCTGGTGGGTGGGTGATCTGCACCATGCCACCGAAGAAGAGATCCGCAACGATCCCAACAAGACATTGCTCTTTCTGCCATTCCCCTACATTACTGCCGGTGGGTCGGAGAGCGCTTTCCCTGAGATTTATGGGTGGGATACGCAATTCATCAACTTGGGGCTGCTTGCTCACGACCGCGCGGACATTGTGCGCTGGAACATTCTCGATCAGCTTTCCATGATCGAGCGGTTTGGGAAGGTGTTGAACGGGAACCGCACGTTCTACCTGACGCGTGGTCAGCCACCGCTTCTGGCCTGGAGCGTGGGGAACTATCTGGAAGCACACAAAGAGGACGAAGAGTTGGCAATGCTTGCCTACCCAAATCTCGAGCGCGCTTACAGGAAGTATTGGAACGGACCTGACCATATCACGCCCATCGGACTTTCAACTTGTCGCGATAGTGGGACAGGTGCCGAGGAGTTTCACACCAACGAGAACGTGGAGTTATCAGCAGAGTGCGAGGCCGGGCTGGACTTCACTCCTATCTTCGATGGCGACATCAGGCGCTGTGTGCCGCTTCATATCAATTGCGCCCTGGTCCGCCAAACTCAGGTACTTAGCGCTCTAGCGGAGCGTTTTGGGTGGCACGGCAAAGCCGTCGAATGGAAAGAGGAAGCCAACAAGCGTGCGGGCCTTATTAACCAGTATTGCTGGGATGAAAGCCAGGGGTTTTATTTTGAGTATGATTACGTCCGGAAGATGCGTCTGCCGTATTACTCTTTAAACGGTTACTGGCCACTCTGGGCAGGCATTGCTTCCAAGTCCCAGGCTGAACGCGTTGTGAGTCATCTGGAGCAGTTCGATCAGCCGTATGGATTGACATTTACGGATAAAGACTATCCGAACCCGCATCCGGAATTCAAGGCCCTCGAGTGGGCCTATCCTGAGTCCTGGCCGCCGCAGCAGATTATCGTCGCCCTGGCTTTGAATCAGTACGGTTTTTCGGATGAGGCGCACAGAATCAATCGACGCTATATCAGCAACGTAGTGACGACCTGGGAGCAAACTGGAGCTACGTGGGAGAGATATAACGCAGTTGTGGGTGGACACGTATGTCCAGTTGAGCGCTCGGCAGTAGCGCGTCTCCACGGGTGGTCTTCCTCTTCGGCCGTAGTTATCGGACGAATGCTGTTCAGCTAATGTAAGCCGTATCAGGAATTATAGTTAGCATTCAGGCAAACATTGTAAGTGCGAAGGATGATTATACTGACTGCATGGAAACCGGACTCCGCAACCGCGTCGCTATTGTCGCTGCATCGAGCAAGGGTATTGGCCGTGCAGCAGCCCTTGGACTGGCAGCCGAAGGCGTCAACCTGGCGCTCTGCGCGCGTGATGCCGGCGCCCTGCACGAGACCGCGGAAGAGGCACGGCGCCTGTACGGCGTGGAAGTCTACACCGAGACGTTCGACGTCAGTCAGGATGAGCGCGTACGACACTTCGCCGATGCAGTGCACAATCGTTTTGGGCGCATCGACGTATGTGTTACGAACGCGGGCGGTCCACCCGCTAAAACATTTAGCGAAACAACCATGGAGGAATGGGACCGCGCATACCAGCTGAACCTCCGCAGCACCGTCTCCTTTGCCCACGCCGTGCTGCCGCATATGCAGCAACAGCGCTGGGGAAGGTTGATTGCCATTACATCCGTTGCCGTGAAACAGCCTGTTTTGGAACTCGTCCTTTCAAACTCGATTCGCACTGGCGTACTCGGACTTGTGCGCTCGCTGGCCACGCAGTTCGGCCCCTATAACATAACGATCAATAACGTAGGACCCGGCTACACGGCTACAGTTCGCGTGAAGGAACTCGCCTTGGCTCACGCGCAGGCCACCGGTCGTAGCGCCGCAGAGTATGAAGCCGAAGTGGCAAAGGATATCCCATTGCGGCGCCTGGCAAAACCGGAAGAGGTCGCGGATGCAGTGGTTTGGCTTGCGTCCGAACGGGCTGCTTACATTACCGGCCAGACAATACTGGTGGACGGGGGCGTCTATCGAGGGTTGTGACCGGCGTCGCGCGGCACAGGCTGCGATTTCATGCCAACAGCCACTTACACCAATTCAATGTCCCTGCTGGGCAAATCGATCCGGACGATTCCAGGGGCAAATGCGCCGCTACGAGTTACTTGCGTAAGTAAGTATCCGCGCCACTGATCCAATCGGCGCGTGGTGGGCAGAAGATATCCAGATCAAGAGTATCTTCCATGGCTTCCGCGCTGTGAGGGACGTGCGAAGGAATCACCAGCACTTCTCCAGCACGCACAACGATTACCTTTCCCTGCACGATAAACTTCAATACGCCCTCAAGAAGGTAGGTGATCTGCTCGTTCTCGTGACTATGTTCCGGCACCACAGCGCCTTTTCGCAGGATGATTCTCGCCAGCATGCTCCGTTCACCATAAACGAAGTGCCGATCGATCAGCGGGTTGAGCCGCTCCATAGCGATATCTTCAAAGTGGATGTGCTGTATGTTTGGTATGTTCTGAGGAGTGCTGGTGCTCATGTTTTTTCTCCTTCTACCTGCGTCCGGGCCTGCGGCACGAATTGCTTAAAACCTTGCGTTGACCTGAAGGTTCAGTATATGTGAAGCAGGCTTGAGTCAGCGCGATATTCATTTGCATCGCTATTCCATTCCGCTGCCGGCTCACGCCATGCCGCGTCACTGGGGCGCAACCCAACCCGTGGATAGCTCGACGCGCACCGGCACAGTGCCAATGCTTTCGTTTCCGGACTGAGCGGAGACTGTAAATTGCTGCCAGCCGGGTAACTTGGTCGCCGGTGCCGCTGCCTGCACTCGCAAGTAGTAACGGGTGTGCGCCTCGACCGCGACCGCAGATATGGGTCTGACTTCCCATCCCTTCGGCGCTTGTACGGCGAGGGTTACGTTGATGGTCGAATCCAACGGATTGTCAATGACCAGTGGGATGACCAGGCGTCACCTTGGACCTTGACCGTCACTTCCAGCGGAACGATGCCGGCCAGGTGATCCAATCCATGCGCCTGCCAGAATTGATGGTAATAGCTCCAAGGATCCCCGATCTCAAGGGTGGGTTTTGAGTGCCGAACGGCAACAAATCCTGGAGCGCGCTGAAAGGGAATGCCGCCGGGGACTACGCCCGCGAAGACATCGTCGGTTACTCCGGAAGGCACGAGGGATTTTCCGAAGATGAGGCGAACAGTGTCCGTTACCATTTGCACTTCAGGGCTCGGCGAACTATCTAGGGTATGGTTGTCAATCGCTCGCTGGACTTCGTCGCCTCCCTGCGATCGATGATGCGCATAAGCCTCGGCCGCGAGCATCCCATAACTTACTTTGTGAGAGGGAGAGATGTCTTTCGCCGCGTACTGCGGGCCTTGGCCGGCAAAAATGTCGTGGGTGGGATTATAGAAGTAATAAATCTTTTCCGGTTGCCAGGGACGAAGTCCCTCGGTAAGATTCATTGCCTTGTCCGGGTTGCTGGCAGGAGAAGTCTGCTCTGAAAATACAGTCGGATCTCCGGCCACGTCGAATGCCTCTGTTGCCAGAACACCTGCGGCCTGGTGATCGGCATGATTCTCACCAGTGGTGAAATCGGGCAAGAAGGTGAGGATCACAGCAGGCCTCGTCAATCGAACGATGCGGACTAACTGATCAAGGCAGGAGCCGTGGCCCCAGCGTTCAAGAGAGTTCAGCACATTCTGGCTGGCCGTATCGCGGCCGGTTAGAAACCAGACATTTGTGATGCCCAGTGAGCTTTCCGCCTGGCGCCCCTCGATCTCGCGAATCTGGCCCATCGCAATGGCCTGCTCCGGACCAACCTGGTTGTTGCCGCCATCGCCGTGAGTTCCATAGACCACGGCCACGCGCTTATGGTAGTCAATGACTTCGCGTGCTAAATAGGATGAGACAAGCGTTTCATCGTCAGGGTGCGCAACCACCAGCAGGATGTCCGCCTTAAAGCGTGAGTCAGGCGGTCGATTGTTTGCGCTGTAGCTGTCCGGTTGCGAACCGCCGGGGCTCTGCTCTTGGGCGGGAATTGCGTTCGATGCAGCAATCACTCCGACAGAAAAGATAATTGCGATTGTCTTGAGGAATCCTAGTTGCGAAATCATAAGCCGATGCCTTCTCTAGGGCGTATTGCGGGGTGTGCAAAATGGTTTGGATGCAGGATCCTTCAAATCTGACTGTGGCAATTTCAGTTTCTTCCTGTTGCCGACGATCAAGCCTAAAACCGGAGATTTAAAACGTTTTATACCTCTTCCTTAGGAGTGTCAAGAGTCCTATCAGCTAGACGCCAAAATCCGCCGGAGCTGCGAGACTCAAGCTCTAATATGCATCCGGAATGCTACCGCCCACTGAATCTTCGTGTCGACGAATGCCATTCGCAATCAGACAAACAACTCACAACTGTCAGCGTTCGCTTCGTTGCTGCCATTAACCGTCCAGTTTCAGCACCGCGACATCCTCGTTGGGGACTGCGACCTCCAAAATGTGGTCTCTAATCGGAATCGAACTGCCGTTATGAATATTCCAGGCAGACTTGAACTCAACCGGCAAATGCACGCGGGCTGTCTGGTCCTGCGGATTGTCGTTGAATACGACTAGCAAGCTACTGCTGTCCCCGCGAATTAGCCTTGGCCGCACATTCACTGCCGATACGTCCGGCATCGCAGCTAGACCAATGATGGTTCGAAACAGCTCCAATGCGCCCGCATCGCCTGCCAGGAGAGCGGCGCCGAAACTGGTGCCGATGTAAAACGCCTCCCCATGGCCCACCTTCTTGCGGGCGCCCAATGGCATTCCGTTTGAGGTGGCAATTTGCCTGCTCGAGCCGATCTGTATCGGAGTAAGAAAGGTATGCGCCTTCATCCGAACTCGAGCCGGTTCGGAAAACTCGACCTCGGGTTGGTAATAAATTGCATCATCCTGCGACTCATCAGTGGGCAAGCTTTGGTCTCGAACGAGAAGGTTGTGCTCTTCACGGTATCCGAAGAATTCTGCCAATCCATGCGGTGGAACGACGGGATTGTAAAAGAAATGCTCGTCGTAAAGTCCAAATGCCGCTTCCAGAATCAGGGTTCCACCAGATTCAACATATCGGCGCAAGGCTGTGCAGGTGGCTTCCTTTCCTACCAGGTGCCAGGGTACAACCACGGCTTTGTAACTCCCCGTGGCAAGGGCGTCCGGTTCGATGAAATCCACCAGAAGGTCCATATTCCAGAAACCTTTGTAATAGCCGCGAATGGAGTCAATGGAATTCGATTCCTTTCCTGCGAGGGCGAAAGTCAACAATGCATTATCGGGGTCGTAAAGGATGGCAACCTGCGGCTTCGGATGGTAATCGCGAATGATGGCGTTCCATTCAGACTGAATCAATGCGTGGTTCCTGGCGGCTTCCTCCATGCGGCCGGTTGTGCTGCCGTCTCGCGATACCAAGCCGTTGCGGGTTGATTCCTGCCCCGTACCTTCGGGCATATACTGCCAATAAACGATTCCCTTCGCGCCCATCGCAATGGCCAGCCAATTGTATGAGCGGATGTCCTTCGGACGCATGAAGTACCCGCCGTCGATGAGACCCAGTCGACTGTCACCGCCCTGTAATTCTGTAAGCCAGAACTCTTTCCCCCGAGCATTGGATCGCGTCAGCTCCATGTTTGCGGCGCCATCTGACAAATGCGAACCAGGTGCCCGAGGGAATTGCGACAGACCCCAAAGATCCACCACTTCGGCGAGCCGAGACCCGCTGACTCCATCAATTGCAAACGATCCAAGTGGCGGACACCCGCCCTCGGCGTGGCTTCCGACGATATGATTGGAATCGGCAGCTCGAACGGTATCGGCGCGCAAATGCATATCTCGAACGCTGCGGTCAATCATGTAACGCCGCCAATCCACCCAATCCGGCGCAGTTCCTAGAATGCGGGGTGGGTCAACCGCTTCCCAGCTGGGATACAAGCGCGACCAGGCTGCGTTCAAGCCGTCGATGCTTTGGTAGCGTCTCTTGAGCCAATCTCGAAACTCGGAAATTGTCCGGTCACAGTAGCAAAACAACATCTCAGGCGGCGTCACCCAAGGGTTACGGCCGTCTACCGCCCGTATTACAGGCTCATTCCAAACATCCCAAGCGTACATCGAGGGGTGTGGTGCTACCACGCGCGCCAGTTCTCGGATGAAATGCCGAGCTGCCTCCTGCACCGGCTCCCAGTCCAGGCAAAGCCCTGGGAATCCGCCCGTGATGTGCGATGAGTTTCCCCGCAAACGCACGGCGTGGCCTGTTGAATCGACCCATCGCGCTTCGGGATGAGCCAATTCAAGCCAATACGGAGCCGTCTCAATGACAACGCCCATCAGGACCTTGAGCCCAGCTCATCGCAATACTGCATAAGCTCTTCAATCTCTTCAAAGTTGTACTGATTCGGCCCGCGCTGGTAGTAGTCCCACGTCGGAAAGGCCCGCATCAAATTGAAATGATGTTCCTGACTTAACATCTGCAGCACCTTGCGACGCTGCTCGCGCGGCGGATTCGGAGGCCTATAGACTAAAGATCCGCAGATAAATTCATGTGCTGGAACAGCTCGGACGTTTATGGCGCGCTTTTCGGCGTGACCTGAATACAGCCTCAACCCGCCCCAGGTCAATGCTATTGCCGGCGCGGTTGATCGAAGAAATGTGCGTCGTGAGGTCTGCATGAAACCGCTTCTTTCCGTGATCCGTTAACTGCTTAGGCTATGGCAGAATGAGTTTGAAGACCACAGTCATCGAGTGGATGAGTTGGATTTCCCGAATTGCGACGGCGACGGGTTCTACACCATCAACTGACCGCCATTGACCTCGATTGCTTCACCCACGATGTAGCTGGCGGCGTCAGAGGCAAGAAACACGACTACTTTTGCACATTCCATTGCATCGCCGACTCGGCCCAGAGGAATTATTTTAACGAAGTCTTTCATGGCCTCCGGCGTGGAGAAGGCCTCGTGAAATGGCGTGTCAATCACGCCTGGATTGACGCAGTTCACTCGAACCCCACGGGGCGCCAGCTCCCTAGCCAATGACTTCGTCAACGTGATAACTCCTGCCTTGGCCGCTGAATAAGCTCCCGCTCCGGGGCCGCCGCCATTTCGCGCGGCAATCGAACCTATATTCACGATGTTGCCTTTTCCGCGCGCTATCATGGAGTTGCCGACAATCTGCGAACAAAGAAATACACTCCTCAGATTAACGTTCATTACCGAATCCCAACTTGCGACCGTTTGCGACATCAGGCTGGCTCTCTCGATCAAAGATCCGGCATTGTTGACCAGAACATCGACCGGTCCAAACTGGCTGGCGACCTGATCCGCCAGCTTATGGATCTCGTCAGCGATCTGCAGATCTGCTCGTACGGAGATCGCAGTGCCTCCTGCCTGGCGAATCGCATCCAACGTTGCTTCAGCACCCATTTGATTGCTGTGAAAACCTATTGCGACCCTGGCGCCGAGACTTCCAAAAAGGGTCGCAGTCGCAGCACCAATGCCCGACGATGCGCCGGTCACAAGCACTACCTTACCTTGCAGGTTCAAATAACTCTGCATATGCCTCCTTCACTTTGAATTCAGATTACAACCCATACCTAAAGCATTCAACCTTCAGAAGCATCCCTGTGGATTAAGAGGATTGGTTCGACGCCACGAGCGATCGCGGCGGTGTACTCCCCGCCAAGCATGTGCAGCACAAAGGAGGTCGCACCGTCAGAATTCCAAATGCGCATGAGGTTGCGGTCCTCATAGGTGATTGAAAGATAACGCGGGGAACTTTCAACTTATGTGTAAACCCACATGATGTGGCCCGCCGAGGCCGCTCATGACTTCATGGCTGGACACGCACGCATCGCCATGGCCATCGTCTTTGGGGCTGAGAAGTCTCCGTTTTCCGATGCTTGCCAGGTTGGCATTCGCTGGGGCATGAACGAGATCATCCGTTCCGACTGGCAACGTGTCTTTGAACCCGAGACTCTTCGCAATGTGATTGAGATTATGTTGAAGCCAGGTGGCGAGGTCGCTCAATAGGGAGTGCAGGTTCTCAGGAAAGGGAGTGGCATGTGCGGTCTCGGTTCCGTGATCTGCTGCACCTGGCGATCACCTGACCCGCCGCTCGAGTAGCCTTCCTATCTCCATCTTCTCCATAACGCCTCTCTTGTTGAAGATCGATAACTGGAGTCATGGTAATTCTTTCCCAAACAGGAGCGCCCTCTTTTGAAAAGAGATATCTTGTTGATTCTGTAGTGCTTCTAGAATCGTTGATAATTAGGAAACGTGGTTTCTCGCACGTGCTGCACACATCGGTTTTTTGCTCGGCTGCGGGTCCACCAGGATTGATAGTCCTGGTTCAGTTCTCGCAGGGAACTTTGCAATTCTAAACAGCGCTTCTGTCAGACTTCGATTTCAACTCGTTATAGAAATAAGTACGATCATACAATCCACTGTGAATGCGCGATGGCTGCAGAGTTAGACCTTGTGGGACCGCCGAGGGGATTGATCTTACGGCATTGTTCATAGCCCGGACAGGTGAGGAATCCGCATGAATTCCTGGACAGTTCACCGCCGGCAACTGGCTGGCTCGAATGCTCGCCGGAGCCCGTGCGTGTCGAATCGATACCTCGCGATTGCGGGGTTGTTTGTGCTGTTGACGCAAATCGTTCAGGCCCAGACCTTCCAAGCCGCACGCATCCTCCCTACCGTGCATGATGCAATGGATTTTGTATCCGCCGACTTTAACGGAGACGGCAAACCCGATATCGCATTCATCGACAGCACAAAATCAGTGAACATATGGCTGGGCGCGATTGGCGGCGGCTTCACGGCAGGGCAAACGATCCCCATCCAGCTTGGCGGCGCCTATGCTTCATACTCAGCTCTCCAAGGCAATGCCGCAAATATCCTTACTGCCGACATCGACCACGACGGCAAACCCGATCTGATCGTATTAAGCGAGTGGGTTCTTTCTGCACAAATCGGCGGGGGGCATATTTGCATTATGTCATTAGTTAACGTAATACAGATTGACACGTTCCTAAATAATGGAGACGGCACTTTTAAGGCGGCAAAGACGTCATCCGTTAATCAAAGTTATTCAGCTGCTTGCTCGGTTGAAATAGCCGGTGACGGTTTCCCCGCAACCGGCGGTGCAGCATTGGCGGACTTCAACGGTGATGGCAATCTGGACATCGCCATCCCTGACCCGCACGGCGGTGAACTCATCGTTCTCAAAGGGGACGGAGCCGGAGCATTCAATCAGTATCCAAATTCCATCTTGCAATTCCCGGGCAGTGGGCCTCATGGTCCGGGCTTGGCGATTGCCGCCGATACCAGAAAGAGCGGCCATCAAGACCTGATTATCCTCACTCAGGGGCAGGACTTAAATCAGCCGTTCTATCCGGGTAATGCGAGTCCCGGTCAAATTCAGATCTATCTGGGGAACGGAGATGGCACTTTTCAGGCTCCATCGCTGTTGAATGCCAATCCTACGAGTCTGATTGTTACAGATATCAACGGTGACGGCTTCCCTGATCTGATCACGACCCAATCGGATTACGGGGTGCAGATATTTACGGGCGACGGAGATGGCACCTTCACCGCTCAGCCCGAGATTCTCTCAACCAACGGCGCGCAGGTGTGGGTGGCGGGGGTCGCTGATTATAACGGTGACGGAATCCTGGATATTGCACTCATCGGCGAGGATGGCATCAGCATCCTGCTCGGCAAGGGAGTCTTGAACTATGCGGCCGCAGTCTCTTACCCCGTGGGCGGTCTGGCGCGCGACGTGGGAACAAGTCTCCTACTATATGGCGAATCGGGCCACTCCTTATTGCCTCTGGAATCCTATGGCTTGCTCAACCCTGCGCTCTATGCTGACTTCAACGGCGACGATAAGAAGGATTTTGCTGTACGCGGCGGCGACGGAATTACCCTGCTGCCGGGCAATGGAGACGGGACATTTCAATCCGATTACGCATTTGAGCTGAACCATTTCAGTGGTGGTTTGGCAACTGCCGATTTCAACCGGGATGGCAATACGGATATTGCCGCTGCCGTAGGTCACGGATTCACGCGCGTATTGCTGGGCAACGGCGATGGAGCAATGAATGTTGGGCCTGACCCAGCGCCGGGCATCGCCAACAGCACCAGCGACGGCGTATTGGCTACTGGCGATTTCAGCAGCAATGGCTTTGCAGATGTGACGGGCTTTGAAGGCGGTGCATGGATCCAGTACGGTGACGGCACGGGTAATCTTGGCGCTCCTTTCACTGTACCGGATTCTTCAGCGAGCTTCTGTTGCGGCGCAAGTGGAGACTTCAACAACGATGGGCTGAGCGATCTCGCGCTGGTGGGTGTTGACTACGCATACTTTCTTAGCAATCAAGGCGGCGGAGTATTCAGTGTTTTTCCCGTGCCTCTCCCTGATCCCTATCCACCCACTGTTCCGCCGCAGTACAGCTATCTTCATCGCGCCATCAGCTTAGGCGATTTCAATGGGGATGGTTTTGTTGACGCAGCCATCGCCACACTCGACGGCAACACGCACATTGTATCCGTACAGATTCTGCTGGGGAATGGCGACGGCACATTTGCGCTTGGGCAACAGATTACGCCAGTGGCCAAGCTTATCAGCTCGTCCGCACCCAGTCCGACTCCGATGTCCTTTTTCACGCCGACCATTGCCGATGTAAACGGCGATGGCATTCTGGATATCGTGGAGCCGGGTGCAGGCGGTGTTGAGATTCTCTACGGCAATGGCGACGGTACTTTTCAAGCGCCCGTGGAATTCTTCGCACCTTCACAAAATTTTGCAATGGCAGCGGTTGCCGATTTCAATGCAGATGGCATTCCGGATATCGCGCTCTCCGACTCGGCGGAGGTGAGCATCTACTACGGCAAAAAAGGAGGCGGCTACTCAGCGCCAGTCAGCTACGGCGCCGGAGACTGGCCGTGGCAAATGATGGCTGTCGATGTAAATAACGACGGCGTCCCAGATCTGATTTTTGCTTCCGGCACGGATGTTGTGGTGATGCTCAACATTCCCCCTCCTGGTTCTTTCCCCGTGCTGATGAGTCTGGCGGCGACGCCCGAGCCATCAGACTATCAACAGCCGTTCACCATTAGAGCCAATGTAACGGCGGCCAAACCAAAAGACGGAGTTCCTTCGGGTACGGTCGCTTTCACTGTCGATAACCAACCCTTGGCTACCTCCGTGCTCAGCAGTGGCACGGCTTCAGCGGTTGATTCGACAGTTCTCACACCTGGATTCCACAAGATTACGGCGGCCTACAGCGGCGATTCCGCATTCCGTCCGCGCACCCTTTCCATCCAGCACCAGGTACTGGGAATGGCGGATACGGCTACATTGTCCGGCACGCCCAACCCTGCAAACCCGGGCCAGAGCGTCACCTTCACTGCCCAGGTGGCCGGCTCGGGAAGCCCCGTCCCGACTGGCAAAGTCCAGTTTCTCTTTTTGGATGGTGTAACGCCGGAGCAGGACGCGACCCTGGATGGCGCCGGAACGGCCACAGTCACACTGACCTTTTCGACTTCCGGCACACATCGGCTGAAGGCACAATACGCAGGAGATAGTAACTACAGCCCTGCCACATCAAGTATTTTTACTGAAGTAATCAATGCCGGTCTGGGCGATTTCACCCTTACCGTGACACCTGCAAGCGCATCGGTTCGCCTTGGCCTGTCAGCGACATTCACAGTTACAATGACCTCGCTCTATGGCTTCAACCAGCAGGTGAATCTCGCATGCGCGGGTTCAGAGGTGAAAGAGACGACTTGCAAGTTCAACCCCGATCCTGTTCTTGTAGCGCCCGATATCAATGTAGATAGTGTTCCCGGAACTTCGACGCTAACGTTTACCACCACACCTCCGCACACAGTGTTGTCTTCTTCGAAGAAGGGGACCCGCAAAATGTACCCTGAGGCTCTGCTGGCTGGAGCGCTGTTTTTGTTGTGGCCTCGGTGCCGGCGCAGGCGCGGAGTTCTACTTCTACTGGCTTTTGCACTTTTTGCGGTCCAGGGATGTGCATCGGGGCCTGTCGATCCAGGGACGCCGTTCGGCACATTCAGTTTTACCGTGACTGCCACGTCCGCCAGCACTCCTGCAATTACGCATTCCGTTCCAGTGACGATAACTGTTTACTGAGGAACCCGAAGCGGCGGGCTCTGGGCGATGCAACGGATGCAAGACGAGAACTAGAAAATACGGTAGACCACTCCAGCGCTAGCGCCGTATGGAGACAGGCTTTGATTCTGAAAGTTGAACCAGTGCTGATATTCGCCATCGACCAGGCGCGCTGAAAGTCTGTGCGTCAGACGATAATCTACTCCTCCTCCAAATGCCAAAACGCGGTCTTGCTCTTGCACGTATCCATAAGGAAAGGCGAACCTGCCAAAACCGAAGAGAGCCTTGCCATAGAACCGGAAGTGACCCTTGGGAACGATCATGCGCGGACCAAGCAGATAGGTATCTTCGTGGACTTGTGCGAACTCATGAAATCGGAGCCAATGTCCTTCCGCTTCTATTCCCCACCACTTGGAGGCACTGAAATCGACAAAGACGCCGGGTCCAAGCAAAACGCTATCGGGGTAGCCAGGCAACAATGTTTCCGCATTGGGGTACGGCCGAAAGCCGCTGATGGTCGCACCCGCTGAGAGAGAGAATATCCCTCTTGAAGCAGACGGCACCACCTGTCCGCTTGCCGCTATGGAAAGTCCGGCATTAAGAAGCACGACACAAAGGATGAACCTGAACAACTGATTCCACCTCGACGCGTACTTGCACATCTCGTTCAATATGTCCCCAGCAGGAACTTCCTTCGGAGCGGCCACATTGAGGAAATCCGCAGTGGAGAGAATAGCACTCTGGATTGCAGATTTCTGTTGGTAATTTGAGGCAGAATCTGATGCCATGATGCTACGCGAGAAGTCTCGCGGCCCCCTTCATATGCACAAAGCTAACCTATAAATTGTTGATAGTAAGGATGTTATTGGTGGTGTTGGCGAGAGTAGAATCCGACATCAGTCTTGAAAACACTCAACCTACTGGTTCTAAGAATGCCAGCAATTCAAGCAATGCCACGATTGCCAAATCTACTGTTACTTTACGGTCACTGTACAGGGATGCCAGGAATTCCCAGAACACCAACCTTCAGATCATTTTCTGCAAATGAGAGGCACTCTGAAGTGCTCTGCAATGTTTATGCATTCGTCGGATCAGCGATGAGTGCTGGCGTATGTACCTCCGCGAATCCTTACTGGAAATTCTGACTGAGTTTAGAAAAATCAATGCCTGCAAGAAAACGCTGAGCCTCGGCTGACAGCTCTTTGTAAACTGCGTCTTTGGGCGTATTCGTATGCAGTGTCTCTACCCGGGAAAAATCGGAACTGCCCGCATTCCCGGCTTCATGTAGTTTGTCGAGGCGGTGAAGTCCATATGCATTCCGTCTTCGTTATTACGCGGCGCGCAGGAGTAGGGAGTGCAAAACGCATTCCCTGCGAGGCTGTCGGTGATCCCATCGCTATAGAATGCAGTGTCAAAGGAAACGGCTTGTCCCCCTTCCGTGACGAGGCTTTGACTGGCGCGCATCTCCGGATCTTCTCCGCGAATTGCCCGGCTGTCGTGCACGCTATGCTGGGTGGGCCGCAGCCATATGCCGAGAACGATCTCGTTCGCGCCAGGCGTTGCATAGGCGGCACTTTCCAGTGCGATCTTGCCGTCTGTTTTTTGCTGCCAGGCGCGGACGAGTTTATAGTTGCCAAGCTGTTTAGGCATAAGGGCATCGAGTTGTTGCGGTGTAAGTTCAAGAATGCGTCTGGATGCGGCCAAGCTCTGGCGATAGTTTTGAATTGCTTGTGCACCGGGAACGACGAAAAGCAGCGCAAGAATGGCAAAGGCCGCAACCTTCCATTGAGTGGACCGTTCAATTCCCACGCCCGCCGGGATCTGGGGTATAGAGGCATTGACCGTTTCCATCTTGTGATCTTCTTTTCTAGTTACGACCCAGAGAAAAAGAACCGTCGCTGCCAGGAACAGGGCAGCCCCGATCACATAATCGGCCTGCTTGGCCACGTGTTCAAGCGTGGGGTGCCCTATTGAAGGCATTCTGGCCCCCCAAAGAATCTGTAGACCATGGATCTTTGCCATTTACGCCGTCTGTGAGAAATGCAGCCTGAGCACCAGTTGAGACGAAGAAAGATTGATGATTTCCTGAACCACGGAAGATGGCAATTTTTCGAAGTGGAATGGATGGGCGATCGAATGCGGCTGGGCAAAAAACTTTCCGACCGTAATTGAAAGCGTCCGGGCGGCGAACACTCGGCTCGCCGCCCTGATGCTTATGCTGCTGCAACAAGGTTGACTCGTTCCGAAATACTGGTGAGAAGGTCGTCGGCATTGACTTCCTCCGCCTCGATGGATTCCAGCACAGCGGCATCCTGATCGAGGCCCAAAAGTTCGGCCCAGCGGCGCAATGTGCCATAGACCGCGATCTCATGATGCTCCACTTGCTGCGCTGCTCCAATGAGGGCGATGTCTCGCACCGAAGGATCCTGCACGTCCTTGATGGTGTCGGAGGCTTCTGTGGAGAGTCCACCGATGACTTTGCACGTTTCAGTGGATACTTCCCCGGTTAACCGGTGAAGCAAGCCCTCGACCCTGGCCACATGACCCTTGGTCTCTTCGAGGTGAGTGCGGAACGCATCGGACAATTCCGTGTCAGTTGCGTTCTCGATCAAATCGGGCAATGCTTTGGTGATCTTTTGTTCCATGTCCAGGGCCTTCTTCAAGTCGGCCACATAAAGCGATTGCAGATTGTTGATATTGGCAGAAAATAGTTTCATGGGTTCTCCTTGGGGTTGAAGTTTTGCGGTCGCAGCCGGCAGCTTTGACGTATCAGACGCAATCTTGCGACCGCCATGATACGCGTGCCAGGCTGGGCAGCGAACTTGTCTCGTCTGCCGGGTCCCAGCATCGAATTTCAATGGATCGCGCCGGCTCGACGCTGTTATGAGATGCGCCATCAACAGAGAGGTTTCATGACCGGGACTCGAATTCAAATGACCTAAATTTCCCATTCGATGTAAAGGGAGCTCAGGATAGTTTGGGACGCCCGGCGCATGCAATCCGGCTATGCCGAACCGATGGGAACGATTTCAGGGAGCAGAGTGGGTTAACGCTTTTCCCCGGTAAAACCCCATCGAGTCAGCGAACGAGGCCAATGGCGCCTCACGAGGTAGGCGGCAAAGGATAGGACTGCCCAACTCGCGAATGCGATGCCGAGGACATCGGCAGGAGGCATCACCGCGGCCAGCTTCCACAAGCTAAAGGCGAAACCAATTAACCCCCAGGCTTCCGAGGGCGGCTCCGAACGCGTCGAGAGCCGCAGCATCGTTTCCCCGCTTACTGCCGTCCTTACCGATCTCGGCCTTGCGACGTTTTTCATCACTCTGAATGAGGCTCGCGGCGGCGGGAAAGATAGCCGGAAATGCGAGGAAAAGCCCTCCAGTTGCGGGACCGTATCGCTCCGAAATAAGCCCAGCCACTGCGGTGCATATTCCCCCGAAGAGAAAGCGCAGCGCGAATTCGTGTGGTTTGGTTTCGCGCAGAGATGAAGCATCAACGCGGATTAACATTATTTGAGCCCTCTGGAAAGCAGGAGACAGCCGAAGCTGATGCCGAACCATGTGGGCATGGCGGCAATAGTGATTGCAAGCGCGCTGGTGTGAGTACGCTTAAGAAGTTGCCCGGTGACGTAAGCGTACGCCAGGAAAGCGATTGCGCCGAAAACCATCGACCTGCCTTCGAGGGCAACATAGGAACCGCTCTGTTGTCTGAAGGTGAGAGCGAGGCTCGCGAGAGCCACCGAAGGCGCGGCGCCAAACAATCCTGCGAAGCTCTTAGGTCGCAGCAGGTCTCCACAGAGTGCGAACGCGGTGACTACGGTTCCTCCAATCAAAAAGCGCAGCACGACTTCCGTCATGGTAAAGCCCTTTCTATGGATTCCGGCGCGGCAGGTCAGGACACCTCCAGGCCACCGGTGGCTCCGTACACTTCTCCCGTGACGTAGCTCGACTCCTGCGAGGCCAGCAGAACAAAAAGAGGCGCCATTTCGACAGGCTGGCCCGCACGCTTCATCGGTGTCTGGGCGCCAAAGTCCGGAATCTTTTTCGGAGGCTGTCCTCCGCTTGGCTGGAGAGGCGTCCACACCGGACCGGGCGCCACAGAGTTCACCCGAATGCCGTCTTCGGCCACCTGGCGAGCCAGCGCCCTGGTAAAGGCCAGGATCGCGGCTTTGGTAGGTGCATAGTCCAGCAGGCTGGGGCTGGGGTGCGTCGCTTGAATTGATGCCGTTGTGATAATCGATCCTCCGGGTGGCATGAGCGGTAATGCTTCCTGACAGAGCCAAAAGAGTGCGAACACATTTACGCGATAGGTCTCTTCGAGTTGCCTGGTAGTCAGTTCAGATATCTTTTCCACGGCATGTTGCTTGCCTGCGACGGAAGCGAGAATATCGAGTCCCCCGAGCTTCCTGTGCGCCTCTTTCACCAGCTTGCGACAGAATTTCTCATTGCTGATGTCGCCCGGCAGTGCTATGGCTTTGCGTCCTGCCTGTTCAATCAGGGCGATCACTTCCTTGGCATCTTTCTCTTCGCTGGGCAGGTAGTTGATCGCAACGTCCGCGCCTTCGCGCGCAAAAGCGATGGCTGCGGCCCGGCCGATTCCGGAGTCGCCTCCAGTCACCAGCGCCTTGCGATTTGGCAGTCGCCCGCTGCCGCGATAGCTCGTTTCCCCGTGATCTGCCAGGGGTCTCATTTTCCAGTCAGAGCCTGGCGCCCGTTGGGTTTGGCGCTTGAATTTGGGTTGAGGATATTCTTTGGTTGGATCTTGAAGGGCATACAAACTCTTGACCGGATGATTGCTCATGATGCACCTCGAACCCTTGGATGCCGGCGCGGGGCGGACAGATTCAAGCCCGCAGTGGATCATGGACGTGCGGGTTGGGTTGAGTTTGCCGAGATTTTGAATCCGGCGCCGGGGCGAATCCTTTTCTATATTGCGGCGAGCGCAGCCACGCCAAGATCGTCACCAGTACGCTTGAGAGGAATCGGGTCTCTCCTGCGTTGCCACCTCGTAAACCGGATTCCAAGGAGCACGGATCCTGGTCCGCGCTACTGCTACCCTACGGCCTGCAGGCGCATTGCAAATTCTTGAGAAGCAAGAAAGACTCACGGCGCTTACTATGAAGAGCAGAGGCGCCAATGACGATGTTCACGCCGCAACCGATTGGATTTGTTCGCAGCCCCTTCAAAGATTCAGCAGCGATTCCCAAGGGCCTGGGCGCAAAGCACCTGGCCGAAGGCTCGCTTGAAATCCTCTCCGAATTTGTTCCCGGGCTTACGGATATCGAAGGCTTCTCCCATCTGATCGTGCTGTGGGCCTTCGACCGCTCCCACGGCTTTGATCTGATGGTTACGCCGCCCACGGACGACCGTCCCCACGGCGTATTTACCACTCGATCGCCGCGCCGTCCCAACCCCATCGGACTCACCATCGTCGAGCTGCTAGGCCGCGAGAAAGGTTCGCTGCGCGTGCGCGGCGTCGATATGCTCGACGGAACGCCCATTCTCGATATCAAGCCCTATCTCTCCAACATTCCGGCGGAAGCACTGCGCCGCGGATGGTTGGCCGAGGCCGAGGCCCGTAAGGCCTGAAACTGCCGGAGCGGATTGGTTGAGTGCGGCCGCGCTTTGGGGCGCCGATTAGCCTTACCACGCTGCCGATACCACGGCCAATAGCTCCTCGCCCGTTAGCTGAAGCGGGTTGGCCTGCATGCTGCTGGCGCGGGCTGCCTTCTCCACCACGGCGGCCAGATCGGCTTGCGCGATTCCCCAGGTGCGCAGCCCAGGAACATTGAGATCGGCGCAAATCGCGCGCGCCCATTCGACGCCGTCCTCCGCAGTTGCTTCCTTGCGGCCGGTCAACAGGCGCGCAATGGCGGCGTAGCGTTCCAGGGACGGATGCAGAGGCGCGCGGGCCCGCAAGGCGGCTACGTTTGCCGCCATGCCGTGCGGCAGCAGCGCCGCGCAGAGCGCTCCATGCGGCGCATTCCACGAGCCTCCCAGCGGCGCGGCAAAACCATGAACCACGCCCAACCCGGCGTTGGCCAGCGCCATGCCTCCGAAGAGGCTCGCCAACGCCATGTCGCGGCGCGCCTCAAGATCCTTCCCGTCGCGATAGACGCGGCGCAGCGCACCGGAGGCGCGCCTGATTCCCTCGACGCAAAGCGCATCGGTCAGTGGATTGGCGCGCGCGCTCACGTAGGGCTCGATCAACTGCGTCAGCGCGTCCAGCCCCGTGTCGGCAGTTATCGCAGGCGGCAGCGCGTAAGTCAGCTCGGGATCGACCAGAGCCACTCTCGGTAGCATCATCGGGCTCCGCAAGCTCGCTTTGACGCCATGCTCTGGCGACGCGAGCACGGCATTGCGCGTGACTTCGCTGCCAGTCCCAGCGGTGGTCGGCACTGCAATAAAGGGCAGCGATGCCGTCTCGATAGCGCGCCCGTTCCCCACCACTTCAAGAAAATCCAGCGGCTCGCCGCCGTTGGTTGCGACGCAGGCAATCGCTTTTCCGGCATCGATCGTGCTGCCGCCACCCAGCGCAACAACGACATCGCAAGCAGCTTCCCTTACGCGCCGGGCGCCGTCGCGGACCAGATCGACCGTCGGCTCGCCGGGGACGGCAACGATCTCCGCCGAGAGCGCCGTGACAAGCCACGCCGCGCGCTCGCGTGAAGAGCCGGTGACGACGAAGGGGCGAGAGCCGAAGCCGCGAACCAGTTCGGGCAGAGTGGCGGCAGCACCCTCGCCGAAGACGATGCGTGTTGCGGTAGAAAACTCGAAGCGCATTGTTTCAGCCTTGAGAATCAGGAAAGACGGAGATGTACTTCACGCTCGAGCGCGGCTCAGCCATCATGGGCGCAACCGCGTCACGCCACTTTGCATAGTGAGCAGTCAGTTTATGCGCGGTTGCCGCCTCCGCATCGCGATAGATTTCGATCAGCACGAACCGAGTTATGTCGTCCTGTTGCCGCACCACGTCGAAGCGCGCAACGCCGGGCTCCTGAACGCTGGCGCGGGCGTTTTCGACGGTAGCGTGGCTGAACTCATCCGACGATTCGGGCTTGACGTGTACATGCACATGGACAATGAGCATCGAACTTGCCTCCGCCTCTCATCTTACCGCGACGCGGCATTGGCCAACGGGCACATCACAAAGCGGACTTGCCCTTTAAAGAGGAGATCAGGGCACCCGCAATTCATCTCCAGTTACCCATCAGCACGAACGGCGCCCAGTAGTAAGGGTGTGCGAAGGTAGCAGGAGTTTCGAGGGAGCTAGAACCGAACCCCCGCCCCGCTCACTGGGGCTTGGCTTGATCTTGCCCAGCATTAGATCCATCTGTGCCTGGCGTAGGGCTTCTGCCTTTTCTACCTTGCCCGCGCCGGAAACCCAGCGCCGATAGAAGTCCGCCATCAGCTCACCCGTGCTGGTATCGTTAACTTCCCACAGTGACGAGATCACAGCCCTGGCCCCTTTCAGTTGTGCCGTCGTCCCCAGCCCGTCCACCTCGCGGCCGTTGCTTGAGTTTCCGCTCATCCCCGTCTCGCACGCGGAGAGGGTTAGCAGGTCGGTATTGTCCAATGCCAGCTTCTGGTTGTCGCGAAAGTCGGCGACGGTGAGATGAAACCCGTTGCCTCCTACCTCCTTGCCTGCCAGGAGGAGATAGGACTGGCTGTCGTCGCCGGGCCTAAAGACGAAATGACTAGCGATATGCACCACGGAATGCTGGCCGTCAAGTTCACTCTCCATCGCCTTCTCGGTGAACGCACCGTTCAACAAGATCGATCCCGGCAACACACCATGTGCTGCAGGCATTTGCGAATCTCTGGCGACGTCGCCCAACTCGGCCTCCACAGCCGGTAACGCAGAAAGCCCGTCCTCATACTTGCGCGAAATCCCATCGCCGCCACGCTCAGATTGCTCACATCCGGCCTTTCAACCAGGTGCGCGATGCTTGCCGGTGTAATCGTCACCGTGTTGTAGTTTTCGACGATGTATTTCTTTCCATCGTAGAGCGCGGCTATCGGGAGATACCGCAGCACGCCGTCCAACGACCACACCAGAGTCTCAGCATGGGCCTGGTCCAGATCCGCCTTCACCGGCCCAATCAGAATCTTGTACAACTCCTGCGCGAGCGGCTTCGCGTCCTTCGTCGGGTCTCTCAGCACCTGCTGGAACGCCGCTATCTTCCTGTTCAGTTCCACTTCTCCGATGGCATAATCCCGCGCCACTGTCGCCGATCCGCTGATCACAATCTGGCCGATTCGATCCTTGCCCACCAATGTGTACAGCGCCACTGTGCGCGGCATCTTGGCAATCGTCTGCTTCAGCGCGCTCACGTCGCCCTTCACATCGGCCACTTGCTTGTTCGCCTCGCTGTCTTTCCCAAACAGAACATAGAGCCGCGCGTAATAATCATTCAGCCCCTTGCTGGCCGCGCCCAGCTGTTCTGAAATCTGCTGGTATTGCTTCTCCTGGTCCGGTGTGCGCGGGCTGACTTTTCTTTAACTCCGCCCATTGCTCACTTAGCGAGACGATCTGGGCCGTCGACTTTTGATAGTCCTCCTCCGCCTGCCTCTCCGCCGGCGTCAGCGCCAACGCGCTGAACCACTCTGCCGTCTCGCCGCGAACATAATCTGAGTACTCCTGCTGCTTCAGTAGATCCAGCACCTGTTGCGCCTCAGGAATTCGTCCGCTGGAAATCAGCAGATCGGCGACTTCGCGATAGTAGTCTTCCTTTGATTTCAGAAAGGTCTGTTGAGTGCTCTTTTCCAGTCCTCCGATGTTGCGCCTCACCTGCTGGTAGCGATCGATAGCCTGCTTGCCAAACAACACAGCCAGGCTCGGCCGCTGCAGTCCCTTCCAATATTCCATCATGCGAACCAGAGTCGCGGCCTCACCGAGTGGATCATGAGCAGCCTGGGAAAGCGGCAACGATCGGGTGTAATAATCCAGTGCCTTCTGCTTTTCCCCGAGATCGGCGTAGATTGCACCGATGTGGGTCAGCGTAATCGCCTCACCTCCCCGGTCCCCCATCTCGCGCGTGGGGGGCAGCGCCTCGTTTAGGTAATCCAGCGCCTTCTGCTTTTCCCCCAGGTCGTCGTAAACTACGCCGATGTTACTCAAAGTAGCCGCCTCTGCCGGACGATCCCCAACTGCGCGCTCATGGGGCAATGCTCGCTTCAGGTAATCCAGCGCCTTCTGCTTGTCGCCCAGATCGCGGTAGACAAAACCCATGTTGTTCAACGTCCGCGCCTCGCCGCGGCGGTCTCCTATGGCGCGCATCAACGGCAGAGACTGGTTGTAGTAATCCAGCGCCTTGTTCAACTCGCCGAGATCGCGGTAAACAACACCGATGTTGCTCAAAATGACCGCCTCATCCAAACGGTCTCCCGTGGCGTGTAGCAGCGGCAGAGCCTGCTTGTAAGAATCCAGTGCCTTCTGCTTCTCGCCCAATGCGGAGTAAACAACACCAATGTTGCTTCGCGTGCCCGCTTCGCCTGCGGGATTATTCGCAGCGCGCCAGACCGGCAAGGCCTGTTGGAAATAATCCAATGCCTTCAGCATCTCGTCTAAGGAGTAATCGATCGCCCCCAGGCTATCCAGCGTCAGGGCCTCTTCATAGCGATCGCCCGCCGTTCGCCACAGCGGAAGACTTGTCAGGTACTCTTGAATCGCCTCTCTTGCCGAATCGCCGCTTCCTTGTCCCTCATGCTGTGCAGCCTTGAAAAACACCTGCTCCGCGGCGATACGTGCGCGATCCCGGTCGTCAGGAGCTCGAATCGGCTCGATCGTCACGCGGTAACGGCCAGCAGGCGCGGCTTTGTCGCCGGAGACCACCTCCAACCTGTAAATTCCCGGGGCCTCCGCAATCGTGGAGATTTGTTCCAGTCCGACGATACCGTTCGGACTATCCATTGAGCCAAGCGGCTTGCCGTCGGGAGCATAAAGCGTCAAGGCCACATCGATACCGAGTTGCACCACCACTACATGCAAAAAATGGCCGGATTCAGCGCGAATCCCGTAGGTATGCCGCTCGCCACCCTGCATATTTCGCTCGAGGGATTTACCTGCTTCCAGAAATGTGGTTTCACTCTGAGACGATGCGGCAGACATGCTTGCGGGAGTTATGCCGGGGGCTGTGTTCTGACCCCACAGAGATGCGGTATAGAGGGCGAGAGCGAGAAGCAGGACTATTCCGGCGAAAACCGATTGTGAGGAAAAGAAGCTTCGACTGTCCATACACTTCCTCCACGAAACAAACCTCTCTTAAGCTTCACCACGCCTAAGACGAACCGCGGGTCACTCATCATCATCCAGAAGCAGGAATGACATAAAGCTTACAAGTTCGCGAGTTGCTTCTACAAGCTTATTTTTATTCTTGCTAACGTGAGCGCTGATAATTCAAACTGTTCCTGACCGACCGAATCGCCATCCCCACTGAAAGGTTTGAGTTGGCAGATCAAAAGCCGACATCAATTCTTGAGTTACAGCCCTTCGCCGGTCAGATATTCGAAGAGATCGCGCTGCAACTTGGCCTCTCAACCCGCACAGTGAACGCGACTGGACAATGACGCGCACTTGGTTACACGAGCTGTTCGCTCCACTCAGATGACACCCGAACTCTGGCAACGCCTGAAGCCCCTATTGCACGCTGCGCTCGATCGCGGCAGCGGTGAGCGTGCCGCGTTTATCAGCGAAGTCTGCGGAGACGATGCGGAATTGAGGGCAAATCTCGTGCGTCTGATTCAGTCTGCGCAAGAAGAAGAGACGAAAGCGCCTGATGGTTTAGCGGCTCGCACTTTTCAATCCCGGGAGTCTCGCTTTCGCCGCGGTGACTTGATCCTGGGACGCTTCCGCATCGTGCGTCCGATTGGGAGCGGCGGGATGGGCGATGTATATGAAGCAAAAGATTTGCAACTCGGACGCGTAGCTCTTAAAACGATTCGGGTTGGCATCAAATCCTCGGGCGCATTTGAGCGCTTTCGGCAGGAAGTGCAACTGGCAAGAACGGTGAGCGGATCGCAGGTTTGCCGCATTCATGAGCTTTATCTTCTCCCCGCTGCCGAAGGTTATCCAGCGACAGCCTTTTTGACGATGGAGTATCTTGAAGGAGTCACCCTGTCGGAAAAGCTGAAATGCGATGGTCCGCTGCCACTCAAAGAGGCGCTTCCTGTCGCTCTCGACATCTGCGAAGGTCTTCGGCTGGTTCACGAAAAGGGTGTTATCCATCGCGACCTCAAGAGCGCCAATATTATGTTGTGCGGTCAGTCGGGCTCGATTCGGGCCGTCCTGATGGATTTTGGGCTCGCGCGAAAATTCACCTCTGACGTCGGTTCGGATCCGACCATCGCGAATGAGGGTAGGCTGGTCGGAACACTTACCGGCACCATCATGGGCACGCCCGCCTACATGGCGCCGGAGCAGTTCGAGGCCAAGACGGTCACACCTGCGACCGATATCTATGCGCTGGGGATCGTACTTTATGAGCTAGTCACCGGACTCCATCCTTACGCCGCTCAGACGCCGGTTGCGACGGCGGTCCGCCGTGCCCAGCATCCGGCGCGGCCGTCTTCGCTCAATCGTGCAATTCCTCGAAAATGGGACCGTGTGATTCAGCGCTGTCTTCAATATGAGGCCAGCGATCGCTTTCAGTCCGCGGACGAGGCGGCAAAGGAACTTCGTGCCGGAACAGCGAATCTCCGGAATCTGCGGCTGGACCGCCCATGGCTCTTTCGTTTTGCCTGCGCCCTGATCGTGGCTGCCTTCGCCTGGGGCGCTTATAACTGGTGGCAGATAAGTCAGTATTACCGCCCCAGGCCTGAAGCGCTAGAAACGTATACCAACGGCCTCACTTTGATTCGGCAAGGCAACTACGCGGAGGCAACACGATTACTCCAAACGGCATTAGGACAGGATCCGCACCTCGTCATGGCGCATGCCCGCCTGGCCGAAGCCTGGTACAACCTGGACTTTCAAGGGAACGCGCAACAGGAGTTACTGACCGCTCTGGCTGGACGCAACCGCCTGTCTTCGCTTGATCGGATGTATTTGGACGCCATTCATGCAACGGTGACGGGGGATTTGTCCAGTGCGATTGAGGATTACAAGCAGATCCTGGGTGATTTGCCGGCGCCGGAAAAGTCATCGGGTTACGTGGATCTGGGGATGGCCTATGACCGGGCGGGAGACATTCCTGATGCGCTCGAAATGTACTCCAAGGCAGCATCCTTGAACCCCAAAAATCCCGCATCCTTCATGCACACCGGCATCCTTCAAAGCCGGCTGCATCACGTCAAGGAAGGAGAACAGGCCTTTGCACGCACGCAGACGATTTTTGAAAGCGAAGTAGATTCCTTCGGTCGAGTTGGAAATCCGGAGGGCCTTGCCCAGCTTGATTACGAACGCGGCTACGCGGCCAACGACAGGGGAGATTCGAAAGACGCCGAACCGCTTCTGGAACGTTCACGGGACGAGGCCGCCAAAATTCCGAGCATCCAGTTGGAAATTCGTGCGCTAACGCAGCTGAGCAGCTTCGAGGCCGACTCTGACCGCGGTTCCCAGGCCGTGGAACATGCTGAGGAAGCGATTCGTCTTGCGAGGGACAATCAACTTGAATCCTGGGCCGCGATCGGACTGGTGAGACTGGCAAACGCCCAACTGGTGCAAAGGCATTTGAAGGAAGCTGAGAAGCCGTTGCAGGAAGCCATGCAGATTCTCCGCCAAAGCCCGCAGCCTAGGTTCGAGGCCTTTGCGAATGTCACCAAGGCCAGCTTGATGGATCAGGAAAATCGGCCAAATGAGGTAGCCGGACCAGCCCAGGCGGCGCTTGATTATTACAAGAAAAACGGTTATTTCGTGCCTGCAACAGGCGCGGCATTACTCCTCGTTCGCGCTGAGGCGAATCAAGGCAAATACAAACAGGCGCTCGATTCCGGCAACGGACTTCTTGCCATGGCCGCTCAATCCGGGACACCTGCACTTAGGATGCAGGCCGAAGAGCTTGTGGGGACGGTCGATCTCGCTCTTGAGCAGTACCCGGACGCTCTGACACATTTTCAGAACGCAAAGGATTCGGCGAACACAGACACGCGGCGTTCGTATCAGGCACTGCATTGCGCGCTGGTGCTATGGAAACTTGGACGGTATGCCGAATCGGAGGCCATGTTCAAAGTGGCGTCTGGAAACGCATCGCTCCAGACAAGCGTGACCGAGGGCCGGACTGAGTCGCTACTAAGTCAGCAGAGATACAAGGCCGCCCTGCAACTCGCTCAACGGGCGATAGCTGCGAACCGCAGCATGGATGCGGACAGCAAACGTTCTCTTGAGCAAGACGAGGTCATCGCCGAGTTGCACCTGGGGATGAAGAGACAGGCGCTGACCGGGCTTTCGGAATATGTTGCCCCGGATCAGAAAAAGGACAATCCGTCGGACACCGCGCAAGACAAGCTGACTGCGGCAGAGATCTATTTCTGGATGGGGATGAGTCAGCAGGCTCGTGAGGCAGCGTTAGCGGCGCAAGATTATTTTGCTTCATCCGGCCAACTGGACTCCGAACTGCAAAGCGCATGTTATGGTGCGGCGGCATCGAAAGCTTTGAAGGATGGAGCCGGCTACGAAGCATCTTCAAAGAAAGCCCTTGACATACTTAGTGAAATTAGGAAAAATTGGGCACCGGCAACCGTTCGGCAGTATGTTGCGCGCCCTGACATACGCGCACTAATACGGCAAATTCCAAAGGAAGAAAAGTGAATCCATTCAGGAGCTGAAGATGAAGCCATTTAATGAGTGGGACAGGAAGGGAGTTCTTGTTGTTGGAGCTGGTGTGGGACTGCTGCTAGCGGTTAGCTTAGCCTTGGTTACAGGGTCACTGCCCAAGTGTTGGAGGATCTTGAAATCAAACCCCAAAAATGGTCCTGATTCTCCCATCGTGGTGAGTGGGGGGTCCTTGAACTTTTTTGCGAATAACTCCATGAGTACTACGAGCGGCAGTTGGCAGGAGGTAAATAACCAAGATAACCTGTATCAATACAATGCAGGTGGAGGGATCGTACCTGGCAACCTGTACCTTGACAGCATTTACCCGTTAACAAATCCCAGAGGTGTAGTTCCTTACCCGGAACAGGTAACAATTCCTGCCACTGATAACTGGACAATTACTCTCAAAATGCGAAACAAGGACAATAGCGGCAATCCGTCGAATGTGTACATCTGTACCACCTTGACTAGCGGCAGTCCACAAAAATGCAGCACCACGCCAACAGGCTCCCTCGGAAGCAACCCGTCCTTTTATATCCAGGGCGACCCCGGCACGCTGAATGACACTCCCATTGACCGGCAGAACCAACATGCGCGCATCCATTACGCAGTACCGAACTGTAATTTATCCGATCCCTCTGATCCCAAACAAATCTGCGACAAAATAGACACAATACGCATCCAGCGGAGCTCCGGTGACCCTGTTGACTACATATGCGTAGATGGCGCCTGTCATATCAAGGTTTACTAGTGTTCAGGGGGTAATACATGCCGTGCCGGATGCCGTTATCATCATTGGGACGATGTGCGGCTCAAACTGCTGGTCCAGATCGACCAGTAATTCCACGCGTCCGCGCTTTACATACCTGGAAACGGGTCTGCCCTGCGGTTTCATCCTGGCCATGAATCGCGACATACACATCCCGTCCGGTGGGGTGTATCCCCGAGCCAAAGCTCGAACTTCAAGTCGACGGAGGCCATCATATTCCGTAAAATAAAAGCGGAACTCCCATGCGAAAGCGTGGGAACGGGAGACTTTACGAACACTACCAGTTTGATACCTCTGCCTGCTTACCCTCATCTCACCCTCGGCGGTGAAGCTGTCGAGCTGGCAAATGTTCCATCGGTGTGATATGGTGTTTTACGCGTTCAAGTTGACGATGCGAGTTGTTCATTGTAACCAGGATGCGGGAGTAGTTCAGTGGCAGAACGTCAGCTTCCCGATTCACAAATTTTTATTTTTTTGACAAACCCCAATAAATCCTCAAAACTGTAAATTTTTGTTCTATTTACAGGACGTACGAGCGAGTTGCATGTACGGGCAGGTTTAGCCAATTTTGTCAGTTTTTGCGTGTTTTTAGAGGCGTGGATAGTAAGTTTGGATAGTAAGAGTTTAGAGTTCTGTGGCCCGGATTTCTTTGATTTCTTGCCCAACATTTTTCCTGAAGCCCCCGCGTGAATTCAGCGGATGAAGTGGGGCTGGTTTCCCGGTCTCAGGGCTCATTTCGTCTTCCGCTGCCCTCGGCCAGCCAGTAGCTCCGAACGCCCAACGACCGTTCGCGGCGTCTCCAGTTTGGGCGGGTCGGAGATACCCTCGAAGGCTTGGTTCGACTGCCACGGGGGCAAGCTGTACATCCTTGAATCTCGCAGTGACTTCACTCCTTCGCTCCACGCTGCCAGCATCCGCTTGCCAGTGTCCCTGAAGCCCCCCAAGCCGTCCATCATTTCGCGGACCGCTGGAGCGGTGTCGGCGGCAGCATCGCTGATGCGCTCGACCATCACCCGCTGCTCCTTTTCAGGGATGCCGAGGTTGGCGGTGATGAACCGGGCGAGGGTCTTGCCGGGGAGCCACGTCTTCTTGCCCATCAGGCCGATGCCCGGTGGATTGTGCTGGTATCCGGCATAGACTGAGGTCGTGAAGAAGTCGTAGGCAGGAGCAAGACTGGCATCATCCCGCGATGTGTAGAGCAGGGCGATGTTCTTGGCGTGGCAATCGGCGTTCCGCAGAGCGTAGGTCAGCAGCAGCATCGCGGTCAGCTTCTGGAAGGTCTCGTAATGGTCTCGCCCCGGCACATGCGCCCGTACGGCCTTCGCGATTCTCTCCCAAGTGGTTTCGTACTTCTGAGCAGGGCGTAGTCCGAGCAGTGAACAGAAGTCTTCCAAAGCACGGTAGGGCTTGCCGCTCTCCTCCACATCGAAACGATGCACCACGAGGACGTTGCCATCCTCCGAGAGTTCCGTCTTTGCTGTGGTCAGCACCTTCGCCACGACCTGCATACAAAGGTGCTCATTGGCCGTCGCGAATGGAAGCCGCGAGGACGAGCCCTTGACGATGTGTCTGTGAGTCAGCAGGGTTGCCTTGGGATGCTTCCCCAGTCCAGTCTTCTTCTGCTTCTCTACATCGAGGAACTTCGGCAGCACGCCCGAGACGCCGCTCCTCGCGTGTTCCCGCACTAGCTGCGAGAACGCCTCCTCGGAGTTGTCGCCCTTCAGGAGTTCGACGACCTCGACTGGCTTGGCCGGTTCATCTAGCACTGCGCCCGGTGGAGCGACTTTAAGCCGCCCAACCATGTTGCGGCCAATGACCGAGAGAAGGGCAACCGGGCTGGCACCGATGTGCGGTCCGAACTCCTCCTGCAAAACTTGCAGTAGATAGCCCTCAGGCAAGTTCATGCGGAAGATGGGGTGGAGTTCGTCGTCCCATGGATAGGACTCGGTGCGGACGGGCATCGTCAACGAGACAAGGTTCTCTGGCGCTGCATCCGGCGTGTAGGCCATCACACTGCGGAAGTCGCCGACCTGCTCCAGCACCCCTACGTGCTTGTCGAGGACGTGGACGTTCAGCTTCATACTCCACCCCGCTCACGCCGCAATTCATCGAGGGTGCCAGCCGCCCCAACTTCGGTGAAGCTTATCTCCAGTCCAAGAACAGCGAGGACGGCCAGCAGCTTACGTGAGCCGAACTCTGATAGCTGCCCCCGCTCAAAGCGCACGAGAGTCTCCCGTGTGAGCCCGGTTTGGCTGGCGACCTCGCTCTGGCTCAGTTTGAGAGCCTTGCGTCTTGCCGCGACCGCTTCGCCGAGTTCCGCTAAAACCTGCATGAGTGATTTATATATCACTCTTCATGAGAATGCAAGGCTTTAGTGACAGGCATATCACTTTTTGCGAAAGCTTTGCCTCGCTCCCGAGCACGCCGTTGGATGTCCTCACACCATGGCCGACCAAACATCATCGCCGTTTGCTTCCAGTTACCAGTCCGGTGAAATGCTTCCAACGCAATCTGAAGGCCCGGAATGCTAGCCCCTTCAAGACGCACAAACTCGCCGAGGCGAAATCTCTGCTCCTCTCGTACCCTGCTCCGGCATCCGGCTTGGCGAAGGTATGTTGAGTTCGAATGACAGAACTCGTCGGAAGCCCCGTGCTCTGCGTCCGCCTCAAACGAAAGGTTTCCGGGATTTGAGAGCGGTCGCTTGCGCCACTTTACGTAAAGGGTATTGAATTTGTTGCTGAGGCATTGGTTGATGAAGCTGCGGAATCTCGCCTCGTTCGCACCGTGCATCCGGTCGGGAGAGAACGTCTGAATGACATCATCCTTGCCGTCGCGGCGGTATTTCGAGCACGTGGGCAAAGCTGCCAGATGCAAAAGAAGTTCCTGTGTCCAGTCTTCAGCTTCAGTCGCCGAGACACAATCTCGAACCCGCCTTCTCACCCAGTCCGCGACGTACTTAGGGAATCGTTGGTAGAACTCGCTGAAATTGTTCGGGACGACGAACCCATCGTGGCCCACGATGTGACCGTCTCGAACTGTGTACGCATCGTTATGAGGAGCAATTAGCCCGGAGCCAGATTTTTTCAGAATTGCTGGACTTTCCTTGGTATTGACCATTTGCGGAACCTCCAAGTTCCGGCCAAATCGTAAGCAAGGAGGCGGTCAGTGGTTAAGTCATCGAGGGAAGGCCGTGAAGAGTTGGTGATGCGGATTCAGGTAGCGCTCAGCTTGGCCACGAGGAGGGAGGCAGAGCGGCTCATGAACACCGTTATCTCGTGTCTAGAGGACACTCTCGTTGAGCATCTCTCCGAGGACGGGTACTACCTCAAGCTGAATGGACTCGGAAAGTTCATCGTCCACCACCGTCCGCCGAGTCGGCGAAGAATGGGCTTCAGTGGAGAAATCCGTGACATACCTGCGAAGCGCAAAGTGAAGTTCACCGACCTTGGAAAGCTTCGACAACTTGAATAAAGGAAGTAACGAACCGGCTATTCGAGGCTCAGCGGCAAGAGCGTTTGTGGCTCACCCCGGTGCGATATTCTTCGGCCCCCGGACCAACTCGCGGTTCACCAGCGGCAGACTAGGGGCACGATGGTCGCCATAACCTATCAGTGTTGCCGCAAAGCTATTGCCCGAGTGCAATTGGAAGCGAATATACTTTTGGAATGAAAGATGAACTCCTAAGCAAACTTCAAGGCGTTCTTGACGTACAAATCACCACGGAAATGCAGGTCGTTTATCTGCTCGTGGAGTTGCGCAAACTCATGGACCGGGCGAAGTATGAAGATACGGTCTTGAGAACTCTCTGCAACTGGGTTGTCCATACCAGTCTGGTGCAGCCGCGCGAAGGGAGCCGATTGGTCTTAACCGAAATTGATGACCAGATGGTTCGCCTTCTTGAGCGCAACGAAAGCGTTCCGAGTTTTGAGCATCTCTCGTTTAACGCTTTTCGCACTGCACTCGGGCAGTGCTTTGAAGCCTTCGGTCTGTCGGCAAGTTTTATCAAAGACAAAAGCGCATACGAGAGATTTGTTGGACTCTATTCTTCAATCGTCAGTGAGTGCCCAATCCTCTTTTCAGCCTCCAAGAGCAAGTTGAAGTATGTGAAGAATGTCAAGTTGGAGGGAATTGAGAAAGACATCATTTTCGACGGGTGGCCCGTGCTCCAGTGGCGAGTCACGCTCACGAATGGCAGGGAAATGAGTTGGGCATTCCCCATGGGATGAAGCGTGCGCCCGGAGGTCGGACGGCAGCGGCATGAGTGAACCCCTAAGAGCGCAGTGGCGGAAAAAAGTCGATGTGGAACTAGCTGAACTTGCAAAACTCGGGTTAAGAAATGACCGAAGTCCAGATGACATTGCGGCGTATGTCGCGGCAAGGTACATGAAGGGCCGTTAGTGACTGCCGCCAAAAAAAATTCGCCGCTTTCAATCGAACTGGCAACTACTCTTTCTTTGGAGCGATGAGGCATCTTCGGTACAGAATGGCCGAGCGGAGGATGTCAGAGGATTGCAATGACGAACGTCTCAAAGCCACGAATCGTCTTGGATACAACCGTTATCAACCACCTTGAGGACGGGAACGAGGGCTCTGAGCCGTTGATGCGGGGTCTTGAACTCGGCTACGATGTTCGCCTTCCCGCGATGGTTGTAGACGAAATTCTTGCCACCAAGAGTCAAGAGAGGCGCGATGCCCTTCTCTGTCGATTTGCGAGACTCCTTGCGAATGGAAAATGCGTCTGGCCCCCTAATGAAGTGATTCGGCTACATGCCCGTGCCTACCACGAGAACCCAAGGGCATACGACTGGAATCGAGTACACGTTAGGGCGAGAGAGTACGAACAGGCAGTGTTATCCCGCACCTTGCCAGAAGACCTCTTTGCCGAGACGAGAAAGTTGCAGTTCAAACTGCCTAAGGAATTTGAACAGGGCTGGACGAGCCTTCGCCCGAAGTTGGCCGAAATCATCGAGCGAGACCCGACCCAAGGATTGAACTCCTTTGAAGAAGCTGCTCAGGCGTCCACCAAGCCCGGAGGCGTTCTTTGGGGTTTCGGCGCGGGTCTTTTCAAGAAGGCACTGGAGGGGAAGGTTGTCCCCGAGAATGACCGATGAACAGATTAAGCCCTTCATTGAGGCGTGTCCTCCGTTTTGCGCTGTGTGCTATTCCTTTGTGAAGGCGTGGTACAACTTTTCTCTGAGGCCGGTCAATGACAATAGCCCGAAGGCTGGACGAAACGACCTGATGATGTCGGCGTACCTGCCCTATTGTGACAAGTTCTTGACCGCTGACTATGCCCAATGTATGGATTTGGCGGACATCGCTTTTGCTGCCGGACTTCAATGCAGCGTCGTATCTCTACAGGAATTCAGCGATAGCTTTGAGTTGCTCAGGCGGACGCCTGTTGAACGTTAAGCACTCTTACAGCGTGACGGCAGGTACTGCAACCTACTCAGAACTCCTCGTCATCGTCAGCCGGAAACAGGCAACCGAAACACCGATAGTGCTCATCCCGGCCCTCGGTCGTCTTGTCGGCGGGAAGGTGCATGGCCTTCATTAGCTCACTGACGACATCACGCCGCTCCAGAATGCATCGGTCGGCTAGAAGACTAAACTGTTGCTTCCGCCCGTCGAAGACCACGCGGCCTCTTGGGGGCTGCTCATACTCAATATCGACTGGCACAACTCTCCGGCGCTGGAGCCGAGTCCAGTGGTCAATGTGGCTTGTTGGATGCGTCATGGCCGAGCCGTAGGGCTCCCCCTTGGAAAGTGGCGTAGCGTCGATGATGACTTCATCACCGAACAGCCAGAATATGCCGACCGAAGGCTCTTGATTATCGGAATCGTTCATTGCATCCCTTTCTGTCTATGCTCTGTCAAGACCACCGGGAGACTTTTGAGGCGTGCTCAAATACTTTACCTTTTTGACTATCGCAGGTTTCCAAAATCAGCCTCGAAAAGCCCTGATTTTTTGAAGCCGAGAATCAAGGTATTTGCACCACCGCCCATCGAGTTGCGTTTTGCCAGTCTCATTGCAAAAATTCGCCCTCAGCAGCATCGCTGAGGGCTCATCGTCCACGTTTCGCTTCCACGCTAGGGCAGCAGTTTGCCACCGAAGGATGTGCTGGTGCTCACCTTGCCGTTGGGCTGAGCAACGCTCACAGTCTGGCTGGCGACCTGCCCGTTGTACGAGTTGTACTGGGTATTCGTCGTGACCGAATCCCCGCTGGTGGTGCGGAAGTGGTTAATCTCCGCGACGATTTTGCCGTGATTGTCGAACGACTTCATAGTGCCTCCTTTGTGAAATGGATGAGCAGGGGTCTCCCTGCCCGGTTCTGGAAAAGTTCGATAGAGAGTGCCTTGCCTTCGTCTGTGGCCTCGCAGAGCAGTGGCTGGAGTTCATCGGCGTCTACAAGAGAGGCCAGAGCCGAGTTGAGAGATTCACTCGGGATGCTCCGAATCTTGCCACTCGGTCGGCGAACTCGAACAATTACGCGGTCGAGCATCGTCACGCGGCGACCTCCTCTCTGCATTCGTCGGCGGGTTGGCACTGTGCGGACAGCGACGGATTTGCCAGTTTGGCCTCACGCACCCACCGCACAACACTGGCCCTCGACACCGAATACCGACGTGCCACATCGGTCAATGACATGCCACGCAAACGGTCGCCCACGATGGATTGGTGGTCAACGTCGAGGGGTTGACGCCCGAGCGGGAGCCCCATGAGACGCCTACGCATCAAGCCTTGGCGAACACGGTCCTTGAGCAAATCCCGTTCGAGGGCTGACATCGAGCCTATAAGCGTCAGTAGAAGTCTCCCCATCGGCCCGGAAGTGTCGATGGCTTCACGCGCACTGGAAAACTCGATACCCAAACTCTCCAACTCATCGAGAATTTGCAAGAAGTCCTTGAGTGACCTCGCAATCCTGTCGAACCCGGCCACAAAAACGAGGTCGAATTTTCCCCGGCGTGCATCTTTCATGAGGGCATCCAAGCCGGGTCGCCGCGACTTCACACCCGAAATTCGGTCGATGTATTCGCCGACAATCTGGTATCCACGCTTGGCGGAGAGGTCACGAAGTTGAATCAACTGATTCTCGACGTGCTGTTCAACAGTGCTAACGCGGCAATATAGGGCGACACGCTTCATCTCAGGTTCTCCTTCAGGCTGTTTACCAAGGTTGGTGAGGGGTGAATGATTGGGCGAAGCTTCCGAATCTCGCGGATGGCGGTGTCGATGCCCATGCACCCGACTACATCCATGTAGGCCGCAGCAAGGCTTGGAGCCCGGCTCATGCCCTGACTGCAATGCAAGAGCACAGTGCCCCGCCGAATGTGTTTGCCGATGGTGGCGAGGATGCAGCCCAATTGCCGGGTGGGAACCGGCTCGGCGTCCTCGATGGGCAAATGCAGGTAGTTGACGCCCTGACGCCGCTGCTTCACCGGCAGTTCACAGAGCGTGACCACCGTGGTGATGCCGGAGCCGTTCACTGCCAGTGTCTCGGCGTCGGCAAGGCTACCGACGTAGAGGCGTTCCCAAACCCGAGTGGCATTCCATGTATTATGTCCATAACGCATTATGCTCATAGGTCAATATATAAATCATAAATCAACCAGAGTCAAGCGTAATCTGCCCATTGGACATTATGTATAATGAAGAGTATGGGCTGGAAGACAATTCGCGCTTGCTGTTGCGATGTCTGCGGACACGTTTGGATTCCGTCCGTGGAGCATCCAAAGCTGTGCGCCAGCAAGCAGTGCCGGAGCACCCTGTGGGATAAGGGCGGCGTCGATGGGCGCACGAAGGAATCCCGCGACAGAAGGGGGCGGAAGCCAACCAATCCACGGAAACAGTAGGTAGAAGGGGTCGCTCGGCCTATTCCTTCAGCTTAAGCTTGCCCTTGTTCTCTTCGAGAAAGTCGCGCAAGTCCTGAGCCTTGTCCAAAAGCTTCAACCACTGTTCGTAGTAAAGGGTAACCGGGAAGCGGCCAAGTCCATAGACCGAGACTCCGCCTTTATCGCTCACCTTGAAACTCATGTTACCGGCACGCTGTTGCTTGGCTTCCATTTCGGCCAGCCGTGCCTTCAATTCCTCGTACGTTGGTTCGGCCATCAGTGACACCCTCGCTATTTCTTACCGTACTGCAATCTGTACGAGATTGCTCCCGCCTTCGAGCATGGGCATTTCATCGTAAGTGCGGCCATCGAGAAGACGACCAGCCTTCGATTTGTGAACCCCACCCCATTGTTTGAAGAAGAAAGGAATCCCATGGAGACGGCACTGTTTGCGAATTGAAACTACCCATTTGCGCTCCATGGGTCGGGCACCAATTCCACTTTCCCCGCCAACTATCACCCAGTTGATTCCATCCAAATTCATCGTGCCCAAGTCTTCCAGAAGTGGCTCAACTGAGAGAAAACGCAGTGCAGCCGGGGACGACCGCAAGTGAGCGATTCTTGGAAGACCGTATTTCCTATCCTCAACGCTAACCCCCCACCAGATGTGCGGCTTGGATGCGGCCACCCGAAGGCGGGTCTTGAGCAGGTCGCGCATCCGGGCCGAGCGTTTCGTCAGAATCTGGTAAGTGTGCCAATTCGCCTGAACCATCACATCTGCAACTTTGGCGATATAGTCATCGGGAACGCCCTCGTGGAATAGGTCGCTGACAGAGTTGACGAAGACCCTCTTCGGCTTCTTCCAGCGCAAGGGCACATCCAGTTTTTGCGGCACGAGTCGGAGGTCAAATCCCTGTTCGAATGGATGGCCGGGAACGCCCCTGAATCGCTCAGCAAACCTCTCCGCGTAACAGTGGGTGCAACCCGGACTGATTTTGGTACACCCACGCACGGGGTTCCACGTCGCGTCTGTCCATTCAATCTTCGAGTGCTCAGCCATGGACAATCCCCTTGTTGCGGTAGGCGTTCAGAATGTCCGTCACTATCTTGTTTGCCCGTTCCTGATGTGCGGCGAAAAATAAGTAGTATATCGCCGAGTTCACCGAATTCCGCATTGCAACTGGCTTTGGAACGAACTTGAATCCTGCCACATCACAAAGCCGCTTCCGAAAAGCTTCAACGATTGCCTCGTTCGATTGCTTCTCTGGCACGGTATCGCCAAAAAGTGTCGGTCTCGAATAGTACACAGCATCTTCCCAAGAGTTGTCTCCCCAAAAGGCTGTCATCTGCTGACGCTTCTCTTCTGAGGCTCCCTCGCGGAATACATTTCTGTTCATGTCCATGATGGGGAAGTTCAGGAACACTTCAATGGTCTTTTCCTTTGCCGCCGCCTGAAGGACTTCCCATTTCAACTGCAAACTGTATGGGTCGAGCACACACAGGGCACGTCGATAGTCTGCGTAACGAATTCTAGGGAACACCTTTGCAAGCAAGATGTCATTACAGTCACCGTCGTAGACGTAGACATTTGACCTCCCCTGAGAGAGCCTCCGCAACTCATCCGTTCTCGTGTCATCCAAGTCGATGAAATGATATTCACGAAATGGCGGAACAATATCGAGCGCGTTGATTGGACTCCCCGGTATGAGGTCTCCAGTCTGTCTAGACAGGTGGTGCCCTGCCCCTGCGAAGCCGTCGATGTAGGAGTGGTGCAAGTTCTTCTTCGTCAAGATTGGCGAATACGCATCGCAATACTTCCTCAAGATTTCAAGCTTGAGTTCAGACCACCAGCCCACTTCGTCGTATTCCAAGACCCGTGTCGTCTCGCCGTTCGCCATCCGTGCTCCCTTTCTTGCTAGGGACTATCTCGACTACGCCTCAGCCCCACAAACATTCAATGATGAAAGTGCGGTCACCACTTCTGTCGGCTTGCGGCAAATTACGTAATCCCAGTGTCCGAATTGGCTGCTGGCGTTCACGGCGTTCACCCATCTCCGGGCCGCGTCTGTCTTGATTTGTTCAACCGGGTCGTAGCCCTTGGTTTCAAGGATGACGTATCGTTCGGCATCCCCGACGAGGCGAATGATGAAGTCAGGAACGTAATCGTGCATTTGCCCATTGAACAGGTAGGGAACGGCGAAGCCGAGTCCTGAGTTCTTCACGAAGCACTGCACAGCCGGATGCGTATCAATGAAGTACGCCGCCGACTGCTCCCATTTGGCAGTGTCGGCGACAACATAGTTCAGGTGGCTCCTCAAAACTTCACGCACATCGCGAGATGTCCAGAAGTCAACGTCGCCGCTGCTACCTGCTGCTCGATTGGCCTCGAATCGGGGAACCTCTGGAGCCTCACCCTGCGAAGTGTCGGGGCGAATCGCAGGAAGCAGCCGCTCAATCACCCAACCCCAGTACGGAGCCAAGAAGGCGTCCTTCTTGTCGGCTGGTGGGTTCGCGATGATTTTCTCGTCCACGTACTTCTGCGTGATAGCCAGAAGCTGCGGGAAGAGAACATGGACAGGAATCGAGCAACTGCCCTGAGAAGAGAAGTCCTTCGTCAGAGCCGCTGCAAATTCAAACACAAGTTCTTGAATCCTGTGCTCGTTGCGGAACTGCCGCAGGTCAACTCGGTCAACACGACCGTGGAGCGTCATGCGGCCAGCATTGTTGAGATTGAGCCCAGTGACCTCGACCTCCGGTGGAATCCGAGTGGGGTCAACAATCAGAACTGGAACGCTGTTGAAGTCCACAGTGACGCGATTCCTGATGGCCTGTGTGTAGCCTTCAACACGGGGAAAGCGAATCTCAAGGTGCTTCCGCTCTGGCAGAGCGTGAACATGATTGCGCTTCGGCTGCGGCAATGCCGGGCCGTTCGTGTTCGCCTTGAACGGGATGACTTCGAACGGGACGCCGAACACCTTGGCGACTTCTTCCTTGAAGTGGCCGGTCGCTTCGTCCAAGTCGTAGCTGGCTCGACGCAAGCCGCGTCCCACTACCTGTTCACAGAGCAACTGGGACATGAACGGCCTGAGACCAACGATGTGAGTCACGGTGTTGCAATCCCAACCCTCGGTCAACATGCCGACGCTGACAATGCACCGCACATCTCGCCCCGGTGGATGAAGGGGTCTGTCAAGCTTCTTCGCCAACTCCGCAAATCCCAACGGGTATACAGGACTGCCTTGCTTGTCGAGCGTCCATTGCATCTTGCCGACGGTGTCCAGCGTGAATCGCATCCAACGCGACTCATCACTCTTTGCACCGTCTGTATCGGTTTCGTGGACAACCTTGGAATCCACTCGGATGGTCAGCACTTGACCGGCTTTGTTGCGGAAACCGGGCATGTTGGAAGGTGGTATCCCCACCGGGGCTTTGCCCTCGCCAATCCACTCGTGCAGCACCTTGGCAATCTTTGTGTTCTTGCAGACCAAGATGAACACGGGTGGACGCGGGTCAGTGCCCTCCGATGCCCAATGCTGTCGCGTCTGTTCCCACTCCGCCGCCAGCATGGCAATCGGGGTATTCGCGTATTTCAACACTGCCTCGGGCTTAGGGCTGGCTCTCTGACCGCCACGCTCGGCGGGGGTCATCTGCGTTTCCAGCATCCATTTCCAAATGTTTGCGTAGCCCGGAATCGCGGCTCCCGTTGAATCCCGGACGGCAAGTTGGGGAATCTTCACCAAGCCTGATTCGATTGCGTCAATCAGGCCAAAGTCGCTCACCACCCACGGGAATGGTTTGTTGGTTTCTTGGCCCACGCGCCCCAAGTAGTAGGGAGTGGCTGACAAGTCCAAGCAGATGTTGATTCCACGCATCTTCTGAATGCGGTCTAAACCCTCGACCCAAACTGTCGCTTCCTTGTAGAATTCCTCTTCGTCGTCTTCTTCCTCGTCCTCGCCTTCGTTGTTCTCCTCGCGGCTAATCCGGTAAGCGTGATGGGCTTCATCATTCATCAGAAGAATATTCTGTTTGCCCCCAATTTCACGACCAAGCACTCGGTTGATGAGTGCCGTGTCGCTTTCAACATATTTCACAGACTCGATGCGGACACGCTTCAGGTTGCCGTCTTTGTCCTGTTCTTCTTCCAGCACCTTAATCAAACGGGCCGCAACCTGCCGCTGGTACTCGTGCGGCGTCAAGTACCGTTTGCCCCTAGCGGTCGTGGTTTTTGTGCCGATGTGAATCCACTCACGTATGGGTGTCGCAACTCCGGCCTTGATGACCTTGGCACTTGTTCCGCCTTGCTGCATGACCTGTGGCTCGAATACATGCCAATTGGTGACGAGTACCTTTCCCTGCCGCAACAGCGGCATCATGTCAGGGGGAACCAAGTCACGAGAGCGATACAAACTGGCCTCGCCACGCTCAGGGTCGAGTTCATTCAAGCGACTACGGATTGTCACATTCGGGCAGACGATAAGAACAACATCTGAGTAGGTGCTGTTATTGCGGTCATTGACTTTGTTCAGGATGCTCCATGCCGCAACCATGCCCATGACAGTGGTCTTTCCGCTGCCGGTCGCCATCTTACAGGCATAACGGAGGAAGCCCATGTACCCCTGAGCCTTGCGGTCGTCGCTCGGGTCATCTCGCGGAACATTGATTCCTTGCAGATAATCCGCTCTCGCTTCATTCAGGAAAATGATTGACTCGGCTGCTTCCAGTTGCGCAAAGAATAGTCGCTTGCGGTCATCCCGGCCATCTCGACGCCACCACTTCAGCAGGTCAAGCGTCGTCCGCGAGACACCGTTGTAGCCTTCTTCTCGCCATTTCTTGACGCGCTCTCGAATCAGGGCGACCATCGCCAGTTCGTAGCCGCCGATGTACCTATCCGATTTCTTGAGAACTCCATCGGCAATCGACCACTCGTTCCGCTGGTCACGCGGAGGGAACACGATGGAGGGACGCCGCCCCGCCGTGCGTTGTGGCTGTTCGCCCTCCTTGATGAACCAGTATTCAGCCGGTTCCGCGAAGGGCGAGTTCAATATCGGTTGTTCGACTTCATAAAGCTGGTCGGCCATGTGAATCCCCAAATTCTTGAGCTACTGAAACAGCGGTATGCCTAGCGCCTCAATGTGCGACTTGAATAACTCCGCAGCTTCGCCAAAATTCATTCGAACATTCATGTAAATCAATCCCGCGATTTGTTGCGTGGAGGCAAGCCTTGGGCAACTCACATCGTAGGAACACATGGTTCGAGCACCAATACTTGAAAGCGAAATCATCAGCATTGGGCCGTCGGTGGCACTGACCTTGAGGTTCCCAATCTCAAGGGACATGCCGTACAGACTCGGCACAAAACCGAGTCCACGCAGTCTTTGCTCAAGTTCAGAAGCCATCATGCTCACGCTACGCTCCCTCGCCTACGTTGAAACCGGCATCCTTCAACTTGAAGTTGACTTCATATTCAAGCAGCGTTACGCCGGGAACCGCTAAAGCCGCATACCGCAGTCTTTCGCTCATGTTCTTGGCAACAATGACACCATGCACTTCTCGCCCGTTTGCGAGATGCTGGCGCACCCATCCCATGTAGCGCATCAACTGCCCCATAGCCTTGTCGGGGCCGTGAGACAACTTCAACTCCAGCACGTAGAAGTTCCCTGCATCATCCACCGCAAGAATGTCCAGTGGGCCAGTCGCCGTTTGGTACTCAACGCCGTCACGGTTCTCCGAGTCCCTGTACAGCCGGAGCCTCTTCCCGGCAATCAACAGCGATGGGAGATTCCCCGCGATGAACTGTTGCAAATGTTTCTCCAGCGAGAACTCCAAAACCTCCTCGGTATCCAATGGGGAGTCATCTTCTTCAGGCTCATCCTCAATTGGTGCCGCGTCTGACTGCGGTACCGCTGAAGGGGGAAAGAAGTGAATTTCGGAATCCGTTTCCTGAATCCGCCACCCCGCCTTCCTCAACCCACGTTTAAGTTGGCGGGAGTTGTTATCCGTGGTCATGCCTTTGGGAAGAAATGCAGGATGTTCACGTAGCCAAGTCTTCATGCCGTGGCTCGTTACTTTCCCACCGTCCTCTTCAATGTCAACGAGGTATCTTTTCGGTGCTTCCATCGCTACACCGCCTCACCTACCGTCTTAGTGACGATGAGTTCGTTCCCACGGTCGTCAATCACCTTTACAGCAATTTGTTTCTCATCGCCAACTTCGAAAGCCGCGCTGGTGTCACCAGCCAGGTGCTCCCACACCGACTCCTCGTACTCACCCTTAAGCGCCTTCTTCAGGTTGTCCCATGCACTGGTTCGTGGGAAGAACGCCTGTGAGACGTGGAAGCAACGAGCGTTGTAGTTGCTGTCCAAGAACCACGCCGGTACGTCGTTGCCTGAGCGGTGCTCCGTTTCCATCGTGGAGGGGTCGAATACATCGAGGCCAAGCAGCTTTACCTCATACTGCGGTGAGCCATCCTTGCTCTTGGTCTTGAGTTTCTTCAGCTTGATTTCTGGCATACCACAGACGCTGAAGATTTGGCTGGAGCGCATGTTCTTCAACAGGTCGCCCATCATCAAGTCGTGCGTTGCCTGTACGTATGTGGTGGGGATGCCGCCCATGTCAGCATTCTTCTCAATCAGTGTTCGTGCGTGCGGGTCGATTTGGAACCCGATGACATACAGGTGCGAGTAGCCCTTCATGTGAGCCTCGCGTGCCGCTTCGTCCACCAGTCGCTGGCTGACTGCCGCGTTCTCCGGGCCGAAGACAAAAGCAACTGAACGCTGCGACAGCGGCAGTGCATCACCACTCTTCTCTGAAGCTTCCCGCACAGCATCTTCGAGAGTTGCCGACTGTCCCGGTGCGGTAGCGTCCACGAATGCCTCGGCATTAAGTGAGAGCGACTTCGCCGGTGGGCGAACGTTCTTGAGAGTGATAGTCTTGTTGCCTTCAACCCGAAGTATAGGTGAACGGCGAAGAACTTCGAGCATTCGCTCTGTGTACGGAGTGTCGTTATTGAGTGAAGTCTCACTCTGCTGCTGCTCTGTGGACTCCATCGCCGTAGGAATCGTTGCTTCCACGCAGAACGGCCCTGTTACCCGAGTCACGCTGGTCACGACATCCGGTCTATCGGGAAGAACCTCATCTGCTACCGTTAGGCTTCGAGAGAATGATTCAAGCGTGATGTGAGGAATCAATCCCCCCACGTGTTCACCGTTTCTGTTCTTGTGCTGTCGGTACACAAAACCTGCAACGGGACCACGGTGCTCGTCATTAAGTTCGTACCACGGAAATGTCGCGGTGAGTAAGCGCTGGCGTGCGAGTGCAAGCGGAACACGGCTTGTGTCGCAAGTAATCCAACGTCGCCCCCATTGCTCAGCCACATAGGCCGTCGTGCCGCTCCCGCATGTTGGGTCGAATATTAAGTCGCCGGGGTCGGTTGTCATCAGCATTGCACGTTGGATGATTGCCGTCCCCGTCTGTACAACGTAGATTTTGGGGTCTGAGCGGCTTTGAACACTGCCACCGATGTCATGCCATGTGTCGGTAACAAGGCTTACAGGAAAGTCGTTAAGATACCGTTTGTAACGAATGGAAGTTCCAGCCTTGACGACGCGACCTGCCTCAACAAGCCGCTCCATTCCTGCTTCGGTGGTCTTCCATTGACGCCCTTTGGGAAGGCGGAATACCGCTCCTTCGAACTTGAAGTCATAGAGGCAAGATTCAACGTCATTGTTCTGTGCGGTTAGGTCGCTTAGCGTGTACATTTGCCCCGAGTCGTCGCGCACATAATGCGAGTCGTCTTCAGCGGACTCAATTTTACCCGTGTAAAGCTGACGATACTTGATGCGACTTTTGTCTTTTGCGTACCAAAGCAAGAAGTCTTGGGTCGATTGGAGCAGAGTTGCTCCCAAGCCGCTCGTCTTTTTGACGCTGATAACCGAGCAGCAGTTTTCAGGGCCGAAAACCTCATCGAGGAGTTCTCGAATGTGGTGAAGGTTATCGTCACTGATTTGGATAAAGATGCTGCCCGTTGGTGACAGAAGGTCGTAACTAAGAAAGAGCCGGTCACGCAGGTAGGCAAGATACGAGTGAACACCTAACTCCCAAGTGTCCCGGTACGCTTGCACCATCTCAGGCTCTCGGGTCATGAAATCATCGTCATTGTGTTTGACATCCCGCTTGCGAACAAAAGGCTGGAAATTTGAGCCGAACTTCACGCCATAAGGAGGGTCGATGTATATCATCTGAACCTGCCCACCAAGCGATTCATATCGCAGCATCGAATTCATAACGACCATTGAATCGCCGAGAAGCATCCGGTTCACCCATTGGTCGCGGTGCTCATAGGCGCGAAGCACTTGGTCGTAGATGGGATGGTCGGGGTCGCCGAACAGGTCGAAGAGCGTCTCTTGCTTGTCCGCCTTATGGCCTTTGAGGGTCTCGATGATGGCCTTGGTTGAGAGCCGCTCATGGATGAAGAGCGGCAGGGTCGGCACATCGAACGACAAACGCTCGGCCTTACCCGCCCAGTCCAAGAATGGTTTCTCAATCGCGGCTAACCGTTGCACCGCATCCTGCAACCCGGCGACCGAGCACTCAACCCTGCCGTCAGCCGTCTTGAACTCCTGTGGGGTTTTGAACAGGTGCGGGGCCGGGAGTGCCGCCGACTCCTGTATCCGGGCAAGAAGCCACTCACCCAAGGCTCTGGCCGGGTTCTGCCCGTCGAAGTCCATCGCCGGGGAGAGCGACGAGTCGTAGCGGTACTTTTGGGCGGGAAGCTTCTTCTTGAACCGTGCTTGCGTGCCCACTTCCGGGCGCATCGGGCTGTCAGCTTCAGGATGTTTGTAGGGCTTCGCTTCTGTAGAGGCTTTGACGCCCCGTCTTCCGGCACTCTTGGTTGCCATCGAATTCAACTCCTGAATGGAATCCGACGGCCCCCTTTTGGCAGTAAACCCTACCCGATGCTCAGGCCATCGTTATCCATGTTCTCGACGCAAAATTGGTGAAATGGTGTACGTTGCAAATTCTAGCACCGGCAGCATCTATCCGGTTCAAGGCATTGAAGATAAAGGAACTTCTTGAAAAGCACTCCCACTTGGCCGACTCCTCGGCAAGGTGCAGAATGGAACTGACATCAAAACTTCATCCAAGGGAGGGGAACAGGATGCCCCGCAATCTCCCGATTGAGACCGAAGCGAACCTGAGGTTGGGCCGCAAGGAGGCACTTGTTGCCGTGGAGACCTACAACAAGCCGGAGACGACCTTCCGCTCTGCCGGGTGCAGGGTATGAAGCCACTACCCCGGTTCGCGCTCCAGTTCCCGCACACCGAAATTGACGCCTTGGCCGAGAGGTACAGCTACGCTCAGGACAATGAGGCACTCGATGCCGGGAGACGAATTGCCTCTGGCGACTATAGTCAAGACAACCTGAGAACCATCGCGAAGTGGAAGTCCCCTCGCCCCGCAGGTTTGATTGAGCAGAACGCTGCGAACGATATTGCGGTCGCTCTTCAGTTTGCGTCGGCACAGACCACACCGGAAGCGATGGCGGTAGCCGTGCTCACCGCACTTCGCGGCGTCGGCATTCCGATGGCCTCGGCGATTTTGACGGCGATAAACCCCGAACGATTTACCGTGCTGGACTTCCGGGCTCTGGAGTCGCTTGGAATCAAGAATTGGCCCGGCAGCTTCACCTTCTACGTCACCTACCTCGAAGCTTGTCGTGAACTCGCGGCGAGGCATCGCAAGTCATTGCGTACTCTCGACCGTGCGCTTTGGCAGTGGTCGAAAGAGCAGGGTGATAGTCGAAAGAAGACTTGTGAAGCGGTGACGTAGCTGAGGCAGGGAGATTCGATGAACGTTCCTTTGAATCCATTGTTGTGTCCACGCTGTGCGATTGAACTTCATCCACGCACAGGGTACCCGAATCCAGCAACTTGCTTTGAAGACTGTCTCCGCAGATGCGAGTCCTGCGGAATCGGATTTTCAAATGGTCGTCACAGCCAGACGAGAATCTATAGCAACCCACTTGACAACATCCCGCCCGAAGTCGTGCCGGGTGTCGAGTATGCGCTTGTCAATTCTCTGAACGAAGACAACCGGGCCAACAAGAAGCTGAAGTTTGGCTTCAGCAGTTCTGAAGATGCGCTTACGTGGACAGTGTTCTCAGTCCTGCACGCAAGCGGCCAACTAAGCAAAATCGTGCGAAGCTTCGAATATGTGCAAGACGGCGTAGTTGAAGCAGCCATGTTGCTTTGGGGAGTTCCATGCCCTGCGGGTTCGTCTCGTGGAGAATCCATTCGAAAGCGAGTCATTGAAATAGGCGACCGGCTAGGTGAAAATCCACGTCGTCGTTCTGAACCCGATGTTATCCTCGATTTCGCAAACGATGGGTTGGTTATTGTTGAGGTTAAGTACCGCTCGGGCAATGACCAGCAGAAGTTTGCGGACAAGCACGAAAAATACTTATCGGATACGGATGCATTCACTGAGCCTGAGCTAATTCGACATGCCGAGTTGTACGAGCTAACACGCAACTGGCGCATCGGAGTCGAACTGGCAGAAGGCAGACCATTCACGCTCGTAAATCTCATGATAAAGAATAAGGAACGCAATCAGATTCGACAGTTCCGTTCGGGCCTGAATTACATGAAGGGAACTTATCGAATTGCGACGTGGAAAGATTTCCTGAGTGGGTGCAATCCATCAGAATGGCCTTTGTGGTTCAGGGAATACTTGAACGATAAACTACCCGACATGATGCCGGTGCTGGCTGAGCAGCCATGAGTGATGCGTTCCCAATGCAGAGCCAACTTGACAACGGCGACCTTGCAAAAATGGCCGAGCACTTCTTCGGCTACGGCAGATGGGACGCACCATTCTGGTTTGTCGGCCCCGAAGCAGGTATGGGCAAGGGCGGCATCGACAGCATTGCGGCACGATTCGAATCGTGGCAACTTCTCGGCGGTGGTGGCGTCGTGGACTGCTCCAAACATCACCTTGGCTTCGGCCTGACCAAGTGGCATCAGTCGCACCCACCTACGCAAGCGACATGGCGGCAATTGATTCGTCTGCTGCTGGCATACAAAGGGATGAACCCCACGCTCAATGACATCCGGGCGTATCAACGAGACCATTGGGGACGTGAGGATGGCGAGACGTGCGTCATCGAACTCTCGGGGCTTCCGGCTCCGAACATGGGGGTGGAGCGAGACCGCCTCAGCTTCCTGTCCCGGCGAGTTGAACGCATTTGGAATGAGACACGGCTTCATCGCCCGAAATTCATTGTCATGTACGGGACCGGCCAGCGAGGGGAATGGGAACAGATTGCAGGTGGCAACTTCGACGCGGACGGACTCCACAGGGTGGCTGAAATAGGGACCGTGGCGGCGATGACACCGCACCCGGTGTCGAGAGGCATCAGCGGTGAGTTTTGGAAAGAGATTGGGCAGCGGCTTCGAGCGACTGTCAACGACTGCACCAATGGTTGACCATAGTGGTCAAAAAACCACGCCATCGTCATGTACACCAATCCGGAGGTCGTCGGCCATGTCCGGTGACCTCCGAGCCCTAGAATGATTTCACAGGAGCAGAGAGCGGTCGGGCGGTGTTTTCGGTTGAGCCACTCAATTTGCCTGAACCCGTGCCTCCTTGACCACCCACCCACCCATGCTACCCGGACGATGTACCGGGTTCAGCGTGGGAGGGTGGGAGGGGTTCGTTTTGGGTTTCCTAACCCCAAGACGGGGTTGTCCGGGGCCGGGATGCTACCGCCCTTAAGAACCTTTGAGGCTCTACACAGACCACGCCTCCAAGTGTGAGAGAAACCACAAACCGAACTGTTCGGCCAACTCGGGCTGCTCAACTTGCCAGAGCGAGATTGACTGACCTAGTTTGTCTGTGAATTTCATGTAGGCGTCTCGCTGTTCGTCTCCAGCTTGGTTTTGAAATTGGAGACGGGACACAAGCCAAGCCTGAATCGCCGAATCGAGGTTGGGCGAGAAGTGGGACTCTCGCGTTCGTTCATTTTGTCGCTGGACCCTTTTCATCGACCGACCTCCTCGGTAGCGGACTCCGCTGACTCCGGTCCGGCACCATCCTCATTTTGCCAACGCTGCAAGACCGCAGCGTGGACATCGGCCATCAGTTCCTTCCGCTTCTGGAGCAGTTCGACCTGCTCGGCCAACAACTTGTTCAGCCGTTCATGTTCGTCATTTAAGTTGCGTTCGAGACGACGCCGGAACAAAATGTCCTCGAAAATGTATTGCGGGATTTCTCTCTCACTTGCTTCCATTGGTGACCTCCGACGTGGACGACTTCGGGCGCGGCCCCACCTGCCGTTCAATTCCTACGCTTGTCGCGATTCGTTGAACCGTGGCAAGTGAAATTCCATTCGTATCCGCGATTGATTGATAGGTCCGTGGGTTAGGCCCGCTGTCATCCAAGAGTTCTGCCTCCACGATTTTGTAAATCTCAGCCCGAACACGACGTGCGGCCTGAAGTAATTTTGATTTCGTTTCTTTCATAGTTGTCTCCTGAGTTACCGGCATACAGCTAGTAGCTTCTATCTATAACTCTGAAAGTCGATAAACATGGTTCACTCGCGAGAGGCTTAGAATTCAGCTAACCGAGGAAGGCGTCGAAGCTACATGGAGTTGTGAATGATAGCGTCTACGTGCGGGAGCGGAGCGGTCACTCTGGTGCAGGGTACCCCTGCGGTTCATAGCCGCCTCCCGGCCTCCGCTTCATGCTGTGTAGAGGCTGTGGGGAAACCGACCGGAATGGAAGGGGCCTGTCCTTCGGGGCGGGATGCTGGTTGTGCCGTTGCTCTACTCGTTAGCCGATGTCTTGTCTCTTCCCGTCCCAGTATCCGTAAGCTTTAGTCCCGTAGGGAAAGGGTCATTCCGCCCCGTGACATGTTGAGACTGACTTGTTCCTGACTGGTTCATCACGGGTTCAATGACGGGTTCCGCAAATTACTCCTTTGGAATCTTGCAACAGGCCACATCTCAATTCACTACCCCGGTGAATCTATTGCACTCCCCTACTGAATCCATTGCACTGGTGGAGTGAATCTCTTGCACTACTGATTGGTGAACCCATTGCACCGGATGAATTTGTTACATCAGTGCAATTGATTCACTACAGACAGACATGAATTGGCAACTCGGAGACGCCACTCAAACTTACTATAAAACTCTAAGTCCTTTAGACCATAGTCATTACGCGATAATTGCAAACTTTCATTTTATCAGTACCTTATGCAAGAAAGTTTTTTTATGAGGTACAGGATGAAACAGAAGAGCCAACAGATAGTAGCTGATGTGACAGCCGACCTGCACAACTCCGCCATGAGTTATATGCTCATCGCCTTGAAGCACAAGGTCGGCCTTAGCTTCGTAAACCAAGTTGCAAAATCCATCGGGCTTACCCGTCCACGCGGCCCCAAGGCGAAGGGGTGACCAATGGCATATAACTTCACTGATGTCGTTTTCTCTCTGAAGGGTTTACATCCCACTGACAAACTAGTGCTTCTGCATCTTGCCGAACATGCCGACAAGGAGACCGGAGAGTGCTGGCCGGGGTTTGGTCGTCTTGCAGATTTCACTGGACTGACTCGCCGCACTGTCATCTATTCCATCAATCGTCTGGAGAAACTGGAGGTCATCACAATAGCTCCCCCGACCGACACACGCAAGACCAATACCTATGTCGTGCGTATGGACAAGCTGGTTGCTGCTGGTGTTTCTCCCGCTGCCAAGAGGGCAACTCGAAAGTATGAACGAACAGGTAAATACCGCAGGGTTAAGAAGGACGCTGTGACCGTGACCCCAACTGCCGACGACGTTGACCACCTGTACACACACGACACTTGGAAAGAGGGGCCTAGTAAAGGTCAGCCGTGTACTTGGTGTGCCAAGTGTGGAACTCACATCAGTGTCCCGAATTACCGGGTAAGCCATATTGAGCAGAAGCACCCCGAACTTTGGGCTGAGGTCATCCAAGCCTTGGCTTCGCAGCCAGAAATCGAGTTTATTGACGAATCCAAGGCGACGACCGAAAGCTACCGCTGCTGCAATGAATGGCCTAACTGTATCTGTGACGATGATGACCTCGCATGACAATTGGCAACGATTGAAGGAGTGTCCCGCTGCTGGCAGCGAGGAAGAAAAGAGAACATTCGCTATGCTGACACCCGAACAGAAAGAAAATCTCAAGTTGTTCATCTGCTACCCCGACCCCGCTGTTGAATCCAGTCGGGACGTTGTACATGAGGTTCGCGACTACAAACTCCAAGGCCCGCAATCACAACAACGCGACTATGCCGTCGCCCTTTACTACCACCGGCTCAGAATGGAGAACCCAATATGACCGGCGATTAACCACCCGACGCAACATGTGGGCTCTCGACGGGAGTGACTCCGAGGCCCACATCGACCATTGTCTGAGACACCGGAACACGGGTCGAGCGGAATGGGCGATTGCCTCGACTGCGTTGGGTACGGCCCTCGTCTTGGTGGTGTTGCCCCGGATTCGCGGGTACGCGACTCGGGGGTAAAATCGAAGACATCGTAACCACGAAGGGTCCGTGCGACAACGGAGCGCAGCAGCAAGCATCGCTCTCTGGTCTGATTCCGTGTGTCGTGGACGCAATCTGGCCAACTGCCACAGCGCAATGAACCTCATCTAGGAGCACATCATGCCCAAAGGCGCAGAGCCCAAAGCGGTCAGGCAGATACCGGATGCGGCGAGACGCATCGTCGCAGACGGGATAGAACAGGCCGACCTGTGGAACATCATCCAGAAGTGCAAGACCAATCGTGATTTCCAGACGCTCTTTCATCGAAATACAGGTTACTATGAAGCACTGAAAAGATGTTTGCAGAACGAAGATGCGGGATTAGAAACGCTCATGAAATTTAGTGCTGGCATGTTCGCCCTTGGAGCGATTCGAGGAATGCAATTTGGCAGACGGCTTGAACGAGAATCAAATGAAGGAACGATTGCCAATTCAACATTTGTTAAACACGCCTCTGTGCTGAAACTTCTAATCAAGGAACCGAAGGCTTCCACTCTCGACATCTGCCATGCCCTCGATAAATTAGGCGTCCGTCTGCCTTGGCGGGAACTAAAGAGAGAAAACCGCACATGGGCGGAAAATGTTAAGAATCCGCTGGTGAAGGTGGCAATCACGAATGCGAGGAAAGCAGCTATGCAAGCCGCAGCCTACTCGGCGTTCGTTACTATGCTCGACCAAATCGGCGATGACGGCAGTATCTTCACCAGATTTCAATTAAAACAGCGCGACCTCAAGAAAATCGAATTTACACTTCCCACGAGGCCCGGATTTGCATCCGGCCCATTTTCAATTGTTTACCGTTCCCCCAGTAAAACAAAACTCTCTAAACGGTGAGATTTTCGACCAACCCTTGTCTACTCAATTCATCGGCGGACACATCCGCTAGGGAGAAGTAGACATGGAGCAAGAGACGCAGTTTACTGAGGCACCCGTGGTGCCGCTGGCGACGGAAGCCGAGCCGCTTGCGGGGTCAGAACCGGCGGCAGTCGAAAGTGACAACCTGTCACATTCGACCAACATTGAAGAAGCCTTCATTGCCGTGAAGGCTGCAAAGGACGAGGAGTTGGTGGCAATCGCCGCCGAAGCCAATGCACTCAAGACCAGCTTCAAAGAACTGGACAAGGAAGTTCGTAAGTGCGGCGGCGTCGTCGTTCGCACAATCAAAAAGATGCTTCCTTTGTTGGAGCAGGTCCGCGAATTGCTCTCACGCAAAGGGGACGAGCGTTATGCGAGGGTCCGTAAAGAGGCTGGTCTACCCGCATGGGGCAAGTACCTGAAGAACGTCGCCGAAGAGTTTGACCTAAGCGAGCGTACAATCCAGCGCAAACTTGCTGAGCTACGCGGCGATGATGCGGACGACGAAGGGTCAGAGAGAGACGACGAGAACAATGACGGCGACACTATCAGCCACAACCCTCAGGCTTCGTATACGCCGCCAACACGCCGAGAGTTTCGGCCCTACGTCGAGTTGGCAGGGGCGGTCAACGGTGTGTTGGGCGAATACGACCATCCAGTTGACGGTGAACGCCCAACTGTAGAAGCGGTCCTCGAAGCACTAAGAGGACGGGCGATACCCGAGCAAAGCGTTGACGCCGCCGAACAGGTCTCATCGCGGCTTGAGCCCATCGAACAAACGATGGTCCCATTCATAGCCGCTGCTATCCAATACATTCTCAGTTTGGAGAACGCGGTCTATTACCACGCCAAGGATGTGACGCCGGAGCGGCAGACGCGGCTCGACCTGAACAAGGCAGCTTGGCGGGAGATTCTATCCAACACAAAGATGAAGGCTATCTACGATGCGGCACGCGAGTTCAGCGGAGCAACTGAGCAACAATATGCGGCCAAGCTTACAGTGAGCAGCGATGGCACCCCCATCGAAGGCGGGGTTCAAGTCCCCGAGGCCGCTCCATCTTCGGAGGTCGAAGCGACAAAGCCGGTGAATTTCGCTGACGCGCTACCCGGCCAAAAATGGTTCGTCGGTCGCCCCGCAAGTGGCAAAACTGGGCCAAAGGTAACGGGCTATGTGACCGTCCTTAAAGTCATCCCCAAGCCCAAGCGAATCAGCACTGATGCTGGCCTGTACTTCTTGGACGGTCGAAAGGCAACGGGACCGAAGGATGGCACACGCATTTTCAGCCTCGCTAGTGAAGCAGAGATAGCTGAGCGTTGGAGGGACGTGGCCTGAACCAGAAGCCACGTCGCAATAGAACATTCAACTGCTCAGGAGAAAGCGGGGCTCACAGCCCCGCTGACTCAACGAAACAGGAATGACGGGGATTGAGATGAGCCAGCCTTTCAACATAATCGCGAAGTTGGAGAGCATCGACGGATTGTTGACTGTCGATGAGGTTGCGGGGTTGCTTGGCTTGTCCAAGTTCACCGTGTACCGGATGGCTCAGCGTCGGCAGATTCCATGCTTCATGCTCGGTGGCACGCGCAAGTTCGACCCGTCAACGCTCATTGTCTGGCTCTGCAAGAAAGAACCACAGCTTGCAGTCGCCGCCCGTCAACTTAAGCTGACCGCGTAAAGTTCGTGGGCAGTGAACCCGGATATTAAAGTAATGGTTCGCCTTACATATACGAAGCCAGTGACGAGTTCTCGATTTTGTCCCTAAGGTCATCCAGACGCAGAGATTTCAAATATTTCTCGGTCGTGCTGATATTTTTATGCCCAAGCATGATTTGAAGGCTGCGAATGTCGAGTCCGCTCTGGAGCAGTTGAGTCGCGAAAGTGTGTCGCCACTTGTGCAAATACCAGTTTGCACAGCGGGGGTATGCCTTGCACGTATATTGAACTCGTTCCTTCTTGGCCTTCCCCTTCTTTGCACTGAATGTTCCCCTGCATCTGCCGCAATTCAACCCCGAGCGGAGTGCAATGGTCTTGCACAGTTCGAGCATGTGTCCATTTTGCTCGTTTCCGCCATAGTTTGGACGTGTTGGATGCGGCGGTGTAGGAAAGACAAGATTCGAGTTGCTCTCTTTTAGGCGGGCCTTGAGAGCATCAATCAAGGCGTGGGGCACCGGGACGCTCCGAACTTCGTAGTTCTTAGGAGAGAATCCGGGCTTCGGGTTGACTCCAATCTTCCCGGTACGCCAATCAATGTCCGCCCACGTTAGCGTTGAGACCTCGCGGCTGCGGAATCCCGTGCAGAGGAAAACTTGGAAGAGTAGACGCTCCTCAGCATTACAGGTAGCGAAGAACTGTTTCAATTCTTCGGGCTGGTAGATTTCAACTTTTTTTTCGATGGGCTTCGGCCAGTCGCCCTTTCGGAGGTCAACAGATGCCCCCGCCGCTCTCATCGCTTGCAACATGACGATGACTCGCTTGTTAATTGTTTTCTGGTTGAGGCCCGCAGACCTGCCAATTTCGAAAAGCAACATCGCATCCGAACGGTCGAGACGAAGGACAAGATTTTTTTTGCAGTGGGACCGGAACCACTTCAGGTCACGCTCATACGCGGTGAGAGTTGCCGCCCCCTTTGTTGCCTTCACGTCACGTAGATAGTCGGCAATCGCGGTGTCGATGGTTCTGGTGCCCGTCTCCGACTCATTTTCCGGCTCTTCGATTTGCTCGATAGTGCCGGAGAGAACACCTGATTGGAGATGCCAAGCGTCGAGCGCCTCCCTCGGTGTAGTCCCGCACGGCTTCTGCTTACGCTTTCCGTCCTCACGCCAATCGAGGTAGAAGGTGCCGCCCTTGGAGTTGGAGGGTTCCCCACTAATGATGACAAAGCGCGGGTCGGGCTTTCCATCCTTGCCCCGACCAACGGGGACGAATTGCCATTTGCCGCCGATTCGCCGATACTGTTTTAGGTTGACTGTTTGGCTGTGCGTACTAGCCATACTATCCACGCCCCTTCTCCTAGCGGGTTCGCAGGAGCCTCTCGAAGGGCGATTCTAGCAGATTTGGATAGTAAAGTGGCTAGTAAGCAGTGAATGACGAGCTAAGTAGTTGGTTCTAAAGGGCGGGAGTAGTTCAGTGGCAGAACGTCAGCTTCCCAAGCTGAATGTCGCCGGTTCGATCCCGGTCTCCCGCTCCATATGAATCAACGGTTTGCAAAGTCAGCTTCAATCACGTCCGCACCTTGCCATCGTTTTCCGCTTACAGTTCAACGGCAATCAGTGCATAAGCCGCCATTTCGGGCACGGTAAACCGGGTGCGTGCGCCTTCGCTGGTGAAGTTGAGCTTGCGCGCGCCTTCTGACTCCGGACGATACTGCGTTATTATCGATGGCCGTTTTCCTCCCGGCAACTGAGCCTGTATCTGCACATCTTTCAGCAGCGGAGCGTTGGTTGCGTTGTAATTTACAAGGTGGATGAGATAGCGCTGATGCCGCGATTGGAAAGTGTAGTTTGCGGCCAGAAATTCAGGACCATCGACAGCAAACAGAAGCGGCTCGCCAGCCGTCCATCTGACCGCATCGATAATCTGATGCCAGTTTTTCGGGCGCTTCCAGAAGCGATTGGTAATCGTAAAGTACGGCTCAGGTGGCGGCAACACTCCGTCGAATTCGATCGAAGGAAGGTACGCTACTCTTCCCCGGCCGACCTGTTTACGAAGCGCAGCAACTGGGTTATTCGACTGGGATTCCACATCTTCCGGATATTCTGGATAATCCAATCCTGAGCGCTGGCCCTCCACCAACCCGCTCAGGCCTGGTTGCGCACGCGTCCGTCTCCACTCGTCGTAGAGGCCGGCCTGCTCGGTCACCACCAATCCTCCGCCACTTCCCACATAGCGGCGGATCAGAGCGATCTGCTCGTCGGAAAGGCATTCGGAGTTGGGAAGAATGTCAGAACCTTGCATGCGGAAAGATTATGAAGATGCTCGTCGAAGGCGAGAACGAATGGAATGCGCGATTGAACCAGTGCCTGCTCTGTCAGCATCGCGCTCAGTTGCGCGTGAGCATGGTGATAGGTGAGCGAAGCGTAGGAGCGAAATACAGCTACCGGTCCCACATCTTCGCTTTCCAGATACAGATTCCGATTCTTGCGGTAATAGTCGATATACTTTTCGGTTTCCGGCAGAATCGCGTCGAGTCCGACGCATCCTATGGCCTGATTGAAGGCCAGCGTTTCAGCCAGCGCGACGGGACTCTTGGCTAGATCGCTTGTCAAAAGGACGTTGTTATAAGCGCGCGCCAGCTTGTAACTGCGGATCTTTGAGACCAGCCGGCCGTCGGAGTGGAAAGCCTGCGGATCGACCTCTTCGCTCCAGAAACATTCCGTGAACTTCAAGAGCCTTGTATGATCGACGCCTGCCATCCAAGTGTGATTTTCGCCGTTCAATCCGCCGGGATTCATCTCGATGGCAACTTCCGGGTTGAGCGACTTGGCATATTCGGAGATTTGTTCGAGCGAATCGGCCATCAACTGGCAGCGGAAATCAACCCACTCCTGAATGCCGGATCGTAGATGATTTCCATGTTTTCCGGCCGGTTGTTGCGGTTCCACTGGGGCGGATTGACGAAGGAGATGTTTTCGAAGCCAAACCTTTCGCGCAATTGCTTTGCGCTGTACTTCTTATTCAGGAAGTTTCTGAAGCCTTTTACGCACATGGAACAATGGCAGGAATCGGGCTCGGCGTTGAGGTTGAAGTTATCCAGATGGATGAAGTCGGTTTTCACATCGACGATCGCGTATCGAATAATTTTTTTCAGATAGTCGATATATTCCGTGGCGTGAAAAACAAGGGTTGTAGCGGAAGGATTGCTGGTAGCCATAGGTGAGCAGAATGGGCAGGCCGGCAATGTCGCGCTCGATCCACTGTTCGGCGCGCGGCTCCTCGGCAAAAAATGTTTCGTACATCAGGGAGCCCCATTGAACGTAAGTGTCCGCCTTCATGCCGTAGCGATGAGCGATGGCCACGGCGTCGCGCGTCTGCTCCATCCCCTCTTTTTCAGCGGCCATGCCGAAGCCTTTGTAAAGGCTGGTATGAAAGACCTCGACTCCCTGCTGATGAAGTTTCCTGATCAGTTCTTCGCTCTGCATGTACCTGCTGGTTTCGAGCGCGTCGGTGCGCTGGCCGCCGCGGCGCACGATAAAGATGAGCGGCTCGTGATTTCCGCCGGCATCGACCATGCCATTCCGCGTCAACCATTCGCCTTGCCCGGATGCTGAAGGCGCCTGGTCCGTAACAAGCGATTCTCCCAGTGTTCCCAATGATGTGGATGCGATCATTGCGCCGATAAAGTCTCTACGATTCAATGCCATTCTTATCTTGCTCCCGATGAGATTCTCGTCAGGCCGATGCGTTCAGCAGCTTGCAGTTGGCTGGAGGATTTCCTATTGATATATTCTCACCTGCGAATCGGGAGCCGGTTATTGGCGCTGAGGTAGGCCCCCTCACCGCCCTGTCTCTTGCGGGAAATTCCTTGTTTTCAATAGTATACCGGCTATGTTCCGCGCTAAGCATTTGATTCTAAGTGAGTTATTTTCAGATTCCAGAGAGCAAAGGGGTTAGGGGTGTTTTGTTGAAATTCACATCGCCTTTAACGCCCCACTGGGTGCATTCGGTGCGGACCTGCACGGGTTCGGAGAGATGCGATGGGATCATTGTGCGCCGGGGGATAGTAATTATCTGCAAAGTGCCTGCGGTGGGGCGGAGGTATTCGGCACCTGATAAATGGTGTCCGAGTCTCATAAGCTGGGCCAGGAATCCTTTCCGGGCATTTCATCCGGCCACTGCTGTGCGCCGTTCAGCAGGCGCAATATCCGGACGGTTTCACCGGAAACGCGATAGGCGGCGATGTAGGGCGTATTCGAGATGACCAGCTCACGCGTTCCTTCAATGCGGCCTGGCCGGCCCATCTCTGGAAATTGCTTCAGATTCTCGACGCATACCTGGATGCGATCATCGACGGAGACAGCGGACTGAGGGCTGTCTGCCTCAATGTAGTCGAAGATCGCTTCACGATCGGCAATTGCAAAGACCGACCATTCCAAAATCATTTGCTATCTCTGTTTCTTGAGAAGCGCCTTGGCGCGCCGCTCGGCAAAGTGCGCTTCAACTTTTTCGTGGGGAATGGCGGGACGCGGATCATCCAGGGCTTCGCGCACCTTGGCGCGAAACCATGCGTCGTGTTCGGCGGAGTTCTGGGCCAGCGCGAAGGGGAGAGCGCCCTCGTTTGCGGTTCGCGTGAGAAGAATGCGCACGGCGTCCGAAACCGTGATCCCCAGTTCGCCCAGAATGGCTGCGGCGCGTTCCTTCACTGCAGGATCGATCCTTGTTTGTATTAATGCGTTTGCTGGCATAATGAAGGCCCCTAAGGATTATTGTAATTCATTTGAGTTACAAATAACAAATGCTAGCATCCCGCCCTGCTTTAGAAAAAACAAAGGGCATGGTACCTGCCCATTCGCTTCACTCCTGAGAAGTCTTTTGGACCTTGATGACAGCACGCTCATGCGGGAATGTTAGGAGACCCGGGACAGGCTCCGGCGAGGGCTTATAAATAGCGGTGTATTTGGATCCCTGATAATCCTCGCAAGTGAATTCCATTGTGTATTGAAGGGATTGGATTTGTTGGGTCCTGTTTCCTGGCAGCGTAAATAAAAGCCGACCTCCAGCGACTCCTCCGCACTCAATCGATTTCTCGGCGGTCTTGGCGCTGAGTAAGTCACCATTTTCAAGAGTCAATTCCTCATTGCCGATCTGAATTTTGTATTCACCCCGCAGCCAGAGAGCTTTCATCTCTTCGGCGGATCCGGAGATATTGTAGATGGCGGACCAATTAGTTGTTATTGATGAGTGTCCTCGGTTCAGAATTCTGGCGAGCGGGAAGAACAGAGTTCTATCCGTAATCTCGTCGTATTTCCACAACATGGTACCGACAATGAAGTCGAACTGCGGACTTAATTCCGAAAGTTTGCGTTCAACAGACACCAGTTTGGAGTGCTCTTCTAACCAAGCTCCGAACGCTGCTACAAGAAAGAAAATCACAGCGAGAATGGCAATTCCAGATACGACCCAAGCGTTACTCTTGTTCTCAATGGATGCCCAAAGACTGAGAATGGTAAATGCAGCGCAACTCATTAGAGCCCACCATTTCCTCCAAAGCGCAGCGATGAATCTTGCTAACACATCCATATTCGCAATCCTCTAGCGGGATTCCATGTGGTGTCAAGGTGCTTTCTTCTCCGAAGAATCAGTGCTATTTGACAATCAAGGAGCGCGGACCTAAGATTCCGCGATCCTTCTTTGGCTGAAATTATCCATGATTGTTGCGGCACGACCGAAGTCGTGCCCTCGTTGCAGAGCGACGAAAAGCAAACGCAGATCCTTCGACGTTTGTTTGGCTTTTTGGCACGACTGAAGTCGCGCCCTGTTACAAAGCGACGAAAAGCAACCGCAGATCCTTCGACTTCGGTCGCCGCGGCGACCTCCGCTCAGGATGACAGCGTGTTTACAGGATGACAACGTGTTTACGGGATGACAGCGTGTTTACAGGATGACACCGTGTTTACAGGATGACAACGTGTTTACGGGATGACAGCGTGTTTACAGGATGACAGCGTGTTTACAGGATGACGGCGTGTTTAGTGGTTAAGCTTTGGCTAGCACTTCGCCGGTCAGGCGCTCGGTCAGGAGTTCGTGGGCGTGGGAGAGGAACTCTTCCAGATGGAGCTTGCCGGAGTCTACTTCGGCCAGGAGGGCTTTCTGGGCGGCGTATTCCTTGTTCACGATTCCTGCTTTTGATTGCAGCATGCGCCAGGCTTTGCGGCGCTCTACGCAGAACATGACTAACTGGCGGCTCAGGGCGCGGTACTCGGTTTTGCCGTTTTCTTCGACGGTGATGTAGACGCCGAAGTCGGGGATGAAGGCGCGGTGCGCGGGATCGAGATAGCGGCGGTAGACCACGTCCTGCTGGGTGATGCGGACCAGCATGTTATCGAGCGGGATGAGCTTGGCCGCGGCTTCGGGCTTGATCTTTTTCAGGTGGTTGCGGAAGCGGGCTTCGGTGGTGCACCAGTGGGCTACGGTGTAGCGCACAGTTTCGCCGGTTACCTTGTTCTTGGTTTCGTACCAGTCCAGATCGATGGACGGGTTGCCCTTCAGGTCGAGGGCTTCCTGATAGGTTTCGCCCAGGCGGGGATTGAAAACGAATTCGGGTGCGCCGCGGCAGTCGCGGACGCGCTGGGCCTGGTGGAGAGCCATGTCGTCAGGGACGCCGTGCTCGGGCTGGCAGGTGGTGAAGGCCTGGATGAAGGAGGTGCCGCGATACTCGAGGCCGTCGAGGATGGCGCGGTAGAGCTTGGGGGCGTTGGCCATGGAGACCTGGCCGACGAATGGCGAACCGTGGCCGGCGAGGAAGGTTTCGGCTACGGTCTTCTTCTCAGTGTTTTTGCCCTGGGTGGCTGCGCCGAAAGTGTTCATGTCGCCGCCGCCGAGCATGGGGGTGGAGTCACTGTTCTGGCCGCCGGTGTTTGAGTAGACCTGGGTGTCGAGCATGAGGACCTTGACGTTGGGGCGGTTCTGCAGAATGACCTTGGACATGTTCTGGTAGCCGATGTCGCCCATGCCGCCGTCGCCGCCGACGACCCAGACCTTGGGCAGCTCGACGATTTCCTGGTCGGTCATGAGGGCGTCAGTGAAGTGGGAGAGGTTGTAGTATTCCTGCTCGTCGTCGACTGAATGAAAATCCGTCGGCTCACCGGCTGCGGGTGAGTAGGATGTCGGCGAGGCGCTCGGGGATTACAGAGCGGCGGGCGTGGTCGACGATGAAGCTCTCGCCCATGAGCCAGCCTACGGTGACGCCGTCCTGGAAGAGCGAGTTCATCCAGGGGTAGGGGTGGGGGTTGTTGGGGGCGGTGGAACCGTAGACGGTGTTGCAGCCGGTGTGGGCGGCCATGGCCATGACGGACATGCCGTTGGCGAGGCGGCCGTCGACGGCCTGGAGATTTTTGTGGTTGAAGGCCTCGGTGAGCAGGACGGCGGCGATGGCTTCAATCAACTGAGCGTCGGTGAGGAGGCCGTTGGCGGCTTCGTAGGCGGCGATGCGGGCGCGGGTGTCGGCGATCGTCTTCGCCGCCGAGGCCGAGGACGAGATGAGCGATGGCCTGGCGGAGCAGCGCGTACTCGGCGGGGCTGCTGCCTTAAGAGCGGCCAAACGGGCTGCGCCGTTTTTTTCAAGCTCGCCGGCTTTGGCGACGAAGCGGTCGCTTTTGGCGTGGAAGACGGGGCGCATGTAAGCCTCAGTTACGGCGGCGATGGAGCGAAGAACGGATTTTTCGCCGCAGCCGGCGCAGGCGCCGTCGCCGGCTACCAGAGCGTCGTAGTTGGTGCGGACCATCAGCATATTGCGCAGGGTCGCGGTTTTGGAGTCGGCGGGGTTGGCGGTGTTGTATAGGCCGAGGTACTTTTGCGAGGTGTCGGGCAGCAGGTCAAGGAAGGCGGTGCCGGACTCGTGCTTGGCATTGACTTCTTCGGTTTCCGCAACCATGCGGAGGGCGTTGTGGTCGCCACAGGCCGTTACGCAGGCGGCGCAGCCTTTGCAGAGGTCTGACGAAGATGGAGAAGATGCCGCCGGAGCCGGGAGACTTGCGCTCGGGCGAGGAGAAGATGGCATTGACTTTCTGATAGGCCATAGGGACTTTGGCGATGATGTCGAAGAACTGATCTTTTGCGCGGGGCGAGAATCCGTCGACGGTGCTGGTGACCTCGCGCATGATGGTCTGGAGCGAGGGGCCGGCTTTGATCTCGGCCAACATGCGAGAGCGGGCTTGCTTCTCGATTTCCGGGAGCGCGCCGAGGAGCTTGACGCGATCGCCGGCGTCGGCGACGTAGTACTTGATGGCCGTCGAAAGCAGGGTGGTGAGGTCCTGCGACGTGTTGGGCAGGGCCGTGTCAGGGCAGACGGAGATGCACTCCATGCACTGGGTGCAGTTTTCGGCGATGAACAGCGGGGTTTCGCGGCGCGCCACGTATTTGCTGGCGGTGTCGCCGGTAGCCGCGGCGATGACGCCCATGGCCGAGAGCGGGGTGGCCGGCTGGTTATAGCCGAAGGTGGAGCGGAATTCGGCGTCGAAGTTGGCGACGCTGGAGACGGGCGTGCGCGGGCCCTGACCGGCAGGCACGGGCGTGGAACGGCAACCGGTGCCGCAGGAACCGCCGGCAGTGGCGAGCTCAAGTACCGGCAGGAGGGCTGACCGCGGAGGCTGGAGTGGTCGGCGGCAGCGAGAGCGCCGATCTCGATCTCCTTGACCTGGCTGAAGCCCTGCATCATGACTTCCATGTTGGACTCGACGACGGCTTCGCCAAGCTTGCCGAATTTCTTGACGTATTGCTTGCGGACTACTTCGCGATACTGCTCCTGGCTGATGCCGAATTCCTGAGGAGAGTGCTGACGGCGAAGAAGCCTCCCAGGAAGGCGTTGCCCTGCATGCGGAGTTGAAGATCGCCGCGGTCGGTGGCCTTCTTGGCGATGGCGAAACCGGGGAGGGTAAAGACACGAATGTTTTTATCGATGATCTGCTTGCGGCCCCAGATGGGAGCTGCTCCCAGCTTTTTTCGCCCTCCTGATCGGACTCCCAGATCAGCGAGCCGCCTTCGGCCATGCCGTCGAGAGGGTTGGTGTGGGTAAAGGCTTTGGGATCGCAGCAAGGACCACGGTCACATGGCGCAGGTCGCAGTTGATGCGGATGCGATCTTTGGCGGCGACCATAAAGTAGCTGGTGGGCGCACCTTTCTTTTCAGAACCATAGTTGGGGTTCGCGCTGACGTGAATGATTTCTTTGGGATAGCCAAGCTCGTCGTCAACGCCGTCGCGCTCGTAGATGAAGGTCGTTAAGGTCGCCGAGGATTGCGCCCAGATTTTTGCCGGTAGTAATGGCGCCCCATCCACCAATGGAGTGGCTGCTCAGCGGCCATCTTTTCGACTTTCCCAGCATGGCTTCCGCGTTCGTTGGTTTCATAACCAACATGATAGGTCAAGGGTCCGGGCAAGCCAACGGACTCGCTGACGGGCTCGCGCAAGTCTCTCACTTTAGCGCTCCTGTCGTGCTCGCCCTCGCCGTCACCGCCTCCGCCGTTCTGCTTTACGCGAATTTCGTCTATCTTCCGTTCGTCGCAATTACATTTGCTTGGTGCTTTTTCTTCGGTCACGCGGAGCGGCACACCGTCATGTCGCTCGAGGGCGTCCCGATCTCCGGGGGTGAGGGCTAAAGAAGCGGCGTAGCTCCAAGAAGTCACTACACACCCAGGAGCCTACGCCATGAAGAATGTTCG
>CAWIVA010000037.1:0-12091 GCA_963839225.1 uncultured Acidobacteriaceae bacterium
CGGGGACTCACTGCCGCCACTTCCTCTCCCTCGCGGCCCTGCAACCGATCGTATTCATACACATCGCTGGTGGTCCCCAGTGACTGGTTGTACAAACTGACGCCGCCCGTCAGTTGGTTAAGCTCCTCACTGAATAAGTGAACCCCCTGCAGTTGACTGGCCGACGCGGGAAGTTCAAACTTTGGAGGTCTTAAAGAATTTCTGGTACCCACGGTCCAACAGCAGCGCCACTTCCCCTCCAACCAGGGCTCCCGGTTCCTCCGCGTAATCGCTACCGACACATCCTTGCCTTCAGCCGTCACCAACACCGCCCCGGCTCCATGCTTGCTCACCAGATACCCGCCTGCAACCCCTGCAAACGGCTCAACGTCAAAGTCGTGTGCGTGCAGGATTTCCAGCATCTGATCGAAATTCGGTATGTGCGATTTATGTGCTGTCATTGTTTTCCAATCTGCGGGGTCGCAAGAATCAGGAACCGCCGCGCGCGTGCCCTCTTCCAACCCCGCATCCCCAATCTCGCACACCCACGGCGCCCGCTGCAATTTACCCTCGGTCAGTCCCTCTTCGCCTGCCGACTAAACTCCCGCCTCGCAAAAATCTGAAATTCCCAATGAATTATTTTTTATGTTTCATTCAGAATTTTCTTTACTACCATGCCCTTCATGACTTAATAATGACCATGCTTGGACGCTCCCCTTCCCGGTTTCCCCTTTCCCCCAGGGAGCGGTCTCCGAGCTAATCCCAGGAGGAACGATTCCATGAAGAAAATCAACCCCATTCTGTTGGGTTTGTCTCTCGCGGTCACATGCTGCGCCGTGACCCCTGCACAGCAAGATTCACCAAAACATCAGGTCTTGCAAATCACGCGCGAATTCATCAAGCCCGGCAAGAGCGGAATGGCGCATGACAAGACCGAAAGCGCCTTCATCGCAGCCGCAAGCCGCGCCAAATTCCCCGTGCACTACATCGCTCTGAACTCGCTTTCAGGCAAGTCGCGCGCCTTGTTTCTTACCGCCTATGGCTCCTTCGATGAATGGGAAAAGGCCAACGCTCTCGTTGACCATAACAAGGAACTCGGGGACGCGTTTGAGCGCGCCAGCGTGGCCGACGGAGAACTGCTCGAAGATTTGGATTCCAACGTCTACGCCTACAGCGACGAGCTGAGCTACCATCCGCGCCCTGATCTCTCCCATGCCCGTTACGTCGAGATCACTGTCTTCAACGTTCGCCTGGGTCACGATGCGGACTGGCATAAGTTGTCCAAGATGTACAGGGATGCACTGGACAAGGCCGGATCAAGCTCCCATTGGGCCATGTTCCAGGCCGTTTATGGTCCCAACGACGGCACCTGGATTGCGCTCAGCGGCGACAAGTCCATGGCCGATATCGACTCCATGATGATGGAAGGCAAGAAGCTGGTGCAATCCGTGGGTGAAGAAGACTGGAAGAAGCTCGATAAGCTCTACGGCGATTGTGTGGAATCCGCGCATACGGAGCTGTTCTCCATCAACCCGCGCCAGAGCTATCCTCCCGAAGAGTGGGTCACTGCCGATTCAGAGTTCTGGAAGCCCAGGCATGCCATGGCGCTCGCCGCCAAGCCGGCCGCCAAGGAAGAAAAGGGAGCCGCTCAATAGTTCCACTCTTTTTGCACCTCTGGCTGCTCGGCTGTGGGCACCTCATCAACGGCTCCGGAATCTCCGGAGCCGTTTTGCTTCTGCAGCCCCCATACCGCCCCAACCGTCTCTTCAAATACCATCTGTGGAGCGGCCTGGCACCGGCCCTAAAGGAGAACCTTGAAAAACGGAATCCCCCAGCTCACCGTAGGAGAACTCAAGCAGCGCATCGACTCGGGCGAGGAGGTCCAACTGATCGACGTCCGCGAACCCTGGGAATACAAAATCGCCCAGATCGGCGGCAAGCTCATCCCGCAAAACGAAGTCCCCACCCGCCTCTCCGAAATCGACCGCGACCGCGAAGTCATCGTCCATTGCCACTCAGGCGTCCGCTCCCAGCGCATCGCCGAGTTCCTCGCGCAAGCCGGCTACCCCCGCGTCTCCAACCTCGCCGGCGGCATCCAAGCCTGGAGCGAACAAATCGACCCCAAAGTGCCGAAGTACTGAGGAGCTTCTCTTGCAGTTTTTGGGTAGACATTCTTAGGATGAATAGAATCTTATCGGCATAATCCCTGCGTAATATCGGTGGCCGGGTGCCCCAGGTCCCGGAGTCCCCACGGGCAGGTCTTCGTCCGTGAGGCGGACGGGCTGGCCTTTAAGATCTGGGATTCTACGAAACTCGAGGAAGAATTCTACCGCTCCATCTCCACCGGCCGTCCCTGCTCCCCGTTCCTGGAGCCTTCTTCCATCTTGCCGAAGATCATCTTCCCGCTTGCGGTCTGCAGCACGCTGGTCACGCTCACATCCACTGACTTGCCGATCAGCCTCCGCGCATTATCCACCACCACCATCGTGCCGTCGTCCAGGTACCCAACCCCCTGGTTGAACTCCTTGCCTTCCTTCAGGATCAGCACCGTCATCTTTTCGCCCGGCAGCACCACCGGCTTCAGCGCATTAGCCAGATCGTTGATGTTCAGCACTTCCACATGGTGCAGGTGGGCCACCTTGTTCAGGTTGAAGTCGTTGGTCACCACCTTGGCCTCCCACTTCTTGGCCAGTTCCAGCAGCTTCAGGTCCACCTCGCGAATCGAAGGGAAATCGTCGGGAACAATCTGCACCTGGATACTGGCGTTCGACTGCATCCGCTGCAGCATATCCAGCCCGCGCCGTCCCCGCTGCCTTTTTGACCCATCGGTCGAGTCGGCCACCACTTGCAGCTCCCTCAGCACAAACTCCGGCACCACCATCATGCCGTCGATAAAGCCGGCCTCGGCAATATCGGCGATTCGCCCGTCGATAATCACGCTGGTGTCCAGCACCTTGGCATTCGGGCGCGTAGCCCGGTCCGTGGCAAACACAGTGCCAAGGGCCGCCGGGTTAAGCAGATCGCCCTTGCTCGCTCCAACCAGCAGCCCTATATAGGTCATCAGAAGCAGCACGAAGATCTGCAGCGCCGCCGAGGTCGACCCCGAGTCGGCGCCGACCGCAGCACCAGGCAGAAAAGCGCCGCGCCGAAGATCCCCAGCACGCTCCCCGTCACCGCCCCAATCAGCCGCCGCAGGCTCAATGCCCGCACCCGCAACTCAAATACAATCACCGCGCAGGCCGTAAGGACGCCCGCCCCGGCACTCACCCATCCTGTCAGGCCGAATGGATGAAGAAAATAGCAGACCCCGCCAAGAAGGGCGACAAAAAGAATACGAAGTACGATCAAGTCCATAAGAAGCCAACTCCCACCAGCAAAAAAGATCGTTCAGTATGAGCACAACTGGGGAGTATGCCCCTGCCGTGTATAGATCGTCAAGAACAAAACAGGATTTAGGGACTAGGGACTAGTCGACAGCTCTCCTTGATAGGGGGGTTGGGAAAGAAGTCAGACCTTCAACGGGGAAGCCGAGATGCGTAATTCGAATGAATGCTCTCTAGTCCATAGTCTCTTCGTCCCTGCTTTTACGACGCCGCCGCCAACTCCTGCACCGGCATCACCCGCAGCGCGCCTTTGCGCGGTCCGCGCTTGCGAACGCTCATCACCTTGATCCGTTCGAGCAGTTCGTGCGGCGAGCAGTTCCTCTTGGCCAGCAGAGCGTCGGCGGTGTAAATTTCGCCTCCCATCTTCTGCTCATCGCCCAGCAGAATCATGGGAATGTGCGGAGCGATCTGCTTCAGCCGGTCCACCAATTGATTTCCGTCCATAATAGGCATCGCGTAGTCGCTCAGCACCAGGTCCACTTGGGTCTGATTAAAGATGCCGATAGCTTCCTGGCCGGTGCAGGCAGATAATACCCGGTAGCCGTTGGTTGACAGCATGAACTTCATTACCGAAAGCTCCTGTTCGTTATCGTCGACGCAGAGTATCACTTTCTTTGGACGCATGTCTGGGTGGGCTCCTTGAGTCTTGCAATTTCGTTCTTAGAGCGCCTGCCAACACTTCACTCTCGCCTCTTTTGCTCCTTCGGCAAGTTGGGAAAGTGTCATTCAGGGCCCGGGGACTGGTTGCTTCTAAGCAGGTTCCGGGTCGATCTTGCGCACGGAATTGCCGTGTCTGCGCGGAAGATGTTCAGCTCGACGCTTCGCGCATATGAATCGGCAACCGCTTCCGACTCGCGGGGGATCGACGACGGTCTCTTAAAACACTGGTCGAGGCCTGGGATTTAAAACCGGCAAGCGACCCGGTTAAATTGCATCAATGAAAGGCAAGAGTACGAGCATTGGAAATTCGTGGGAAGAGGGAAATGTAGGCGAAAATTCGCTTCAAGAATCTTCGTGAATTAACCGTGAATTAGCTACAGCCTTCACTCGGAATCACTTGCGAAGATGAAAACCTGTTGAAAGCGTGTGCATCACGGCAGGAAAAGCCGCCCTTTTGCTACAACAACAGTGCTTCCCGCAACGCGCACATCGATCACCCGCGAGGACGCAATCTCCGCGGACAGAAAAATCTCGCTCGGCCGCCCGATCTCCACGCCCTGCCGCAGAGTAATCCGTTCGCCTGAAGCCACGGCTCCGCGATGAACCAGGTAGCTGATCGCGCATCCTGCCGCCGATCCCGTAGCCGGATCTTCGCCTCCGTAAAACTGCATGCGTGCCCGCCATGCAGGCGTCTGACCTCCAGTCGGCCCCAGCACATAAAACCACCGCGCCCCTTGCGCTCTCAACCACGCCGTAGACTCCTCCTGCCTCACCTTCAGCCCTCCCAGCGCCGCATCCGACCGCAGCACCACAATAGCGAATGGATTTCCGGTAGAAACAATCTGCGGCGGCAGCCCCGGATCGAGATCCAGCTCATCCAGCCCAATCAGCCGCGCCACTTCACATGGCTCTAGCTCCGCCCCAAACTCCGGATCCTTCTGCGTCATCTCGCCAAACAGTCCCTCCCCATCAAATCTCACCGGCACGACCCCCACTTTCAGTGCCAGCCGGACCGTATCCCCATCAAATGCCTCTGGAACCTTCAGCCTCAGCACGCTCGCCGTCCCCAGCGTAGGATGCCCCGCAAACGGCAACTCTTCCTGCGCAGTGAAGATCCTCGCCAGCACCCCCTCAACCCTCTCCACCGCCGCCATCCGCCGCTCCACAAATGTAGTCTCAGACAAATTGAACTCGCGCGCTATCGCCTGCATTTGCTCCGTCGAAAGCCCCGCGTCATTCATCACCACAGCCAGCGGATTTCCGGCCAGCGCCGTATCGGTGAAAACATCCACCACAAAATATTCCAGTTCCATAAGCCCCCCATTGGGTAGCGAGTCAGTGTGAAGGGTACGGCTTCAGCCCGAACATACAGGCCGCAAGATCGTCAGGGCTTTAGCCCATGAGAGATTGTTTATCAAACTCACCCTCAATCCACGCGCAATCCTCTATTGACACGCCTCCGCCAACCCACTAGTCTACAAATACCCGATGAGCAATAGCACGTTGAAATTGCTCTCCGGCGAAGGAATTCTTCGTGACCCAATACTTCACTCGCGCCCACTGTCAGTGCTGCTGCTGTCCAAGCTGCAGCGCCGCGCGGGTGTGTCCTCTGGTCTAGATTCCTTAAAGCTTAGAATCTCCACGACGACCCACCCGCCAAAAGGCGTGGTGGGTTTTTTAGTTACAAGGGTTGTGGTTAGGGATTAGTGGTCTTTCGGTGATCAGGTGGGCGCAATAGCGGGGAATGTTCAGCAGGAAATCAGCAAAACTATCTGTTGAATCAATGGCCCTAACCTCTAATCTCTAACTCCTGCTCTTCAGGCACCGGTGGCGAAGCGGTTAACGCGCAGGTCTGCAAAACCTGTATACGCGGGTTCAATTCCCGCCCGGTGCTCCAAAATTTCGAAGCAAACAAAAGAGCTTGTCGTCCCTATGTGGTGCAATGTTTCAAGTCTTTCTTCTTATTGCGCACAAAGAAGCTGAGTATCCGAACACAGATTTCCCGTTCCCTATCACCTAATACCCATTCCCTGGTTTTGACATCCGCGCCTGCGCGTTATCCAGAAACAGCCGCACGCGCAGCGCCTCTGACCGCTCCAGAGCCACGAGCCGCATCTGTCTGCGAATATGTTCTCCATCTTGGAGTAGGGCCACCTGCGCCTCGTCGAAGGCCGCATCCTTCTCCAGTCGCTCGATTCTTTCCTCGATCGTGCGTCGAAACCGGGGGCTGATCTCAAACCCTTCATTCGCGGCCAAGTTAGTAATCATGGCAGGCTCCTTGCTGGAAGAAATCCTGAGGCTAAAAATAATTCATGAGAAGCCCTCAAGTATTTCCCACTTCAGCCGATATTAGAGAGGACTAATCGTGTGCGCCAGATTACTAAGTAGCGTACGAAGGTAATTTAGTGTCCAAAAACAGGACAGAGCCGGCTTCTCCGCCGGCCTAATCACCTAATTTATCCACAGATGCGCCTGGTGCATGCATTCATTTTGCCGCCGAAACCTCCAGCACCATCTGTGTGCCTGCCTCCAGACGAACCTGATCCTTCGCCGCGAATAGCGTGCCGGAAACCGTAGTCGCCTCGCTGGGCGCACTGCTGGCGAGCAGTACTCCGGGAACCTCCGTAGTTAAAATGTCTGCATCGTTGGTCTTGCCCACAACCTTCCCTGCAGCGACCGAATTACTCTGTCCAGCGCTCGCTCCCATTTGATTTAAGTCCGGCGCCTGGCTGCTCACCGCTCCACCCATCGGAGCGCCGCCGCCGGAGCGACCGGCTCCAGCATTCATGCCGGCCATAGTGCCTCCCACCGGCGCGCCTGCTCCCGCAGAGGCGTCAGGAAAAGCCGGTGTGCTTGCCGCCATCGCGCTTTCCGGCGGAGCCACTGACTTGATCAGCGACTCGATCTGGATGGTCTTGCCATCCTTCAATTCGGCTCTGTCAAAGCGAATCGCCATAGCTGAATTCTGACTGCCATGGCTGTGCGACTGCACCGTGGTCACGCGGCCCACCAGCTTCGATCCCTTGGGAATAACAATTCCATCCGCAGTCTTCACCGGCTCCTTAGTCTTCACCACCACGCTATCCCCGGCCTTGGCCGTCTTCGAGTCCAGTTTGCTGACTAGTTCGCTTTTCACCGGCTGCATATCCAGTGGCGCTGGTGCCGCCGGTGAGCGGTTGCTTTCGAGGCTCGCTGCAGCGTCCGGCGCACTCTGCTGCGAAGCCGCATTCTCCTGTTGCTGCGAGTTTGCATCCGGCGCTTGAGACGGCGGAGGCGCAACCGTATCTGGCGGCAACTGAGGAACCGCATTCGGTTCTTGCTGAGGCGGCGCCGCATCCGGCGGCGGCTGAGGAGGTGAACTTGGTTCTTGCGCGATCAGCGAAAAGCTCAGAAGAACGAACACCGCGATGACAAAAACTTTGGCCGTTCTCATGGGAAGACTCCTCCGCAGATTGATTTTTTCGCGACTTGGGTTCGATGTCCGTCCCCCCGCGCGGAACCCAACCGTTCAGCGGCAGCTTCGCAATCGCAGTTCCAAACCCAACAACAGCCGTTCTAAACCGCCCGTCTTCGCGCCGGCGGAGGCAAAGAGTTCATTCAAGGCACGTTAGAGGAGTAAGTTCTTTCGCATGTCCTGACGGCACGCTGCATCCTCAGCAAACGGCGTCTGGAATATTCTTCCCATCTATGTAAATCGTCGCGTGTAAATTATTTAGAGCACAGCGGTAGTTGCCGCCCCATTTTCTCGCTTTTGATCCCGGTCCCTAGTCCCTAATTCCTCCCCGCCAGCGCAAAATACCCCTTCCGCACCTGCACCTTCAATCCATCCCCGTGGCATTCCACCCCCAGCCGCCTAAAACCGCCGTCCAAAACACCGTTCGTCGGCGTATAGCTGGCCGCGTACTCTGTTCGCAACTCATTTTCAATTTGCTTGAAAGCTTCTTCGAGTTTTTTGCCGTTGTTGCCCACGTCGATCAGCCGCCCGCCGGTCTCCTCGGTCATCTTCTTCATAGCAGAAAAGCCTTTGTACCCCAAATCTCCAAATCCAACGTCTACATAAAAGCTCCGGTCCGCAATCAAAATCACATAAACCGGCACATTCGCTTTTTGCGCCGCGGCAATCGCCTCGCCAATCTTGGTTTTGCTGCCCTCATCCTGCCCGTCGGTCAGCAGGATCATTGATTTGCGCCCCGTCACTTCGGTCATCACGTTGCGCGGCCAGGAAGACCGCGTCGTATAGCAGCGTACCCTTCGGCTTGCCAATGGTGGGATCGTTCCCCCGCCAGCTCCCGGCGATCCCCCAGCTCCATTGCCGCCGGCCGTATTGATCTCCGCCTTGTTCATCCCCCGCGTCAGCAACTGTACATCACCGGTGATGTCCTGCAGCAGGTCCACGTTCACATCGAATGTCAGCAGAAACGCCTCGTCCTTCGCTTTCAGCACCTGCTCCAGAAACTGATCTCCCGCCTGCTGCTCCTTCGCCAAAACCCGATACTGGCTGCCCGATGTGTCCAGCAAAATCCCCAGCGTCAGCGGCAGGCTCGTCTCGGCCGCAAAGCTCTTCAGCTTCTGCGGCGCCTCGTCTTCCGTCACAGTGCAATCGTCCCTGGTCAAATGAGGAATCAGCCTCCCGTCCTTATCCCTGACGGTAAAGAACAAGTTCACCAGGTTCACATTCAGCTTCAGCGTAGCCGCGTCTTCCCGCTCGCCTGTGCCGGAGCGGTGCTCACCGGGGGCGCATCGGGCGACGGAGCAATTTGCGCCCATCCCGCTTCAGACCATGCAGGCAGGCTCAACAGCAAAGCGGCAACTCCAAATCGCACACGCATATCGTCCAAATTAGACTGAAATGGCACTCCTCCCGTCAGCATACCTGAGTTCTTTCCCGCCAGACAGGCAACATGCGCTGCGCTGGCGCGTCTGATACTCTGACGAGTACAGTGTTCAGTGTTCAACGACCGGTTGCCGGTTGCCGCCGAAGGCCGCAAGTCGGCTTTTCAAGACCGCTCGCAACGATCCACTTAACACTCCAAACGCAAGATTCATCTATGATTAGGGATTGATTCGTATTAACCACTGATCGTCAACCCGTGACCATCGACTTTTGGAGAAATATGAAGCTAGGTTTCACTGCATTTGCGCTGGCGACGCTTCTAAGCTTAAGCCCAATCCTGAAAACGGCCGCTGTGGCCCAACAGCCCGCGGTGCCGGATGCTCCCGCGCCCCAGGCGCCTCCGCCGTTGACTGGTGTAGAAAACGGCGCCATCACGCCCGGCCTCGGTTCCGGTCAAGAACAATCGGGGGCCACAGTTCGTCCACCACCCCTCCCGCTCCGCAGCAGGCCCAGCCCGCTCCAAGCAGTCATGCCCCTTCCAACCAGGTTGAGATCCAGACCGCCCCTCCCGAGTTGCCCGCATCCGGCGAAGGCGTTGAAAAAGTCTCCACCATGCTCCACCTCCAGGTGAACTTCGTTGAAGTCCCGGTCACCGTCAAAGACTCCAAAGGAAAGCTAGTCGCCGGCCTCACCTTCCGCGACTTCAAAGTCTATGAAAACGATTCGTTCGAGCCGCTGCGCCTCTTCACCGTCGATCCCTTCCCCCTTTCTATCGCCTTTGTTATTGATCAGAGCCTGACTTCCGATGTGATGAAAAAGGTAAACGACTCCCTCGGTGCAATCCAGGGCGCGCTCACTCCCTACGATGAAGTGTCGGTCTTTTCGTACGCCAGCATTGTTCAGGAGCGCACTGGCTTTACCGGCGCACAGACCACTCGCCTGCCGGCGGTGCTGTCCATCACCAAAGAGACCGGTACCGAAATGCTGGCGCCGGTTCCCAGCGGTCCGCTCTCGGGCTGCAACATCCGCGAAAACGGGGCCTGTGTCGATCCCAATCTTCAACCGGGAAAATCGGCCGGCGCCTTCAACGGCATCATGACCATCCCCAAGGAGATTCATACTCTCAACGACGCCATTCTTGCCGCGGCCAAGGAGCTCTCCAACCGTCCCAAGGGCCGCCGCCGCATCATCTACGTCATCTCCGACGGCAAGGAATACGGCAGCACGGCCACCTACAAAGAGGTCATCCGTTATCTGGAAACCAACAAAATCGCCGTTTACGGCACATTGGTCGGCGACTCAGCGCGCTGGGGCGAAGGCTGGGTAAGCCGCGTCCACCTGCCCTTCACCATGTATGACAACATCCTCGTCAAATACGCCCACACCACCGGCGGCACGCTGGACTCAGAGCGCGGCGTGGACGGCATCGAGAAGAGCTACGCCAAGATAGCCGAGGAAGCCCGCACCCAGTACACCCTCGGCTATCTCAGCCACCAGCCCTTCATCGACGGCAAGTTCCGCAAGATCGATGTGCGGGTAAATCGTCCAGGCCTCGAGATCATCGCCAAGGCTGGCTACTACCCCAACGCCAAGGACGCTCAATAAGCTTGTGAACTCCTCAGGAGCAGCCGCCGGATTAGGTCTGCTTTCGGCCGTCACCTGGGGCGGATCGGACTTTATTGGAGGCTTCGGCGCCCGCCGCTCTCCCGCGCTTCTAGTGGTGGCCTCCGGTCACATCTTTTCCGTGCTCGTCCTGCTCGCCATCTGCCGGGCAATCCATCTTCCCTTCCCCGGCTTGCATTATCTCTTCTATGCCGCTTTGGGCGGCTTTGAAGGATCAGTAGCGCTGGCCATTTTTTATCGCGCTTTGGCTATGGGAGCCATGGGCCTTACAGCCGCGCTCACAGGACTCCTGACTGCCTTAATCCCCGTCCTCTTTTCCCTGATCCGCGACGGCCTGCCCACCCCATTTACTGCCGCAGGCTTGGCGATGGGTTTGCTGGCAATCTGGCTCATCACCCGCACACCCGCCGCCAAAGACGTGAAAACGCCCCCTATAGCCCTTCTACTAGGCGCGCTGGCAGGCATCGGCTTCGGTACCCAACTCACTCTCTTCAAATTCGCAAACCCTGGCGGCGTCTTGTGGACCCTGACCTCCGCTCGTGCCGCAGGCTCTGTATCCATGATCCTCATTCTCGTGGTCATGCCACCTAAGGGGAAATGGAGCGGCTTCTGGCTCACCGGCATTGTGGCCGGAACCCTCGACACCATCGGAGTTCTCTTTTTTATCCGCGCCACGCAAATCGGCCGCCTCGACGTAGCCGCCCTGGTATGTTCTCTCTACCCCGCCGGAACCATCCTCTTAGCCGCCCTCGTCCTCCGCGAGCGCCCCTCCCCCGACAATTCGCAGGAATGGCCTTAGCCCTGGCCTCCGTAGTGCTGCTTAGCGTCTAATCGGGAGAATGACAACGATCAGCACTCGTTTTTAGATTTTGTATGATGATCAAACTATTACAATAGTGTTACGGTAATGTTGCTGATCACTGCATCTCCGATCCGCATGGGAGTAAGTTCTCTTCGCAGTAAGGGTAAGAAAGCGAGGGACTTATGTTAAAAACTCAGGCCCTGGCAGCAGCCGTTTGCGTGCTCTCCGTTGGATTGAGCTCCCGCTCAGGGTGCCTCGAACAGATTTGTGATTGCGGTTAGGAACGTATCCCCAACCGATGGAAAGCAGATGTTCGCAAGCTATTGCACGCCCTGCCACGGAACGGACGGCAGAGGTGGAGGCCCCGCTGCTCCGGGCTTCAAAAAACCACCGGCCGATCTGACTGAAATCGCCAGGAAACAGCGGGCGATTTCCTGAAAATCATGTGAGTCGGTGTTGGATGCCGGGGGTGCCCGATTTGGAAAACAATCTTCCCAAGACGCCTGCTCTGGGGTCCGGTCTTCGACAGAATTACCCACCTGAGCTCGAATGACAAAGATCTCAAAATCCTGAACCTGATACGCTACCTGGAAACCATTCAGGCAATGTAACCGGGGGACTCGCTTGACCGAATGAGAGTTAGGATGTCACTCAGGAGCATCTTCAGATTTGTGTTCGGGCGCGACTTTAGTCGCTGGCCTGAAGAGCCACAGCAGCAACAGCGAGAAAAGCATTCCGCCAACGGTAAACTTGAGCCAAACAGGCGCCCGCGACGGTGAGAAAAATCCTTCCAAACAGCCCGCGATCACC
>CAWIVA010000038.1:0-22189 GCA_963839225.1 uncultured Acidobacteriaceae bacterium
TTGCCCTCTTACTGGTTTCAGTACATGTCTAAGCCGGATGGCATCGTCATTTTCCTCATCCACATGCAGCCAAATCTCCCGCGCTCCCGCCTCCCGCGCCGAGCCTTCCATGCGCCGCAGCAACTCCCCGCCAACGCCGCGACCGCGCCGCTCCGGAGCAACCTCAATGGTTTGTATATACGCGATCAATCCGCCCCTCTCCCGCATCCACTCAACAATGCCAAAGCCCGCCATGCGCCCATCCTCTTCCGCAATCCAGGTTGCCGCATTGGAGCTGTTCACCAGCTGCCGCATATATCCGCGCCCAAATCGAAACGGCGGTTGAAAACAGACCTCCTCAATCGCATAAAGCTGCGCGAAATCTTCAGCAGTGTAGAGGCGATAGTTCACAGCCCAACTCTAATTCAATCTTCAGCTGCGCCATCCTGCATCCCGAAAACAAAAAAGCCACCCTCGCAATGAGGATGGCTTTCTTAACCTGCGGCAAAGGTCGTCCGTTTAGACCTTCGCTTCCAGATCCGCAATCACGTCGAAAAACCGCTGATCCAGCCGCCGGTTGGTTGCAATCGCTTCCTTGATGGTGATGTCGGTAATATCCAGCCCCTTCAGCACCGCGATCCGGCCCCACTTCTTGTCGTGCACCATATCGATTGCGTGCAACCCGTAGCGCTGCCCGAGCAGACGATCATAAGCAGTAGGAACGCCTCCCCGCTGCGTATGGCCCAGGTTCACTGAGCGGGTCTCGTAGCCGGTCTTCTTCTCGATCATATCGGCCAGTTCCTCGCCGACGCCGGCCAGACGAGCATGGCCAAAGGCATCCAGATTAGCTGCTTCGTCGATCACTTGTCCTACATCGGGCAAATGGCAGCCTTCGGCAACCACAACAATGCCATAGTGCTTGCCATGATCGTAGTTGTATTTCAGCAGCGCCGCCACATGGCCGATGTCGACGTCCTGCTCCGGAACCAGGATTACGTCAGCGCCGCCGGCCACGCCGGAGGCATAAGCGATCCAGCCGGCATCGCGGCCCATCACTTCAATCACGATCACGCGATTATGCGAATCGGCGGTGGTGCGGATGCGGCCTACAGCCTCGGTGGCGATGGAGACAGCCGTGTCGAAACCGAAGGTCTGGTCGGTCCCATTAATGTCGTTGTCGATAGTCTTGGGAACGCCCACGCTGGGCACGCCGTGCTCGCTCAGGTAGAGCGTCACCGATTGCGTGTCATCGCCGCCCAATGCGATCAGCGCGTCGATTTTATTGGTCTTCAGAACCTCCTGCACCTTCTCAATACCGCCGGGAACCTTCTTCACGTTGGTCCGCGAGGAGTGAAGAATCGTTCCGCCCGTCAACTGAATCCCATCCGTGCTTTCCAGCGTTAATGGAACCCAGTTATTGTCCAGCACGCCCCGCCAGCCATTCAAAAAGCCGATAAACTCATCGCCGTAGTGATTAATGCCCTTCTTCACAGCCGCGTAGATCACCGCATTCAGTCCGGGGCAATCGCCGCCGCCTGTCAATAAAGCAACTCGCATCGTAATAATCTCCTCATCAAAGGCACAGCAATCAAGCCGGCCGGGAATAAGTCCTTGATTTGTACGTCGAGACCCGGAAAATCGCCGCTCTTGACGCCTTATCCAGTGTATCCTGCCGCTGTAAAGCGAAATCGTGACCGCGCTCACGCTTTTGCAGATTCTCCCCGTGTAATTTCACCATTGGGAAAAGCGCTCCGGAATGGTTCAATAAGATATGCCCGGTCGTGGAGCGCTCATATTGCTGGCCTTTGCCGGCCTGATCGTTACCCTCCTGCTGGTTCTGCTGCAGTTAACCCGTCTGGGATTCCTGGTGCGCGCCACCATCCCTGACCGGCCGCGCCGCCGCATGTTCATCGCCTCAGTCTCCTTTATGATTACCTTTGCCGGTGTGCGCTTTCTGGTCCACCGCATCGTCAACCATGAAGGGCATTTTCAATGGGTCATGCTGCATGGCCGCCACATTCACCACCTGGTATGGGGCATCCTCATCCTGCTGTTGGTTGGCTACGGCTGGCTGATGGACCTGGGACGGAATCACACACCGATTTCCATCTTCTTGAGCCGGCTCATGTCAGTCAGCTATGGCGTCGGCGCCGCTCTCACCCTTGACGAGTTCGCACTATGGCTGAACCTTGACCCGGATGCCTACTGGTCCAGCTCAGGCCGCCTGAGCATTGACGCCGTCATCCTCTTCGGCAGCATGCTGGCCGTGGGCGCATGGGGCGCGCCATTTTTCCGCGGCTTAAGAGAACTCTGGAGCAAGCGCGACCTGCTTGGCACTACGCTGGCCTCGCCAATTCGACTGGTGAGGTTCCTTCGTCGGCACAAAATCCGGCAATCTCCGCCCAATGTTGAGCCGTAATCACTCGCCGCATCAACGCTATGCAAGATCGGGGCGGTGCGAGAACTCCGCAATCAGGAACTTGATTTATTTGACTCGCCCCGGCCTATTCCCCGCGCGAAGTTGCTTCGTCGGCATAGAGTTCGGAGATCACGTCCTCGTATTGCGAAGTAATCACCCGCCGTTTCAGCTTCATTGAAGGCGTCAGCTCTCCCGTCTCGATGGACCACTCCTCGGCCACTACCCTGAAGCGCTTCAGCGTCTCAAAGTTGGCCAGGCTTGCGTTCACTTCCCGCACAATCTCCCCATAGAGCGCAATCACCCGCCTGTCGGCCACCAGTTCAGCACGGTATTTAGCCTGAATACCGTGGCGCTTGGCCCAGTCCTCCAACGCGGCAAAATTAGGCGAGATCAGGGCAGAAATGAACTTATGCCGGTCGCCGATCAACGCCGCCTGCGCCACCAGCAGGCTCACCTTCAGCTTGCTCTCGATCGGCTGCGGAGCCACCATCTTGCCGCCTGAAGTCTTCAGCAGCTCCTTCTTGCGGTCGGTAATAAAAAGAAAACCATCCGCGTCCAGATGTCCGATGTCGCCGGTGCGGAACCATCCTTCCTCATCAAAGCTCTCCGCCGTCGCCTCCGGCTTGTGCCAGTAGCCTCCAAAGACCGAAGGCCCCTTGCACCAGCACCTCTCCATCCGCGGCCAACTTCACTTTCACGTTGGACAAGATCCTGCCAGCCGCTCCCATGCGGTGCCGCAGCGGCGAATTCAGCGCGATCACCGGCGAAGTCTCTGTCAGCCCATACCCCTCCCAGAGAGCAATTCCCACCGATGCAAACCATTTCGCGGTATCGATCCCCAGCGGCGCGCCGCCTGGCACAAAGATCCTCACCCGCCCGCCGAAGGCCTCGCGAACCTTGGAGTAGACCAGCTTGTCGGCCAGCTTCCACTTCAGCGATTTGGGCTTTCGTCCGTCATAAACCGTATCGATATGCCTCGCTCCCACCCCTATCGCCCAGGCAAACAGGCGCTTCTTCACCGGCGAAAACGCCGCGCGGCGCTCCACCTCCTGGCGAATCTTCTCGAATACCCGCGGCACACCCACAAAAACCGTTGGCCTGATCTCGCGCATCGCCTGCGGGCAGCTTGTCAAATTGCGAACAATAGGCCACCTGCACCCCAAACGAATACATGAAGTAGTCCAGCGCGCGAGCCGTAACGTGCGACAAAGGCAGAAATGAAATCAGCGCATCGGAAGAATCGAAGTTGAAATCCTCCGGCGCGTAGTTGATGTTCGCGGCAATGTTGCCGTGCGTAAGCACCACGCCCTTCGGCTCGCCCGTAGTGCCGGAGGTATAAATCAATGTGGCCATGTCCTTCGGCTCGGCGGCGCGCACCAGAGCGTCGAAAACCGGCATCCCGCTCGCTCCCCCTGCTCGTCGGCCCCGGCAATCGCCTCAAAGTTGAAGGCAATCGCTCCCTCCGGCGGCGCGGCGAATCCATCATCAGAATCCGCTCAATCTTCGTCTTGTCGCGAACGGCATTCAGCTTGTCAAACTGCTGGCGCGTGGAAACCACCGCAATCCGGCAGCCGGCATCGTCCAATATGCGCCGCAATTTGCTCACCGGTAAGCGTTGGATAGATGGGCACATCCACGGCTCCGATGGCCAGCGCTGCAAAGTCGGTAACCGCCCATTCCCAGCGGTTCTCTGCGATCAGGGCGATGCGGTCGCCCTTCTGCACGCCCCAGTCTAGAAATACCTTTGCCAGAGCCCTCACCCGCTGGTAAATCTGATCCGACGAGATGGGTTGCCACTGCCCGAACTCGTCCTGCCAGAGCACGGCGCGTGGGTTGGCTGCCGCGGCTACGCGGCAAAACAAATCGTTGAGAGTGGAAATGGAATCGTTATTTTTCATCTGCCTGAAATAGAGTTCGCGTAAAATCCGCCAACGTTGCCATTCGAGAGTGTATCAGCGCTGAGCCATGCTGTGGGAGGGCCACGGGTGCAAATCACCTCAAAATAAACATTTCGAGGAATTTTCAGCTCCGGCCTTGCATACTTATGCACTCCTGCTGTATATTTATTCATGCGCGGCCGCCTCACTGCGGACCGCGCTTTCGATTTTGTCTGCGACAAAAATCGAACATTCAACCAATTGCGATGAAGATTCAAAGACACAATGCGATTCGCGACCTGCTGTCCAGCTCCGCGGTCACCAACCAGGACGAGCTGCGCCGCAAGCTTCGCCGCCGCGGCTTCGCGGTCACCCAGGCCACGCTCTCCCGCGATATTCATGAGCTGCGTCTCTCCAAGGGCCCTGGCGGGTATTCCCTGCCTCATCGCAATGGAACCAACGGCTCAGCCACGCCGGTTGAAGACGACAGTCCGCCCTCCGTAGTGGAAGTAATCGAAAGCTTTGGCCTGCGCGTGCGGCAGGCAATGAATCAGGTAGTCCTGAGCACCGTGATGGGCGGAGCTCAGCCCGTGGCCGCCGCCCTCGACTATGAAGCATGGCCGGAGGTAGTGGGAACCGTAGCCGGCGACGATACCGTACTCGTGATCTGCCCCGACCCGCGCCGGGCAGGTGAAGTGGAAGCCAAATTAAGGACGATGCTCGAATCGTGACGAAATCTATCCAAACCGCAGTCGTAGGAGTTTCCGGGTACGCCGGCGCCGAACTGGCCCGGTTGCTGCTGCATCATCCCCGCCTCAAGGGCAAGCCTCCCGTCTTTGCCGGCCGTGTCGACGAAAAAGATGCGGCAGGCGGCGGAGTTCCGCTCTCCGAAATTCATCCCCAATTAGCCGGCAGCAACGGCGCCGGCAAACTCAAGCAGCAGCCTTTTTCCTGGGAGCTGCTCACCAGCCGCTGCGTAGAAGTTCTCTTCCTCGCTACTCCACATGAGCAATCCCGCGAGTGGGTCCCTGAAGCCTTCAAGCGTGGAATTCGCGTAATCGATCTGAGCGGAGCCTGGCGTCTCACCGATCCAGCCAACCGCGCCGTCTATGCATTCTCTGATGAAGGCACTGACCGGGCCGCCGCAATTCAGACGCAAGCCGTCTACGGTATGCCGGAGCTGCACCGCGCCCAAATCGCCGCGGCGCGCCTGGTCGCCAATCCCGGCTGTTACGCAACCTCCATCATCCTCCCCCTCAAGCCGCTGGTGGCCGCGGGGATGCTTGACCTCACCAACGGCATCGTCGCCGATTCCAAAAGCGGCGTCAGCGGCGCCGGCAAATCGCCCACCGCCAAAACCCATTTCATGTATGCGGCCGACAATCTCTCCGCCTATGGCGTCTTTACCCATCGCCACACCGGCGAGCTGCTTGAGCAGATCGGCATCGAATCCAGCCAGATGATCTTCACCCCCCATTTGCTGCCCATTCCGCGTGGCATTCTCTCCACCATCTATGTTCGCTTCCTCAAGACGCAGACAACGGAAAGCATCGCTCGCGTTTATCGCGAGTTTTTCTCCGCCAGTCCCCTCGTCCGGCTCTACGATAAATCGCTGCCGCAAATTCAATACTCCGTGCGCACCAACTATGCCGATATCGGCTTCCAGCTTGCCGCCGATGGCCGTCGCGCGGTCATCGTCAGTTGTTTGGATAACCTGCTGAAAGGCGCCTCCGGTCAGGCCGTGCAAAATTTAAACGTAATGCTCGGCTGGCCAGAATCGGAAGGTCTCGAATGATGCCATTTCCGGCCCATTACACTGAAATTGGGTGCCCCTCCTTCGCCATGCTTTAAGGTGGGAACCATTTGGCCGGATCAATAGCCGCGGAGGGCCTTCAATGAAGTTCGTCGTCAAATTAGGAGGGGCCGGCCTTGAGACCCCGTCTCTGCTCGATGGTTCCATGCGCGCCATCGCCGATCTTGTTCGCGACGGCAACCAGGTAGCCGTAGTCCATGGCGGCGGCGTGCAGTTGACGCGCATGCTGAAAGCCCTGGGCCAGCAGAGTGAATTTATTAACGGCCTGCGCGTCACTGATGCCGAAACCCGCGATATTGCCCTCATGGTCCTCGGCGGCAAAGTGAACAAAGGCCTGGTGGCGGCATTAGGCGCGCTCGGATTGCCGGCAGTCGGTCTCACCGGCGGCGACGGCCTGCTCTTCCGCGCCCGCAAAAAGCGCATCGCTCCCGACCTCGGCTTTGTCGGCGAGATCGTCTCCAGTGACCCACGCTGGCTCGAATCCATCTGGCAGTTGAACGGTGTTCCCGTCATTTCTTCCATCGCTCTCGGTTTTGACGGCGAGTACTACAACATCAACGCCGACGAAATGGCCGCCGCCTGCGCCATCGCATGCCGCGCCGACGCCCTCGTCTTCCTTACCGACGTCCCCGGCGTCAAAGATGCAAAAGGAGAGGTCCTCCGATGGCTGAGCATCGACCAGATCGCCGAGATGGCCAAGAGCGCCGTCATCTCCGGCGGCATGTTGCCCAAGCTCAGCGCCTGCCGTGAAGCTCTTTTGAACGGCGTAAAGCGCGTAAGAATCTTGCCCGCTGAAGCTGCAAATTCATTGCCCGACCTGTGCAGCTCCCGCGTAGCCCACGGCACCGAAGTCATGGTGGCCTAGATGAAACTCTCCCGCGCCGTAGGCGCAGTGTTTGTTAGCCCAGCGCTTTTCCGGGGTCCCCAAGAAACGATTTTTGTTTCTTGGGTGGTAGCGTGGGGTGAGTATGCGTTAGTTTGTACCGCGCGCGCCGTAGGCATGGAACTCTACCGCGCCGTAGGCATGGAACTTTACCGCGCCGTAGGCGCAATGTTTGCTAACCCCGCGCTTTTCCGGGGTCCCCAAGAAACGATTTTTGTTTCTTGGGGTGGTAGCGTGGGGTAGGTTTCAAAACGAAGAAACCCAGTCCCGTAGGGACGGGACTTGTATCAGGGCACGACTTCAGTCCTGCCGAAACGGTACGAATTAACCTTGGGGCTTTATTAAAGACTGCAAATGGAATGTCTGTACTGTCGCGCCGGAGGCGCAGAGTTTGTTAGCCCCGCGCTTTTCCGGGGTCCCCAAGAAACGATTTTTGTTTCTTGGGGTGGTAGCGTGGGGTAGGTTGCAAAACGAGGAAATCCAGTCCCGGAGGGACGTGGCAAGCGTCAGGGCACGACTTCAGTCGTGCCGAACATGGGCCGAAAAGAACCTGGGCTTTAGCCCCTGAGAAATCGCCGCAAAGAACACCTGGGTGTTGAAGAATCACAATCTGGCGTTATTGAGCAACAGGAGAAACAGAATTGACCCAACTCGATCAAATTCGCGCCGCTGAAGCCCGGCTCTTGATCCCCACCTACGACCGCAACCCCATCCTGTTCGTCGGCGGTGAAGGTGTTCACATCGTTGACGAGGGCGGTACGAAGTACCTTGACCTGCTCAGCGGCATCGGCGTAAACGCCCTCGGCTACAATCACCCGGTCGTTGTTGAAACCATCGCCCGCCAGAGCCGTGCGCTCATCCACACCTCGAACCTCTACTTCCACGAGGGCCAGGCGGAGCTTGCCCTCCGCCTCACGGAGCAAACCGGCCTCGACCGTGTCTTTTTCTCGAACACCGGCACTGAAGCCTGGGAGTGCGCCATGAAGCTTGCCCGCGCCTATGCCGGCCTTAAGCGCAGCGAAGGCGTCAACCTAGGCACTAAGTTCCTGGCCCTCGAGCAGAGCTTTCACGGCCGCACCTTTGGCGCCCTGTCCACCACCTATAAGGATAAGTACCGCGAGCCCTTTGCCCCCGTCGTTCCCGGCGTCGAATTCGTCCGCTTCAACGACATAGCCGATCTGCGCGCCAAATTCTCCAGCGAAGTCTGCGCCATCCTCGTCGAAGCCATTCAGGGCGAAGGCGGCATTCGTCCCCTCACGCAGGAATTTTTCGCCGAAGCCCGCGCCCTCGCCAACTCCACCGGCGCGCTGCTCATCGTTGACGAAATCCAGGCTGGCATGGGCCGCACCGGCAAGTGGTGCGCCTACCAGCACTACGGCATTCAGCCCGATGTGACCACGCTCGCCAAGCCCCTTGCCGGCGGTATTCCCCTCGGCGCAACGCTCTGCACTGAAGAGGTCGCGCGCGCCTTTCACCCCGGCATGCATGGTTCTACCTTTGCCGGCGGCCCATTGGCTTGCGCGGTGGCCATAGCCGTCATCGACAACATCGAAAATGAAAATCTCCTCGCCCACGTAACCGAAGTGGGCGGCTACTTCCAATCCCAACTGCGCCAGCTCGCCGGCCGCCACAGCGCCACCCTCAGTCCCGCCGTGCGCGGCAAAGGTCTCATGCTCGCCGCCGAACTCGACTCAGCCGATCTCGCCAAGCTGGTCGTAGCCGAGATGCTCAAACGCCGCATCCTCATCAATTGCACCAGTGATACGGTCCTGCGCTTCCTGCCTCCATATATTCTGGAGCGCCCTCACGTCGACGCCGCCATCGCCGCGCTCGACGAAATCTTCACCGAACACGCGGCCGCAGCTCACTCCGCCGCAACCACTCAGCGGAGGACAAATCCATGGTTAGCAGAGGAACACTAGAAAATCCGCCGGCGCTTCCCGTCCACAAGGACCCCGATGTTCTCGCCGCTGCCGCTCGGTTAGGTGGTGAGGACATGTGCTCCATCGCCGATCTCTCCAGTGCCGAGGTGCGCGCCATCCTCAAGCTCGGTCACGAGGTCAAGCGCAATCCCGCCGAGTATCGCCATGCCCTCGACGCCAAGCAGATGGTGCTCATGTTTGAGAAAGCCAGCCTGCGCACGCGCCTTGCCTTCGAAGCCGGCATCAACACCATGGGCGGCAACGCCATCTTCGTCGACCAGACCAGCTCCCCCTGGGCGAGCGCGAGTCCATCGCCGACGTGGCCCGCAACGTGGAGCGTTGGGTCGACGTCATCGTCCTGCGCACCTACGCGCATGACACCATCACCGAGATGGCCGCTAACTCCCGCGTCCCGGTCATCAACGCGCTCTCTGACTTCGAGCACCCCTGCCAGGCGCTGGCCGACTTCATGACCCTCGAAGAAACTTCGGCTCCGCAAAGGGCCTCAACTTCACCTACGTCGGTGACGGCAACAACGTCTGCCATTCGCTCATGCTAACTGGCGCGCAGTTGGGAACAAACGTCACCGTGGCCACCCCACGCGGCTACTCGCCTGACATTGAAATCGTCACCAAGGCGCGCGAGATTGCTGCATCCAACGACTGTGAGATTCGCCTCATACAGGATCCGCAGGTCGCCGTCGAAGGCGCCGACGCCATCTACACCGACGTCTGCGTCAGCATGGGCTTCGAGCATGAATCCACCAAACGCGAGCCAATCTTCAGGCCCTTCCAGGTGAATGAGGCGCTGATGCAGAAGGCCAAGCCCACGGCAGTGTTCATGCACTGCCTGCCCGCGCGCCGCAACGCTGAAGTTACCGACGCGGTCCTCGACGGCCCGCAGTCCATCGCCTTCGACCAGGCCGAAAACCGCCTCCACGCACAAAAAGCTCTGCTGCTTCTGCTTCTCGGCGGCCTGGCCAACACAGCAAACTTTCAATAGTCAGAAATTGGTACGTAACAATAAAGGGTGACATGATGGTGAATTCGAGTCTGGAGATAACTGCCAACGAGGTTGAAACAAATTCGTATCAACAAAGCCGAGTTTGACAAATTCAGAGAGCTTCAGAAGAGAGAGCGAAACGATTGCCACGCTGCATTCAGTACGAACCTATCGGAGATCCCTTGGCCGTTTGTGACCTTCGGGTTGACGCCGGAACACCTTAGAGAAGAACTACGAAAAGTGGCACCAAAACTTGATCAAATCGTTGGCATCTTTATCGAGTTACTCCGATAAACGCCGGAAGGGTGGAAGGTTCTTAATTGACGACCAGGGGAGTTTATTGAGAAGGACGAGGAGAAGATTCCGCACAGATTTGTCGAATGGATAGCCGAAGAACCTTTCGACCGCAACGGCAAATGACTGCTAGCGGAACGAAGTGCGCAACTTGCGATGAACGAAAAGCAAGAGAAAGGCAATTCAGCCTAATTGCTGATCCCTGATCCCTGATCCCTGATCCCTACGAAAGGTTTCAAAGCATGTCCGTAATTCTCGAATCCCTGCCCGTCGGCCAAAAAGTCGGCATCGCCTTCTCCGGCGGGCTCGACACCTCCGCCGCCCTGCACTGGATGAAGCAGAAGGGCGCCATCCCCTACGCCTACACGGCCAACCTCGGCCAGCCCGACGAAACCGATTACGACGCCATCCCCCGCGCGGCCCTCGAATACGGCGCGGAAAAAGCTCGCCTCATCGACTGCCGCGGTCCTCTCGTCCGCGAAGGCATCGCCGCGCTCCAGGCCGGCGCCTTCCACATCACGACGGCCGGCGTCCCCTACTTCAACACCACGCCCATCGGCCGCGCCGTCACCGGCACCATGCTCGTCGCCGCCATGAAGGAGGACGACGTCCACATCTGGGGCGACGGCTCAACCTTCAAAGGCAATGACATCGAGCGCTTCTACCGCTACGGCCTGCTCGTCAATCCCGATCTCCAGGTCTACAAGCCCTGGCTCGACGCCGCATTTATCGACGAGCTCGGCGGCCGTGCCGAGATGTCCGCCTACATGCAGCGCCACGGCTTCGCCTACAAAATGTCCGCCGAGAAGGCCTACTCCACCGACTCCAACATCCTCGGCGCAACTCACGAAGCCAAAGACCTTGAGCAGCTTTCTTCGTCCATCAAAATTGTCGAACCCATCATGGGCACGGCCTTCTGGCGCGACGATGTCCAGATCCAGCGCGAAGAGGTCACCATCCGCTTCGAAGAAGGCTCGCCCATAGCCCTCAACGGCCGGCAGTTCTCTGACCCCGTCGAACTTTTTCTCGAAGCCAATCGCATCGGCGGCCGCCACGGCCTCGGCATGTCCGACCAGATCGAAAATCGCATCATCGAAGCCAAGAGTCGCGGCATCTACGAAGCCCCCGGCCTCGCCCTGCTCTTCATCGCATACGAGCGCCTCATCACCGGCATTCACAACGAAGACACCATCGAGCAGTACCGCGACAATGGCCGCAAATTCGGCCGCCTGCTCTATCAGGGCCGCTGGTTCGACTCGCAATCCATCATGCTCCGCGAATCCGCCCAGCGCTGGGTCGCGAAACCCATCACTGGCGAGGTCACACTCGAGCTGCGCCGCGGCAATGACTACTCCATCCTCAACACGGAGTCGCCAAACCTGACCTTCCATCCCGAGCGTCTCAGCATGGAGAAGACCGAATCCATCTTCTCCCCGCGCGACCGCATCGGCCAGCTCACCATGCGCAATCTCGACATCACAGACTCTCGGGCCAAGCTGCTTACCTACGCCGCTAGCGGCCTCATCACTCTCAGCAAAGGCAGCGAAATACCCAAACTGAACAGCACTAACGAAAAGGAAAAGAAATAACGTGAGGTACAAGTAATTCGCACGGCCTTGGAATAAGGGCACGACTTTAACCAAGCGGTGTTTTGTAATAAGGGCACGACTTAGTCGGGCCGTAATGGTTGCAAATGAATTCGGGGCTTTAGCCCCTGAGGAAAGCAAAGAATGTCAACGAACAAATTCCCGCAAAGATGTGGTCCGGCCGCTTTCGCGAACCGCTAGATCCCGACTTCGAACGCTGGCAGCGTTCCATCGTCTTTGATTGGCGCCTGCTTCCTCAAGAAATAGCCGCCAGCAAGGCCCACGCGTCTGCCCTCATCGCCGCCAAAATCCTGACGAAAGATGAAGGAGCGAAGCTCCGCGCGGCGCTGGACAAAATCGCCGCCGACCACGCCTCCGAGTCCGGTAAGGCTCAGGTACGCGACCACGCAACCGCCGAAGACATTCACCACTTCGTCGAACTCAAACTCGTGGAGCAATCGGCTCTCTGGGCCTCAAGCTCCACACCGGCCGCAGCCGCAACGAGCAGATCGCAACCGACCTGCGCCTCTACGTGCGCGCACAAATCGACTCCGTCATTGATGCGTTAATCGTGTGGGCCAATGCCCTCGCTCGACAAGGCCGAAGCAGCCGGCGAGGCCGTCATGCCGGGCTACACCCACCTCCAGCGCGCCGAACCCGTGCTCGTGGCCCATTGGCTGCTCGCCTACGTCGAGATGATCCTCCGCGATGTTGCCCGGCTCCGGAGTGCGCGAATCGGCTCAACTTCTGCCCGCTCGGCTCCGGTGCAGTGGCCGGCGCAACACTTGCGCTCGACCGCAACATTGCCGCGCACGAATTCGGCTTCACAGCCCCCACAACCAACTCCATCGACGCCACCAGCGACCGCGATTTCATTCTCGAGTACCTGCAGGCCCTCACCTTCGTCGGCCTTCACCTCAGCCGTTTCGCCGAAGAGATCACGCTCTTCGCCACCGCGGAGTTCAATTTCGTCACCCTGCCCGAGGCCTTCTCCACCGGCTCCAGCGCCATGCCGCAAAAGAAAAATCCCGACCTCACCGAGCTCATCCGCGCCAAGGTCGGACGCATCCACGGCGCCGCGCAAGCCGTCACGCTGCAACTCAAAGGCCTGCCGCTCGCCTACAATAAGGACATGCAGGAGACCCAGGAGCCGGTCTTTGCCGTCGAATTTGTTCCGCTCATGCTCGCGTCTCGTCGCCCGCTTCACCGCCGCGCTCGAGTTCAATCGCCAGCGCATGAACGACGCCGCGCAGTCCGGCTATCTCAACGCCATGGCCGCGGCCACTTACCTCGTCCACAAAGGCGTTCCCTTCCGCACCGCGCACGAGAAGATCGGCAACGCCGTCCGCTTCGCGCTCGAAAAGGGCGTCGAACTCAACGCGCTCACCCTCGACGAACTGCGCCATTCGGCCCGAATTCGACGCAGGACTTCTTCGCTGCCATCACCCTCGAAGCCACGCTCGACTGCCACGACGTCATCGGCGGAACCGCGCGCCGCGCGTGTGCAACAAGCACTCGCCGCCGCAGGAGCGCATCGCCGCTCTGCCCGTATCCAAAAGGAGGCCGCCCATGCTGGTGCGTAAAGCGCTCCTCCAGGACGCCACCAACATCTTCGATCTGGTCAACTCGCTCTCCGGCGACGGCACCCTGCTCAAGCGCGCCTTCGCCGAGATCTGCGAGAACATCCGCGACTTCACCGTCGCCGAATCCGACTCCGGCGTCTTCCTCGGCTGCGGCGCGCTCCATCTCTATGGCCCGCATCTCTGCCGAGGTCCGCTCCATCGTCGTCAAGCCCGAGGCCAAGGGCCAGGGCGCAGGCGGCCGCATCCTCAAAGCGCTCATCGAAGAAGCCGAAGAGCACGGCATCCAGTCCGTCTGCCTCTTCACCCGCATCCCCGACTTCTTCTTCAAATACGGTTTTCGCACCGTGGAAGACAAAGCCGAGCTGCCCGACAAAGATCTTCAAAGACTGCCAGAGCTGCCCGCGCCTCCACCGCTGCGACGAAGTCGCCATGGTCCGCGGCCGCATCCCCCGCATCTCCATCCTCGGCCCCCGCGATCAAGCGCAGGAGTTAGTAAGAATCTCCGGCTAACCGCAGCGATTGAGGCCCGAAGAAGCAAGATCCGATATTGAGAACCGCATAGGTTACGGAATGCCCGCAAAAACGCGCCGTCGGCGCAGCGTTTGTTAGCCCCGCGCTTCAGCGTGGGGAAAGGTATCACATAAGTTGGTTGCGGAGTCCTATAGGGACGGCGCAAGAATATTATTTATGCAGGAATTAATAACTCACAATCTCCCGTGCCCCATCCATGCGCCTTTTTTCTGGCGCATGGGTGGGAAACCACAAAACCTAGCGGATCTAAACTAACTCCGCTTCGCTATCATCGCCGGGTGCCCCATCCATCGCGCAGTTTCACCGCGCGATGGGTGGGAAACAGCTAACTCCGCTTAGCTGGGTGCCCCATCCATCGCCCAGTTTCATCGCGCGATGGGTGGGAAACAGCTAACTCAGCTTAGCCAGCATCGCCGCCCCAACCACAGCCTGCCCATAACTCAACCCGCCATCTCCAGGGCTCACGTTGCGATGCTGCAACACAGTGAACCCTTCCTCTTCAAGCCCAGCGCGTAGCAGTCGCGCCAGCCGCCGGTTCGCCATGCAGCCACCACTCAGCGCAACCGAATTGATATCCGTCTCAATCCGGGCGTTCGCCGCCGCATTGATGAAACCTTCAGCAACCCCCGCATGAAACCGTGCCGCAATGCGTCTCGCCGGCACACCGCGCCAAAGGTCATTCAGCAATGCCTTCCACATCTTCCCAGTCCGAATCACAGCCACGCTGCCTGATCCCTCCTCCGCCTCGTGCAGCTCCGGGACATAATCTCCCTGCTCAAACCGGTCCGGCTCATCCGCAGCGATTCCTTCCAGCTCAATCGCCGCCTGCGCTTCATAGTCCACTACGCGCCGCCCCAGCACCACCGCAGCCACTGCATCGAACAGCCTTCCCAGGCTCGAAGTCATCGGCGAATTGATTCCGCGCTCCACCATGCGCTGCAACACCCGCACTTCGCTAGCTTGTGCGCCAAGCAATTTAACAATCTGATCCGATTCCACATCAAAGTCCGCTGTATGCAATGCCCCCAGCGCCATTCTCCACGGCTCTTTGATCGCCGCCTCACCCCCCGGCATCGGCACATACTCCAAATGCGCAAACCGCTCGAACCCATCCAGCCGGCTCACCAATACTTCCCCGCCCCAAATCCGCCCATCCGCCCCATACCCCGTCCCATCAAGCGCCAGCCCGATTACCGGCCCCCGCAGCCCATGCTCCGCCATGCATCCGGCCACATGCGCATGATGATGCTGCACCGCAAACGTCTTCAATCCGCGCTCGCTCGCCCACTCCTTCGCCCATCCGGTCGATAAATACCCCGGATGCAGATCGTGCACCACCGTCTCCGGCTCAATCTCAAACGTGCGCATCATGTGATCGAGCGACTCCTTGAAAAACTCCAGCCCCGTCAGATTTTCCAGATCGCCCAAGTGCTGGCTCTGATAAACCTGCCGCCTCCGCGCCAGTGCAAACACATTCTTCAAGTGCCCGCCCACAGCCAGTAGCGGCGGCGCATCCAAATTCGACCCAGTCGCCAACTCCACCCCCAGCGGAACAAATCCCCTCGCCCGCCGGATCAACTGCGGAGCACCATCCACCACTGCCATCACCGAATCGTCGCATCGCTGCAAGATCTCCCGGTCGTGCATCAGGAACGCATCCGCAATTCCGCCCAGCCGCTCCTTCGCCTCATCGTTATCGATCGCAATCGGCTCCTCGCTCAGGTTCGCTGAGGTCATCACCAGCGTCCGCACCCGCTGATCTGCAAACAGCAGATGCTGCAGCGGTGCATAGGGCAAAAACACCCCCAGCCACGGAATCCCCGGCGCAACACCTTTCGCAACCCCGCTCCCCTCTCGCTTCCGCGCCAACACAATCGGCCGCGCAACCGTCATCAGCAGCGCCTCTTCCTCTGCCGTCAACTCACAAATCTTCCGCGCCGCCTCCAGATCCTTCACCATCACAGCCAGCGGTTTCCCATACCTGTGCTTGCGCTCCCTGAGCCGCATCACCGCCGTCTCATTCGTCGCATCCACGCTCAGATGAAATCCGCCCACCCCCTTGATCGCCACGATCTTTCCAGCCAGCAGAACCGTCGTTGCAATCGTCATGCCTGCGGCTAAGCCGCATCGCCATCGACCAGCAATCAGGGTTTTAGCCCCTGAGGGAATTTCCGGCTGGTTACTCGCATCCCCTTCCGCCCCCACCAGCCAAACCTGAGGCCCGCAATCCCAGCAGGCATTCGGCTGCGCGTGAAATCGTCGATTCACCGGATCGTCGTACTCCGCCTGGCAAGCCGCGCACATCGTAAACCGCGCCATCGAAGTCTGCGGCCGGTCATACGGAATCCTCCGCGTAATCGTGAACCGCGGCCCGCAGTTGGTGCAGTTCAAAAACGGATACCGGTACCGCCGGTCCGCCGGATCCATCAGCTCCCGCAGGCAATCCGGGCAAGTCGCCGCATCCGCCGGAATCCCCGTGCTCACCTGCCCCATAATCTCGCTCGAAACAATCCTAAATCCCTGCCTCGCCCCCGGTCGTCGCCAACTCCCGCACCGCCACCGAATCGATCCGCGCCAAAGGCGGCGTCTCTGCTCTCAGCCGCGCCAGAAACGCATCAACCCGCTCCGCCGGTCCCTCAATCTCAATCGTCACCCCATCCGTATCGTTCCCGATAAACCCCGCCAGCCCCTCTTCCATCGCCAGCCGGTAGACAAACGGCCTAAACCCCACCCCCTGCACCACTCCGCGCACCAGTGCTTCACACCGTACTCGTTTTGGATGAGTTTCCTCAGTCACAATCGCGCCTCACACCGGAGACCAGCATAGCGCATGTGGTCCCACAAAACCCCTTTCGCCTCAGCTTCCGCACTCAATATTAAGTTCTCAATTAAACATCACAGACCGGTTCCCGAAGAAGCATTATCTTTTAGAGAGAGGGTGCGGAAGCGCTATGGATCGATTCGGACGTTCTGGCTTGGCGCGTTTGCCTTTGACCGCTTTGAGTCTGGCCCTGCTCGCAACCACTTTGCTCCCATCCCAGCAGCCCGATGAAGCCTCCATCATCCGTCACCTTGACGCCGGCGCTCAGGACCGGTACGAGAATGTTCTGGCATACACCGTAACCGAATCCTATGCCGTCTACCGGGGCCAGGACGAAACTCACCCCGTCGCTGAAAGGAAAGTGAAGACAACCTATAAGGAGGGCTTCGGCAAAAGTTATGCCATCCTCTCGCAGAGCGGCTCTGAGTTCATACAAAGGATTGGCTTGAATCCCTTGCTCGACAAGGAAAAAAACATCAACATCCCCGGCAATGTGCAAAAGTCTTGGTTCACCTCCGCAAACTACGGGATGAAGCTGAAGCCCGGTGTAACCCAGCGGATCGACGGGCGCGACTGCATCGCTCTTGCCGTAGTCCCAAAGATCAAGGCCACCAACATGATCGACGGAACCCTGTGGGTAGACGCGCGCGACGATTCGATCGTTGAGATCGACGGAATCGCATCCAAAAGTCCATCCGTCTTCGCGGGTACCACGCACATGATGCGCCTTTATAAAAACATCGACGGCTACGCCATGGCCACGCATGCTCGCGCTGAATCGAACAGCTCCCTCTTTGGCCGCACCCTCGTAACCATCGATTACACCGATTACCAGCTCCAGCTCGCCCCATCCAAATAAAAAAGCGCCTGTGACCTTTGCCACTCCGCCTGCACCGCGTATGCGCTATACTGAATTTCGTGATACCGCTCTCGGGCGACTGGAAACTCGACGCCGCGCTGGGCTCCTGCCTGTTGCTGGGCCTGCGCCATGGCTTCGATTACGATCACCTCGCCGCCATCTCTGACATCACCGCCGTGCAGCGCAATTGGCGCAGCGGATTGCGCCTCGGCATGACCTACGCCCTTGGCCACGCCTTCACCGTAGCAGCTCTCGGCATCGCCGTTCTTCAACTCAACCTCGGCCTGCCCCAGGGCCTTGATCACTGGAGCGAGCGCCTCATCGGTCTCACTCTCATCCTGCTCGGCATCGGCGTGATTGCCGGAATCCTGCGCAAAGACGCCCATGGCCACTCCCACAGTCGAATTGAAAGCCGCCTGGCTATAGCCATCAACGCCCTGCTTTGGCTAGCCTGGCAAATTCGCCGCTGCTTCAATTCTCAAGCGCCCCAACCCCGCCATTTTCAGTGGATCTACAACGGCAAATCGGTCTTCGTTATCGGCGTCCTCCATGGCGTCGGCGCAGAAACCCCCAGCCAACTTGCCCTCTTCTTTCTCACCGCCAACCTCGGCGGCACCTCGCGCGGCATGTTGGGACTGGCAGCCTTTTGCCTGGGTCTGGTCGCCATGAATGCCGTCATGACCGCCTCCATGGGCGGAGCCTTCCGCGCCTCCGGCCACCACCCCCGCTTCTACCACGCCATCGCCTGGACAGGCGCAGCCTACAGCTGCATCATCGGACTGATCTTCCTCTTCGGAATCTCCGACCATCTGCCGGCACTCGGATAAGGGATCTGTTCCCTAGTCTTTAGTCCCTATTCCTCGTTTCTTCCCACCTTGGAACATCCGGAACCCCGTTTCATAGGGTGGGATAGCCTCCCACCACAGTGACAGGTGTCACGAAAGGAAACCACCCCCACCGCGTACAAATAAAACAGATAAAGGGCGGATCGTCACGACCCTGCCGCTCTCTATCGGGAGGAATCGTGCCAGCATTCACACCCCCGCCGCTGCCCAGCGACGACAAACGATGGAAGATCGTCAACGGCACCATGCGCAAGAATGGTTTTGCCCGCTACGCGCTGATTGAGACACTCCATACCGTGCAGTCTTCGTTCGGCTACCTTGACGACGACTCCATCCGCTTTGTAGCCAACTCCTTGCGCGTGCCGCTCAGCCAGGCCTACGGCGTGGTCACTTTCTACCACTACTTCAGCCTCAAGCCGCCCGGTAAGCACACCCTCACCATCTGCGCCGGAACCGCTTGCTACATCAAAGGCTCTGACAAGCTGGTAGCCGCAGCTGAAAAACGCCTTGGCGTTCGCCCGGTCAGACCACCGGGGACGGAAAAATCAGCCTGATGACGGCTCGATGTGTAGGCGCCTGCAGCCGCGCTCCCGTAGTGCTGGCCGACGGCGAAGTGGCGGGCGAAATGTCCGGCGAACAGATGCTCGAGCAACTGGAGAGGTGGGCCGTGGAATGACAATCGAAGAGCTCGAACAAATAGCGCTAAGCGTCCGCCAGGAAAACGCAAAATACGATTATGAAGTGAACGTCTGCATGGATCTGGCCTGCTCCAGCCAGGGCGCCGGAAAGTTGCAGGATGCGCTGGTCAAGGCAGTCGAGGCCTCCGGCAAGAAGGTCCTCGTCCGCCGCACCGGATGCATGGGCCCCTGTTCCTCCGGACCGCTGGTCCGGGTCGACCCCGAAGAAACCCACTATCATCATGTGACCGCGGGCCACGCCGAGGCCATCGTCGCCGGCCTGGGCGGCAAGCCGGTACCCGGCCTGCAATGCGACCTGAACGACCACTTCGACAGCCAGGTACGCGTCGTGCTTGAGAACGCCGGCCACATCGATCCCGAAAAGATCGACGACTATATCTCCCGCGACGGCTACAAAGCGCTGCTTACGGCGCTGATCGAGATGACGCCCAACGGCGTGATTCACCGCATCACTGAGAGCGGCCTGCGCGGACGTGGCGGCGGCGGCTATCCCACCGGCCTTAAGTGGAGCACCGTAGCCAAAGCCACCGGCGACCCGAAATACGTGGTCTGCAACGGCGACGAGGGCGACCCCGGCGCCTTCATGGATCGCAGCGTCATGGAAGGCGACCCCCATCGCGTCATCGAAGGCATGGCTATCGCCGCCTACGCGGTCGGCGCAAGCAAGGGCTATATCTATGTCCGCGCCGAGTATCCCGTAGCCGTCGCCCGGCTCACCACCGCGCTGCGCGAGGCTCGTCGCCGCGGCCTGCTGGGCAACGGCATCTGCGGCACGCCCTTCAACTTCGATGTCGAAATTCGCCTCGGCGCAGGCGCATTCGTCTGCGGCGAAGAGACAGCCTTGATCGCCTCCATCGAAGGCCGCCGCGGCACTCCCAAGCCCGCCCCCCATACCCTGCGATGAGCGGCCTCTGGGGAAAGCCCACGCTCATCAACAATGTCGAGACCTACGCTAACATCGCCCCCATCATCCGCAATGGCGGCAGGTGGTTTTTCAACATGGGCTCGGAGCGCAGCAAAGGCACCAAGGTCTTCGCTCTCACCGGCAAAATCGCCAATACCGGCCTGGTTGAAGTTCCCATGGGCATCAAGCTGCGCGAGATCATTGAGGTTATCGGCGGCGGCGTGCCCGGCGGCCATAAATTCAAGGCGGTGCAAACCGGCGGCCCCTCCGGCGGCTGCATTCCTGCCGCGATGCTTGACCTTGGCGTCAGTTACGACGCCCTCATGAAGGTCGGCTCCATCATGGGCTCGGGCGGCATGATCGTTATGGACGATACCTCCTGCATGGTCAACGTCGCCCGCTTCTTCATCGAGTTCTGCATGACCGAGTCCTGCGGCAAGTGCATTCCCTGCCGCGCCGGCACGGCGCAGATGTTCACCCTGCTCACCCGCATCTGCAACGGCGTGGGCACCATGGACGATCTGGCGCTGCTTGAAGATCTCTGCGCCACGGTCAAGGAGGCCAGCCTCTGCGGCCTCGGCCAGACGGCGCCCAATCCGGTGCTCAGCACGCTCAAGTACTTCCGCAACGAATATATCGAGCACATCGTGCACAAGCGCTGTCCGGCCGGCGTCTGCAACATTGAAGGCTCCCGTGGAGGTGTTGGCATGAGCGCCGAGCGTAGAAGTCAAAACACTCATCATCGACGAGCAGGAAGTCAGCGCCCGCGCGGCCAGACCATCCTTGAAGTGGCGCGTGAAAACGACATTGACATTCCCACCCTCTGCCACCTGGACGGTCTTAGCGAAGTGGGCGCCTGCCGCATTTGCCTGGTCGAGATCAAGGGCAGCAACAAGCTGCTGCCCGCCTGCGTGGCCACCGTCTACGAAGGCATGGAAGTCACCACCGATACCGAGCGGCTCCAGAAGCACCGCCGCACCATCCTCGAGTTGCTCTTCGCCGAGCGCAATCATATCTGCTCGGTCTGCGTCTCCAACGGCCACTGCGAACTGCAAACCCTGGCGCAGCAGCAGGGCGTGACCCACGTGCGTCTGCCCTATCGCAACCCCGAGCTGACCGTCGACGCCTCGCACGAACGGTTCACCCTCGACCACAACCGCTGCATCCTTTGCACGCGCTGCGTGCGCGTCTGCGCCGAGATCGAGGGCGCGCATATCTGGGACGTGATGGGCCGCGGCATCAACTCCATGGTCATCACCGACCTGCACAGGATGGGGAAGTCGGCCTGCACCCGCTGCGGCAAATGCGTCCAGGTCTGCCCCACCGGCGCTTGTTTGACAAGAGCAAGATCGGCTCCGATCATCCCAAGTATCCTGACTTTCTGCCCTATCTAAACCTGATGAGGGAAGCGCAATGAGCAAACTGAAACTGGCAACGGTATGGCTGGACGGATGTTCGGGCTGTCACATGTCGTTCCTCGACATGGACGAGCGGCTCCTCGAGTTGGCGGAGCTTGTCGATGTGGTCTACAGCCCCATCGTCGACGCCAAGGAGTTCCCTGACGAAGTGGATATCGCGCTAGTCGAGGGAGCGGTAGCCTCGGTCGACGACGAAAAGAAAATCCAGAAGATTCGCGCCCACACCAAGATGCTGGTCGCCATGGGCGACTGCGCCATCACCGGCAACGTGCCCTCCATGCGCAATCCCATCGGGCCGGAGGCGATTCTCAATCGCGCCTACATCGAGAACGCCAGCCTGCAACCGCAGATTCCCTGCGTCGTTGTTCCCAAGCTGCTGCAGATCGTTCGCCCCATCCACGAGTTTGTGAAGGTGGACGTTTTTCTGCCCGGCTGTCCGCCCTCGGCCGACACATTTCACTCGGCGCTTATCGCGCTGGCAACCGGCGGGCCGCTGGACATTCCAGCCCTCACCCGTTTTGGAGCCTGAGTCATGACCCAGACCATCACCATCGATCCCGTCACACGCCTCGAAGGCCACGGCAAGATCACCATCCAACTCAACGCCCAGGGCGAAGTCGAGGACGCGCATTTTCACGTCACCCAGGTGCGCGGCTTTGAGCGCTTCTCCGAGGGCCGTCCGTTCTACGAGATGCCGAGCCTCATGGCCCGCATTTGCGGCATCTGCCCCGTCTCCCACCTGCTCGCCTCGGCCA
>CAWIVA010000039.1:0-6544 GCA_963839225.1 uncultured Acidobacteriaceae bacterium
AATTGCTCAGTCTTCTTAACTCCGAATCAGCGAAAACTCCGAGCAATGTGAAGCCTCAAATTAAAACGAAACCTCCAACTAAGGCTAAATCTCCGAGTAAAGCTAAATCTCCAAGTAAGACTGTATCTCTTGGTAAGGCCAAATCTTCCAAAGGTAAGTCTCCGGGGAAGGCAAAACCTCGGAACCAAGAAGGATCTAGGGATAAGGGAAAGGTTCGAAAGGAAAAGAAGCCTGTCCAACAGAACTTACCTTTCTCCTGATCGTAAGGAGATGTGAGGGTATGGATTTCGTGGTGATTGATGTCGAAACCGCCAACGCAGATTTGTCAAGCATTTGCCAAGTTGGCATTGCGTCTTTCCAGAATCGTGGGCTCGTTGACACATGGGAATCACTGGTTAACCCGGAGGACTATTTCAGCCCTATTAACGTATCAATACATGGTATCGATGAAGATCAGGTTCAGGACGCTCCGACCTGGGAAGAGGTTTTCCCTCAGATCACATCTCGATTGCAGGACAAAATTGTAGTTTCCCACACGCCTTTCGACCGATGGGCCCTTGCGCGTGCTTGCGATCGTTCAAATTTAGCAGGATATGAATGCACGTGGCTCGATTCGGCCAGAGTGGTAAGAAGAGCGTGGCCGGAGTTCTCCAAATCTGGTTACGGACTTTCTAATGTAGCGGAACATTTCGGCATAGAGTACCGAGCACACGACGCGCTAGAAGACGCTCGATGCGCTGGACTGCTGTTGCTACGCGCTATTGAAAAAACAGGACTTGGTCCCGAGCAATGGCTTATCCGCGTGATGCAACCAATTGACCCAGCTGGGCACGTACATAAGAGAGATGGCAATCCAGATGGTGAGCTATTTGGCGAGATTCTTGTATTTACCGGATCACTTTCTATACCGCGGGCTGAAGCAGCAGACGCTGCTGCTGCAGCAGGGTGCCGCGTTGATGGCGGGGTCACCAAGCACACGACGATGCTAGTGGTAGGCGACCAGGATCTAAGGAAACTTGCCGGTCACGAGAAGAGTTCAAAACATTTAAAAGCTGAACAGCTTATCAGCAAGGGCCAGTCTATTCGCATTCTTGGGGAAAGCGATTTTATGCGCATAGTATCGAGGTTTGATTCTCCGAACAATGAATGCGCGTCGACTACCTATTCAACAAGCTAGTCGGCGCCTGCGCGCTGCGGGATACACGGCTACGTAATCCAGCCAGCGAAACCGGCTCAACGACAGCAGGGGCAACTGCGAAATAATCGTTAACGCCAGGTTCATCCACACTGCAGTCTCCCCTTTCCGCAATCAGGAGGCGGAACGCCGCAGCGCGGTTAGCAACGGACGCCGCTCGCCGGCTCGCAACGCACGCACCCGCTCTCGGTCCCAGGCCTCGGCTCGCCAGTTGCGCGATGCATAACGGGGCGTCTCGTCATCGAGAGCCGCCGCCGGCTCGGAGTGATCTTTAGCCCGCAGCGGAACCAACTCTACCGGCAAACGAAGCGGAGGCTTGGCCGGTGGAACCAGCGCGGGCGTCTTAACCAGCCGTGCGGAAGACTCGATCTCTCCAAGTTTCGAAGTCAAGCTGGAATCGGCGCCTGCGGCCTGCTCCATAACTTCTTCCTCGGTGGACGGCTGCATCGGCGTCGATAATGCTTGCGCCATGAAGGTGTCCACCAGCTTATGCAGGCACGTTTGACCGCACAAATGCTTCGTCCCCGGCCGCAGCCGGTTGCGAGAGTTCCACCCGCTCACCCGCAACTCTCCCCCTGGTCATAGGCCACAAACCAGTGATTTGTCAGCTTCTTCTCCGATCCGCAAATGTCGCACGATATCGCCTGCCGGATCACCGCATCTCCCTCATTCCGCACAGTCTTGCTGCAACTCAGTCGACTCCGGCTTCCCCTTGTAGTCCGATGCAGCGGGCAAACTCGGCGTTCCTAAGCCGCTCGGCAACCCCATCGAACAACCTTGGAGTGCCATCTTCTGTTCCATCGGCCGAAAATCGAATTTCTGAAATCAAAAGGAAAGGAATCTGTAGATGACGCGAATTCGGACAGTTAGTGCGGAACAATCCCGGAACGGAACCCGCTCAGTCTCATCTTGAAAAGAGGTCCGAAAATGCGTACGGCCAGGCCGGCGGGTGACAAAATGATCCCGTTCGCACCAAGAAAAAGCCCGGTGGCAGAAACTGTCTCTGCACCCCGGGCTCGACTGCCGCATTCTAAGTCTACTGCCGGGGAGCAAAATATCCTTTGCGCGCTCTGACCTGGTAGTGCCTGTCGTTGCAATAAAGATAGATAGTTCTAAAGGAACCGTCCATCTTGAAATCCGCCGGCGTATAGGTCAAAGCGTACTGGCTGCGAAGCTCTTCTTCGATGTCTTTGAAGCTGTTCGCAACCTCTTCCACCGTAGGGGGGAAGAAAACCTGCCCGCCCGTATCCTGTGCCATCTGCGCCAGCACCTTATCGCCCTTGCCGCGGCTGGGAGTCCAGTTGGTGCTGATCCCGTAGATGATGGTCTCTGCCCGCTGGCATTCCTTGATCGCCTCGTCCAGGTAAGCCCGGCTCTGGTTGTCTTCCCCGTCAGAGAGCAGCACGATGGCCTTGCGAGTCGGCTCCTGGCCGCGCGAAACGTCCAGCAGCTTATCGCGGCAGGCGGTGTAAACAGCATCGAAACAGAGCGGTGCCCCCGCCGGGACGAAGCTTGTTCACGCCTGTTTCCAGGGCGTCGATGTTGTTGGTCCAATCCTGGGTCACCGTGGGCGTCACATCGAACCCCATCACAAAGGCGCGGTCGTTCTTCGACTTGAGCATCTCCAGAAAAAACTCATTCGCCGATTGCTGCTCAAATTGAAACCGCGAGCGAATAGAGGTGCTGGTATCGATCAAAATGCCCACGCGCAGCGGCAGGTTGATCTGCTGGTGGAATGAGTTCACCCTCGCAGGCGCCTTGGAGTCATCGAGCAGCGCAAAATCGCTCTGCTGCAGATTGGGATTGTAGCGCCCATGCTTGTCCGTCACCGTGAAGATGAGGTTCACCTCATTTACGCCCAATTTGATGCTGGGCGTATTCACATCGACCTGGTCCGCAGACTGAGCACCCGTCTCCGGGGCAGCAGCCGGAGCCTGCGCTGCTTGCCCTGCCGGCGATGCTGCCGGAGTTGTTGGTTGTTGCGCCGCCAGCACGACTGAAAGCAAAGCCGCAGCAGGCATGAGATAGGTTATCTTTCTGTTCATACTTCCTTATCTTAGCAACCGTACCCGCATCATCGCATCCGCCTCAATGCCTGTCGGGCCGTTCGCCGGGAACGGCTTCGTTTGCGCCTTCCAGCCGGCCCAGGAAACTCTCCAGCTCCACCGGCAGCGGAGCCTCCAGTTCCAACAGCTTACCGGTCCTCGGATGCGTAAACTCAAGCCGCGCGGCGTGCAAAAAATTCCTTCCCAGCCTCAGCCTTTCCGGCTTCGCCTTGCGCCGCGCGGCCTTGGACTGTCGCCGCCTGCGAGGCCACCTGGTCCGTCAATTGCCCCGAGCCGCCATAGAGCGTATCGCCCACCACCGGATGCCCGATCGACGCCATGTGCACGCGAATCTGATGCGTCCGCCCGGTCTCGATGCGCACCTGCACCAGCGTGAACTTGCCAAACCGCGTCCGAGCCGCCTCACCACCTCGTAGTGCGAAACCGCCGAGCGCGCGTCTCTCCTGGGGCTTCGCGGTCATCCGCGTCCGCCGCACCGGATCGCGTCCCACTCCGGCGTTGATCGTGCCCTTCTGCCGCTCCACCACGCCCTGCACCAGCGCAAGATAGGTCTTCTTCATCTGGCGGCTCGCGAACATCTCCCCCAGAGCCGCATGCGTGCGGTCGTTCTTGGCCACCACAATCAGCCCGCTGGTGTCCTTGTCCAGCCGGTGCACAATCCCCGGCCGCAAATCGCCGCCGGTCGCCGAGAGTTTCTTGAAACGGAACAGCAGCGCATTCACCAGTGTTCCCCGGTTGCGCGCATCCTCATTCTGCCCCGACCCGGCATGAACCATCATCCCCGCCGGCTTGTTCACCACCGCCAGATCCTCGTCCTCAAAAACCACCTCCAGCGGAATATCTTCCGCCGTAGCCTTAGCGGCGCCGGATGCGGCTCGCCGGTAATCGCGATCCGCTCGCCCCCGCGCAGCTTCATCGACGCCTTCTCGCGCTCCCCATTCACCAGCACATCGCCCTGCTCCATCAGCAGCTGCACCCGCGACCGGCTCACGCCCTCCAGTCTGCGCGGCCAGAAATTGGTCAAGCCGCTGCCCCTTGGCCTCCGCCGGCACTTCGATGGTGCGCTGCTGATAATTCCGCTTCAGTCATTTGCGACCCTCGTCCTTCGCTCCAACTGCTGGTTTTCGCTGATTCCCCGGATTCCTTTCCCCATCTTTCCGTTTTCGCCTCTGATTCCACAGAAGTTTCGTGCCCCATCCATTCCGCGTCCTTCTGCGGAATGGGTGGGAACCACTATCCCCAACCGGCTCTCCGCGTTCCATCAGCCCCAGCCCACCGGCCAGCACCATCAGAATCGCCACCACCTGCGGCCCATCCAGCGCACCCCCCAACAGCATGCCCCGGCCTTCGGGATCGCGCCAAACTCAGTAAGAAAAACCACCACTCCGGCTCCCAACAGCCACAGCCCGGCCACATCGCCCTGCCGCCGTCTCGCCGGCAACCAAACCAGCAGCAAAATCGAAAGGCTTCAGAAAAGCCAACGCCGCATATCCCTGCACCGGATGCAGCGGAATGCCCAGCGGAGTCCCGCTCCATCGCGCGGCCAATGGACTGGTATAGATAACAGCCCAGCGCACAGAAGCTTCAGTCCCATAACCCGACCCGCCAGCAACGCGCCCAATTGCTCGAACGCCAGTCCCAGCGCCACGGGCGCGGCCAGCGCATCGGCCGTGTTCCACAATCGGCATCCGCCGCCAGCGCGCATACAGCACCGCGCGAACCCGCTCCCGCCAGCGCTCCCGCAGCCGCCAGCAGCGGATGATGAATCATGGCCAGCGTCAGCAGCCATGCGGGATGCAGCCGCAGATCGCTCCAGTTCAGCACCACCAGCAGCAGCCGCTGCCCCACAAGCGCCGCAAACAGCGCCACCACGCAAAGATTCCACACCTGCCCGGCATTCAAGCCCGCAATGCGCGCCGTCCGCTGCGCAAGAAACAGCGCCAGCAGCACGCCCACGGCAGCCGAAGCCCCATAGGCCGGAATCAGGATCGAACCGAGATGGAAGAGAACTGGATCCACTGAGTCAGCATACGGCATTCCCACCGTCAGCCGTTGCCGCCGTGAGAAAGGAAGGTAGAATCCGACCCACTGGGCCGTGAGCAATGCGCTGGTGAACCCTTCCGAAGAAGGTGGAGCTCTCCGCGGTTCATTAGGCATTCCGGACTGGCGGACACTGCACACAGAACCGATTGTCGAGTTGAGCCCCTGTTCATGAATGTTGGTTCAACCAGCGTTGACCACCCACCTGCTTTGCAGGCCGGTTTCTATTGCGGATAGTAGGGGTATCGGAAAAGAAATTGCAAGTCTTGTGCAACTGGGGTTTGATGTGCTAGGTTGCCAAGCCGGTCCCTTTGGGGAATAGCGCGCCCAAGGAAGGCATATGCCATCCAACTGAAATTTCGTGTAGGCTGCATCTTAGTTCGCCGCTGACGCTGCCTTGCGATTGCCCATCTCCCCCGCCCTGGCGATCAGCTTCTTCAGCTTTCCTTCGATATCCGCATCGCCCACATGCTGATCTTCGAGTACGCCATCGGCATCGATCGTAAATGTAGCCGGAATTGCAGTGACCCCGAACAAAGTAGCGATCTTTCCATCAAATCCACCATCGCGATACTGCAGCCAGGTCATCTGATTCTTTGCTGTGAATTCCGTCCACTTGGCCTCGTCCTTATCAAGACTGATGCTCAGCACAACGAACGGCTGGCCGTCAAACTTTTGAGCAATCTGCCGGATATGCGGCAACGTCTCCCGGCACGGTCCGCACCAGGTGGCCCAGAAATCAATCAAAACCACCTTTCCCGCCAGGCTTCAAGCGTAAGTGTCCTGCCGTCGATCGTGGTCAGACGGAAGTTCGGTGCTACCCGGGCGCGAGCCAGCTCCGGATGCTCGGCAAAACGCTGCGCTCGTGCATAGTTCAAGCTGCCCGGATCGGCAACCTTTAAGTATTGCCGATAGCGTTCCCTGGCGGCATCATCGCGTTTGAGATAGGCCAGCGCTGTTCCGTCTGCGTAGAGACAATTTGCACTGCCAGGACGCAACTGGAGCGATTCCTGAAACGCGGCGTCGGCTGCCTCGCACGCCTTGTCATGTTTCTTGTGAATACCCTCGCTCAACCACGCCTGGCCTAGCAGAAACTGCGCTTGTGCCTTGTCGTTAATGCTGGTTACATGATCAAGAATTGCCGCAGACTGTTCCCGCGCCGCCTTGTAATCCTCGGCATCAATCGCGGCATTCCAGGCTTCAAATTCACAGGGAATGCAGTGGCCGCCGTCCTGCTTGTCTG
>CAWIVA010000040.1:0-12539 GCA_963839225.1 uncultured Acidobacteriaceae bacterium
GGAAAGGAATTGGGCTGGCGAGGAAAAACCGGCGAGACTCGTACGGGAAAATGGGGATTTGCATGGAGCTTGCCCGGAAATCACCGCTGCCGAGGCCGTCTTCATGCGCGATGAGGATTGGCAGCCGGCGTTGACGGCATGTACGATCAGCAGCATGAATAAGCCACTCTTATTTTTACTCGCGCTGTTTCTCGCCCTACCAGCCTGCGCAGCGGAGAACCCGCCTGCGGGCAAGCTGCAAGCGCCGCAGTTGATTGCGCTGGCACAGGCGCACAGTCCGGGACTGCGCGCGGCTATCGAGACCAGTTTTGAAGGAAAAGCATTGAAAGATGGCACGGCATGGGCGGGCGAAGGGCCGGAGTTCTTTTTTGTCGTGGAGGCGGCGACGGCGCCGTTGCTGGCGATCGATGAAGGCGCCGGCCGGCCGATGCTGCCGGTTCCAGGCCCGGAGTCCGAAGCATCGCTCTGGTATGCCGTTGCGCACGTTGAGCCCGTGGGCAGGCTGCACGAGATTCACTACATGGCAGATGGGAAAAAGTTTGGTGGAAGCCTGGATGTGCCGGTCTTTGGACCGCTCTCCTATCGGCTGCCTGGCGTTCCCACGGGAAAACTCTCTGAGACGATCATCCATACCAGCAGAATCTACGACGGGATGAAGAGCAATTACCGGATTTACGTTCCGGCGGAATATGATCCGAAGGTTCCCGCCGCAGTGATGGTTTTTCAGGACGGCAGCGCTTATTTGGACCGCCAGGGAAACAACAACACGCTGAATGTGATCGACAACCTGATCGCGCAGAAGAGAATCCCGGTCATGATTTGCATATTCATCGACGCAGCCGATATGTCCGACTTGCCGGGCACGCCAACTTACGCTCTCGTAAAGGCACAAGCTGATCGGTGGGGCGGCACAGTGAAGGACGCTACGCGCAGCATGCTTTACGACACGGTGAGCGACCGGTATGCGCGCTTTCTGCGGGATGAGGTGCTGGTTGAGGTGGGCGCCAAATACAATCTGCGCCAGGATGCTTACAGCCACGCCATCACCGGGGCTTCTTCGGGCGGCATTTGCAGCTTCAACGCCGCGTGGCAGCTGCCGGATACCTTCAGCCGGGTGATCGTCCTGGTGGCCGCCTTCACCAGCCGGCAATGGAAGGCGAGCCCTGACGTTCTAGACGGCGGGCAGGATTATCCCGACAAGATTTTGGGCGAACCCAAGCGCAACCTGCGCATATGGCTGCGCGACGCCACAGACGATTTGGAGAGCGAGCACTGGGGAAGCTTGCCGCTGAACAATATCCGGGTGGCCAACGCGCTGAAGACCAGGGATTACGACTTTCATTTCAGCTTCGGCAAGGGCGTGCATAGCTGGGCGCAGGGAGCAGCGGAGTTTCCCAAGGAGATGATCTGGCTTTGGGGGGACTACGATGCGGCCAAGACATCCGATGAGTTCAAGCCGGACCCGGAGGAGAAGGGAAAACCTTTGTTCCGTGTGGCGATTATCAATAGGGACAGCGACGAGTAATGGAAGGGGATCAGGCGCTGGCCCTTCGACTGCGCAAGAAGCGTGCTGCTTCGCTCAGGATGACAACTTTATTTCCCGACGTGTACCATGGGCAGCATGAAAAACCTGCTCTTGTTTTTGGTCGTCTGTTCTCTCGTCCTTCCAGCCTCTGCCGCGGACAACCCGTCCGCGGGTAAGTTGTCTGCGCCGGAATTAATTGCGCTGTCACAAACGCACAGTCCAGGGTTGCGCACGGCGATTGAGGCAAGCTTTGATGCGAAGGATCTGAAGAATGGCACGGCGTGGGCTGGGCAAGGGCCGGCGTTCTTCTTTGCTGTGGAAGCGGCTACTGCGCCGACGCTGATCATCGATGCAAACATGACTTCGGCGATGCAGCAGGTTCCGTCGGAGAATTCCGCGGCGGGTCCGGCTCTCTGGTATGCAGCTGCGCACATCGATCAAGTGGGCAGAGCGCACCAGTTTTATTTTCTGGTGGACGGGGCAAAGTTTGGCGGATCGCTCGATCTGCCGGTCTTTGGGCCGCTCTCGTATCTTCAGCCCGGCGTTCCTTCAGGCAAGCTCTCCGAGAAGTTGATCCATACCAGCAAGATTTACGACGGAATGAAGAGCGAGTATTGGATTTACGTGCCCGCGCAATACGATCCAAAGGTCCCCGCCGCCGTGATGGTCTTTCAGGATGGCAGGCGGTTCCATTCACCGCGATGGCGACAACCCCGTGTTGAACGTGATTGACAATCTGATCGCGCAGAAGAAGATTCCGGTGATGATCTGCGTATTTATCAATCCCGGAGATATCTCCGGCTTCGCCGGGCACGCCTACTTACGATTTCGTGAAGGGCCATGCGGATAAGTGGGGACGCACGCTCAAAGACGCCATGCGCAGCACCCTCTACGATACGGTGAGCGACCGGTATGCACGCTTCCTGCGCGAGGAAGTGCTGGCCGAGGTGGGCGCCAAATACAATCTGCGCGAGGATGGTTACAGTCACGCGATTACCGGCGCTTCATCAGGCGGAATTTGCAGCTTCAACGCGGCATGGCAGATGCCGGATTATTTCAGCCGGGTTCTCTCGCTGATCGGCAGCTTTACCAATATTCAATGGAAGGAAAATCCGGCGATTCACGACGGAGGACAGGACTACCCCGACAAGATTCTGCGCGAGCCGAAACGCAATATTCGTGTTTGGCTGCAGGATGGGGCGGAGGATATGGAGAATCCGCGCTGGGGAAGCTGGCCTCTGGCTAATATTCGCATGGCCAACTCGCTCAAGACCAAGGAATACGATTTTCACTTTGCTTTTGGCAGAGGGACGCACAACGGAGCGCAGGGAGCGGCGGAATTTCCTGAGTCGATGATCTGGCTGTGGCGCGATTATGATGCGGCGAAAACTGAACAGCAGTTCGCGGCGGACCCGGGGGAAAAGACAAAGCCCTATTTCCGAGTTGCAATTGTCAGCCGGGCTAGCGACGAGTAGGGGAAGGGAATCGGGCGGTGGACGAGAAAAACAGCAGGCAAGGCCCTCCCATGACAACATGGAAAGTCGCTCAAGCCTTGCCTGCGAAAAAACTTAGGAAAGCAACTCTGACGCAAGAATTTGAACGCTAGTAAATCCGGATATTTCCAGAACCGGTTTCGATGTGCACGGTGGGGCCGCCGCCGTTCAGTTTGCCGGTCAAATGATGCCGGTCTGAATCGCCTTGGGCAGTGACTTCATGGTCGGAGTGAACGCTGCCCGATCCGGTTTCTGCGTCGAGGGTGAGCGCGGCGTTGCCGGGCCAGTAGTCCACGTTGCCCGAGCCGGTTTGAATGTTCCAGGATGCGGTTGGCGCTCCGCCCAACTTGATGTTTCCAGAGCCCGTCTCTGCTTTCAGGCCACCGTTGAGGTTGCGCAGTTCGATGCTGCCCGAACCGGTACTGGCCTTCACGTTGCCTTGCCCGGTCTGCTCGGCATAGATGTTGCCCGAGCCTGTCTCCAACTGAAAACCCCCGTGCAACCCTGTGGCGTGAATACTTCCCGAGCCGGTATTCAGCTTGGCATTTTCACCCACGCCGTCATCGTTCACGTCGCCGGAGCCGGTTGCGGCGTCCAGGTAGGCGTTGGCCGGGGCTTCGATGTCATAGTCGATGCTGATATTATGCAGGCTCTGGTGGCGACCGCCGATGCGGATGATATTGCCGGTCTGATCGATCGGTGGATTGGCTGCGATCTGCTTGACCTGCTCATCGCTTCCGCCCCAGCCGGACTTTACGTGGCCGACTATATGCACCTGGTTGCCCGAGCCATGGGCCAGGTGGATATAGCCCGTGCCGGTCGCGACGGAAAGCTCCACACGGCCATTCACGGTCAGATTGCGGTCGAAGGTGGCCTCCGAGGCCAGCGCCGGAACCGCAGCCAGCGCCAAAGCGGCGGTTGAAGCCATCCAAAGGTGCTTTATCCTGGTCATTGTCTTTACTCCTGTTCCACCCTACGAAAACCGACGCATTTTGGTTCCCTGGGGGTGGTGCGGGCGAGACCGACCATGATCTTTGACCCGTATTCAATGCTATTCTGCTGAACGAGATGCACGGTCTGTCTCTGATGCAAATTGTTGCTGTGGCCATGCTCATCCTGGCCAACGCATTCTTTGTGGCCGCGGAGTTCGCGCTGGTTTCCATTCGCGATACCCGCATTGAGCAGATGCTGGCCAACGGCGTTCCCGGAGCGCGCGCTGTTCGCCGGCTGCAACAGGATCTGGGCGATTTTCTGCCAGCAGTTCAACTCGGCGTTACCCTTTGCTCGCTGGCTCTGGGCTGGCTGGGCGAGCCGTTGGCCGCTTCAGTTCTGATGGGCTGGATGGGGGTTCTGCCGTTGAGCCAGGGCTATCTGTACATCTATGCCCACGTTGTTGCCATCACACTGGGCTTTGCATTCATCACTTATTTCCATGTGGTGGTGGGCGAACTGGTGCCTAAATCGCTGGCCCTGCGCCGTGCGGAGGCGCTGGCGGTCGCTGTTGCCCAGCCGATGCTGATCTTCATGACACTGGCTCGCCCTGCTGTTCGCTTTCTCAGCGGTTCGGCGGCCGTGATTCTGCGCGGCTTTGATATTCCCATGACTCAGAAGGGCACCGTGCATTCTCCTGAGGAACTCAAGCTGATTGCCACCTCGGCCCGCCGCATGGGGCTGCTGCCCTCGCTTTCAGGAGACGCTTATCCATCGAGCGCTGGAACTGGAAGATGTTTCCATTCGCGAGATCATGACTCCGCGGCAGAAGATTTTTTCTCTGCCTTCTAGCATGCTGGTTGAAGAAGCCAGCGCCAAAGTTATAGAGCGCAAACACTCCCGCGTGCCTGTCTACGACGAGACTCGCGGTCCAGAGCACATTGTCGGAGTCGTTTATTCCAAGGATCTGGCGCGCCTTATGTACTTTCGATCCACGGCGCTGCCTGCTGCTCCGCCATTTGTGGAATTGAAACTTAACCAGGTAATGCGCGACGTGATGGTGGTGCCGGAGACCAAGTCTGTCCTTGACCTCATCGGCGACTTTCAGCATCGTCGGCGGCATATGGCTATCGTGGTGGACGAATACGGCTCGACGGTCGGCCTGGTAACGGCGGAGGACGCAATCGAGCAGCTTACCGGGGAACTGGAAGATGAGTTTGACTCGCCCGCCGTTCCCGTTCTTACTACCGCCAGTGGAGCACTGCTGATGGACGGTGGCGTGAACCTGCGCGACCTGGAAACGCAGATGCAATGGAGCCTGCCACGCGACGGCGGGGTGGAAACGCTGGCCGGTTTTCTGCTTATGCGGCTGGGGCACATCCCGGAGCCGGGCGAGAACATCGTTTACGAAGGGCGACGACTTACCGTGGTCGAAATGGAAGGCCGGCGGATCGCGAAAGTTCGCGTGGAACCGGTGGAGGCGAAGTTAACGGCTGTTAATAGTTGACGGATTTTAGTCGACTGCCAAGTCTAAGCTGCCAGTCACGGTTGTGGTAATGGTGGAACTTTCGCGGCCGTTCTGCGCCCCAGAGCCGGAACCCGGCGAGGCGAGGGTGCCAAAGGTGGGCGATGTTGTGGGCAATGGGGCAAGGGCGTTAATCAGGCCGACGCCGTTTGGACTGCCCCAACCAGTGACCAGATCGTAGCCGGTTACGGCCGAATAGCTGCCGGAAGTGCCGCTGGTGATGTCGTGGAAATCAGTGTTGTAGCCGGACGTCACATTTTGCGCGTAGATGGTGGGGTTGATGAAGCCGATGGGCGGTTGGCCGATGGTCGCCAATTGCTGGTTGACCAGGGCAATGTAGCCTGCCCACATGGGCGCCGCAAAGCTGGTGCCGCCGTATTCATTGGCCAGGCAGGTGGTCTGGTCGGCGCAGGTGTAGAAGGTGAAGTTTGCGTTGGCCGAAACGTCGGGGCCATTGCGGAGAGTCGTGGAGCCCTTGTTACTGGAGTTGATGACGCCTGCGAGCTGCTGCCAGGCGGGAATGGCAATGTTGTCAGGAGAGATGCCGCCGCCGCTGTCGGACCATGCGGTTTCCGACTTCCAGGGGCCGGCCGCGCTGGCGGTGACCAGGTCAGTGCCGCCGACGGAGACGACATAGGCATCGTCCGCCGGCCACGCCTCGTTGCTCGAAGACCAGTTGGAGCTGTCCCCAGAGGCCGCAAAGAAGTTCTGGCCCTGCGCGGCCATTTTTTCGAAGTAGGGATCAAGCGTGGTGGGATCGGCCGGCGTCCAGCCCCATGAGCAGCCGATGGTGGTGGGCAGAGGGTTGTGGGTGGTCATGGCGCCGATGATGGCCGTATCGGTGGAGCCGACGTACATCACCAGGCTGGCCAGGCCGGGAGCCATGCCAATGGCCTGGGTCATGTCGAGTGTCTGCTCGGTGTCGTCGCAGCTGCCGCCGGACTTGCTATCCACGCAGGCGGTGCTGGTGCCGTCGGTTGAGAGCAGCGTGACGGGAACATTGTTGGTTTGGCCGACGTTCTTGAAGTAGGTGTTCAGGTCGGCCAGGTCGGTGCCCTCAGTACTCGAACAAGCCGAGGTTCTGGCCGGCGCCGGTCAGCGCTGTTCCGCCATAGTAGGCCGCGCGCATGTCGCTGCCTAGGAACGAGGCCGAGGGGCCGGAGCCGGTGGTGGCATGGGTGACGACGGCGTCCGGCATCAGATGCCGTGGGCCTTGGCGTAGTCGCTCTTCTTGACGAACATGGGATGCGGGATGGAGTAGTTGTCGAGGCCGGAGATGTGCCACAGCGGAAAGTTCAGGTTGGTGGTGGGTTCGCGGTCGGGCGCGTAGAAGGTGCGTTTCTCAGTGGGGTGCTGATAGATGCGCATTTTCAGGTGGAAGGCCGTCTCGATGGCTGAAACCGTGCCTTTGACCTGCACGTCCATGCCATCGCGGGATCCGCCAACGACCGCGAGGTCCGTTGTTTTTTGCGAAATGAAGCACGGCCTTGTAGTTTTCTTGAGTTGGGGCCGAAGCGCGAGGTGAACTCCGCCGCGGAGAGGAAATGGCGGTAGTTGGGGCTGGAGGGGTTGTAGACATCTTTCAGAAAAGCATCCAGGCCGGCCTGATCGCGGAGCGGGAGCACAATGTTCAACTGCATGACTTGATCCCCCGGAAGGCGCCGGAGCGACTTTGCCCGGCCGTTGCGCGTCACTTCACGGACATGATGAGTCATCACGGACTGCGCCTGGGAATTGATGGTTACGACGGACAAAAGCGCGACGACTGCCAGCGAATAAAAAACTGATTTACGAACCATTGTTCCTCCTTTGATTGGGGCTGGTCTCAGGTTGGGTCCGGTTCGCGTGCAAGGGGATCTGCGCCCTATGACACGTAGAGTAGCATCGAGTTATTTAGATTTCTACGGATATTCGATCGCGATTGTCTCGCTTAGCGGAACTCGTGGGCCGATCCGTATTTCAATTCATTAAACCCAGATTTCTTGCCAAACGGCTAGTCTGCCCGGCAGCCGAATAAAGGGCCAAAATTTGACCTGCTGATTAGCTAACTCCTTGCCAGAGCATAAGGTGCAGTCTTTGCTGTAACCAAGACTTGAATCTTGCCGATATGAAAGATGGCAGACTGACGGATGTTTGCCAGGCGTCTGTTTGGCCGGTGGCGATGAACGCGTTGTATCCAGAGTCACAGCGTTGGGACGTTGGTTCCTTAATTATCAATATGTTAGCTGCAAGTATCCGGCGGCTATTGTCATTATGAATTCGTGGCAGTGAACGGGACTGGGAGGCAGGTAAGTGGCCGGGAAGAATAAACAGAATCGCCATAAAGGGAAAGAGTTAGGGCACGCCCCCAAGGGGAATCACCACGTTTCCAAATTACCGGGGACAACTGAGGGCGCGATTTTGCATCTGGGCAAAGACTGCGACTACGAGCGCGAGCTGCGCCGCCTTCAGGTGGAGCTGGTCAAGCTCCAGGAATGGGTTCGGCACGAAAATCTGCGCGTGGTAGTGCTTTTTGAGGGCCGCGATGCGGCCGGCAAGGGCGGGGCAATCAAGCGAATCGCCGAATCGCTGAACCCGCGCGTCTGCCGGATCGTCGCGCTGGCCACACCGACCGAGCGCGAAAAAACGCAGTGGTATTTTCAGAGATATGTTGCGCATCTTCCGGCGGCCGGCGAGATGGTGCTCTTCGATCGCAGCTGGTATAACCGCGCCGGGGTTGAGCACGTGATGGGATTTTGCACCGATAAGCAGTACCAGGAGTTTATGCAGAGCTGCCCGGAGTTTGAGCGCATGCTGCTGCGATCGGGCATTATTCTGCTCAAGTACTGGTTCTCGGTGAGTGACGCAGAGCAGGAGCGGCGCTTTCAGGACCGGATGGACAAGCCGACCAAGCGATGGAAGCTGAGCCCCATGGATTTGGAATCGCGCAAGCATTGGGCTGAGTACTCGCGCGCCAAGGACGAGATGCTGGCGGTGACCGATACCAAGCAGGCGCCGTGGTATGTGGTGAATGCCGAGGATAAGAAGTGCGCACGGCTCAACGTGATCCGTCATTTGCTGTCGATGATTCCTTATCGCGATCTGACGCCTGAGCATTTGGTGTTGCCCAAGCTGGAAAAATCGAACTATGTGCGTCCGCCCAAGAGCGAACAGAATTTTATTCCTGAGGTTTATTGCTAGGAGATCGATCCTCGGGCAGTCGTCGATTCATTGGTTGTACACTGGACTCGTGATTCGCCGCATTCTTGCAATTTCGTTGCTTGCATTGGTTGCGCTTGCCGGGTGCCGTTCGGGACAGAATGCGGCTACACAGGCATCTGACAATCAGAACTTCAAGGCATATAAACTACGCGGTAAGGTGGTTTCAACAGATTCCACCAAAGGCGAAGTAACGCTGAATCATGAGGCTATTCCGGGCTTCATGGATGCGATGACTATGCCGTACAAGCTCAAGGATGCGAGCATTCTGGGTGAGCTGCATCCTGGCGACGTGATTACGGCGGACGTGCTGGTTTCGCCGGACCCGAATGCAGACTACCTTCTGGATCATATTGTTGTGGTGGCGCAGGCGAGGGCCGATTACCGGCCGGCGGTCAGCTATCATGTGCCGGCTCCCGGGAGATACGGTGCCGGATTTCAAGATGCGCAATCAGGACGGGCGGGCGATTCACCTGGGGCAGTTCAAGGGTAAGGCGGTGCTGGTTACCTTTATCTATACGCGCTGCCCGTTGCCCAATTTCTGCCCGCTGGTAACGCGGAACTTTGCGGCGATCGAGAAGCAACTGGCGGCTAATCCAGCGCTCTACGCGAAGACCCACCTGATGTGCATGAGCTTCGATCCGGAACACGATACGCCGGAGCGGTTGCGGGCTTACGGGGCGACCTATATCGGCAGCGATGCAAGACGCGCTTTTGCGCACTGGGATTTTGCCGTGGCGGCCAAGCTGAACTGCTGGAGATGGCGAAGTTTTTTGACGTGGGTATTACTTACGGAGCGGACGAGACGATTACTCACACGCTGTCAACCACGCTGATTGGGCCGGACGGCAAAGTGGTGCGCTTTTATCCGGGCAACGAGTGGACGGCGGAGCAGATTCTGACCGATGTGAAGCAGTTGAAGCGGCATGCGGGCTGACCGCGCTAAAGGTAAGATCAGATTATTAAATAGATCGAGCTTCGAATTTCATTCAAAGCAATTTCATTGAGGACGAGGGGTAACTGCCGATGAGTGATGGTTTGAATATTCTGAAGGATGGCGAGCTGGATTTTCTGTCGCTGGGAGCGTTGGTGCACAGGCTTGATCCGGGGATTATTCCCTTTCGCAAGGCGACGGAGTGCAAGATTCACGTCAGCGGCGGCGAGTTTAATGTGTCCGCCAACCTCTCGGACTGTTTCGGAATGAGGACGGCAATTGTCTCGGCGATGGTGGACTATCCCATCGGCGACCTGATCGCCGAGCGAGTTCGCGCCATGGGCGTGAAGCCGATCTACAAGCACTTCAAGCACAACGGCGTGACCGGCCCCAATATGGCGGCGGTGTATAGCGATCGGGGCACGGCGTGCGTCCTCCGGTGGTCTTCTACAACCGTTGCAACGAAGCCGGGGCGCAACTGAAGCCGGGAGATTTTGACTGGAAGGCGATCTTTGCCGGAGGCGTGCGCTGGGTTCACTGCGGCGGGATTTTTGCAGCGCTCTCGCCCACTACGGCCGCGCTGGCCGCGGAGATGATGAAGGAAGCCAAGGCCGCGGGCGCGGTGACTTCGTTCGATCTGAATTACCGCGAGAAGCTATGGAACATCCAGGGCGGCAACGCCAAGGCCGTTGAGACCATCGGCAAGATTGTGGAGAACGTGGATGTGCTGGTGGGCAACGAAGAGGATCTGCAGAAGGGGCTGGGCATTCCGGGACCGGAGGTTGCGGCCAAATCGAAACTGGATCCCAGCGTATTTTTCGGCATGATCGACCAGGTGGTGAAGAAGCTTCCGCAGGCCAAGGTGGTGGCGACCACGCTGCGCGAAGTGCACTCCACGAACCATCACAGCTGGAGCGCGGTTGCCTGGATCAACGGCAAGACCTACACCGCGCCGACGGCTGAGCTGGACGTGGTGGATCGCGTGGGCGGCGGAGACGGTTTTGCTGCCGGCTTTATCTATGGGCTGCTGACCGGCGAATCGCCCGAGGAAGCGGTCAAGCTGGGCTGGGCGCATGGCGCTCTGTTGACCACCTTTCCCGGCGACACGACCATGGCGACCGTGGACCAGGTGCGGGCCTTTGCCAAAGGCGGATCGGCGCGCATCCAGCGGTAAGTTAGCCGTAACTCGAATCCTTCAAGGCGCGGGGACGAGTCACCTGATATTCTTGCCATGAGCAGAGACGGAGGTCTCGCATGGCAAAGGCAACACTGATATTTGCGCTTCTTCTGGTTGCGTTGGGTCTGCTTGGATACTATCGGCACGGGCAGCGCGCATCCGACTGCGCTGATTCCGGCGTGGATCGGCCTGGCGCTGGGCATCTTCGGCTTTTTGGCCATCAGCCCCAATGAAAGCCGGCGCAAGCTGTTCATGCACATCAACGTGACGATTGCGCTGCTGGGCTTGATCGGCACGTGCGTTGAGATTGCTGAGGCGTCATTACCGCTCATGCCGCGGGCAAGTCGACCGGATCCCATCGCGATGTACTCAAAGCGGCGTTGGCTCTGATGCTAGTTATCTACGTGATCTCTTGTGCGTGCGGTCATTTATTGCCGCGCGGCGAACGGGGAAGGTTTAGAGCTTGGGCGGCTATTCGCGGCGGTGGAATGGGGATGGGCATGCGCGCCGAGCGCACGCCGCAGGGCGAGGCGCGCGCGCGGGGCAGGCGGATCTTCCCAAGCGCAAGCCGGATTTGAAAAAGCTGTGGCCGCAGGTTTGGGCGCTGGTGGCGCCGCGCAAGGGTCTGCTGTTGGCCGGACTTTTCCTGATGGCAATCAACCGCCTTGCGGGCTTGATATTGCCTCTTATCTCGAAGCCGCTGCTGGACACAGTGCTTTCTCCGCAGCATCCGCGAGCCGATCTGCTGCCCCGCATCATTGTGATTGTTCTTTCGGCTACGATGCTTCAGGCCATCACCTCTTTCTCTCTCACGCAATTGCTCTCGAAGGAGGGCCAGCGGCTGATTGCCGAGATGCGCCGGCAGGTGCAGCGGCACGTGGGCCTGCTTTCCGTTTCCTACTACGATCAAAACCGCACCGGCACGCTGGTGGCGCGAATTATGACCGATGTGGAAGGCGTGCGCAACCTTGTGGGCACCGGGCTGGTGGACTTTGTGGGCGGATTGCTGACTGCCGTTCTGGTTTTCTTCTTCCTGCTCCATCGCAGCGCCACGGTCACACTCACTGTCTTTGCCGTCGTCGGCGTATTTGTGTTTGTTTTGCAGTTTGGCTTCAAGAGGATTCGCCCCATCTTCCGCGAACGGGGCAAGATCAATGCCGAGGTTACCGGGACGGCTTACAGAGTCACTGGGCGGCGTGCGCGTCATCAAGGGCTATCACGCGGAGGAGCGCGAGGCGCAGGTCTTTGGCGTTGGCGTGGATCGGCTGCTGGCCAATGTAATGAAGTCGTTGACCATGACCAGCGTGCTTGGCTCCGCCTCCACCACGGTTCTGGGCATAGTGTCTGCCTTGGTGATGTGGCTGGGCGGCCATCTGGTTTTGAACAACACCTGGACGGTGGGCTCCTATTTTCAATACAACATGTTTCTTGCGTTGATGATCGCGCCTGTCTTTCAAATCGTGAACATCGGCACGCAATTGACTGAGGCTTTTGCGGGCCTGGATCGCACCAATGAGATCATGTCGGAGCTCGAAGAGAACAAGAGCCCCGAGCGCACGTTGAAGATGCCGCCTATCCAGGGCATGGGTGCGTTTTGACGATGTGGAGTTTTCCTATGAGGCTGACAAGCCGGTGCTGCATGGAATCAGTTTTCTTGCCCACCCGGGAACGGTGACTGCGCTGGTGGGATCGTCGGGATCGGGCAAGTCAACCATCATCAGCTTGCTGTGCGCATTCCATAGCCCAGCAATACGTGG